>NZ_CP035485.1:1251391-1877087 GCF_006740705.1 Salicibibacter halophilus | reverse complement strand
TAGTGAGGATAATGCGTTTTTTTTCGTCCATTTCAACGTCCAAATCACGAGTGACGTTAGAGGGTTGTACACCTGCAGTCCAGATCACTGCATCGGCTTTGATTCGTTCATCATGATTGTAAAGTGCATCGGCAGAAACACGAGTAATGTTGGAATTGCTAACGATTTCCACATCATGTTTTTGAAACCAGGAGGTTACATATGAACTCAGCCGTCTTGGGAACATCGGTAAAATGGTTTCGCCGCGGTCGAAAAGCCGGATGTTAAGGTCATGCCGGCTTTCCCGTAACTCTGCTGCCAGTTCCACCCCCGACAACCCCGCGCCAACAACGGAAACACTGGAATGAGGGGGGAGGTTGCTGATGGCTTCATATGTACGCCGGGTATTTTCCATGCTTTGAATGCTAAATGTATGTTCTTTCGCTCCCGGAACCCCGTGGTACTTGTCAGTCGCTCCGAGTCCGATCACGAGTTTATCATACTCCAAGGTGTCATTCTTTTGATCTGTGGCCAACGTGATTTTTTTCTCCGAAAGGTCGATATTTTGCACGTTTCCGAAGTGATGGCGAACATGTTTTGGAAAAGGCACACGGATTTCATGATCCGATTCCGTGCCTGCAGCCAATGCATAATATTCGGTTTTGAGACAATGATAGGGCAGTTTATCTACAAGAATGATCTCATAGTCGGAAGGCAAGTCCTTGGTGTTTAATTGCTGCATGACCTTCATCCCGCCGTAACCGCCGCCCACTATTACAAGTTTTCGCATGCTTATGGACTCCTTTTGGTAAAAATGCACGAGTACGCTCAGTATTACAAAATATACCCAAAAGCATAGTTATTGTTGTGAGACGTTCATGCACACACTCTTTAAATTATAACGATTAAGAGGACAGAAAACAACAATCGCGTGGGCATGAGGAAAGAAGTGAATGTTTTGAGAAAAAAAGAGAGGTGCACGGGTAAAATTTTAAATATTATTAGGCGAAAGCGGAACTTATTTTGGTGAAATAATTCACATTAGCAAAAACTCGCTTTTACGCTCCAACGCACCTCTGAGAGGGAGGAAACACGAATCCGGGGTGTGATGAGGGCTCCAACGCACCTCTGAGAGGGAGGAAACATGGATCCGGGGTGTGATGTGGAAGTAGAATAAAAGTTGGACACACAAAATTGGTGCATTGTTAAAATGGATCTAAAGGAGTGTGCCTATTTTGCAACATCATGATATAGAATTTAAACGGTATGCGGTGAAACTTATCGTTCATGAGGGTAAAAAAAGAGCAGATGTCGCGAGAGAGCATGGAATCTCCGCTAGCACGCTGGAAAATTGGGTGAGAAATTATCGTGAGGATAAGGGGGACTCCCTTTTCGGAAGCGGTTATCTCACGCCAGCGGAAGAGCAACATCAACGGGACGTGAAAAGAATTGAGGAATTGGAAGAAGAAGTGGCGATTCTAAAAAAGGCAGCGGCCTTCTTCGCCAAAAACCAGGAGTGATCTACCACTTCATCGAGGAACACCGACAAGAGTTTCGTGTGGCGAAGATGTGCGAGGTTTTAGGTGTTTCCAGAGGCGGCTATTACGAATGGCGCAACCGCCCGCAATGCCCGCAAAAACAGCGAAAAGAAACCATCGTTGAGGCCATCGAGCAAATCTTTATCCAATTCCGGAAAACGTTTGGGAGTCCGCGGATAACGAGGGAACTGCATAAACACGGCTTTACAGTCACTCAGAAAACGGTGTCGAATTATATGCGAGAATATGATCTTCGCCCAAAGACCGCCATGAAGAAAGGGAAAAAGACAACCGATTCCAATCATGATCACCCGGTGTATCCCAACCTGCTTCAACGGGATTTTCATACAGATCATCCCAACGAGGCTTGGGTGGCGGATATCACCTATATCTGGACCCGGGAAGGCTGGCTTTACCTGGCATCGGTGATGGACTTATTTTCTCGTAAGATCATTGGCTGGAATATCAGTCACCGTCTCACGAAAGAACTGGCCATAACTGCCTTACATCGGGCGATGCGCCTTCAACCTCCGCAAGAGGGACTCATCCACCACTCAGACCGGGGGAGCCAATATGCCTCCCATGCCTATCAGGCTATTCTCCAGGAACACGGCATGCTCACAAGTATGAGCCGGAAAGGCGATTGTTATGACAATGCGTGCATCGAGTCTTTTCACGCTACCATTGAAAAAGATCTGCTGGCCCATGAAACCTACGATACACGGGAGGAGGCTAAGATGAGCGTTTGGGAGTACATTGCCTGCTTTTACAACGAAGAACGTACCCATTCCACCATTGGCTATATGTCGCCTAACCAATTCGACCGGCAGTATAGACAAGCTCAAAGAGGCGACATGACGGTGTAACGAAAAAACGCTGATAGCAAATATGATCGTTATGCTGGGAGCCGTGAAGTTTACCTTTGACAGCTGTGCCCGATGCCCCGATTCACCGGTTGGGGATGGGGCCCCTCCGCCGAATCGGGAGCATCGATCGGTTCGTGGTACACTGACGGATGCGGCTGATGCGCCCATGAGCTTTTTTCTCCCAGCCGCCATCAGATGCACACCACGAACCGAAGCAGCTGTCAAAGGCGGCGGATTCAGAAATAGCAACTTGAAACTTGAGGACTAAAAAGGCACCAATTTTCTGTGCTCGTATTATTGACATAACTCCAGATGAGGGCTCCAACGCACCTCTGAGAGGGAGAAAATGTGAATCCGGGGTGTGATGAGGGCTCCAACGCACCTCTGAGAGGGAGAAAATGTGAATCCGGGGTGTGATGAAGGCTCCAACGCACCTCTAAGAGGGAGGAAACATGGATCCGGGGTGTGATGAAGATTCCAACGCACCTCTGAGAGAGAGGAAACACGGATCCGGGGTGCTAATAAACGTTTCAGATGGAGGGCTTTCGCTAAATCCTTATTCTTCCTCTTTGGGAGATAGCATTCTGACGATGCTACCTTTTTTGGCTTCAGTACACTGTGGTCGATGAGGTGCTAAATGAAGGTTGCAAGGCCGTTCTATTGACGCTGACACGGAAAGAAGCTACCATGACAATGGAATATGTCTAACAAGTTGATGGGAATTTGAACAGGAATGAACAGGAAAGGTGAGAGAAATGTTTCCCATTGTCGAGTTCTGTATCAGTAACTTGGCTAGCGGAACCCATCCTGTGCTGGAAGCATTGGAAAAAGATCCGGGTCTGGAAGTGGTCGAATACGGATGCCTCGGATTTTGCACGACTTGTGCTGAAAATGATTACGCACTTGTGGACGGTGAAGTGATCACCGGCGCAGATAGTGATGATCTGCTCGCCAATATTTATGCTTTTCTTGAAGAAGAAGGTATGATATAGAATAAAAGCACGTGTGTAGAGTGGGAGCCACCGTACATACGTGCTTTTTTGTCTTGGTCGCCCAATTATGGTTTCGTGAATATGCAGGGAAACGTTTGAATATAAAAAAGAAAACAGTTGGCTAATCAGCTGATTTCCTTCGAGAATGGACATGGAAAGCATGGGGAAAAGAACTCAACGAATAAATTTTGCGAGTATTTTATACAAAATTCTACTATTTCCCGGGAAATAAGACACGAAATAATTGACGTCAGTGATGATTTCGCTATACTGTCAGAAAGGAGGGAATCACGATGAAGTTACTTCCTTTCGAAAATACGTGGCCTTATGAACGGATTCAAGATGATATTTATTTTGAGGAATGTCCGAATTGCGACGCTGAAAATGTGCTCACCTATATGAAGAAAAAACAATTAGAAGATGCTTTTGATGGGGTGAAGACCGATATCATCATGCCTTGTTGCCAATATAAAATAACAATCGCCGAAGCAGATAACGATTATTTTTGGGCTACGGAACGGTTGCGAAAGTGAGGATGGACCGACGGTGAAGTTTACGAAAATGCATGGGCTTGGTAATAGCTATATTTATGTGGATGGTTTTAAAGAAAGCATCCCGAATGAGGAGCGTTTACCTAATCTGGCGTCCGAAGTTGCGAACCCGTATACCGGTATCGGTTCGGACGGCTTGATTCTTATTCTTCCTTCGAACGTTGCGGACGTGAAAATGCGAGTGTTTAACAGCGATGGTTCGGAGGCAAAAAGTTGCGGGAATGGTTTGCGTTGTGTTTCCAAATATGTTTATGATCATCGATACATCGAAGACGATAAGTTTTCCATAGAAACGCTTGGAGGGATCGTTGAATCTGTCGTTCATCCCAGTGAAAATGGCGATGTCTCTGAAGTTACGGTCGACATGGGAGCCCCCCGACTTAAACGAAAGGACGTGCCGATGCGCGGCAAGGACGGCGCACTCGAGGAGAACGTCATCGATGCGACGGAACATATCGATGGGGCTGATCACACCTTCACCGCGCTCTCCATGGGAAATCCTCATGCTGTCTTCTTTGTGGACACACTTGAAGATGCCCCGCTTGAAACCGTAGGTCCTCTCGTAGAGAAGGCAGATATTTTTCCGGAAGGTACAAATGTTGAATTTATTTCCATCGAAAATCCGTCGGAAATTGATTTTGCCGTTTGGGAGCGCGGGAGCGGCGTGACGCAAGCGTGCGGAACCGGTGCTTGCGCCGCAGTTGTGGCAGCTGTATTAAATGGAAAACTAAAAAGAGATGAACCGATTGTTGTCCATTTGCCCGGTGGTGATTTGACGATCAGGTGGTCGTCGAAAGACAATCACGTATGGATGAAAGGGCCGGCGGTTACTGTTTGTACGGGTACGTACATGAGGAATGGATGATTTGTTCATCAAACGTTTGTTTAAGAGCTAATTGCGCTGTCCCAAAACACTTGCCATGAAAGGGATGAATAGGACGCAAAAAGAGATTTTCCCCCAAAACCCAACGGATTCACGGGGCTTAGCGGAGCTTGTAATTACCGATTTGGAAATATCGACCCCAAAATACAAAAAACAGGTGAAAACCGCGCCATCAGTGCGTTAAAATGGTTATAGACAAAAACAACCAAACACTGAGGAGGTTTCACCTGCATGGCTATTATACCACAAATGAATTTATTTTCGTGGACGGATATTGAAGATCTTGGTGATTTAGAACGTTTACGATTAGTATTGGATTATTTGCCCGATGAGACACTCATGGAAACGCTGGAAGAGAAGCGCTTCAAAGGGCGGGATGATTATCCTGTTCGGGCCGTTTGGAACACGATACTTGCCGGTGTAGTGTTTGAACACGGATCGATGGAATCCCTACGGCGGGAGTTGAGCCGCAATGGTCAACTGCGAAACTTGTGCGGCCTCAAGGATGGGAAAGTGCCGCCAGCATCCACATATTCTCGGTTTATGAAAAAGCTTTTAAAGCATGAAGAAGCGATCGAGCATATCTTTGACACGCTGGTTGAACAACTCTATGAGTTGGTCCCGGATTTCGGGAGATCCCTGGCCATCGATGGGAAAGGGGTATCATCGTTTGCGAACCGATATGCCAAAAACGACGAACCAGACGGCCGTCGAGATACCGATGCCGATTTTGGAAAAAAAGCGTATAAGGGGCGAAAGGAAGATGGGGCGATTTGGAATAAGGTCGTGAAATGGTTTGGGTACAACATTCATCTGATCGTTGATGCCGTGTATGAACTCCCTGTGGCTTATTCGGTGACGAAAGCGTCGGAGCCGGATATTAACGCCGGTCATGATCTAGTCGATGAGCTCGAAAAAGAACGTCCTTGGATCTTGGAGCAGGCAGACACCCTTGCCGGTGATCGTGGCTATGACGACACAAAACTTATGGAGCGACTGTTCGATGACCACACGATCAAACCGGTCATTGACATCCGGAACATGTGGAAAGACGGGGAAGAAACCCGCCAACTGATGGATAAGGAAAATGTGACGCATGATTTTAAAGGCACCGTTTATTGCTATTGTCCGACCACCGGAATCCGACGAGAAATGACCAATGGAGGGTTTGAAAAGGATCGAGAAACATTGAAAAAGCGTTGCCCGGCCAAGCAATACGGCATCACCTGTGAAGGGGCCGCCGATTGCCCGGTCGCCAAGGGATTACGCATCCCTCTCGACGAAGATCGTCGTGTCTTCACCCCTATTGACCGCACGAGTTATGCTTGGGTGGACGCCTACGCAAAACGAACCTCTGTGGAACGCGTGAACAGCCGTCTGGATGTGTCTTTCGGTTTCGAACAGCATACGACACGCGGGTTGAAAAAGATGGGGAACAAAACAGGGCTTGCCCTTGGCATCATGCTTGCGATAGCCTTGGGGCGAGTGAAAGAAGGCCAACCCGAAAAAATGCGGAGCCTTGTTTCCTAGGCCGCAAACATGTAGACAACATGATTTTTAAAAATCCCCCTTGTGGACAACAGGAGACGTATGTCTTTTGGGAGGGGATAAACACATCCATATCGGAATTTTGTGTATGTCTCGCTCAATTTGAGCTAAGAGCATTCACTTTGCGGGGGAACATCCGCTCTATTTTTTTATCCCTAACCTCAAAAGATGCTACAGCGCAAAAAGCTCTTTAAATGTTCATGTTGACGGAAATCGCTTGCAATGATAGACTTTTTATCAAGAACTGTTAAGATCTTATCTCATCCAACGCCCGGATGGGTTCTAAGGTTAAAAGCCAGTTTACTTCACAGGGAGTAGACTGGCTTTTTTTAGCAGGTAAGAAAAATATAGACCAACTTTCTTACCTGCATAAGTACAACTTTGCCTTTGCCGCAATGTTTGGTTGAAAACAAAGTTATTCTAACGTTCTGCATGATTATTAAGGGAGAGGGGCATGTGTTATGGATTTTGCATTAACGGAAGAGCAACAAATGGTACAAAAGACAGTTCGCCAATTTGTCGATGCCGAAATTATGCCGAATATAGCTGAATGGGATGCACAAGGGCATTTTGAACATAGCATTTTGGATAAAATGGCAGAGCTGGGCCTAATGGGTATTTGTATTCCGGAAAAATACGGCGGAAGCGGCATGGATTATAATACGCTTGCCATCGTTTGCGAAGAGCTGGAGCGGGGAGACACAACCTTTCGGACGGCAGCTTCGGTCCACACCGGTTTGAATAGTATGACGATTCTGCAATGGGGCTCGGAAGAGCAAAAACAAAAATATTTACAACCTCTTGCTTCCGGGGAAAAAGTCGGTGCATTCGGCTTGACGGAACCGAATGCTGGCTCGGATGTGGCTGCGATGAACAGTACCGCCACGAAAGAAGGCGATTATTATATCCTGAACGGCTCCAAAACATGGATTTCGTTATGTGATGTTGCCGATTATTTCCTCGTCTTTGCTTATACCGGGGAAAAAGAAGGGAAACATAGCAGCATTTCCGCCTTTATCGTGGAACGGGAGTGGCAAGGATTTAGTTCGAAAGCGATCAAAGGAAAGCTGGGCATTCGTGCCGGGAATACTGGAGAAATTTTCTTTGATGACGTGAAAGTCCCGAAAGAAAACTTACTTGGAGAAGAAGGCGAAGGCTTCAAGATTGCCATGTCCGCCTTGGATAACGGCCGCTTCACGGTAGCTGCAGGCGCAAGCGGATTGATCATGGCGAGCCTGGAGGCATCAGTCGCGTATTGCCACGAAAGAAAGACGTTTGGAAAAGAAATCGGCAAACACCAGCTTGTCCAGCAAATGATTGCGAAAATGGAAGCAGGCCTGCAAATGAGCCGGTTGCTCGTATTTAAAGCCGGTGAGCTAAAAAATAAAGGGGTCCGCAACACACGGGAAACATCACTTGCAAAATGGCAAGCCTGCAATTTTGCCAATGAAGCAGCTAATGACGCGGTGCAAGTCCACGGGGCGTATGGGTATTCCAATGAGTATCCGGTCGAGCGTTACTTGCGGAATTCTAAAGCGCCGGTGATCTATGAAGGAACACGAGAGATTCATACCGTGATGCAGGCCCGTTATGCCCTTGGGGAAACAGAAGATAAGCCGTTGAGGGAAATGCTGCCCGCGTGGCCATTTGAAGAGTAGAAATAATCCTGCAAACAGGGAGACAATGATGAAGAAAGCGCCGCAATTCGCGATGAAGCTCGGCGCTTTTTTCTATATGGAGAAAGGGGAAATCAAAATGGAAAACGCATTAAAAGGGGTAAAAGTACTGGATCTTTCGCGTGTGCTTGCCGGTCCGCTGGGAACGATGCTTCTTGCCGATATGGGCGCGGATGTTTTGCGAGTGGAGCAGCCTGGCGGAAGTGATGACATTCGTCATTGGTATCCGTTTGTCGGTGAAGAAAGCACTTACTACATGGCTGCCAATCGGAATAAGCGCTCGATGACGCTACATTTAAAAACAGAAAGAGGAAGGGAAATTTTTGAAAAGCTCGTCAAAACCGCTGATATTGTCGTTGAGAATTTTAAAAGCGGAACGCTGGATCGTCTTGGGCTTGGTTACGAACGGTTGAAAACGATTAAGCCGGACATCATTCTTTGTTCCATTACCGGCTACGGTCAAACCGGTCCTATGCATAAACATCCGGGGTATGATCCCGTCATTCAGGCGGTCAGTGGATTAATGGATGTTACGGGGCAAAAAGACGGAGACCCTACACGGGTAGGGATTCCCGTCGCTGATATTATGACGTCCCATTACGTGGCGATCAGCCTGTTGGGTGCATTAAGGGTTCGTGACCAGGAACAAGAAGCGCAACATGTTGACCTCTCTCTTTTAGATGTGCAAGTCAGTTCGCTTGCGAACATTGCCAGCAGTTATCTTTTGAAAAATCACATCACTCAGCGAATGGGCAACGCCCACGGAAATATTACGCCGTATGAAACATTCCAGTGCGCGGATGATCCGATCATGATCGCTGCCGGCAATGACCGGATGTTCGCGGCGGTGGCAAATGTAATGGGGCATCCGGAATGGGTGGACGACAACCGCTTTCAAACGAATCGTGACCGCATCGAACATCGGGACGAACTCCGTGCTCTGCTTGAAGAAGTGTTTGCACAAAAAACAGCGGCAGAATGGGAGGATCTGCTAAGCGAACACGGGGTTCCATGTGGTGCCGTAAATAACATTGAGCAGGTATTCGAACATCCCCAAGTTCAACACCGGGAAATGGTGAAGAAAGGAGAACACGAAACATTGGGGGAAGTGAAATTCGTACGAAACCCTATTCGAGCAAACGAAGAAACCTTGCCTATCGATCAAGCACCTCCGGTTCTGGGGGAAAATACGGAAGAAGTATTGGCAGGAGAATTCGGAATGGATGAAGAAAGTTTACAGGTGCTCAAAAAAGAAGGTATTATTTAAGAGAGAGCTGGTCTGCTGTCTTGATCGGCTTTAATCGGAATGGGAAAGAACGGAGGCGGGAACATTGTTTGCTGTCGAAAAAAAATGGACGAAAAAAAGCACTGATCAGGTTCTTGTAATCGGTGTGCGCGAAGAGGATGATGAACTCCCGGAAGAATTGGAAAAAGGGAGCAAGTCAATGGTTGCGGCATTGAACAAGCAATGGACCGATGGAGCCATCAAATCAAAGGAAGCAGAAGTGACCAACATGACTGTTTTAGACGATGGAGAACATCTTCAGCAGTTGATCTTTGTTGGACTTGGCTCTGATGGCGACCGTACATTTGCTGACTTGAAGGATGCTTTTGGTGCCGCGGTGAAAGCTGTACATGACCAAAAAGCGGTGAAGGTCGGTGTCTTGTTGGATACCTTTTGCGCCCAGGAGGCCGGTTTCGATGAAGAAGTCGTCACGCAGGCATGGTCGGACGCAGCATTAACAGCACCGTATCGCTTTGATATTTATAAAACAAAAAAAGAGGAGCAACGGAACTTTACGTATACAATTTACATTCAAAGTGGCGAATCGGAAGCAGTGCGAACGGGCATCCATCAGGGGCGGGCCTTTGGCCAGGGAGTGAATTTGGCACGGACACTCGTTAACATCCCCGCCAATGATTTAACGCCTGCCGCGTTGGCAGAAGAAGCGGAAGCACTGGCTAACCGACATGAGAAGGTGTCAGCTGAAATTCTGGATATTAATGAACTGCGTTCCTTGGGGATGCATGCGCTGCTTGCGGTAAATCGCGGTTCGGATCAACCGGCGCAAATGATTATCTTGCGCTATCAAGGAGAAGAAACGTGGGGGAATCCTTTGGCATTCGTCGGGAAAGGCATTACTTTTGATTCCGGCGGATACTCCATAAAACCCGGCCATGGGATGAAAACGATGAAATCGGATATGGGTGGAGCGGGAGCTGTGCTCGGTGCCTTTGAGGCGATCGGCCAAATGCAACCGCAAAAAAATGTGATGGCTGTCATTCCTGCAACAGAAAACCTCATTAATGGTTCAGCAATGAAACCGGGAGATGTGCTGCAGACGTTTGATGGGCAGACGATTGAAGTGAACAACACAGATGCGGAAGGGCGTTTGATCCTTGCGGATGGCGTAGCTTATGCACGGCATTTGGGCGCGGGTAAAATTGTGGATATTTCAACCCTTACAGGTGCATGTGTCGTGGCATTGGGGGACGTCATGACAGGGGCCTTATCCAATGATGATGCATTATATGAGGTGTTTGAAAAGAGCGCGGAAGAAGCAGGGGAGCATGTTTGGCGTTTTCCTACCCATCCGCGTTATGAAGAAATGGTGCGTTCCAGCGATGTGGCCGATTTAAATAATGCTCCCGGACGTGAAGCAGGAACCATTACGGCAGGGCTTTTTATCGGTTCATTCATTCATGGGCTTCCGTGGATCCATTTGGATGTTGCCGGCACCGCATATTTAGAGCGTGAGACCCCATTAGGCCCCAAAGGCGGCACCGGGGTGATGGTTCGGACACTTGCAACCCTCGCACAGCAAGGGGAAGATAATTATGGCGACTGAACATACATGTTTTATTGCCGGACACGCGAAACTTCCGCAAGGGATGGCAGCCAAAAGTGTTTTTGACTCATTGACCATCACAGCAGAAGTGGACCGGGAACACGGGGTCATTTTGGAAGCTTCTTGCACGTTGGCGACCGATCACGGTCGTCAATACATTCATGATCTTTTAAAAGGCATTAGCTTAAAGACGGGTTTAGATGAAGCGGAGGCATTAATCGCCCGTCAATATAAAGGAAAAGCGACTAACGCATTGCTCGCCGCTGTCTTGGATTTGCATCGGCAATACGAAGCTATGCAGGAAGGAAGTGTTGAAACATGAACACACGGTATCAAAAAACAATGACAGGTGGAGAAGCGGTCGTTGAATGTATGCAAATTGAAGGGGTGGAGCGCGTTTTTAACGTCCCCGGAGAAAGCTTTCTTGCTGTTTTGGATGCCTTGGAGCAGCAAACCTCCATCCAGCTCATAGCAAACCGCCATGAAGGCGGTGCCGGTTTTATGGGAGAAGGATATGCAAAAGCAAGCGGCAAACCGGGCGTTGTTATGGCCACCCGGGGGTTGGAGCAGCAAACGCTTCTATCGCTATACATACGGCTTATCAAGACTCTACGCCGCTTGTCGTTTTTCTGGGACAGGTACAAAGAGAAGTCCTGGGAAGAGAAGGCTTTCAAGAAGTGGATTTTGACCGCAGCTTTCAAGCGATGGCGAAGTGGACGACAGAAATCACGGATGCGCGGCGGGTGCCGGAGTTGGTGCAAAAAGCTTTTCGGGTCGCGCGAACCGGTCGTCCGGGCCCTGTGCTTGTTTCTTTGCCGGAAGATATGCTGAAAGATGAAGCGTTAATGACCTTTGGCCCTTCTGCACATAAACCCAAACCGGCACCTTCCCGCGAAGAAGCCGATAAATTCCAAGAATTGTTGCAACAATCAAAACAACCGATCATCATAGCGGGAGGAGGCGTTCAATTGTCCGGTGCCGAAGAAGCTTTACGCCTCTTCGCAGAAAAATATTCGATTCCTGTCATTGCAGGTTTTCGCAGGCAAGACCTTATTGATAACCACCATCCGAACTATGTGGGGAACATGGGATTAGGAGCCGCGCGTTCACTGGTTAAACATTTTCAGGAAGCGGACCTCGTGATTGCGCTGGGGACACGTCTATCGGAAGCGACCTCCCAAAACTATACGCTCCTTGGGTGGGAGCAGTCACTTATCCATGTTGATGTTGACCCTAATACGATCGGAATGGTATATGCCCCCGATCTTGGTATCGTCGCCGACTTGAAAATGGCTTTGGAAACGTTTACGGAACTTCCATTCCAGCAAACGTGGGAAAATTGGCTACAGACATGTAAGCAATCTTTTGACCGTATCGTCGAAAAACCCGGGGATGATTCCATCTACACCTCTGTTGTCGAAACACTCTATAACCGTTTGCCCGATGAAGCGGTTTTGACGAATGATGCCGGGAATTACGCCACATGGGTGAACGGGCTTTTTCGTTTGAAACGCCCCAACTCCTTTATTGGACCGGCAAATGGAGCTATGGGATATGGGTTGCCGGCGGCGGTGGGGGCGAAGATGTTCGCTCAGGAAAAACCAGTCGTTGCTTTATGCGGGGACGGGGGATTTATGATGACAATGCAGGAAATTGAAACCTCCATTAGAGAAGATATCCCGGTTATTTGTATCGTATTTAATAATCAGATGTATGGAACGATCCGTATGCATCAAGAAATGCATTATCCGGAGAAAGTCATTGGCACCGACCTCGGAAGTGTAGATTTTGCAAAGATGGCAGAGGCCATGGGGGCCAACGGATATAATGTTGAAACCGGGGAAGATTTCCGAGCCGCTTTAGAGGATGCGTTGCAATTCGGGAAAACAACCGTCATTGATGTGAAATGCGAAGAAGAACCTTATGTTGCTTATCGGAAAACCATCGATGACATGCGTAAGGCATCCATGTCATAACATAAAAGTATTGAGGCTGCCGTAATCTGTATGGCAAAGGAGGTCACATCGATTGAAGATTGCAGTTCTCGGTGCTGGTTTAATGGGAAAAGAAGTGGCAAGAGACCTTGTGAACAGTTCCGGTGTGGAAGCGGTAGCGCTTGCCGATATTGATCTCAACCGCGTGGAGTTCGTATGTCGTCAACTAAATGTGCAAATGTTGAACGGATACCGTGTGGATGCAAGTGATCCAACGGAATTATCCACGTTCATGGCCTGCTATGATGTGGTGATTAATGCCCTCTTTTATTCATTTAATACAATTGTTGTGGAAGCTGCTATTGAAGCGGGCGTCCATTGTGTGGACTTGGGAGGGCACATTGGAAATGTGACGGATCAAGTGTTAATGAAGGATAAAAATGCCCGGCAAAGAGGCGTGACGATTATTCCCGACCTTGGAGTAGCCCCTGGCATGATCAATATTTTATCGGGGTATGGGATGGAAAAACTCGACCGCGGACAAGCGATTAAGTTATATGTAGGCGGCATTCCCGTGCGGCCGGAACCTCCTTTGGAATATAATCATGTGTTTTCCATGGAAGGGTTGCTTGATCATTACACGGACCCTGCCTCCATTATTCGTAACGGGAACAAACAGCGCATCTCTTCCCTAACTGAAATTGAGAAGATATATTTTGATCGCTTTGGCCCGTTGGAAGCTTTTCATACTTCAGGTGGAACATCAACGTTAAGCCGCTCTTTTCCGAATTTAGATACGTTAGAATATAAAACCATTCGCTATCCCGGCCATGCTGAAAAGTTTAAACTTCTCGTGGATTTGAATTTAACGGACAAGAATTATTCCGTCGATGTGAATGGACAAAACATTAACCCCAGGACCGTTCTTTTAAAAACGCTGGATCCTATCGTTGATTTAAAAGAAAAAGACGATGCTGTTCTCTTGCGCGTACTGGTCGAAGGATTGCGTGCAGGAAAATCCTCAGCCTATACCTATGAAATGATTACGTTGAAAGACCGGGAAAGTGGTGTTACAGCGATGGCAAGGGCGACAGCCAATACAATCTCCGTAGTTGCGCAAATGGCCGCTTCCGGAGAAATCCAAAAACGGGGTGTTTTTCCCCCAGAGCAAATCGTACCCGGGGCTAGCTATATCGAAGCGATGGCTAAAAGGGATGTGCACATCACGGAAACAGTGACGGAGAATTAGGGAGCCTATGCCCGGGCTGCGTCCAATATGCGTCACAATGTTTGCTCAGACTCCATCCCTGCAATGACGTAAACCTCCCGATCTTCATCATAGGAAAAGGTAAACGTCTCATCGAAGTGGGCCCGGTTTCCGGCACCATCCTCTACAGAAGATGTTTGCATGTGGACGATCATTTGATCGTCGTTATGATCAATCTTTAATTGCTCAACATCCCGGTGCACTAGGGAATCAACCTCTATATAGTCATCAATTTCCTCGTATTCCGCTAAATGCGGACGATGAAATTGATTGTAAATGTTTAATGCCATTTCTTCGGTAAAATAATATTGGAGCTCTTCTACAATATGGGCGCCGGTTTCCGTGTCTACTTCGCCTTCTTCAACATCGAGAAATTGATGGGTCCATTCCTGGACAGCCTTGAGCGACAGAATAAGACCATGCTTGTCCTCCAAGAAGGTATCTTCCACAAACGGTTTCGGTTTTTGAATCGAGGGGGACTGCTCCTCGGCGCTCTGAACCAATGTTGGCATTGCCAGCAGGCTGATCAGAAAACAGATACTGATGATTGCCTTTATTTTCATCATTAACGAACCCTCACTTTTAGAAACATCAACAAAAGTTTTGGGTTTAGGGTGCCTAAATGTACAGGAGTTTATCCAACATGAAAGACCCGGAGCTCTATTTATGCCCCGGGTTTTGTATTCATTCATTGATTGATTAAATTCATATCGGCCAAATAATCTTCATACGTTTGCTTTTTGTCCATGACCTTCTCTGGCGTGAACTCGATAATGCGATTCGCAATCGTTTCGATAAATTGATGGTCATGGGAGGAGAAGAGCACGGAACCGTCAAATTCAATCAAAGCATTGTTCAAAGCGGTAATGGATTCAAGGTCCAAATGGTTGGTCGGTTCATCCAAAATTAATACGTTAGCACCGCTAAGCATCAATTTTGAAAGCATGCAACGAACTTTTTCGCCTCCGGAAAGGACAGATGCTTTTTTCAATGCTTCTTCTCCGCTGAATAGCATTCGCCCTAAGAAGCTGCGAATATACGTTTCATTTTCATCATCGGAATATTGGCGGAGCCAATCAACAAGGTTTTTGTTCGTCCCTTCAAAATACGCTGTATTGTCTTTTGGAAAATATGCTTGGCTTGTTGTAACGCCCCATTTATAATAGCCTTCATCCGGTTCAAGTTCTCCGGCAAGAATTTGGAATAGCGTTGTTTTTGCTACTTCCTGGTCGCCGACAAATGCAACTTTTTCTCCTGGTTCAAGCCTGAAGCTGACGTTATCCAACACTTTATTCCCATCGATGGTTTTTGAAAGCCCTTCGACGGTAAGCAAATCATTGCCTATTTCTCTATCCGGCTTAAAATTAATATACGGCGTGCGTCGGGAAGAGGGTTTGATGTCGTCCAGTTCGATTTTTTCCAATGTCTTCTTTCTTGATGTGGCCTGTTTGGATTTGGACTTGTTGGCACTGAACCGTTCGATAAATGCTTTTAACTCTTTCACTTTTTCTTCTTTTTTCTTGTTTTGTTCTTTTGCCATTTGCCGGGCCAGTTGGCTGGATTCATGCCAAAAATCATAGTTTCCGACAAACAGTTCGATTTTGCCGTAATCAATGTCCGCGATATGCGTGCAGACACTATTTAAGAAATGGCGGTCGTGGGAAACGACAATAACCGTGTTTTCAAAATTAATCAGGAATTCTTGCAGCCATTGAATAGCTTTGATGTCCAGGTCGTTTGTCGGCTCATCGAGAAGCAAAATGTCGGGGTTGCCGAACAGTGCTTGCGCAAGCAGCACTTTCACTTTCTCGGAACCGGCGAGTTCGGACATCTGTTTGTGATGCAGGTCGGTTGTGATGCCGAGTCCATTGAGGAGGGAGGCCGCTTCGTTGTCGGCATCATAGCCGTTTAATTCTGCGAATTCCCCTTCGAGTTCGGCCGCACGCATGCCGTCCTCATCGGAGAAGTCCGGTTTCATATAAATGGCGTCCTTTTCCTTCATCACTTCATACAGGCGCGTATGCCCCATGATAACTGTTTCAAGCACTTCAAATCCTTCGTACGCATAATGGTCTTGTTTCAAGACGGCCATACGTTGATTTTTTCCAATGTGGATTTCCCCTGTTTGCGCTTCAAGCTCACCGGAAAGAATTTTCAGGAATGTCGATTTTCCGGCACCGTTTGCGCCGATCAAACCATAGCAGTTTCCCGGATTGAACTGAATATTTACTTCATCAAAAAGCTTTTTGTCGCCGTAACGTAAACCGATGTTTTCGCAACTAATCAAATGATATCGACCCTTTCTATTATGATGACGCCCCTTATGGGACCGAAGTTTACAATTAAACAGTCTACCTTTCATCATAACACGTTTTTGGCTTCCTTACACTCTTTAGAAAAAGAGAGCTTTTTGCGCTGTAGCATCTTTTGAGGTTAGGGATAAAAAAATAGAGCGGATGTTCCCCCGCAAAGTGAATGCTCTTAGCTCAAATTGAGCGAGACATACACAAAATTCCGATATGGATGTGTTTATCCCCTCCCAAAAGACATACGTCTCCTGTTGTCCACAAGGGGGATTTTTAAAAATCATGTTGTCTACATGTTTGCGGCCTAGGAAACAAGGCTCCGCATTTTTTCGGGTTGGCCTTCTTTCACTCGCCCCAAGGCTATCGCAAGCATGATGCCAAGGGCAAGCCCTGTTTTGTTCCCCATCTTTTTCAACCCGCGTGTCGTATGCTGTTCGAAACCGAAAGACACATCCAGACGGCTGTTCACGCGTTCCACAGAGGTTCGTTTTGCGTAGGCGTCCACCCAAGCATAACTCGTGCGGTCAATAGGGGTGAAGACACGACGATCTTCGTCGAGAGGGATGCGTAATCCCTTGGCGACCGGGCAATCGGCGGCCCCTTCACAGGTGATGCCGTATTGCTTGGCCGGGCAACGCTTTTTCAATGTTTCTCGATCCTTTTCAAACCCTCCATTGGTCATTTCTCGTCGGATTCCGGTGGTCGGACAATAGCAATAAACGGTGCCTTTAAAATCATGCGTCACATTTTCCTTATCCATCAGTTGGCGGGTTTCTTCCCCGTCTTTCCACATGTTCCGGATGTCAATGACCGGTTTGATCGTGTGGTCATCGAACAGTCGCTCCATAAGTTTTGTGTCGTCATAGCCACGATCACCGGCAAGGGTGTCTGCCTGCTCCAAGATCCAAGGACGTTCTTTTTCGAGCTCATCGACTAGATCATGACCGGCGTTAATATCCGGCTCCGACGCTTTCGTCACCGAATAAGCCACAGGGAGTTCATACACGGCATCAACGATCAGATGAATGTTGTACCCAAACCATTTCACGACCTTATTCCAAATCGCCCCATCTTCCTTTCGCCCCTTATACGCTTTTTTTCCAAAATCGGCATCGGTATCTCGACGGCCGTCTGGTTCGTCGTTTTTGGCATATCGGTTCGCAAACGATGATACCCCTTTCCCATCGATGGCCAGGGATCTCCCGAAATCCGGGACCAACTCATAGAGTTGTTCAACCAGCGTGTCAAAGATATGCTCGATCGCTTCTTCATGCTTTAAAAGCTTTTTCATAAACCGAGAATATGTGGATGCTGGCGGCACTTTCCCATCCTTGAGGCCGCACAAGTTTCGCAGTTGACCATTGCGGCTCAACTCCCGCCGTAGGGATTCCATCGATCCGTGTTCAAACACTACACCGGCAAGTATCGTGTTCCAAACGGCCCGAACAGGATAATCATCCCGCCCTTTGAAGCGCTTCTCTTCCAGCGTTTCCATGAGTGTCTCATCGGGCAAATAATCCAATACTAATCGTAAACGTTCTAAATCACCAAGATCTTCAATA
Source organism: Salicibibacter halophilus (assembly GCF_006740705.1). GTDB lineage: Bacteria > Bacillota > Bacilli > Bacillales > Marinococcaceae > Salicibibacter > Salicibibacter halophilus. Next base: position 1,859,136 of record NZ_CP035485.1, on the reverse strand, counting down.
TCCGTCCACGAAAATAAATTCATTTGTGGTATAATAGCCATGCAGGTGAAACCTCCTCAGTGTTTGGTTGTTTTTGTCTATAACCATTTTAACGCACTGATGGCGCGGTTTTCACCTGTTTTTTGTATTTTGGGGTCGATATTTCCAAATCGGTAATTACAAGCTCCGCTAAGCCCCGTGAATCCGTTGGGTTTTGGGGGAAAATCTCTTTTTGCGTCCTATTCATCCCTTTCATGGCAAGTGTTTTGGGACAGCGCAATTAGCTCAAAGAATGAACGCCGCGTAAAAAAACCGGCGCTAAACTAGCGCCGGGAGTCGTGATCGATTTAATACGTTTTTACAATGTTGTAGAAGGTGTCTCTTTCAACCGGCGTTTTATTTGCGCCTTTAATTAAGTGGATGAGCTCTTTTCTCGTGATTCCTTGAGACGTTAGTGCGCCGACCGAATGGGAAATTCGTTCTTCAATCAGCGTGCCGTGAATGTCGCTGGATCCAAATGTGAGTGCCATTTGTGTCAGCTGTGGTCCAATGTTGATCCAATAGGCTTTAATGTGCTGAAAGTTATCAAGCATGAGCCTGGCGATTGCAATCGTGCGCATATCATCAAACGATGATGTGCGCCGTTCGAGGCCCGCTTTCTTTTTACGCGGTTGCATGGCTAGCGGGATGAAAACCATAAAGCCATTGGTTTGATCTTGCAGCTGGCGGACGCGGTCCATATGAATGAGACGCTCCTCATACGTATCGATGGACCCGTAGAGCATGGTGGCATGTGTTTTCAATCCCAAGTCGTGGGCGATTTCATGGGCTTCCAGCCATTCGTCGGTGCTTGCTTTTTCCGGGCTCATCTTTGCACGGTAGCGCTCGGTAAGGATTTCCGCGCCTCCGCCCGGGAGGGTATCAAGCCCGGCATCGATCAACTGCTCCAGGACCTCCCGCATGGAAAGGCCGGCATGGCGGGCGAAGAACTCGATTTCCGCTGCAGTGTAGGCTTTGACGGTTGCTTGCGGGTAGTTCTTTTTCAAGGCTCGAATGGTGTTTAAGTAATAATCAAACGGCACGTCGGTGTTATGTCCGCCGACAATGTGGAATTCACGAATGTTGTCATTCCAACGAGCACTTACATATTGAAGCATTTCTTCTTCATGCATCGTATACGCGCCTTCTTCGCCGGGCTTTCGCTTAAACCCGCAGAATGCACAGTTTGCTTCGCATACGTTGGTTGGGTTAATGTACATGTTTTCTATAAAATAAACGTTATCTCCGTTTTTTCGCTCGTTGACTTCATTTGCCAGCTGGGCAACGGTGAGCAGATCGGCAGAATGGTATAATGTCAAGCCATCTTCAATGGTAAGGCGTTCGCCATGTAATACTTTTTCGCGGATTGCCTGAAGGTCTGTGTCTTGCATTAGTGTACCCATTTTATTCCTCCTCGGATAAATCTTCTTTGGGTGAATGTATAAACACTGATTTGAATTCATGTTATCTGGATTCTATTATACATCCGAGAAAGGACAAAGAAAAGCAATCGGTGCGATCGCGATTTTTGTCGACAAAATTAGGACTTGCCTTTGTTGTTTATCTTAAGGTATTATCAGGAAATAGAGAGCATAATACACGCAAAGCATAAAAGATAGCAGGGAAGGGGATTAATCGATGAAGTCCGCCGTGGCAACAAACCAAATGGAAGACGATTTAGAGACTTTACGGAAGCAAATGGTGGAAGCGGCAAAAGAACATGGGATGCAACACCCTCTTGTATTGTATTACAGCCGTGAAGTTGATCGCGTGCACACAGAATTGCAAACGACACGATACACCTCCAAATGTGGATAAGAGGACATAGCAAAAAAATAATGATATTCATGAACGAGTTCGGTGTTTTTTAACCTTTGGCGATTGTATGATATGATAAAGTCATAGGATCCATAAGGGGATATATGCCCCATGTTAGATCATGGACATTCATCCGAAGGAGGTAAGGAGCCAATGATTGAAATCACCGATGCGGCAATGTCGAAAATTAACGGCATGAAGGAAGAGGAAGGCGACCCTTCTTTGATGCTGAGGGTTGGAGTCAAAGGCGGTGGTTGCAGCGGCCTTTCGTATGGACTGGGATTTGATGCAGAAAAGAATGAGGATGATGCGCTGTTCGATAAATCGGGCTTGGGCGTGCTCATCGATAAAGAAAGTAAGCCGGTCGTTCACGGCCTCGTAATTGATTATAAAGAAAATATGATGGGCGGCGGATTTACGCTGGATAATCCGAATGCGATTTTAAATTGCGGCTGCGGCGCATCATTCCGGACGAAAGAAAATGTAGGCACACCGGAAAATTGCTAAACGAAAAAAGTCCGTATGGGGAGTCGTTTCCTCATACGGACTTTTTTGCGTAGGAAGTACTCTAACCTCTAACTTCCCAACTCTAACCTCTAGAACATATGCGTGCTGTGGCCGGGTTGAAGGCGAGCTGTAGGGTCCATATAGGCCTTAGCGTTGCTTACGGCCATCGGCGCTTCTCCGAAGCCGGTGGCAATCAGTTTCACTTTTCCATCATAAGAGGTAATGTCTCCCGCGGCATAAATGCCTTTAATGTTCGTCTCCATCCGGGAATTTACGAGAATCGAGTTCTTCGTCGTCTCGAGCCCCCACGTTTTGATGGGGCCGAGAGAGGAAATGAACCCATAGTTTACGATGACGTTGTCCACATCGACTACTTTTTCGTCGCTTCCTTTTACCTCTTGAAGGACGACTTGTTTAATGTTTTCGCCATCTCCCCGGAGTTCGCTTACTTCAAAGGGGGTGTGCATTCTGACGGGCGCTGATTGTAATTCGGCAATGCTATGTTCATGCGCGCGGAATTTGTCCCTTCGGTGTGTAAGGGTTACATTTGCGTTGTTGGCAAGCATGAGCGTCCAATCGACGGCAGAGTCCCCGCCTCCGCAGATAAGGACATCTTTATTCTTGAAAGCGCCGAGATTGTCAACGAAGTAATGAAGGTTTCCCCCTTCATATTGGGCTGCTTCTTCGATTTTCAATTTTCGCGGCTGGAAAGCACCCACGCCGGCGGCAATGATGACCGTGCGCGAATAATGAACGTCTTCGTTGGTCTCGATGCGAAATGTTTCATCGTTCAGCTTCTGGACGGTTTCTACAGATTGATCGAGCACGACGGCTGGATCAAACATGTTCATTTGTTCGACCAAATTATCAACAAGTTCCTGTGCGCGTACCTTTGGGTAACCGGCCACATCATAAATGTATTTTTCAGGGTAAAGCGCTGAGAGTTGTCCGCCCAACTGCGGCATGCTTTCAATGATTTTCACTTTTGCCTGGCGCATGCCGCCGTAAAAAGCAGTAAACAATCCTGCAGGTCCGCCTCCAATAATTGTTATATCGTAAAGATCAATGGAAGTATCCTCCACGAATCTACACCTCCACACCAAATATATGATCTCGTATTGTCACGCAGCGTACGGTATATCCATTAACCATCAGGTTGTTTCTGATGGAAGTTTCACTTTTATATAGCAGAAATATTATAACACTATTGATGAAGAGAAGAAAAGTGAATTGCTCGTTCGTCCATTTGGTTGGCATAGATGAAGGGAGAATGATTTTTGGAATTTGAAGGTGCTGTATATCAAAGCCTTTTTGGATAAATTTATCCTATAGAGCTAATTGCGCTGTCCCAAAACACTTGCCATGAAAGGGATGAATAGGACGCAAAAAGAGATTTTCCCCCAAAACCCAACGGATTCACGGGGCTTAGCGGAGCTTGTAATTACCGATTTGGAAATATCGACCCCAAAATACAAAAAACAGGTGAAAACCGCGCCATCAGTGCGTTAAAATGGTTATAGACAAAAACAACCAAACACTGAGGAGGTTTCACCTGCATGGCTATTATACCACAAATGAATTTATTTTCGTGGACGGATATTGAAGATCTTGGTGATTTAGAACGTTTACGATTAGTATTGGATTATTTGCCCGATGAGACACTCATGGAAACGCTGGAAGAGAAGCGCTTCAAAGGGCGGGATGATTATCCTGTTCGGGCCGTTTGGAACACGATACTTGCCGGTGTAGTGTTTGAACACGGATCGATGGAATCCCTACGGCGGGAGTTGAGCCGCAATGGTCAACTGCGAAACTTGTGCGGCCTCAAGGATGGGAAAGTGCCGCCAGCATCCACATATTCTCGGTTTATGAAAAAGCTTTTAAAGCATGAAGAAGCGATCGAGCATATCTTTGACACGCTGGTTGAACAACTCTATGAGTTGGTCCCGGATTTCGGGAGATCCCTGGCCATCGATGGGAAAGGGGTATCATCGTTTGCGAACCGATATGCCAAAAACGACGAACCAGACGGCCGTCGAGATACCGATGCCGATTTTGGAAAAAAAGCGTATAAGGGGCGAAAGGAAGATGGGGCGATTTGGAATAAGGTCGTGAAATGGTTTGGGTACAACATTCATCTGATCGTTGATGCCGTGTATGAACTCCCTGTGGCTTATTCGGTGACGAAAGCGTCGGAGCCGGATATTAACGCCGGTCATGATCTAGTCGATGAGCTCGAAAAAGAACGTCCTTGGATCTTGGAGCAGGCAGACACCCTTGCCGGTGATCGTGGCTATGACGACACAAAACTTATGGAGCGACTGTTCGATGACCACACGATCAAACCGGTCATTGACATCCGGAACATGTGGAAAGACGGGGAAGAAACCCGCCAACTGATGGATAAGGAAAATGTGACGCATGATTTTAAAGGCACCGTTTATTGCTATTGTCCGACCACCGGAATCCGACGAGAAATGACCAATGGAGGGTTTGAAAAGGATCGAGAAACATTGAAAAAGCGTTGCCCGGCCAAGCAATACGGCATCACCTGTGAAGGGGCCGCCGATTGCCCGGTCGCCAAGGGATTACGCATCCCTCTCGACGAAGATCGTCGTGTCTTCACCCCTATTGACCGCACGAGTTATGCTTGGGTGGACGCCTACGCAAAACGAACCTCTGTGGAACGCGTGAACAGCCGTCTGGATGTGTCTTTCGGTTTCGAACAGCATACGACACGCGGGTTGAAAAAGATGGGGAACAAAACAGGGCTTGCCCTTGGCATCATGCTTGCGATAGCCTTGGGGCGAGTGAAAGAAGGCCAACCCGAAAAAATGCGGAGCCTTGTTTCCTAGGCCGCAAACATGTAGACAACATGATTTTTAAAAATCCCCCTTGTGGACAACAGGAGACGTATGTCTTTTGGGAGGGGATAAACACATCCATATCGGAATTTTGTGTATGTCTCGCTCAATTTGAGCTAAGAGCATTCACTTTGCGGGGGAACATCCGCTCTATTTTTTTATCCCTAACCTCAAAAGATGCTACAGCGCAAAAAGCTCCTATATTGATTCCCTTGAAATACATTTAGAAAAAGGGTTATAATTATATGTAGAAATAATGAATATTTATAGATGTTATTTTTACGTATATATGTGAAAATGATCACACAGTGATTATAATAAAAGGATGTGGGAGAAATGGCCAGAAAACCGCATGTAGTTATTCTTGGAGCAGGATACGGAGGAATGATGACGGCCAATCAATTGCAGAAGAAACTGGGGACAGATCGGGCGAACATTACCCTGGTGAATAAGCATGATTACCATTATCAAACTACATGGCTGCATGAGCCTGCGGCAGGGACCTTGCACCATGATAATGCGCGGGTAGAAATCCGGAAAGTGTTGAATCCGGGAAAGGTCAACATTGTTAAGGATACCGTAGAACAAGTGAAAACAGAAGAGAAGCAAGTCGTTCTTAAAAACGGGGAGGACCTTTCCTATGATTACCTTGTCATAGCTGTCGGGTCAATTGCGGAAACATTTGGTGTCGAAGGGGTGTACGAGCATTCCTATCACAAATGGACTTTGGATGGCGCCCGAGAACTGAAAGATAAAATTGAATTTCAATTTGCGAAACACCGAAATCAAGAAAATCCGGAAGAAGAAGACCTTACCTTTGTCGTTGCCGGAGCCGGCTTTACGGGAATTGAATTCATCGGGGAGTTGACCGAGCGGGTGCCGGAGTTATGCGAACAATATGATGTTCCGCGGGAAAAGGTCCGCATGTACGTGATCGAAGCCGCGCCGACTGCTCTTCCCGGTTTTGATCCAGAACTTGTCGAATATGCCATGAATCTGTTGGAGCACCGGGGCGTGGAATTTAAAATCAACAAGCCGATTAGCGAAGTGCAAGAAGGCAAGGTTATTCTGAAGGATGGGGAAGAGATTTCTGCGAACACGGTCATTTGGGCGACTGGCGTACGCGGCAACCCTATTATCGAAGATGCCGGAATAGAAGCGAACCGAGGACGCGTAAAAGTAGAACCGGATTTACGTGCGCCCGGGCTGGAGGATGTTTTCGTTATTGGAGATTGCTCCCTCATTATTAATGAAGAAACAGAACGTCCGTATCCGCCGACTGCTCAAATCGCTATGCAGCAAGGAACGAAAGCCGGTGAAAATATAACAAATTTAATCATGGGCGGAGCCACTACGAATTTTCAACCGGAAATCCTCGGGACATTGGCATCCCTTGGTGGAAAAGAAGCGATGGGTACAGTGAAAAGCCGAAAGATGTATGGACGCTCCGCGCTGTTTATGAAGCATATGAGCGACAACCGTTATTTGATGAAACTCGGGGGACTATCGCTTATGTTAACAAAAGGGCGAAATCCGCTGTAAAACTCCGAATGTTAACTGCTCACCTCTGGATTGACGCTTGACGGTTCCTTTTGTACACTTGTTTTTGATACGGAGGTGAGCGGCTTGGGAATTACAAGTCTCCCGCAATTAATTATATCGATGATGTTATTTATCATCCTTTTTTTTGGGATTGGATTTTTATTGAATATGGTATTGCGATCCACGTGGATGATGGCTGTGATTTATCCGATAATCGTCATTTGGATTGTAAACCCGGCGAGTTTTACCGAATATTTCACATCGCCGGCTGCCTCCTTTTCGGCAATCGGGCCGAGTTTGGCATCGCTGCAATTGGTTGATGTGCTGATTTTGGGGTCTGGGTTAATAGGAGCGATTATCGCAGGAATTTCCGTACGTATGTTGCGGGTTCGTGGGTATCAAATGTTTTAGGTGAAAAACGTGTTGCGTGCTCAATGATCACGTAGCACGTTTTTTTATGAAACTTGCGGCTGGCTTAGCCGACGTACATTGTTAACCATCTGCGGGGAGATCCTCCTCTTTTGATGGAAGTTTCATTTTATGTATATCTCCCATTCTCTTTGGACATGCTTTCAGAAGCGAAAGAGGGTGAACGCATGTCCAAAAGGCTCAAATTTTATAAAAACGTTCTTATGACAGTGCTATTTATTGCAGCCTTATATGTGACGTGGACAACTTTGAGCCAAGTGCCTGTAAATGAGCTCATAGGTGTTGAAAATGACCGAATAGAAGAAACACGAACAGCTTCCTCTATACATCCTGGTTTAGGTGTTGCCGCGGCAAAAACGATACAAAGAGCGGAAACGGCAAGTGCTTCAATGGGGGAAACAGTTACTGCGCTGGAAAAAGAAATCAATTGGTCCCAGTACCCCGTTGAAACGGTAACAGCGACAGGCTACACAGCTAATGCCGAATCGACCGGAAAAAAACCGGGAGATCCCGCGTACGGGATTACCTATTCAGGGGTCCCGGTTCACCGTAACGTTTATTCTACGATTGCAGCAGACCCCGCCCTATTTCCAATGGGGACGGTTTTATTTATCCCCGGCTATGGCTATGGCGTAGTTACCGATACCGGATCTGCGATACAAGGAGCGAAAATTGATCTGTATTTTGACACCACCGATCAAGTATATAACGAGTGGGGAAAAAAAGACGTAGACGTATACATTGTTCAAAAAGGGAACGGTGAAATCAGCGAAGAGGAACTAGCGGCATTAAATGACCGGGGAGTACATGAAGTCGGCCTATAATGATCGATCATCAGGAAATGAGTGCCCGTCGTGTTTCATGGAGCGATCATGAAGCCCGAAACGCGAAGGTGCGAGCCGATCCGGTCGCCATGAAGTAATATGAATCCTGAAGCACTTGAGGGCCGAGTCACATCTAGTCACTGACGCTCAATTGGTCATATTCTAAGAATCGATCGGTGCCCTCTGACTAGCCATGCTTTTTCCGATTACGGGGCGCTTTACGGATTCGGGAAGGTTGTGCGCAACGACGCCGGCCGCGATTGTGAAAAGGATATCTTTTACAAACAGCGGAAGCATTCCCAGCCAAACAATTCCGTATGTAAATTGTTCGGGAGCATCGAAACCAAGTACATATGCGCCATACACCCAGTTCGTTCCGATTAAATAATTAAATGCCAACCCGGCAAAGCCTGCGAGTACATAAGTAGCCACCCCCGGTTCGCGTGATTTTTCAATGATTTTTCCGACGACAAAAGCAACGACAATAAAGGATAAAATAAAGCCGAATGTCGGTCGAACAAGGATCCCCGGGCCACCTTGGAGTTGCGCAAAAACAGGGGCGCCAAATAGTCCGACAACTGTATAGACCAACATCGCCAACGCGCCTCTTTTGCTGCCGAGCACGGCGCCGGCCAAAACAGCGATGAACGGTTGAAAAGTTAACGGTATTCCTGCAATAACGAGAAACGGAAAAAGAACGGTTATATTTGCTGCCACACTCATTAATGCGACAAACATCGCGATAATGACCAAATCAAACGATTTCATATGTAGATCGATCCCCCATATTCATTGATAACATGATTGTAAACAGCGGCTCATGTTGTGTCAACACAAAAATAAAAAAGGTTGACAATTAGAAAAGGAACCCCGGGGGGTCCCTCGTTTAAACCGTTTGTGTACTTTCGTATTTCTGTTCTTTTGGCCGGGATCTGTGATTGAGCATGATGGTCACGATAATAGCGGTGATAATCAGCAAAAGCCCGGATAAAATGAAAACAGCCGGGATGCCAAACATGCCCGCGATAAACCCGCCGGAAACCGGTCCGATGACATTGCCTAGAAAACGAAAACTTTGATTGTAACCAAGCACTTCCCCTTGCATGGCAACCGGACAGACTTGGCGAATATAAGCGGTGGTGCACGGGATAAGGCCGCCTATCTGTATGCCGTATAGAAACCGAAGCAATACCAATTGCCAGAGTTCGGTAACAAATGCTTGCGGGATGAAAAATAAACCGGAAAGGATAAGCAAAAGCAGCATGATTTTCACATGCCCGACACGATCGCCGATTTGCCCCCACTTGCGAGTGGCCAGCAAGTTTCCGAGCCCTGTTACAGAAAACGCCATCCCTGCCAGAAAAGCCATGTTTTCAGCAGTGGTAAGCTCGCCGACATAAAGGGCCAGCAGTGGTTGGACGCTAAAGTTTACAAGTTGCACGATCAGCGCGACGACCATTACCATAATTAATAGTGGATGGGTGACAATGTGTCGAATGACTTCTTTCCAATTGTAGGAACGTTGTTTTTCATCTTGTTCTTCAAAAATAACTTCTTTTACACCGATAATCACGAGCAAAGTGGCCGCGGCAAGAAGCAAAGCGGTCAAAATAAACGTTAGTTCCATACCGACGGTATCGGCAATCATTCCACCGAATAACGGTCCCATCAGCCCGCCGGAAACCGTGCCCGTTTGTAATGTCCCGAGCGTTTCACCGGCCGTACGTTTATTGCTTTGCGCGGATATAAGCGCCATGGAGGCGGGGATGAATCCGGTGGCCAGCCCCATGAAAGCTCGCAACACGAAAAGGGCACCGACAGTCTCGGCATACCCCATTAGTAAAACAGAAAGGGCAATTCCGAATCCTGTGCCGATGAGAATGCTTTTTCGGCCAAACCGATCTCCGATCCGTCCCCATATAGGGGATACCAGGAATGCAACCAAGAAAGAAACGCCGAAAACAATCCCGGCCCAACGTTGGACCTCAGCGGGGGAATACTGCCCAAAAGATTCGATATACAACGACAAAAACGGCAAAACCATTGTCATGCTCCCGGCAACGAGCATGTTGGCAAACCACATGATCATTAAATTTCTTTTTTCTGTCTGAATACGATCACCTTCAATTGGTTTTCGCCCGGTCGTCATTTATTTCGTCTTCCTAAATATATAGCGAAAAGTACTGCTTCGTCAATGTCGGCCATTTTGCAATTCCGAGCAAAAAACAAGGAAACCACGACTGAATGCAAGGTTGCTCCGCAACACCGAAAATTTCATCTAAATGCTAACGATGAGAGGAATGGAGGACATTGCCCAACATGCGCACAAAACGAAATGCTCTCGTCATCGCCCATCGTGGAGTGACGGGGGTGGATATGGTTGAAAACACCGTAAAAGCTTTTGAAAGAGCCGTTGCGCTTGGGGCTGATTATATTGAAACCGATGTTCGCCGCACGGCGGATGGTCAATTGATTTGTTTTCACGACGGAAAACTTGATGGCAATGCGGTGAAAAAAAGTAATTATAACGCTTTACAACATTATGCAAGAGGGATTGGCTGGGAACTTCCGTTATTGCATGAAGTTCTGTTGCTATGTAAAGGGAATTTAAAACTGGATATTGAAATCAAAACGAAAGGGTTGGAAAAGCAAGTCGTCGATATCGTCGAGGCTACCGGGATGTCGCGAGAAGTCCTTATTACTTCTTTTCATGATATGGTGTTAAAAAAAATAAAACAGCTTGACCCTGAGATTAAAACAGGCCTATTGCTCGGTCGAAGATTACTTCAACAACGATTTCGATTGCATGCCTATATTCAGGATTTTTATCCTGAAGTCAGATTGAAAAATATAGGAGCAGATGCGGTGTGCCCCCATTATTATCTTTTACGGTTCGGGTTTATGAGGCGAATGCATCGCCTTCATCTGCCGATCTATGTTTGGACTGTAAATAAAACGTGGAGAATGGAACGCGTTCTTGAAAAAGGTGCGGACGGGTTAATTACGGATGATGTCGTCAAAGCGATGGAAGCGGTGAAAGGAAAAGCGAACAGCTAAGGGCCAACCGAGGGACGTTGCCAAAGAAATCGCCGGTAAGGTATGATAGAGGTACGAATGAACACGGAGGGATTTTTTATGGAAGCACGTGTTGAAAGTTTCGAACTTGACCATACAAAGGTAAAAGCGCCATATGTGCGCCATGCCGGTACGCAAAAAGTTGGCAGTGACGGGATCGTTCATAAATTCGATCTTCGTTTTGCCCAACCGAACGTGACGAACATGACACCGCCGGTGATTCACACGCTCGAGCATTTGCTTGCATTGAATATACGTGGGTATGCCGAGGCTTATGACCATTTTGAAATCATTGACCTCTCGCCGATGGGATGCCAGACCGGCTTCTATCTAATCGTAAACGGACCGGCGGAAGTTCCCGAGATCATTGATATTTTGGAAAAAACGTTAAAAGCGGGATTGGAATATGATTATGTTCCCGCCGCCACCGAAGAACAATGCGGACAAGCGAAACTCCACGACTTGGAAGAAGCAAAGACATGGATGCGGCAGTGGCTAAAACAAGACCGGGGGGCATTGGAGGAAGTATTTTAATCGGATGCGGATAAGAAAAAGAGACAACGATTGCGCTGTCTCTTTTTTTGTTTATTAATAAATGCCCATTGAAGCTAAGAGGATGGCTACTGCGATAGAGATAATCGGGATAAGCACAGCAACAACAAAAATGTCTTTGTAGCAGTCTTTATGCGTCATTGCTGTCACGGTGAGCAACGTCAAGACCGCTCCATTATGGGGAAGGGCATCCAAACCCCGGAGGAAAGAGATGCAACCCGGTGAAATGCTTCAGGGTCGATTCCGGTTTGTATTGCCAATTCATAATAGGTTGCTCCAAGCGCATCCAATGCAATTCCCAAACCTCCGGAAGCCGAGCCTGTAGATCCTGCCAGTAAATTTACTGCAATTGCTTGAGAAATTAATGGGTTTCCTTCAAGACTGGTTAAATATTCGGTCAGTTGAGTGAAACCTGGAACGGCTTGCACGACAGCGCCAAAGCCGACAGCTGCACTTGTGTTCACAATCGCTGTTACAGACCCGGCGGCGCCACCGTTGATCGATGTTACGAAATCTCTATATTGAGAAAGGTTCAACAATAGAATCAATAGAATCCCGGTAATCAAGGCAACGACGATGTCCCATCCAAATAAATTTAACGTGATTAATACAGTCAGAAGCGGCAGCAAGGACAATACAAAATGTGGTGTTTCTATATCTGATCCTTCAAGCGTGCTTTTATCTCTAGGTTCCGTGAATAGTTCTCCGTTAGCTGTTAACTTCTTCTCGCGACGGCGTAAATAAAAGTACCCGCCAAACGCCATCACTGCGGACGCCGCGATCCCCATGACAGGGGCAGCCATAGCTGTGGTGTTAAAATGGCTCATGGGAATTAAATTTTGGATTTGGGGTGTGCCCGGCAAACCAGTCATTGTAAATGTAAATGCTCCTAAAGCAATGGTGGGCGGGATTAACCGCCTGCTAATGTTTGCTTCGCGAAATAATGTCAAAGCAATCGGATAGGCGGCAAAGACGACAACAAAGAGACTGACTCCCCCATACGTAAGCACTGCACAGGAGACCAAAACACCCAACACGGCTCGTTGTGTGCCGATAACATTTGTGAAAGCCATGGCAACGGCTTTGGCCATTCCAGTGTCTCCCATTAGCTTGCCGAATACCGCTGCAAGCATAAATACGGGGAACCATTCCCCGGCAAAATCTACAAACCCTGCCATATACGTGCCTGTATAGGCATCCAACAAATCCAGCCCGCCGGTTAGAGCAACGACGCCGGCGGCAATAGGTGCAACCCAAATTATGGACCAACCGCGATATGCCAGCACCATTAATACGATAAGACCGAGTATGATCCCGATCATACAAAAAGACCTCCTCTATCTTCGGAATGTTTTATTGAGTTGTGTAACCACCGTCAATCACGACGGCTTGACCGGTGATTCCTTTTGCCTGATCGCTGGCCAAAAACAGCGCGTAATCAGCAACTTCTGTCACCTCTAATAATCGTTTTTGCGGAACAAGGGGATAAATAACTTCTTCGAGTGCTTTATCAAATGACACCCCACGATTTTTCCCCAAATCCTCCAGCTGATTGCGAATCATTGGTGTATCTACGTACCCTGGACAAAGTGCATTCACTGTAATTCCATCTTCCGCTGCTTCCAAACTTGATACTTTCGTTAATCCAATAACACCGTGTTTTGCGCTGTTGTACGCGGCTTTACCGGCAAATCCAATCAATCCGTTAATCGAAGCCATATTAAGAATTCGGCCTGCCCCTTGTTCCTTCATAATCGGCAACACATGTTTAGTGGCTAAAAAGGGAGCGACGAGCATCACTTTGGTAATCATTTCAAACGTATCTGTCGGAAATTCTTCTATAGAAGCGACGTGTTGCATCCCGGCATTATTGATGAATACATCGAGTCTCTGATAATGTTGAACCGTTTTATCAATCGCACCTTTCATTTCCTCTTCTTTTGTGACATCACATTTTATTGCCAAGCAATCGTAACCTTCGTTTTGCAAACGTTCGCCAACAGCTTGAACCTCCGCTTCGTTAATATCGGAAAATACGACTCGTGCCCCTTTTTTGATAAAATGGACACCAATTTCATAGCCAATGCCACTTGCCGCGCCTGTGATAAAAACCACTTTATTTTCGACCATCATCTTGCCTCCAAAAATGTCATATTTCAGCATGTAAAGGCTGCATGCTGCTTTATCTTGTGTTAAATGCATAGAACGTGCCAACATGCGTGGTCGCTTAAACCATTGGCACAATCACGTTTTTTTATAATAAAAAAGTCTTCCTTTCCATTTTTGCGGAAAAGAAGACACAATACCATGTAACCCCTTACAATATTGGGCTGGAAATTCCGGAAAAGCGGAATTGATTTCCGCTTTTCCGGAATTTTATAAGCTGTATTTTTTTATTTTTTCATATAAGGCCGATTTTCCGATACCTAACATGTTTTTAGCTTTATTTTTATCTCCTTGTACCTTTTGCAGTGTAACTTCAATGGTTTGCTTTTCCGTTTCTTCCACAATGTCTTTTAAACTTCTTCTTTCGCTAAGGACGTATGAACTTTGCTTCATCTGTTCAGGGAGGTCGGACAATGTGATGATTTCTGAATTTGTGAGGTATACAGCAGACTCGATCAGATTCTCCAATTCTCTAATATTACCGGGCCACGAATAATGCATGAAGAAGTCAAGGACATCGGATTGGAAATCAATGACTCTTTTTCCTGATCGTCTTGTGATTTTGTAGAGGAGATATTTTGACAATAATCTTATATCTTCAGTTCTTTCCCTTAATGGCGGGATGTGTATAGGGATGACATTGATACGGTAGAATAAGTCCTCTCTAAATAAATTCTCTTCCATACGTTTCTCTAAGGGCTGGTTTGTTGCGGCTACAATTCTTAGATCTACTTTTTGAGATTCCGTTCCGCCTAATGCCTCTACTTTCCCTTCTTGCAATACTCTTAAAAGCTTCACTTGTGTACTCATTGGCATATCCCCGATTTCGTCCAAAAACAGAGTGCCGCCGTCTGCCAATTGAATTTTTCCGATTTTTCCACCTTTTTTAGCGCCGGTGAATGCGCCTTCGTGATATCCGAATAACTCCGCCTCAAATAAATGTTCCGGGATTGTTGCGCAATTAACGACGACAAACGGGTTGGAGTTTCGTTCACTTAAATGGTGGATGCTGTGGGCGAATAGCTCTTTTCCTGTGCCGCTTTCGCCTCGTAATAAAATGGTGACATCACCGGGGGCGACTTTTTTCACTTTGTTCTTAATCTCTATAATGGAAGAAGACTTTCCGATAAGATCGTGAAGCGAGTAGGTGATTCCGTGCTGGTGTTTGAGTTGATTACGGTAATATTCAAGCTCCAACATTACATTTTTGATATGGCTGTTCATTTCCATCCATTCCTTTGTATCACGATAAAGGACAGTGCCTATCGCGCCTACGATTTCACCGTTTGAATAGACGGGAATTCTGTTCGCGATCATATAATTGCCGCGAATATACTGTAGGTCTGCAATTTCCTCTACCCCTGTGTCAATGACGATGTGCATCCTTGAATTTTCGATTACATCTGCGACATGCATTCCAACAATTTTTTGCTGATCAACATCCAGGAAATTGCAGTAACTCTTATTCATATAAGTAATGAAACCTTGGCGGTCCACAACGACCAGACAATGATAGCCGTTTTCAAAAGCAGCCTCAAAAATTTCATCTCTGTATTCGTTATTTAAAAACTGCATGACAACCACCTTTCTTTTTCATCATATCTTGTACGGCTAGGATATGCCAAATGCTTTTCACGTTTCCTCGTAATACGCCTGAGCCTCGGTAATGACATTGCGCATGGATAATTCAGTGGCAGGAGTGGTCGTCACTTTTAAAACTTTTTCCATTATTTGAATGGCTTTCTCACTTTCCTGTTGATGAGCCGAAGCGATGCAATCACGAGGGACGATTGTTTTATAGCCTCGCATATAGGCATCGTTTGCCGTGAAATGGACACACATGTTGCCGGACGCCCCGGTTAAAATCAACGTGCGCACGTTCAGGTAGCGCAACAGAAGGTCGAGCGGGGTATAAAAAAAACCGGAAAACTGTGGCTTTAACACAAAATAATCCTCATCCGCCGGCGGGAGCATGCGTGCAATCTCTTGTCCGCGGACGTTTTCGGAGAGGCAATGGTTAACAAGTTCCCGGAAATCACTTTGCCAATAACCATAATTGTCGTTGACGTAAATGACCGGGATGTGAAACGATCTTGCCCATGCTTTTAATGAGGAAATTTGTTCGGCAGCAGCTCGCATAGGTTTATATAATTTTTCCCCATCTTCAAATTCCAAGTCGTTAATCATATCAATAATGAGTAATGCAACGGTCGGTTCCTTATGGTAATAGCTGATAAATCCTTTCATCATTTCACACTTTCAAAAAATAGTCAGAAGAATAATCGAAATTTATGATAAAATGTTTATAATCGTCGTTTTTGGCACATGTTGCACGATCTTACGATACGATGTATATATAGGCATTTTCATCAATGGAGGAATGGCAGTGACAAAAGATAAAGAACTGGAGCTCATCCGTATCCTCGAGCATCATGGACGCATAGGAACGGATGTACTTGCAAAGATGTTGGACGAAAACGAAGATAATGTAAACGCATGTATGAAGAAACTTGAAGATGAAAAGGTTATTTTGAGTTATGCAGCATTAATTGATTGGACTAAAGTCACCACGGAAGATCACATTGCCGCCATGATCGATGTAAAAGTTACCCCTCAGCGCGAGGTTGGTTTTGATGAAGTGGCTGCACGTATTCAGCGTTTCCCGGAAGTGACCGCTCTATACTTGATGTCGGGGACATATGATCTTTCCGTCATGGTTGAAGGGCAGACAATGGAGGGAGTTGCCCGTTTTGTGTCCAGTAAATTATCCACATTGGACGCGGTATTATCAACGACCACGCATTTTCGATTGAAAAAATATAAGCACGACGGTGTTGTTTTTAATCAAGATGAAAAAGACCGCCGTATGGTGGTGTCACCATGAGTCAAAACACAGTGCAACCGAAAACGAAAAATAAACGGCTTTCACGGGCGGTTTCTAACATTGAACCTTCAGGCATCCGGCGTTTTTTTGATTTGGCCGCAAACATGGAAGATTGCATCTCCCTAGGGGTCGGCGAACCTGATTTTGTAACCCCGTGGAATGTGCGGGAAGCGTCTATGGCAGCCTTGGAGCAAGGGTATACCTCCTACACGTCGAATGCGGGAATGTTTGAATTGCGTACCGCCATTAGCGAATATATGCTTGACCGTTTTGACGTGGGCTATGATCCGGAAGAGGAAGTTATTGTCACGGTTGGAGCCAGTGAAGCGATTGACCTTGCCGTACGAGCAACCATTGATCCGGGTGATGAAGTGTTGGTGGCAACCCCTGCATTCGTTTCGTATGAACCGTTGGTTACACTTTCGGGAGCAGTGCCCGTGCCGGTTGCGGCTGATGCTTCTACTGATTTTAAACTGACAAAAGAACGTTTGGAAGCAGCAATCACCGATCGAAGCCGCGCAATCATCCTATCTTTTCCAAACAATCCAACGGGAGCGGTCATGAACGATGTTGAGCTTCAGGCCATTGCAGAGGTAGCGGAAGCCCATGATTTGCTCGTTTTCTCCGATGAAATTTACGCGGAACTTAGTTATGACACGGAGCATACGGCCTTCTCGACACTTGAGCATATGCGGGACCGAACCGTGTTAATTTCCGGTTTTTCCAAAGCATTTGCCATGACGGGTTGGCGGCTGGGATTTGTTTGCGCTCCCCCCGATATTACGCAAGCGATGCTAAAAATTCACCAATATTCACTCATGTGTGCGCCCACACAGGCCCAGCATGGAGCATTGGAAGCATTGCGAAACGGGAGAGGCATCGTGGAAAAAATGACGAACAGTTATCGCGCCCGCCGCAATTACATTGTGCACGCGTTGAACGAGGCAGGGCTTTCATGCCGTTTTCCCGGTGGTTCTTTTTATGCGTTTCCATCGGTAGAAGTGACGGGTATGGATGATGAAACATTCGCCGAACAATTGCTGAAAGAGGAAAAAGTGGCGGTTGTGCCGGGATCGGTATTCGGCAAGGGCGGCGAAGGCCATGTTCGTTGTTCTTACGCAACGTCTATGGACGCCCTGCAAATAGCAACCGCCCGCATTGAAGCTTTCGTCCATCGGCATGCCCAATAATGTAGGGAGGGGAGCATATCAATGATATGTTCTCCTTTGTCTTTATGTCCCGGGAGTTAGTAGAAAGTACGATTGCGATGCTTGTAGGTGTTTATGAAAATATAATTAAATCGATCGATGATTTGACCACAAAACAGTGTAAAAATGCATTACTTTTTCTATTTCTTTTTGCCGGGGATGAGGTTGTTGGGTCGAGGTACGATGGAAGGTTCAACGCACCCCGGAACGACCGAAAACGATGGGTAGGGGTACGATGGAAGGTTCAACGCACCCCGGAACGACCGAAATTGTTGGGTAGGGGTACGATGGAAGGTTCAACGCACCCCGGAACGACCGAAATTGTTGGGTAGGGGTACGATAAAAGGCCTAACGCACCCCGAAACGACCGAAATCGTTGGGTAGGGGTACGATAAAAGGTTTAACGCACCCCGGAACGACGGAAGTTGTTGGGTAGGGGTACGATAAAAGGCCTAACGCACCCCGGAACGACCGAAATCGTCGGGTAGGGGTACGATAAAAGGTCTAACGCACCCCGAAACGACCGAAATTGTTGGGTAGGGGTACGATGGAAGGTTCAACGCATCCCGAAACGACCGAAAACGATGGGTAGGGGTACGATGGAAGGTTCAACGCACCCCGGAACGACCGAAATCGTTGGGCAGGGGTACGATAAAAGGTTTAACGCACCCCGGAACGACCGAAATTGTTGGGTAGGGGGTACGATGAAAGGTCTAACGCACCCCGGAACGACCGAAATCGTCGGGTCGGGGTACGATGAAGAAGGTCTGTTCCGTTCCCTTGCTTGCATTGTCATCCCGGCTCAGTTTTGCTCTTTTTTAAGCCGATGTTACCCTCTCTTCGACATATTCGCTTCGCTGTTCCTTCTTTCCATATCAATCTCGGGCATACATCGACTTGCGATCGCAGGCCGGTATTACGAGATAGCAAATCAAATTTTTTAATAGATTATGGGAGTGGTACAGGGCTAATTAGTTTGGCATTATCGGATTTAGTAGATGCTATTTTGTTGGTGGATTCATCAAAACAAATGTTAGAGGTTGCGGAAGTCAAAATTTCTCACAAAGGAATAGCCAACGCAAAAGTACTGCATTCAGATTTTACTGAAGAAACTCCTGAACTTAAGGCAGACATCGTTTTAATGTCACTAGTCCTGCTTCATATGCCGGACACTAAGGTGATTTTACAAAGATTGTTCAACCTTTTAAATGATGGTGGCAAGTTACTGATTGTTGATTTTGACAAAAACGATAAAATAAATCATCCGAAGGTGCATAACGGTTTTTCGCACGAAAGGCTGAAAAAAATATTATCCGAAGTTGGATTTAAATCCATTGAAATGAATACATTTTATCATGGAAAGCGTATTTTTATGAATCAAGATGCCTCAATGTTTATTTCCAGTAGTTTAAAGTGATTATCTTAATAAGGCTCATGGGAGAAAAAACGATGGATAACCAACGTGAACTTGTTCCGGAATTTGTGCAACAAAAAGCGAGAAGCTTGGGTGATGAAGGTGAAAAATGGTTACATGATTTAAAGGATACGCTCCAAGATTTACAACAGAAATGGGACATACAAATAGAAAAAACACTTGAAGGTGGATCGGAAGCTTTTGTGACTACTGTTGTAACGCAAGATGGAGATAACGCCATCCTAAAGGTTATGATGCCTCAAATGGAGGGAAACTCAGTAATTGAGCAAGAAGTTGAAGCTTTACGGATTGTAAATGGGGATGGTTATGTACGGTTGTTAAATGAAGATATGCGTCAAAGAGCTATTTTATTAGAACGATTGGGTCCGCCTTTGTCTCAACTAGAGTACTCCACCCAGGAAGAAATTGAAATACTCTGTTCGACGCTTAGACATTCATGGAAACCCATAAAACAACCCCATCATTTACAATCGATGCATGGTCTTATTGAATGGTTCAAAAATTTTATTCCGAAGCTCTGGAACGATCTTGGAAAGCCGTGTTCCAAGACAGTCATCGATCATTCGATCACCTTTTTGGAATCTCGATTAACCAATACAGACTTCTCAAAAGCTGTTTTGGTTCATGGTGATGCTCACAGTGGAAATGCTCTTCAGGATACAACTGAGCCTCAACCTTCATTTAAATTGATTGACCCAGATGGTTTGATAGCGGAACCATCCTATGATCTGGGTATCCTCATGCGTGAGTGGCTCGATGATTTAATGGAAGCGCCTTTAGAAATTGGCAAAAAACGTTGTTCCATGCTTGGAAAATTAACAGGCGTAGACACAAAAGGGATATGGGAATGGGGGTACATTCAGTCGGTCTCTACGGGTTTATTTTTAATAAAAAGTGGCCGAGAGGCCTTCGGTTATAACATGCTTAAGGTAGCAAAAGCATGGAGGGAGTCCAACTCATAGGAGTCCCCCTATTTTGTGCGTCCATTTGAACCGGGTTCATTTAAAAATCGAATGAGCTGATCATTCACAAGTTCGGGTTGTTCTTGATGCACCCAATGCGTGGCTTCTTCTACCCAGATCCCCGATCCGCTCTCTATGAATTTCAGGCTTTCTTTTGCCAATGCTTTGGATAAAAAATGGTCACCGGTTCCCCAAATTATTTTTGTGGGCACATTGATTGGAAAGCTTTTTCTTACACTCAACATGCTAATGGAAATGGCGCGGTACCAATTCAACATGCTCGTTATAGCCTTTGGTTTTTGCCAAGCAGTTTTATAAGCAGCCAAATCATCTTGTGTAAACGTTCCTCGTCGACTGCTGTACTGAATAGCCTGTTTCATTATTTTGAAGTTGTTGTTGCTTAGAATACTTTCCGGAACCTTTGGAAATTGAAAAAAGAGCATGTACGAACTTCTCAGCCACTGTGAAGGAGTCGTTGCCATCACCTTCGGAAAGACACCCGGATGAGGAATGTTAATTACGATCAACTGCCGAACCTTGTGAGGATGCGTGCTTGCCAGGTGCCAAGCTACGGCTCCACCCCAATCATGACCGATGATCGTTGCATGGTCCCGTTGGAAGTAGTTGATGAGGCCGATCACGTCATTTTGCAGTTGATTGATTTCATAAGAACGAATGCCGGCCGGTTTTTGACTTTTGTTATATCCTCGCTGATCGGGAACGACGACTTTGTAACCGGCATTTGCCAAAGGTTGGATTTGCTTTCTCCATCCAAACCAAAATTCAGGAAAGCCATGAAGTAAAATCACCAATTCGCCTTCTTTTGGGCCTGCTGTCGCAACATGAAGCTCTATCCCGTTCGTTTGAACATACAGAAAATCAAGGTTCGTCATTATTGAAAGGCCTCCCCAGTCGTATTGCTTAACAATAGGATACCACATTCTTTTTCCTATCATAGAATTTGATAAAATAAGAGGGAAGGTAATAGTAAAGGGTAGAAAATCACTTCAATGACAGGGGGATTATTAATGAACTTGGAAGTTGGTCAAGTTATTACTTTTGAAAGAACATTCACAAAAGAAGATGTCGAAATGTTCACAAAGGCATCTTTGGATGAAGGGATTCACCATACCACGCCGGATGAATTAGGACGGCTTGTCGTTCAAGGGCTGCTGACAGCTACATTACCGACAAAAGTCGGCGGGGATTATAATGTGATGGCACGCACAATGAATTTTGAGTTCATGAGGCCTGTTTTTACCGGCGATAAAATCGTATGTGATGTGACCATCCAGGGACTTGAAAAGATGAAGGAGAATAGACTTTCTATAAACGCAACGTTTCTATGTACGAATCAAAAGGACAAGCAGGTGTTAAGCGGGAACTTTGCCGGTATTATAAAATAATTACAGCTAAACAAGGATCCCTCGTGATATTTCCGAGGGATCCTTGTTAGCTGCTTAAGATTCTTCAAAACCATCTTCAACTTCGTCAATCATTTGATTCGTGGATTCTAATCCACCATAGCTCAGATACCAATAATCACCAGACATTTGGATAATGTTATCATTTTGAGCAGCAGTAGTTGATTCTACAAGTTCATTATCAAGGATTGCATTTAGGCTTGCTTCTTCGTCGCTTCCGACAGTTGCTCCGCGATCCAATACGAACAGGTTATCTGGGTCAACATCGGCAATATACTCAAAAGAAACATTTTCTCCGTGCGTTTCTGCATCAATATTTTCATCAGCAGGAGTGACATCAAGTTCATCATGGATAATGCCAAAACGGGAACCTGCGCCGTAGGCACTGGCAGAACCATCATCCACAGAAAGAATTAAACCGTCTTGTTCGGATTCATTCACCTGTTCTCCAACTTCGGAGATCCTCGTTTGAATGTCGGCCAGTTGATTTTCTGCTTCCTCCTCAGCGTCAAAGATTTCACCTAATGTTGTGACGTTCTCTTCAAAAGATCCCATGTAATCTTCGTCATCAATGTCCATATAAACGGTTGGGGCAATTTCGCTAAGCTCTTCATAATGGTCGGCGGTCCGGCCTGAAATAAAAATCACATCCGGTTGCATTTCATTAATCAACTCAAAGTTGGGTTCAAATAAATCTCCTACATCCTCGTATTCATCAGTTTCTAATTCAGATAGATATTCCGGAACAGTACCTGCTTTTGGTATGCCGCTAATATTTCCACCTAGTTCACGAATGGAGTCCGTTAAGCCAAAATCAAAGGAAACAACTGTTTCCGGATTTTCCGGAACATTCGTTTCCCCCAAGTCATGTTCAACGGTGATTTCCTCATCTGATGAACTCCCTTCATCCCCCGCTGCTTCATCAGTGTCTCCGCCACCACAAGCGGTAAGAGCAGCAGTGACCGATACACCAGTAAGTATCCCAAGTAGTTGTTTTCTCATGTTTTATAGACCCCTTTTCTAATGTCAATGTAAGTATGGATTAATGAGTGTGGAAGGTTTGACATTGACCTTCTTATTTTAACTAACAATGAAAATCATTATCAATTAACTCGATATTCATTATAAGCATTGATGTTGCAGTCGTCAATCATTATTGAGAACTTTTTTCAATTAGAATATAAAAAGTATGGCTGTGCTTCAATAGAAATGGGCCCATCGATAAAAAAATGGAAAAATGCATAATGCGCCCCGAAACGGAAAGAACACTGATCGGTGGTGCAGTGAAAGAGCCAATTCTTTCTTTTATGTGAAGTTTCTTTTATTTGTACCTCTCGCGGCGGATCGATCGTCTTTTGAGGTACAAAATTCCATGTATTGTACCTTTCGAGACGTGGCGAACGCTTTTTGAGGGTCAAAAACGCTTTTATTGTACCTTTCGAAACGGATCGGCTTCCTTTTGAGGGATAATTTCTTCTTTAATACCGCTGGGTGAAGAATTGGAAACCTGGAAAGCATCATTTTTATGTCCGCATTATAAACATAAAGAGGGGATGGACACTAAAAAGCAGCGATTTGCATCGCTGCCAATTCATGTCCTTTTAAACAATGTTTTACGACTGTTCCAATCGCTCGATCCGATCCTGCAGATCCGGGTGGGTAGAAAACAATTGAGCAAAGCTTCTTTTCCCATTAATTTTCATCGTCTGCAGTGCTGAATCATCCGTATGATCATCGACTTGTGCACGGTTTGCATAGTTTTGCAGCGACCGAAGGGCATGGGTCATTTTATCTTTGCCCGCAAAATCGGCTCCGCCCCGGTCCGCGTGAAATTCTCGGTGGCGAGAATATGCATTGACGACAAGGCTTCCGAGAATCGAGAAGAGGATTTGCAAAATGATGATGGCAGCCAACTGAACGATAAACTGTAGCTCCGGACGTACAAATCGCGATAAAATAATCGCGGCCACCCGGGATAAAAAGATGACGAATGTATTAACGATGCCTTGCAGCAAGGTCATCGTTACCATATCCCCGTTGTCCACGTGGGCAACTTCGTGGGCAATAACCCCTTCCACGGCATCTTCATCCATTTCTTGCAATAATCCGGAGGATACTGCAACGAGGGACCGTTTTTTCGACGGACCGGTCGCGAAAGCATTTACTTCTTTTGATTGATAAACCCCAACCTCAGGCATATGAACAAGCCCCGCGGCTCTCGCCATTCGATGTACTTTTTCAACGATGGCACGTTCCGCCCGGTTCAGGTTTTTTTCAGGGTCCAATACTTTTACGCGCATCATTTTTTTCGCGACCCAACGTGAAATGGCCAAGGAGAACAATGAACCGCCAAAACCGAGCAATAAACTAAAAATCAATAAGGAGAGCACATTTATTCCCAAAACGCCGTCGCTGGACTGAAAAGAGCCATCGATATTCGTAAACGTTGTAATCAACGACCAAGCGATGGCCACCGTCGTCAGGACGAGTATATTCGTTAAAATAAAAAGTCCGAGTCTTTTCCCCACTGTCTTACGACACCTCCGTTCGTTTTCCAAATACCATTATACCATGTTAAACGCTGGAATGGGCATTTAAATCATGGAGATAAAAACAACCAAAATGGCTATCGGCACGATATAACGACTTGTAAATAACCAAGTGTTAAAAAATCCAATTCCTCTGTTACTTCCACGCAGCATTTCTTCCTGCAAATCTTCTTTGCGAACTCTCCAGGAAACAAATACCGAGATGAGAAACGCGCCGGTAGGCAGTAAAATATTGCTGACCAGGTAATCGACTTGATTAAAAAAGATGTCCCCAAACACGTCCCAATCTGCAAGAACGCCAAAAGAAAGATTCGACGGAATTCCCATTGCAAAAATGAGCAACCCGACAATCCATGTCATTTTAACACGCTTTTCCTCTTTGCCTCGAATCAAAGGTTTGACGATGATTTCCACGAGGGAAAAAGCAGACGTCAATGTGGCAAACAGCATTAAAATCATAAAGAGTGTGAAAAAGAGAGACCCGAAAGCCATTTCCCCGAATACTGCCGGTAAAATGGTGAAGATTAGTTCCGGCCCTTCGTCCGGCTGCAAATCAAACGCGAATACGCCCGGAAAGATTACGAGTCCAGCCATAAAAGCGATGAGAATCGTGAGCAACACCACCGACCAGGCGGACCGCGGCAGGTTTTCACTTTTACCTAAATAAGAACTGTAGGTTACCATGACAGAAACGCCGAGGCTAAGAGAAAAGAATGCTTGGCCAAGGGCTGTAAGCAGCGTTTCGCCGGTCACGGCTGATAAGTCAGGTTGCAAAAAGAAAACGACGCCTTCCCAAGCACCGTCAAGCGTGAGGGAGCGAACGACGAGCACGGCGAAAAGAATAAACAACGCCGGCATCATGTAAACGCTGGCTTTTTCAATTCCTTTTCGAACCCCTTGTTGAACGACGAGAATCGTCATAATCATAAAGGCAAGGTGGGCTATGCCCACTTCCCAAGGGTTGGCGGTAATTGTTTCGAATAGGGCTGTGTAATCTCCGTCAGGAGGATTGGTCACTTGACCGCCAAAACTTCGCACCAGGTAAGCGATGATCCAACCTCCGACAACGCTATAAAAAGATAAGAGCAAGAAGGCTGCAACCATCCCCAAAATCCCGATCCATTGCCATTGACCTTTGGGAGCAACGTGCTTATAGGCGCGAATCGCCCCTTCCTGTGTATGCCGGCCGAGTACGAATTCGGCAAGCAGCAATGCCGTTCCCACTGTCAACAAAAGCACAAGAAAGATGAGGAAAAAAGCACCGCCGCCCTCTGTGCCCGCGACATAGGGAAGACGCCAAACGGTTCCTAACCCAATAGCCGATCCTGCTGCAGCTAAAATAAATCCAATACGTGATGTCCAACGATCTGTGGCCATCTTATCTGAACAGCTCCTTTCTTAAATAAATCAGTTAAGTACACATTATTTAGACGAAGAAAGGATGTCAAGCTTTCTTCTGTGATTTGTTCTGCTGGTGATAACGTTACAGCATCCATAACTTGTTGCGGTGATATCGAGGGCGGAGCAAAGTCGGGATCATGCAGAATTACCACTCTAGATCTTGAAGTTTTCTTTGCCTGAAAGGTGAACATGTGGTATGATTTATGCGTTAATAAATGTTTAGGGGATGTTTGAATGTCTGTAGCAGAGTACGAAGTTGGCAGCATTGTAGAGGGCAAAGTGACGGGTGTTAAACCATTCGGAGCTTTTGTTGCGCTTGATGATAAAAACCAAGGACTTGTTCATATTTCCGAAGTAGCCCATGGTTACGTGAAAGATATTAATGATGTGCTTGCCGTCGGAGAGGAAGTTAAAGTGAAGGTAAAGTCCGTAGATTCTGATTCCGGGAAGATTTCCCTGTCCATACGCGCCACCCAACCCGCACCGGAAAGCGGCGAAGCTCGACGCGGCGGCGGACGTGGACCGAAAAAGCAAGAAAACAAAAATCAAGGATTTAACACCTTGGAAGATAAACTCAAAGATTGGTTGAAAGAGTCCAATGAAATTCATGCCGATCTTAACAAACGTGCACGTAAATGATGCTTCCAACCAGAAAATAAATTAGACCCGGACATCAATAGCGTCCGGGTTTTTTCATGGGGATCACCTTTGTGGTTCGGGACTTTGCTGCGTTTGTTCTTGAGGGAGAAAAAGAAGGGAAATACAATAGAGCCCGGCGAGCCCGACGATGGCGTAGATGACTCGTGCAAACACCGCGCCTTGGCCGCCGAAAATCGCTGCAACTAAGTCGAAACCAAAGAATCCGATCAAACCCCAGTTAACCGCGCCAATAATTGCTATAATGAGAGCCGTGCGTTGTAAGCCGCTCATTTTTTCACCTCCCTAACATGTACCTGTTGGTAGTATGAGGGAGGGAGGTTTGTATTATGTATGAAGAAACAAGAAATATTTTGTTCAGGAGGGAGAATTTTTAATGTCATCACCTGTGTCACTGAATTTAAATTATATTGCGCCGTTTGTGGCTGATCATGAATGGGACCAGCTACGGCCAGCGGTTTCTGAAGCGCACCGGCGTTTACATACAGGAAATGGCGCGGGAGCGGATTTTCTCGGATGGATGGATTTACCTGACAAGGGAGACCATGAGGAGCTTGAGCGGATCGAAAAAACGGCCGCAGGCATTTGTGAACATGCAGATGTGTTTATTGTCATCGGCATCGGAGGTTCATCTCTGGGAGCGAAAGCCGTGATATCAGGCTTAAGCCATTCTTTTCATTCTTTTTTGCAACCGAAAAAGAAAAACGGCCCGGATATTCTTTTCCTCGGAGAGCATTTTGGATCTGACTATACGGCTGAACTTCTTGAGGCGCTGGCAGGCAAAAATGTCTACGTAAACGTCATATCCAAATCGGGAACGACGACGGAACCTGCGATTGCGTTCCGCATTGTGAAAACGTGGATGGAAAAAACGTATGGGAAAGGAGAAGCCAAAAAACGAATCATCGCTACAACCGACCGGGAAAAAGGCGCGCTTAAAACGATGGCAAATGCAGAAGGATATGAAACGTTCGTCGTTCCCGACGATGTAGGCGGGCGCTACTCCGTGCTTACACCGGTAGGTTTACTCCCGATTGCTGTGGGAGGTATATCGATCCGTGATCTGCTCGCGGGTGCGCGGGAAGCGAGCTATGAATACACCGAAGAGCGTTTAAGCCATAATCAGGCTTATCAATATGCAGCTTTTCGCTATCTCATGTACCAAAAAGGAAAACAAATTGAATTGTTGTCCACCTACGAGCCGAAACTTACGGATTTCTCTGGGTGGTGGAAACAGTTGTACGGCGAAAGTGAAGGGAAAGACGGCAAAGGACTTTTTCCTGCTTCGGTAGCCTTCACGTCCGATCTTCATTCGATGGGCCAATACGTTCAGGAAGGTCGTCGTCATTTATTCGAGACTGTCTTATATATTGGAAAAAGCCGGAATAAAATACAAATTCCCCGATCGGATGGCGACGAAGACGGACTCGATTTTCTTGCCGGCGAGCATCTTGATGCCATCAATAAAAAAGCATATCAAGGGACGATGCTGGCGCATACGGACGGATCAGTGCCTAATCTGATACTTGAAATGGAACAGTTGAATGCTTTCTCAATGGGTGCGTTGATTTATTTTTTTGAAAAAGCATGTGCTTTAAGCGGCTATTTGCTTGGTGTAAATCCGTTTGATCAACCGGGAGTGGAGAGCTATAAGCAGAATATGTATGCCCTTTTGGGCAAACCTGGTCACGCTAAACGCCGCATCGAGTTGGAAGAACGCTTGAACGAATGGGAGTAGCCAAAAATGGTGGAAATTGCCTCTTATGATTTGCATGAAATCAGTATTTCGAGAGATAGTAACGAAAGGTGCGGAGGAGTCTTAGGTGTGCGTTTCTCTTTTCTGTTCACTTAGCCCTTCCGCGAAATGCGAAATGTTTCATAGGAGGCCGTGGTTATGTTGGAATTGCGATCACAAATCAGCGGCTCACAAATGCCATTGAAAGATTTGGAGCAAAAGTTGGAACCGCTCGGTTTTACGTTTGGGGGCGGATGGGATTACGATCGCGCGTACATGGATTATCAAATGGTCGATGACAACGGTTATCATTTTTTGCGTATCCCATTTTCAGCGGCGGTTGGAGGAATAGGCAACGGGAACGCAACGATAGTGTTGGGGACGCCATTCCTATTGTCCCACCGATATCAATCAGGACTTGACCATGAGGGGATTACGGCGTACAGTGCTTTATGGAATCAATTCTCATCATCAGAAGAAAAAGATGCCTACATTGAGCAGGTGTACATCCGAGAAGGGGTTATGCTTGTCCGGGAATTGGAACAAGTCTTATTAACATAGAAGAAGGCCGCTTTAGCGCGGCCTCTGAAGGAAAAATGGGAGGGGAAAATGCAAGCCATTTGGTTTGGGCTTGCCATCTTTGTTGGATGGCTTATAATCGATTGGTCCAAAGAAAAAAGCATTAGCCGTGAACAAGTGCTGCATTCTGTCGTTGCCGGTATAATCGGTGGGGCGGGCTGGGCATTGATTGAGTGGATTTTTTAAAGAGTGTTGTTCGCGAAGGCAGCACTTTTTTTAAATTTTACCGGCGTGTTCGAAAAATTCTTCGAGTGTAATGTCATGTTCGTAAATAATTTCTGCAGCTTCCTCGCCGACATACCGCAGGTGCCAAGGTTCGTAGGAGATCTCCGTTATCTCTTCGCCGTCCTTCGGGTAGCGGATGATAAACCCGTGTTCATGGGCATGTTCGGCAACCCACTCTCCTTCTTTAGTCTCGGCAAATGAAGTGCTTAATTCAAAATTGTTGCTTTCGCTGGAAATATCCATCGCCAATCCGGTTTGGTGTTCGCTGTTACCGGGAGTGGCAATCGTTTCATTTGCTTCCTCCTCGCTGCTTTCGGCTGCAGCATTTGTAAAAACGGCATCTTGCCGTTCATAGGAGCGGTAGCCGGACACGGCAAAGAGGGCATGCCCGTCTTCTTCCGCGTCATCGAATAAATTTTCCAGTGCATCGGCTGCCGGTTCCCGTAAATACCGTTTTTCCACGTCTTCATCAAAAGAGAAGGTAACATCGGGGGCGGTGAGATCGTCCGGTTCATAGCCTTCCGGCAATGCGTAATCATGATTGACGAGCACTTGAACATTGTCCGGATTTTGAATGGTTTCCACCCCGTCTACCGTCTCGGTCTCGTTGAATCGTTCCTCTTCGATAACCCATGGATCATCGTCATCTTCTTCGGTGTTATTTTCTTCCGTATTTTCACCGTTTGTATTTTCTTCTTCTGCGGAATGATCCGTTTGCCGGTTTTCTTGCGTCTCTTGGCAAGCACTTAACAGGAGGAGTGCTGTCGTGCCGAGCAGTGTCATTCTCCTATATTTCAAAGCGCTCCCACCTTTATTTTTCTTTGGATGATTGGCGTACGAACAATAGGCAGATGGTAATAAGCAGGAAAGCGATAAGGGCTAAAAACGGAATGGTCATAAACCCAAACCAGTTAATGTACTCGGCGCTGCAAGGCCCCCCGTCGGCGCATTGTGTTGCACCGCCAAACGCCGGGATTTTTTGTTCTGCATAATGAAGAGCTGCCAGGACAGCGCCAATAATGGAAAAAGGCATTGCATACAAACGAATGCCGAAATCAGATCGGAAGGTCGCGATCCCAAGAATCACCGCGAGCGGGTACATGGCTATCCGCTGATACCAGCACATTTCACAGGGAACAAAACCCGCGACCTCACTGAAATATAAGCTTCCAAACGTTGAAATCAAGGCCAGCACCCAAGCGGCATATAAGAAGAGGCTTTGCCGAGTCATGAGCTGGCAGCCGTCAATTCTTCGTCGATGGCTTCTTGGATGGCGTCATAATCAAAAGGATCGTCAATGACTTGGTCGTTGACCATGATCGTAGGTGTCGATTGTACGTTGAATTCCTCGATCACTTCCTGGTCGTGTTCAATGCTGGGCATAGCTTCCTGATTATCGATGGCTTCCTCCAGCTCCTCTTGATCTACATCTGGAGCATGCTCTTCCGCTAAATCCAGAAGAAGGTCTGTCGTCACCTGTGACCCTTGTTGCGAGGCTTGTTGCATAAGGGCATGGTGATAGGTCCAAAATTGATCCGGGGCTTCATTATAAACAGTCTGTGCAGACAAGGATGCCAGTAAGGATTCCTCGCCAAAGCCAATGTAATTATAATAAGACAAAGAAGCATCGCCGTTATCTACATAATCATCATACAGTTGTGGCACAATCTCCCGGTCCCAAGTTCCGCATCCGGGGCACTTATAGTCGCCGAATTCAACGATGGAAACGGGGGCATTTTCATCTCCCGTGGTAGGAACATCTTCAATTGGCGGCGAATCGCCGACAGCCGTAGTATTTCCGCCACTATTTACGACGAACAAAAGCGCTCCCAAGACAATTACAAGGGCCAGCGTAATGACGACAAGTGTTTTGATCGGGGCTTTTTTGTTTGTATTTTTTCTTTTTGTTTGAGCCACTTTCTTCACCTCTGAAGTCTTTTTTCTATGATAACACTATCACACTTATTGTGTTTAAATCGATGATGACAATTTCATGGATATGGAAGCTAGGGGCATCAATCCGGGGGTTAACCACGGAGCATTAGTTTTTTGCCGTTATTTTTATAAACCCGAAAATATCAAAACCGAATGTCTTGACATAAATTTAGACTAAGTATAAATTAGTAGATGTGAGGGGTGAATCACATGCCGGCCAAAGCTTACCATACACCCCAAAGACAAGCTGTTTATGAAGTTATTTGGGAGTCGGGGGATCACCCGACAGCGGTTGAAATTATGGATCGGCTTCGGAATCGAGGCCAAAATTTTGCTTACGGCACCATCTATAATTCGCTTCGTTACTTAGTAGATGCGGAATACATTTTGGAATTAAAATTGGGAGATAACGCCAGCCGCTATGACGCAAATGTCGATGACCACCATCACATTACATGCAAGAAATGCGGGAAAATCGACGAGATTTATGCGGATCTTCCGAAAGAATGGCTCGGCACTGTTGCTCAAGAAACGAACTATACCGTTGACGAACCCGTTAACTTCCATCATGTTGTGTTAAAGGGGGTGTGTGCGAACTGTCAAAGTTAATGAATGGCAGTAAGCATTCAATTTAACATACGGCTTGTTTTTATAAAAAATTCTCTTGGAGGTGCGCTTTTTAATGAGCGAAAATGAAAACAAAAACAATGAAAAAAGGAAACTGACAACGGCGTTTGGGAATCCGATTCCCGACAACCAGAATGTCATGACAGCAGGCCCGCGTGGTCCGATGCTTATGCAAGACTTTTGGTTCCTGGAAAAAATGGCCAACTTTGACCGGGAAGTCATTCCGGAGCGGCGAATGCACGCAAAAGGTTCCGGCGCGTACGGAACGTTCACGGTCACCAATGATGTAACAAAATACACAAGAGCGGATATTTTCTCTGAGGTCGGCAAGCAAACCGATATGTTCGCTCGCTTTTCCACGGTTGCCGGGGAACGCGGGGCCGCAGATGATGAGCGGGACATTCGTGGATTTGCTTTGAAATTTTATACCGATGAAGGGAACTGGGACCTTGTCGGTAATAACACTCCTGTGTTCTTCCACAGAGACCCAATAAAATTCCCGGACTTAAACCACGCGGTCAAACGTGACCCATACACAAATCAGCGCAGTGATCAGAACAAATGGGATTTCTGGAGCTCGTTGCCCGAAGCGCTTCATCAAGTTACGATCGTCATGAGTGATCGTGGCGTTCCGAAATCATACCGCCATATGCATGGATTTGGAAGCCATGCGTACAGTTTGATCAATGCTGATAACGAACGGGTTTGGGTGAAGTTCCACTTCAAATCCCAACAAGGCATTGAGAACTTAACCGACCAAGAAGCGGAAGAAACCATTGGTAAAGATCGCGAAAGCAACCAAAAAGATCTATTGGAGAGCATCGAAAACGGAGACTATCCAAAATGGAAGATGTACATCCAAGTGATGACGGAAGAAGAAGCCAAAAACATGCCGTACAACCCTTTTGACCTCACAAAAGTATGGTATAAAAAAGACTTTCCACTGATTGAAGTAGGGGAATTTGTCCTCAACCAAAATCCGGCAAACTACTTCGCGGAAGTGGAGCAAGCGGCCTTCGCCCCGACAAATATCGTGCCGGGAATTGGTTATTCGCCGGATAAGATGCTACAGGGGCGGTTGTTCTCCTATGGGGATGCGCAGCGGTACCGTTTAGGCGTAAACCACCATCAAGTCCCGGTTAACGCGCCGAAATGCCCGGCCCACAGTTATCATCGCGATGGTGCCATGCGCGTGGATGGCAACCACGGAAGCACCATTGGTTATAACCCGAACAGTTACGGTGAATGGGAGGAAACGCCCGAGCGAAAAGAAGGGCCTTTGGAAATCGACGGGGACGCATACGCATACAACTTCCGGGAGGATGACGACAACTATTACGAACAACCCGGCAAACTGTTCAATCTAATGAGCGATGAGCAAAAAGAAAGATTGTTTGCCAACACGGCCCGCGATATTTCAGACGCGCCTGAATTCATTAAGCTCCGGCACATCGAGAACTGCTACAAAGCCGACCCTGGTTATGGTGAAGGCGTAGCTAAAGCATGTGGCATTTCCATGAGCAAAGTGAATGTTTAATAGTCTTTGAAACTGGGAAACCTTCGTTAAATCTACTTGATTTGACGGGGGTTTTCTCTTTTCGTGTAATCATAATATAGGGTGTTCATTATTTGTATCTGTAGAGAAATTACAGTTGACACAGAATATTTGTTCGTGTAAACTAGAGTTATATTTAAAGGAAAGGGGGATAACGATGAGCGAAGAATTAAAACAAATTTTGTCGAAATTGGATGAGATGGGTCGAGATGTTAACGAGTTAAAATCAGGCCAAACTCGCATGGAAGAAAGAATGACTTCCATGGATGGAAGAATCGAGTCAATGGATAGAAGAATCGAATCTATGGATGAAAAAATTGTGTCAATGGATGGAAGAATCACTTCAATGGATGAGAGAATGAATAGAATGGATGAAAACATCGAAGAATTGAAAACCGGCCAAAAGGTGTTGACGGATGGGCAGAGAGGGCTCCGGACAGAAATTAATACCCGGTTTAATGAGACAAAGGAACGATTTGATTTTGTTGACCGACAGCTACGCTTGTTGGATGTTGACTTCTCGGGAATTGAAGAAAAAATGAAACACCATGATCGGGACATCCACCGCTTGAAAAATTTATAGGCTAAATGCTCTTTTCATCAAAGCTAATGCTTTGCTTGTTAACCAGATTCTTCTTTCAACTACTTTGACACGAGCAAAGCCCTTTTTGTTTTGATACAAAGAAAATTTTATTTAACAGAACGAAATCTATGATACAATGTATACATACTAAATGGTTAGTATTCAGGAGGGTTCCTTTCTTCCGGTAATGTTCAGAATTTTTATAACTGAATATTATCGTAAGTGTGGTGCGATTAAGAAAACAGTAACGGGGAGGTTACCATGATGAGTGTATTGGATCTTTTTGATATCAAAGGAAAAACAGCCATTGTCACGGGCGGCGGCCGGGGGCTCGGCGCACAGTTTGCGGAAACAATGGCAGAATCCGGAGCTAATGTCGTGCTTTGCTCACGCAGACTGGAAAACTGTGAAGACGTAGCCAAACAGCTAAAAAAGGAATATGGAATAGAGACGCTTGCCTTGCAATGCGATGTGACCGATCAAGAAGATGTGAACAACCTTGTCGCGAGGACACAGGAGAAGTTTGATTCCATCGATATACTTATCAACAACAGCGGGGCCACATGGGGAGCGCCAGTTGCCGATCTTCCCCTGGATGCGTGGAAAAAAGTGATCGATGTCAACATCACAGGCACCTTTCTCATGAGCCAGGCGGTCGGCAGAGTCATGATCGAGCAAGGGGGCGGGAGAATTATTAACATTTCCTCGGTTGCGGCACTGAAAAACTCGATGCCGGAAATGATGGACACCATTCCGTACAACACGAGCAAAGGTGCGATTATCAACTTTACGAAAGATTTAGCCGTAAAATGGGGGCGTTACAATATTAACGTTAATGCCATTGCGCCGGGTTGGTTTAAGACAAAAATGTCAAAAGACCTGATGGAGAAAAACAGTCAAGCAATGCTGGCATTCACGCCGCTTCAACGTTTTGGCAGCGATGATGATCTGAAAGGAGCCACCCTTTTTCTTGCGTCTAACGCTTCAAAATATATCACCGGAGATGTCGTTGTTGTTGACGGAGGGACGAACTTAATGTAATGAGGGCTGATGATGAAACAAGAAATAAAAAAAGAGAGCATCCAATTATTTTGGAAAAAAGGATTTAAAGAAACGTCCATTCAGGACATCGTTCGATCGCTGGATGTGACGAAAGGAACGTTTTATTACTATTTTTCCAGTAAAGAAGAATTGTTAACCGAAATCCATTATGAATACATCGATGATTTGGTTCGAAATATCGAAGAACTTTCCTATGATGAAACAAAAAAGAATCGGGATAAACTCGTTGGTGTCGTTTATTTAATGGTAATGAAAATAAAAATGCAGCGCTCCAGCGCCAATATTCTTTTTCGGGAAATGCGTCACTTGGGTGCTGATAGTTACACCGAAATCGCCCGCAAGCGTAATCAAGTAAGGGAACGGGTCGAGGAGATTGTCCGGGAGGGGATGAAAACAAAAGAATTCCGTAATGATCTGAATCCACCTATGGTTACGCTCGCGATTCTCGGTGTCGTTAATTGGAGCTATCAATGGTTTAATCCTGAAGGGGAGTACAGTGATGAAGAAGTTGCAGGCATTTTCGTCGATATGATCTTGCATGGCATTCAAACTTGAGAGAGATACGGAGGAGGGCGCAATGAGGTTTAGAGATATGACCGCCTTGATTACGGGCGCGGGGAGCGGAATCGGAAAAGAAACAGCCATACGGCTTGCCAATGAAGGGGCAAATGTTATTTTAGTCGGCCGAACAAAAGAAAAATTGCAGAAAGTGGCAGCGGAAGTGCCGGGGTCGGAGATTTTTCCCGCCGATATGATAAAAAAAGAAGACGTGGAAAAGCTAGCCGCTTTTGCAGAAGATCGATTTGAAAGGTTAGATGTGTTAATTAACGGCGTGGGCGGATCCAGCCATTCCCCGATCATGGATACTTCAGAGGAAGATTGGGACGCGATGCAAGACGTGAATCTCAAAAGCATATTTCTTCCGTCAAAAACACTTGGTGCTTTAATGATTCAACAAGCGGAAAAAGAAAGCGGGCCCAGCCCGCGTTCGATTGTCAATGTCGCTTCGCTATCCGGCCATAAAGCGGGAGCGCAGATCCCCCATTACAGCGCTGCGAAGGCGGGTGCCCTTAATTTTACGAAAGCGCTTGCCCTTGAACTTGCACCTTACGGCATTCGGGTCAATTCCGTATCTCCGGGATTTGTAGAAACGCCATTGACGGAAGATGCTTTGACAAATGAACGGTTTTCCAAGGCAATCGAGCGAAATACGACACTAAAACGCGTAGGGCAATCAGAAGAAATAGCCAATGTGATTGCGTTTGTCGCTTCCCGCGAAGCATCGTATATGGTCGGCTCTGATGTTCTCGTAGATGGCGGATGGCTTATAAAATAACAGAAAGGGAGAGGTAGATGAGCACGTCAGACTTACAACAAAATGTACAGGATTCGGTGCTAACGTTAACATTAAACCGCCCGGATCGGTTGAATGCCTTTAGCGGAGAGATGATTGAGCAGTTAACAAAGGCGGTAAAAGAAGCTGAAACAGATGATAATGTTCGTGTTATTGTTCTTGCCGGTGCCGGCCGGTCGTTTAGCGCCGGTGGGGATGTGAAATCGATGGATTCCCGTTCGGCTTCTGCTCAGGACATGTATGCCCATCTCGGAAGGATGAACGATTGTATTTTGGCGATCAAGTCTTCGCCTAAACCTGTGATTGCGGCTGTGCATGGTTTCGCGGCCGGGGCAGGATTCAACTTGGCACTTGCCTGTGATTTAATCGTGGCGGCCGACGATAGCAAGTTTGCCCTCAGTTTCTCCAAAGTGGGATTGATTTCGGACGCCGGCGGGTCTTATTTTTTACCGAGATTGATTGGCCCTCATCTTGCCAAGCAGTTTTTCTTTAGCGGTGAATCGATATCGGCCAAAAAATTGTATGAGCTTGGGGTTATCAACGAACTATATTCGATTGATAAATTGCAGGAAGAGACAATGAAACTGGCGACGTCACTGGCAGCTGGGCCTGGTGTCGCTCATGGAATGATGAAAAAGCTCATCGATCATGCCATGACAGCCTCCCTTGATGAAATGTTGGAACAAGAACGCATCACGCAAACGATGATGATGACGACAGAAGATCATCAAGAAGGTGTGGCAGCTTTTAAGGAAAAACGAAATCCAGAATTTAAAGGAAAATAGGTGATAAAATGAAAGCGATTCAATTTTCAACCTTTGGCGGACCGGATGTATTGGAAACCGTAAACGTAGACGTTCCAAAACCGAATGAGCAGGAAGCATTAATTGAAGTTCACCGTGTCGGTGTCAATTATGCAGATACCGCACGGCGGCGGGGACAATATGTCGTTCCAACGCCCCTTCCTTTTATACCCGGGGCTGAAGTCGCGGGAGTCGTAAAAGAAGTCGGAGCGGGAGTAAAGAATGTAGAACCGGGTACACGAGTGGTAACGTTGACCGGTTCAGGCGGATATGCCGAGTATGTAGCGGCTGATGCGCGCGGATTGATTCCGATCGGAGACGCATTGGATCTCTCGACCGCCGCGGCCTTGCCACTTCAAGGATTGAGTGCCTATCATGTGTTGAAAACAATGGGGCAATTGGCAGAAGGGGAGACGGTGCTCGTTCATGCAGCGGCCGGTGGAGTCGGCAGCATCGCTGTACAACTGGCCAAACTGCATGGCGCCGCCAAAGTGATTGCGACGGCAAGTACGGAGGAAAAATTGACGGACGCCAAGCGAATGGGTGCTGATATCGGCATCAATTACACACAAGAAGGTTGGGAAAAAGAAGTCCTGGAGGCAACCGGCGGCAAAGGCGTGGACATCGCCTTGGAGATGGCCGGCGGGGACATTTTCGAGAAAACACTTCGAGTGCTCGGTTCCTTTGGACGGCTCATTATTTTCGGTTCCGCGAGTGGTGAGCCAAGCAAATTTAACGCGATGCGGCTCATGGAAAAAAATCAATCCGTCATCGGTTTCTTTTTACCGCAAATTATGCGAAAACCTGAGTTGATGCAATCAAGCCTGGAAACGTTGTTTGCCCATTTGCAAAAAGGCGAGTTAGAGTTACAGATCGGTCATTCGTTCTCGCTCGAGGATGCCGCGCACGTCCATGAATTAATGGAAGGCAGAAAAACGAAAGGTAAAATTATACTGGAAGTGTAGCCTTAAGAGAAAGTATTCAATCATTTCCGAAAGCCGAGCCCGATTGATGGGGCTTGGCTTTTTTTGGCAGGTAACGCTTGGCGATAAGCCAAGTTTTCTAAGGTTTATTTGACGAACACCGTCAAAAAATGTAGTTTTATTAGGGACTTATGAAAAGAAAGGGGATCAGCATGAGCGAACAAAAAGAAACGCGGCCAATGTCCCGTTCCCATACCCTTCAATCGCATCTGGTAAGCCCATCGGATACCAATCATTTGCAAACGATTTTCGGCGGCAATGTTCTTGCATATATCGATGAAGCTGCAGCAATTGCAGCGATGCGGCATTCGGGGGAAATCGTCGTCACTGCTTCCGTGGACAGCGTCGATTTCCATGAAGCCGTAAAATCGGGGGATCTTGTTAATGTTGAAGCATGGGTAGCAACGACCGGCCGTACATCGATGGTTGTTTATGTTCACGTGAGTGTAGAGAATCCGGCGACCGGAGACACAAGAACAACGGCCACGTCTTTTGTGACAATGGTAGCAATAGATGATGAAGGGAAACCGACGGAAATTCCCGCTGTTTTCGGTGGAACGGAAGAGGAAGAGCAAATCATCGAACTTGCTCACAACCGTAAGAACGGCTGATAATGGAAATGTCCGTGCACATATTGTGAAAGGCACCATGACCATGGTAATCTAACGTTGAACCTAGTTCTTCATACAAGCATTAATTTTCCATCAAAAATTTCACAGGGGGAGCGCGAGATATGGAGTTATTGGGCAACATTGCATGGGGGCTTGTAGCAATCGTTGTATTGTTGGGCCTCGCTTTCTTGCTGTCAGTGGACCGAAAAAATATTAATGTAAAGACTGTTTTAGGCGCGTTGGCGATTCAGATTGCCATCGGTTTGCTTTTCCTCGGCTGGGGTGTAGGCGAAGAAGTGCTGGCCGTTCTCAGTCAATTTGTAACCGGTATTTTAGGGGCTGCAGATGCCGGGATTGAATTTTTGTTCGGGGAAGAAATGATGGCGCTAAATGATGGAAACACATTTTTCATTCACGTTTTGTCTGTCATTATTTTCTTCGCAGCTTTAATGGGTGTACTTTTTTACATAGGATTTATGCCTTGGTTGATTAAAATTCTGGGCGGTTTCATTTCAAAAGTCTTGGGGATAAGTAAAGTGGAATCTATCGCGGCAACCGTGAATATATTTGTCGGGATTACAGAGTCGCCGCTTACGATCAAGCCTTACTTGAGTCAAATGACTCGTTCGGAATTTTTTACGGTGATGACGGTTGGATTGGGGACCGTTGCCGGATCAGTCCTCGGGGTCTGGTCGCGATGGGAGCACCGGTGGATTATTTGATTGTAGCGAGTTTTATGGCAGCCCCGGCCGGGCTTGTCATGGCTAAAATGGTCGTTCCCGAATCTGAACACAGCAAGACGACGGATGATGTTAAACTCGAAAGAGATAAAGACACAAGAAACGTAATTGATGCGGCGGCAAGAGGGACAACTGATGGGTTGCAGTTGGCCTTGAACGTTGGTGCAATGGTGCTTGCCTTTGTATCACTTGTGGAAGTAGTTGATTTAGGTCTTGGGCTTATTAGTCAGGATTTGACCATCGCTACCATATTTGGTTTTGTATTTTCTCCTTTGGCTTTCTTGATCGGTGTGCCTTGGGAACAAGCGATGTTAGTCGGACAAATGATCGCCGAGAAAACGATTATCAACGAGTTTGTCGGTTTCGGCACTTTGATTGAAGCGATGGAAGCAGGAGCGATTACGGATCCGAGAACAATCGCGATTGCAACCTTTGCACTGTGCGGGTTTGCCAACATCGGTACGATCGCGATTATGATCGGCGGTTTAGGCGCGCTTGTACCGGAACGTCGCCAGGAAATTGCCCAGTTTGGGCCGCGGGCGTTGTTGGCCGCGATCCTCGGAAATTTGATGAACGGCGCGATTGCCGGTATGCTTATATTGTAAAAAAAGGGAAGTATAAAAGTGCAACGCGATTAGAAACCTGTTGCAGGGTTGTTGCGGCTTCTTATGAGTCCCGAAGTGGTTTAGAATCAGCCCGTACGGTAGTCATAAAAGGTTTATGGAGCCCAAATCAAACGCAAATCAATACGAGTGGTCACCATGGAAGCTTCATGGTGACCGAATCGAATCCAACTCGACGCGTACGGTAGTCATGAACGGGCCATGAAGCCCGAAACGCCCCCGATATATCGATTCCGGGTGCTATGGATATCATCAGATGAGTGCAACTATACATGAAAATTATCCTCAATATTGACACGTCCAAACATGGGCGTGTTTTTTATTTTAAAAAAAAACCGTTGCAAAATGATGTTTAATGTTATACTGTGTATATAGATATAAACAGATGAACAGTGGGAGTTGTTCATCCCATATTTCGCGCCCGTTTAAGCGTCAAATTTAATTTTTGCAGGAATTTGGCCTTCTTGTATCAAAGTGTAGAAGGAAGCCAGATTTTGAGGTGATTCCTGTGACTGAATCCATGGAAGGTATATCGGGCTTTCAAACGGTGCGTCTCGGCTCCACTCCCGTGATTCGCCAATTGATTGAAGAAGCTGGATTGGTCGAACGTATCGATAGACTTTCTCCCGTCAAAAAGGAAGATTGCCAAGTGTCCGTGGGCACACGGATCGCCGCTTTGATCATCAACCAATTGTCTGATCGTAAGCCCCTCTTCAAGGTCGAAGCATTCTATGAAAACCAAGATGTTGAATTGCTGTTCGGCCCAGGCGTCACTGCGAGTGATTTCAATGATGATGCGCTGGGACGGGCCTTAGATGCCCTTTATAACGCCGGGCTTGAAGAGATTTGTATGCACAGCATTCAAGGGGTGCAATCCTGCGTCAACCTTACGTGGGAAGGGCTGCACGCTGATACCACGTCCTTTGTATATACAGGTGCACCCAAAAACGACCCCGATGATGAGGCGTTATTAAAAATCGTCCATGGCCACACCAAAGATCATCGCCCGGATGCTCCGCAGATTAAATTCGGGTTG
The DNA here is from genome assembly GCF_006740705.1 of Salicibibacter halophilus. Taxonomy (GTDB): domain Bacteria; phylum Bacillota; class Bacilli; order Bacillales; family Marinococcaceae; genus Salicibibacter; species Salicibibacter halophilus. The sequence goes on along the minus strand of NZ_CP035485.1, from coordinate 1,818,370 downwards.
ACGACATCACCGGAGGGCATCCCCGTCTATGCCGACGTCTTAAACGGCAATCAGGATGATAAAACATGGAACGCGAAAGTCATGAAAGCTCTGAGACAATGGTACGAGCCGGATCAGTTGGCCCAAGCGATTTTTATCGCGGACAGCGCACTGGTCACCGAAGACAATTTAAAAATGGTCCAAGGCAAAGGGGATCAGCCAGATTTTCAGTTTTTATCCCGGTTGCCGGAAAATTTTAAAGTGGCCAAAACACTGAAAGAAAAAGCCTTGAAGGACGATGAAAATGAATGGGAAGATATTGGCCACTTTGTCAACCGCAAAGGGGCGGCTTCTTATCACACCTATCCCGCCAAAGAGAAACTGCACGGAAACCCCTACCGGTTTCTGGTTGTTCAATCCGATCAAATGGATGGTCGGAAGAAAAAGAAGATCGACAACCAACTCAAAAATGAAAAGCAAAGCTGTCGCAAAGAGCAAAAAGAGCTGGAAAGCCGGGACTTTGCTTGTGAGGCCGATGCCGAAGCTGCGCTTGCCGACTTTCTCAAGCACCATCACAAAGGGTATCATACGTTTGAAGGCACCGTGGTCCGTGAAGAGGTGCCCGGCAAACGCGAGAAACGCGGGCGTCCCAAAAAAGGGGAACCGCCGCCTCCGCCGGTCACCGTCTATCGTGCCCAATTAGAGCTGCAATCCCCGTCGGAAGAGACCCTCGAACAGCTTCGCAAAGAAGCGTCCATCTTTATCCTGGTCACCAATGCGGGCAACGACACGGCCTCCGACGTGGACCTATTGAAAGGCTATAAAGGCCAACAAACCGTGGAAAATCGCTTCCGGTTTCTCAAGGATCCGTTTTTTGTCCGACGGCTTTTCTTGGAAAAACCCCGCCGTGTCGAAGCTTTTGCTTATGTGATGATGATGAGTATGATGATTTATTCCCTGTTCGAATACCTCATTCGCACAAGCATGGAAACAGATGACGAGCCCCTGAATTTGATGGGGGGCGGTGGCCGTCGAAGCATTCGCCCGACGGGCGAAGCTGTCTTAGAACTGCTGGATACCGTCGATATTATTCACATGGAGATCGACGGTCAACTCCGACGGTTGTTTCCGGATAATCATGAGCCGCAATTGGACCGCATCCTCAGTTTGTTAGGGATGGATCGGAGCGTTTATACGACACCGTTTAGCTCAAAAGCTGTCGAAATCAATAGCCAGTAATCATAGCTCGGGCATTCCTTTGCTCGTTTGATGTCGAATGACGAGGGAATGGCTCAACATTTGTCTTGTGCATATTATTCAAAGGCATTCATTCCCTGAACGGCATGTCCATACCAACCAAAAGAAATTACCTGGATGTTGCCCTCGCGAAATCTGGGGTTCATAATGGTAAGGGATGTATTCCGTCTGGCTTGGTTTGAATGGAAGAATGTGAGTATTCGGGGTGTGGTTGGAGCGCTTTTCGTGCTGATCTGTTACGCCATTCTCTTAGTTTTTGTTGCGGGATTAGCAGAAGATGAAGGAATAGCCATTTTATTGGACTTTTGGTTTATTTTAGCGAGCATCCTCTGGCTTGGCATGTCTCAGTTCAGCGGTGCACCGTTTAATATTGCGAAAATGAACGATCATTTACTTTCGACGCCATTTTATCGTTATGCGAAGCGTTTACCGGTATCGGAAGTGGCATTATTCCGTAGTCGTTTACTTGTGAAAGTCGTGTACCTAACTGTGCTCACGTTCGCCATGGTGTCGTTGGCAGTAATCTTTGTTCCCAACCCGTTTCCGTTCTCCTTGGGAGATAATATCTTTATAAGCTTCGCTGCTTTTTGGGTCGCAATTGCTATGATTTCCACGATGAACGCCATAAATGAAATTGGATACAGCTTGAAAGAAGATACGAAAATGAACCTGAAAAGTTTTGCCTGGATGATCGGATTCTTGGTCTTCTACCTCGTCATTTGGATATGGCTCATTCCTTATAATGGTACATTTGTGCAGTTTACGATTGAGTATTCAGCAGCCAATCCCACAGCGATGTTGGGCATCTCTATCGCCATTGTATTAGTAACATTATTCCTGGTGGAATATGGCGGCAGGAAGAAGATACGGAAACAAGGATATAGGAGGTGAAGGACGTGAAAGAAATCGTTCGGTTAGCGCTGTTTGAATGGAGGCAAATGGGTGTATCCGGTTTTTTAAATGGACTCCTCGCTTGTGCATTAATAGCCTTATTAATTCATGTCATTGCAAATAGGGATCCTGAGATGAATGTGGGGACTGCCATTCCGGAAGCTGTCTTTTTAATCTTTGGAGTTCTGGTGTTATTGGGCAATATCCACCTCCAAGGTTTCCGGTTGGCAGAACTGCCGCCTTCAAAATGGTCAAGTGCTTTTTATACGTATGCAAGACGCCTCCCCGTATCCGAGAGGCAGCTATTTTATAGCAGAATACTGGTGAAGGGTGTGCAAGCGCCTGTCATCATGATGATCGGCATTTGTGTTGTAACGGTCTTTACGAATGTGTTCCCTTTTTCATTCATGGATCCCGCCTTTTACAGTTTTCTCGTTTTTTGGGCAGCTATTGCCTTTGTAGCGGTACACCTTGCACTCGAGGAGGTTGGGGTTCGTTACCAAAAAAGGCTCCACCTTTATAGTCAAGCGTATATAGTATCTTTCATTTATGTATTGCTCTATTTCGTCGCATGGGTTTGGCTTGCCCCAATTGATCGCACGTTCATGGCATTTACGATTCACCTGGCTGAGGAAGGCTCTTTCCTGCTTAATGGCTTGATTGCCATCAGCATTATTAGTGTCACCCTCCTTATCGTCCTGCTATTAGGTCATAGACGGATTAAGCGGAAGGGAGGGGATGTCCGTGCCGCTCCCGATTGAAGTTAATGAAGACCGGCAAGAGCCAATCTATTATCAAATCGAAGAGCAGGTGAAAGCGCTTATCGTGTCCGGTTATTTGCCCGCGGATACAGCCCTCCCGTCCATTCGCGCGCTCGCCACTGATCTGGGATGCAGCGTGATTACAACACGACGCGCGTATCAAAATTTGGAGCAAGACGCCTATATCAAAACACACCGCGGCAAGGGAACGTTCGTTCAAGAAGTGGGGAAAAAGAAACGATCGATGTTAAAAGAACAAGCAGTTCAGGACGCCCTCCGGCAAGCGGTGAGAACAGCCCGCCAACATGAGTATACGGATGCGGAGATTAAGCAACTGCTGAATATTGTTTTGAGAGAGGAGAGATAAGCGATGCAGACACTGACGTGCGAAAATATTGTCAGGAAAATGGGGGATGATTTTACGCTCGGCCCTATCAATCTAGAGATCCCAGCCGGAACGATTACAGCGTTGATCGGAAATAATGGCGCCGGCAAAACAACGCTGTTTGAAGCGTGGAGCGGTGATTACCCCGGGGAGGGAGAAACGAATATCCTCGGCTACAATATTCATGATGTCAAAGCAAAAGCCGCTTTCAGCTATGTCCCTCAAACCTTCCCGGAAGTGCTTCCTTTTCGGCTGCAACAACTACGGGATTTGCATGCAGCGCATGATGACAGCTGGCAAGAGGACCGCTTTCAAGCCTTTGTGCGGGAATTCAAGCTCCCGTTGCGCAAAAGAATCAGCAAGCTATCCGTCGGGATGCAACGCAAGGCGGTGATTGCCCTGCAAATCAGCCGTGATACATCGTTCCTGCTCCTTGATGAACCATTCGCCGGTCTGGATATGGAAGGGCAAACACAGTTGGAGAAAATCCTGATCCGTAAAATGGAAGAGGATCCTGATTGCAGCATCGTGTTTGCTACGCATATCGCGGATGAAGTGCAACGTTTAGCCGACTATATCGTGATTATGAAACATGGGAAAACACGGGAGGCGATAGAAAAAGATATACTCGCGCAACAATTTAAGCGAATATGGCTGGCGAACTCCGTTACCGGGGTTGAAGAGGCACCAGGCATCCAAGAAGTCAGTGTAGAGGGAACACCGCCCCAGATTTTAACGAGTGATGCCGAAGCGACGGAGGAATGGCTGGCGGATCGAGGCGTTCAAATTATGAAACGCGAAAGCTTGAGTTTGCATGAAAGCCTGCCGTTGATGCTCAGTGACGAGGAAACGAGAGAGGTGTAACTATGCCGGCTGCACGAAATCCAGACAGGTGAATGGTCGAATGAAGAAGCCACATCCATACTGATGGAAATATTGGAAGCGGGTACAGCTGACATCGAAGGCATTGACTCCCACGGATAAAAAGGTGGATCAACGGCTTTTGTCCTTAACCAGGCGATGTATGCGACAACCGATGACGGCAATGTCATGGAGGTGGTGATTTTGAACGATGATCTCAGTTGGTGGCAAAGTTTTAAACTGGGGAGAAACATGCCAATTTTTATCGAGCAATTTTTGGAAGATGAAACGTTTCGCAAAGAAGCATTGGAATCGATAACTGTTTGATTTTTATATTAAATCCAAAGGAGGATTTTATGACACTGGTCATTAATGATGTACAAAAGCAATTCGGCAAAAACAAGGCTGTGGATGGCTTATCCCTTAATGTAGAAAAAGGCAATATGTTCGGTATGCTTGGGGCGAACGGAGCGGGAAAGACTACCACTTTTCGGATGATTCTGGGCCTGCTGGATCCGACTAACGGTTCCGTAACTTGGGACGGAGAGCCTCTTTCTTATAAACGGACACATTTGGTGGGTTATCTCCCCGAGGAAAGAGGGTTATATCCGAAACTGACGGTAAAAGAACAACTGATTTATTTGATGAGACTCAAAGGGATGAAAAAGACGGATATTGTTGAAGTCATGCGCGCGTGGCTGGGAAAATTTCAAGTTCCGGAATATGAAAACAAGAAAATTGAAGAATTATCAAAAGGGAATCAGCAAAAAATTCAATTTATCGCGGCCGTTTTGCATGACCCCGAGCTGTTGATTTTGGATGAACCGTTTAGCGGCCTTGATCCGGTGAATACGGACATGTTGCGAGAAGCGGTGCAGGATTTGCAGGAAAAAGGAACGACGATTGTCTTTTCCAGCCACCAGATGAGGAATGTGGAAGAACTGTGTGAAGACCTTATTATGTTAAAACGTGGAAAACCTGTACTGCAGGGTAATTTGAAAAATATTAAACGATCTTACGGCATGAAGAACATCAGCATTCGAGCGGATTATGATTTACAATTTCTGGACGCCACTCCCGGGATTTTAAGCTTGGATAAAACAAAAGATGGAGCGACTGTCAAAGTAGAAAACGAACAAGTGGCTGAAGATCTTTTTTACACGGTTGCCCAGGAAGGGTTTGTTCGCAAATTTGAGGTAGAAGAGCCTTCTTTGCACGATATATTTATAGATGAAGCGGGGGATGACGAGGATGAGTAACTTTTGGACTACCGTTGGCCATACAGCGAGCAGACGTTTGAAATCGAAATCCTTCATGTGGTCCATGATTATAATGGTGCTTCTTATCATCGGGCTCATCAATGCAAATAATATTATGTCGTCGTTTACCGATGATGAAGAAATAGCCCCGAGTATCGCGGTTGTGGATAAAACGGAAGATACAATCGGTCAAAGGCTGGAAGGTTATGAAGAAGGGACCTTTGATTATGTGAACTATACAGAGGGCAATGAAGAAGACGCCATTGAAGCGGCGGAGGAAGAGGAATATGAACATGTGCTTGTACTCAGTGGAGATGCATTAAATCTTGAAGCGGATTTCTATGACAGTGACAGTGATTTCACGGTCAGCCAAGAAGTTAACCAGGATGTGCAAAATGTAAAAGAAGCATTGGCAGCAAGTGAATTGGATCTAAACGAAGAAGAACTGGAAATGATGTATGCCCCGATTTCTTTTAATGAGCAGCCCCTCACTCCGGAAGGAGAAGTGCAAACAGAGGAATCGCATATGCAGGCATACTGGATGGTATATGTGCTGGTTATGGCCACATACATCATTATTATTACGTTTGGAACGATGATTGCCACCGAAGTGGCAACAGAAAAATCCTCCCGTGTAATGGAACTGATAGTCTCAAGTGTCAATCCGGTCACGCAAATGTTAGGGAAACTTGTGGGCATAGGGATCGTTGGGATCATTAATCTTTTAGTGCTTGTCGCTGCGGCTGTCATCGGGGTTATGATGAGCGGCGATGATATGCTGCAGACGATCGTCGGGGAAGTGACGGACATTACGCTTCTGCTGTATGCCTTGGCTTTTATCATTCTCGGCTATTTTTTATATGGAGGCATCGCGGCAATGCTTGGCGCGCTTGTCAGCCGTGCCGAAGAAGTGAATCAAGCTTTGCAGCCTTTAATTATCGTCGCCATGATTGCCTTTTTCATCGCCATCTTTGGCTTAAACTCACCGGATGCGACGTTCATTCAAGTGATGTCTTACATTCCATTTTTTGCACCGCAGCTGTTATTCCTTCGCATCGGGATGGGAACGGTGCCAATGTGGGAGATTGTATTGATTATCGGCATCTTGATTCTCAGTGCCATACTCATCAATATTCTCGCGGCTCGCATCTATAAAGGCGGCGTGTTGATGTACGGAAAGTTTTCCTTTAAGAATGGCATGAAGCAAGCCGTGACGATGTCGAAGAAAGAGAAAAATGAACAAGGGTGACAAGGGAAGGCGTCTGATGGATGTAATCCCTCTAACCGGCGGTCGATCCCCACCGAGAGGGACAAAAGATGCGAAGTAATTCCTCAAAGAAAGATTGATCCGCTTCGAGAAAACCAAGGTACGAGAAGTAATCCCTCAAAAGGCGCGTACGCCATCTTGAAAGGTACAACAAACGTTAGCATTTTGTCGAAAACCTTGAAAAGAGCTCCCTCGGGGGCTTTTTTTTATGCTATACTTGCAAAAATGAAAGGAAGTGGGCAATGAAAATAGTTAAAGAACGTGAGCCGTCGCTTGAATTAAAAGTTTTGCGATTGTTGAAGCCGCGAATGAACCTTCCGGACCAGCAGCATTATGTGAATCTTGAAAAGGGTTATGCCGGCGAATTGAAACTAGACGTTTGGCTGGAAGGCCTTAGGAACGATTGCCTTGTCGTTAATGACTTGTTGCTTACGCACAAGGGAAAGGTTTTTCAAATTGATTCTTTGGTTATTTTTCAGAGTATGATTTATCTTTTTGACTCCAAATATCATAAAGGCAACTTTTATCTTGATGGCAATAAATGGAACACACTAGCCGATGATGAAATTAACAGCCCTTTGCCCCAGATGGAACGTTGCGAATCCCTCTTGCGCCAATTACTTCGCCAATGTTTAAACACGAACCTTCCGATTGAAGCCTTCCTTGTTTTTACCCACCCTGAATTTACACTGTATCACGCCTCCCCAAAGTTACCGGCGATTTTCCCCACTCAACTTCATTCATTTATGAAAAAAATGAACAAGCTGGATTCGAAGCTTAACCGGAGTCATGAAAAGCTTGCTGAACAGCTAGTTGCGCAGCATTTAAACAAGTCCCCTAATACTCAGTGGCCGGAGTATGATTTTGGACATTTGAAAAAAGGGGTGGTGTGTAGTAAATGTTCATCTTTTATGATAGAGAGGGGACGAATATGGATGTGTGCTGCATGTGGCCAAACAGAAAATGCTCAAGCCGCAATACTCCGAAGCATACAGGAATTCAAGATTCTGTTTCCGAAGGAAAAAATCACAAGCAATAAAATGCGTAAATGGTGCGCGGTGGAAGGTGATCGGAAAAAAGTTTATAGAACGCTTACGAATCATTTCAAAAAAGTCGGAAGTAGATCAGCGTCATATTATATTGATTGATCTAATGATCTCCGGAAAGATCCCCGAGAGGGGCAAGAAACACGATGTAATCCCTCGGGTGGAGGCCGAACTACTTTGAGAGGGACAAGAGAGGCAAAGTAATCCCTCAGGGAGAAGCCAACCTGCACTGAGAGAAACAAGAAAAGCAAAGTAATTCCTCGAGCGGAGGTTGAATTGCTTCGAGAGGAACAAGAGAAGCAAAGTAATCCCTCTAACCGGCGGTCGATCCCCGCCGAGAGGGACAAAAGGCGCTTTATGATGCTCAAACGGAGAACGTGTCATTCCCGTGATACTCATACCTTCTGCTTTAAAAGCACCTGCTCGTGGAGTACAATAGAAGGAGACAACAACAGGACCACAAGGAGGAACTTCCATGAACTTCGATGAGATTATTGAACGCAGAAATACAAACTCCATGAAATGGGATCATCTGAAGGCTGTTTATCAAGACGCTGACCTCTGGCCGATGTGGGTCGCGGATATGGACTTTCGGGCGCCCGAGTCCGTTTTGAACGCATTGGATGACGTGACCAGGCATGGCATATTTGGGTATCATCACCCGCCTCATTCGTTGCGAATCGCCATTCAAGATTGGACGTCACGACGCTTTGGCTGGGACGTTCAACCTGAGAATATGACGTTTACACCGGGTGTCGTCCCGGCCATTCACCATTTGATCAACGTATACAGCAATGAAGGGGATGGCATTATCATTCAAACCCCGGTGTATCACCCCTTTTTTGCGTTACTGAGAAGCAATCAGCGCGCGTTACTTGAGAATCGGTTGCTTCAAAGGGAAGATGGCAAGTACGATATTGATTTTGACGATCTTGAATCACAAATGAAAAAAGGCGCGAAAATCCTCATCTTATGCAGCCCTCACAATCCGGTTGGACGCGTGTGGTCCGAATCGGAACTCTCGAAGATTGCCGAGTTGTGCGCGCGTTATGAAGTCACAGTCATTTCTGATGAAATACATGCTGACCTCGTTTTGCAAGGGAACCATACGCCCTTCGCCAAGCTTGAGGCAGCGAAGGACTTGCAAGTCGCCACTTGCATGGCTCCGAGTAAAACATTTAATCTCGCGGCTTTGCAGCTGTCTTATGTGATTTTTAATGACAAAGACATGCAAAAGAAATTTGAGCAGCAAATGAAGCAAAATTTTATGGGGATTGGCAATCCGTATTCATCGGCAGCGGCCGAAGCAGCATATCGGCATGGCGAAGCTTGGTTGGAAGCACTGCTTACCTATATCCAAGGTAACGTTGATTATGTGCAAGAACGCCTGCAGCAGGAGATGCCGAGCATTCATGCGGCGAAGCCGGAAGCAACCTATTTGATGTGGCTTGATTTTCGAGAGCTGGAATTAACACAAGATGATTTACAGAATTGGCTTAGAAATGAAGGTCGAATCGCGTTAAACGACGGACACACATTTGGAAAAGCCGGCAGCGGTTTTGCAAGAATGAATGTGGCGGCCCCTCGCGAGCATGTTGTTGAAGGGATGAACCGATTAAAGACAGCGTATGATAAAATGAAAAACATATAGATTTTATGCTCGTTATTTTAATATTTTTCATCGAAATACCGTATTTTTTTAAAAGAAAAAGAGGAATTTAGGCATTCGTATAGAAGTGTTTGAATAAGCTAGTACAAAGAGAGATGAATAACGCATCGAATAAGGGCATCTCCACATTGACAAAGGGGAATTGTCTTATGATGGAAGAAAAGTTTAACGAAAAATTAGTAGAAGAATTTCAAGAGTTGTTACACCGGCCGCTTACGGAAGAGGAAATCGACTTCCTTTATTGGGTGGGCGATGAAAACTTCAAAAGAACGATGCCGAATGCTTCCGAAAAAAGGAACGAATGGACGGAAACTTTTGCTTGAAACATGGAGGCACCTATGAAAACGTTTCGCCTGCGCGGTTTGCATTTACTATTAAAAGAATATGAAAAAGAACTGAAAGAAGAACAAGTGGAATTACAGGAAGGTCTCGTCATTAACCGTGAGGAAGACGGCTGGTGGTTGATTGAAGCGGTAGTGCAAGAATCGGGGGTGGCCACTTTTCAACAATTATCAGAGGAAGAACGTGAAGTGGTAATGGAGGTTCTTATTTCGCACACGCAAAATGATCCGGCAACAATGGTTGGCCGCGTGCGTTCTATTCGGCCACTGGCGGATCGCTATTCGATTTTAATCGACGGGAAAATGGCAGTGAAAAAAGAAGAGGTCTTCAATTATATTCTGGAGACGTTGATTGAAGACGGTTATGCTGGAGAAGCGCTTCTTGCAGAGTTCAAAAAACGTAAACAAGATCGGGGAAGCTGGTCTCGGCATTTGGCCCGATCGTTATATAAGCAATATCGTACACAAGGGTATTCTCCCCTTGATCATGCTGAATAAACGACATTATCCAGGGTATCCTCAGCTATGGAAATGAAAGCAGAGGCTATAAAACATGACACACACATTCTTAGACTATTATGGAAATGAGGTCAGCCTCTCTTTTCGCCGTGAACCTTTTTCAGATCAGCCATGGCACGTGTTGGTGCTTTGCAGATACAAGGACCAGTGGTTGCTTACTAAGCATCCGCGACGGGGGTTAGAGTTTCCCGGAGGGAAAGTGGAAAAAGGAGAAGTGCCTGAAGGCGCTGCCATACGGGAGGTGTGGGAAGAAACAGGTGCACGGATCAACATCCTTCACTATCTCGGCCAATACGAAGTGCGTGGGCGCTCTGACACTATCGTGAAAAATGTATATTTTGCTGACATTGCATACTTACAAACAAAAAATGGGTATATGGAAACAAAAGGCCCTTTGTTGCTGGAAACCATCCCGGAAGCACTGGAAAAAAACCGGAATTTCAGTTTTATCATGAAAGATAACGTATGGAAATTGGCAAAAGAATATGTAGATGCCCATTTTTTATGAAGGCTGCTGATTATTGCAGAGATCGGCGGTTTTTCTATTTCCGCGAAAGCCGATCGCTAGAAAAAATCATCCATTTTGTTTAATGGATGATTTTATTCCCGGTTTCTCATCAAGAACTTTTCCAACATCGCGACAAGCTGATACATCATAGTGGCGAGGATTGCAACGAGGACAAGGCTTAACATGACCATATCGAAATTGAACACTTGGAAGCCGTAGATGATCATGTACCCGAGGCCCTCATTGGACACAAGGTATTCCCCGACAATCACCCCGACCCACGCGAGCCCGACGTTTACCTTTAAGGCCGATACCATTGCAGGGTATGAAGCAGGCACAATGACATGCCGAAACCTTTGTAGTTTAGTGGCGCCGAACGTATCAATCACTTTAACCAAATTTCCATCGGTTTCTTTAAAAGCGCCGTAGATGACAAGGGTAGTAACGATAATGGAGATAAGAACGCCCATTGCAATCACGGATGTCATGTTTGCCCCGAAAATGACGATCAGCATCGGTCCGAGGGCGACTTTCGGCGTCGCGTTTAAAACGACAATATATGGGTCCAACACTCGCGACAAAAATGGAGACCACCAGAGGAAGGCTGCAATTAATATTCCGCCCAATGTTCCAATCAAAAAGCCAAGGATGGTTTCCAGCAAGGTAATGCCGACGTGGGCATACAGCGTGTTATTTGCCAGCATATCTATCAGGAGATTCCAAATACTGCTGGGGGAGCTAAAAATCAAAGGGTTGATCCATTGCAACCGGCTAGCTAATTCCCACAAAGAGAAAAAAGCGATTAATATAACCATCTGACTGATATGAACGTATATTTTCTCTCGCTTTTTCCGCCTACGGAATTGCACATGTTGATCATTTAACTTCTGATTCAAGATGTTCCAACTCCTTCCAGATTAATTGAAACCAATCTTGGAACGTTGGATGTTGACGGGCGTCAAGAGGCGAAAGAGCTTTAAGCTCCTCCGGCACGATAAATGTTTTGTTAATCATAGCCGGTCGGTTCGTCAGGAGGATAATTCGATCGGACATCGCGATTGCCTCACTGATGTCATGGGTCACGAGCAATGCCGTTTTTCTTTTTTCCTTAAGGGTTTCATGAATCAAGTCTTCCAATTTTAGTTTCGTTTGAAAATCCAAGGCGGAAAATGGTTCATCGAGTAATAACAATGACGGCTTTGCGGCAAGTGTCCGAACGAGCGCAACCCTTTGTTTCATCCCTCCGGACAGGGCAGAGGGCATATCATGTTCCCGGTCCGCCAAACCCATTTGATCTAGCAATTCGCGTGTATAGGCCTGGTTTGGTTTATTTTTCTTTTTGGTAATGGTTAGGGCGATGTCAATGTTTTGGCCGATCGTTAACCAAGGAAAAAGATAATCCTGCTGCAACATATAGCCAACGTCGGTATTTGCATTCGTTATCGGTGTGTCCTGTAGAAGAATTTCCCCCTCCGATTGTTCGAGCAACCCCGCGACTATGGACAAAATGGTTGTTTTTCCGCAGCCACTCGGACCAATGATGGAGACAAACTCCCCAGCATCCACTTCCAAACTAATGTTACGTATCGCTTCAAGGACATTTTCTTGAGAAAAGAAATGCTTTGCCACATTTCTCAATGACAAAAGCGCCATGATTCATCTCCCTTCCGCCTTAATCTCGCGCGATAGTTGCTTAGGCAAAGGTGTTAGCCCCCCGAAACTCGGGGGAGATATTCCTTTATTCCAGTGCCTGATCAGCAATATCGGTGTTTACGAGATCTTCATAGTCAATGCGTTCGGGTAATTCTCCGGATTCTTCCATAATGTCTTGAAGGTGCTCCCATCCTTCTTCATCAATATAGGGATCTTCCGCGAAGGAATTTTGGGAGTCATAACGTTCGACGACATTAACGATGGTTTCTTCTGATGTTTCATCAAAATAAGGGGCAATGGATTCGGCTACGGCCTCGGGCGATTCGTTTTCAACGAACTGTTGCGCTTCATAGATGGCGCGGTTAAAACGAATGAGCACATCTTCATCCTCTTCGATCATGCTTTCCTTGGTAATAAAAGACGTGTAAGGAAGGGTGCCCGATTCTTCACCGAAAGAAGCGACGACGTGGCCTAACCCCTCTTCTTCAAACTCGGTTGCGTTTGGTTCGAATAATTGCACAAAGTCACCATTGCCGGAAGCGAAGGCACCCGCGATGTTTTCAAAGTCAACACTTTGGTCCAGTTCTACATCTTCGTGGGGATCAATGCCGTTCTGGCGAAGGGCATATTCACCAGCCATTTGCGGCATGCCACCTGCCCGCTGCCCCAAGTAAGACATTCCTTCAAGGTCATCCCATGAAAAATCTTCGATCGGCTCTCGGGAAACGAGAAACGTGCCATCTGTTTGCGTGAGAGCCCCAAAGTTAACAACCGGATCACTTGGATTTTGCGCGTTTACGTATATGGATGTTTCCGAACCGACAAGCGCCACATCCGCACTATCCGATAAGAGCGCGGTCATTGTCGTGTCACCACCCCACGTTGTGGTAAGGTCAATGTCGATATTTTCATCTGCAAAAAAACCTTCTTCAATGGCTACATAAAGCGGCGCATAAAAAATAGAGCGTGTGACTTCGGCTACTTCAACGGTTTCGTCTTCGCTTTCATCGCCGTTGGAACAAGCCGTTAGTATTAAAGGCATAGCAAGTACCGGAGCCAATCCCCGGCGAATCCATTTATTCATATTAATCTTCCTCCCTCCTTGCATCGATACGGCATCATATGCGTATCCTGGGTGTTCGGTGATGCCTAGAGGGATTTCTGAGTATTGGGAAATTAGGGCATGGATGGCTGTGGCGCCAAAAATAGAAGTTATGCCAAACTGGTCAGATTATTAGGATCAGGACGAAGGCTAAATACGTGAACGTATTTGTGAAGGCCGATCCAAGTGGAACTTTTTGCGCTTTATCGATTACGGGACCAGATTCGTGCCGTGTTTTTTGCTACATTTCACGGAAAGGTGAAAAGGGTGTTGAGCATATCGTGTTTTGTGTGCGTTTGCGGACTCATGTGGCTCCCAAGCAACGCAAAGAGTCCGCTAAGACCGCTTCTGAGGACTCATGTGGCTCCCAAGCAACGCAAAGAGTCCGCTAAGACCGCTTCTGAGGACTCATGTGGCTTCCAAGCAGCGCAAAGAGTCCGCTAAATCCAATTCTGAGGATTCATATGAATCCCGTGTACTGCTGAACAAAACTAATGAACTTGATTTATGTCTCAAAAACCGGGGATTGGAGAAGAAAAAAACCGAGGAAAGGGGGCAGAACCTTTCACTCGGTTTAAACAAGCGGTCCGGCATTTCGAATATGTTCCGGAACATGGGTAAATTGTTCAAAGTTACGATGGAATTTCGAGGCAAGCTCTTTTGCTTTTCGTTCGTACTCATCCAAGTCCTCCCACGTTTCGCGTTGTTGCAAAACGTTGTCGGGAACGCCCGGGCAGCGAGTGGGAACATACAGGCCAAAAATAGGGTCGATGATGGATTCTACCTGATTTAGTTCTCCTTCAAGCGCTGCTTGCACCATTGCTCTCGTGTGAGATAAATCGATGCGATCGCTAGTGCCATAGCTGCCGCCGGCCCATCCGGTGTTGATAAGGAAAACATTGGCTTCATGCGCGTCGATCTTTTCGCCAAGCATTTCTGCGTATACAGACGCGTGGCGGGGTAAAAACGGTGCTCCAAAGCAACTGGAGAACGTGGCTTCCGGTTCGGTGATGCCTCGTTCCGTTCCGGCGAGCTTACTTGTGTAACCGCTCAGAAAATGATACATCGCTTGCTCTTTCTTCAACTTGCTGATTGGAGGGAGCACGCCGAATGCATCTGCAGTAAGAAAAATGATCGTGTTCGGGTGGCCCGCTTTTCCTTGTGCAAGCATGTTGTCAATGTGTTCAAGGGGGTAAGCCGCTCGTGTGTTTTCCGTATAATACGTATTGGCGTAATCAGGAAAGCGTGTTTCTTCGTCCACCACGACATTTTCCAATACCGCTCCAAAACGGATGGCATGGTAAATATCCGGTTCTTTTTCCTCGGAGAGCTGAATGGTCTTGGCATAACAGCCACCTTCGATGTTAAAAATGCCGTTCTCGGACCAACCGTGTTCATCGTCCCCGATTAGAAAACGATTGGGGTCAGCGGAAAGCGTTGTTTTCCCGGTTCCCGATAATCCGAAAAATAGGGCGACATCCCCTTCTTTTCCGGTATTGGCCGAGCAATGCATCGGCATAACATCGCGCGCCGGCAAGAGGTAGTTCATTACGGAAAAAATTGATTTTTTCATTTCGCCGGCATATTCCGTTCCTCCTATGAGGATCACTTTTTCTTCAAAAGAGATAAGGACGAATGCTTCGGACCGGGTTCCATCTACTTCCGGGTCTGCTTTGAACCCGGGGGCGGAGACGACGGTGAAGCCATCCTCTGCCGCGGGATTTTCACCGATTTCCGGACGAATAAACAATTGGCGGGCAAACAAATTGTGCCACGCATATTCATTAACCACTTTAAGCGGCAATCGATAATTTTGATCTTTTCCGGCATAGCCATGGGTGACAAATAGCGCCTCTTGGCGTCCCAGATAATGAAGCACCTTGCGATATAGCGCAGAAAACACTTCACGATCAATCGGCGCATTTACCGGTCCCCAATCGATGTCATCACGGGTTGAAGGTTCATCGACAATAAACTTATCTTTGGGAGAACGGCCGGTATATGCCCTCGTCGTCGCCGCAAAAGCACCGGCTTTCGTGAGAATGCCCTCATCGCGCGCGAGTGCCCTTTCCACTAACCTAGGCTCGGGAAGATCAAATTCGGCCTGTCTTTGTTGTAAAAGATGGTCCAAGGCTGATGCAAAAGAAACGGTACTCATAATCGGCAAAATCCTTTCTGTGCTAAGCTGAGGGCATGTAATAAAGATTAGATGCAATTAGTATAACACAATTTCGCATATAGTCTATACTATTTTTATGTAAAAAATTTGTGTCTGCGATTGAAATGGATGGAATGCTGGAATTAGGGCTGTGATTCGCCGTGATTGGTGTCGTTCTCATTCCAGGGAGCGTTTAATGTCCCCATAACCCCGTCCAGCATTCACCTGAACGCATGTATCTTTTTTTCTCGACACAACTGTGTTAAAATCATAAGGAAATAATGATTGCGACTTTGATGCGATTGATTGGTATTAAGGTACGCTCTTATCGAGAGTAGGTGGAGGGACAGGCCCTTCGAAGCCCAGCAACCATCCCCGGCGGGGAAAGGTGCCAACCTGGCAAAGCAATTGTTGCTTTGCAAGATAAGAGGCGAAAAAGGTGATGAAATGATAACCCCTTTTCCCTCGGGAAACAAGGGGTTTTTTTACAGCCAATACGCCTTGAACATAAAGTGAGCTGAAGAAGGAGGAGGCACGATGGAAGCGAATGGACGCAGACTTTTTACGTCTGAATCAGTCACTGAAGGCCATCCGGATAAAATTTGTGACCAGATTTCCGATCGAATTCTGGATGAAATATTAAAAAAAGACCCAAATGCCCGCGTTGCTTGTGAGACGGTGGCAAATACCGGGATGATTCTGGTGACGGGGGAGATTACGACGTCGACGTATGTCGATATTTCTAAAGTCGCCAGGGACACGTTGAAAGATATAGGTTATACTCGTGCAAAATTTGGACTTGATGCCGATACATGCGCGGTGATGACAACCATCGATGAGCAATCTCCCGACATTGCCCAGGGCGTTAACACGGCTTTGGAATCCCGGGAAGGAAAAATGTCCGAAGAAGAAATTGAGGCGATCGGTGCCGGAGACCAAGGCTTAATGTTTGGTTATGCCGATGATGAAACGGAAGAATATATGCCGCTGCCGATTTTTTTGGCCCACCAATTGGCCCGGCGTCTGTCGAGCGTGCGTAAAGATGGGACGATTCCTTTTTTACGTCCGGATGGGAAGACGCAGGTAACCATTGAATACGATGAGGAGAACCGGCCGCTGCGTGTAGATACGATCGTTATTTCCGCCCAGCATCAATCGGAAGTGGCTATGGCTAAGCTTGAAAAAGAGATCATGGGTCACGTTATCTTGGAAGTGGTTCCGGAGCATTTAATCGACGAGGAAACCAATATTTTTATTAATCCGACCGGCCGATTTGTGATTGGCGGCCCGCAAGGAGATGCAGGGCTTACGGGACGGAAAATCATTGTGGATACGTATGGAGGCATCGCGCGTCATGGCGGGGGTGCTTTTTCCGGAAAAGACGCGACAAAAGTTGACCGCTCTGCTTCATATGCAGCCAGGTATGTTGCGAAAAACATTGTTGCCGCCGGGCTTGCAAAAAAATGTGAAGTTCAGATTGCTTACGCGATCGGCGTCGCCCGCCCGGTTTCCATATCCATTGATACGTTTGGAACGGGGAAGGTAAAGGAGAGTGTTCTCCTGCAACTTGTGGAGAAGTATTTTGATCTTCGTCCGGCCGGTATTATTCATATGCTAGGCCTTCGGCGACCGATTTACGGCCAGACCGCGTCTTATGGCCATTTTGGACGGACGGATGTTGATCTGCCTTGGGAACGAACGGATAAAGCCGCCTCCCTTAAAGAAGCCGCTTTTGCCGCGGAAGCGAAATGAGCGAATAAAAAAAAATCACCGTTGAGAACCGAGCGTTCCAACGGTGATTTTTTATAAACGTGATTAAAAGGCCCAGTCCCCGTTTCGGAAAACGGGCTCCCGTGTGCCGTCTTCATGAATGCCATCGATGTCCATATCTGCATCTCCGACCATAAAATCAACATGCGTGATGCTTGTATTGATGCCTTTCTCTTCAAGTTCTTCTTTCTCCATGTCTTTTCCGCCTTCAATGTTAAAAGCATAGGCGCTTCCCAAAGCGAGGTGATTGGAAGCATTCTCATCAAAAAGCGTGTTAAAGAAAATAATGTTTGTGTCTGAAATGGGAGAACGGTGTGGAACGAGGGCCACTTCACCGATGTAAGAAGCGCCGTCATCTCCTTCAAGCAATCGTTGCAATGTTTCTTCGCCCTCTTTTGCTTTAAAATCGACCACTTTTCCGTCTTCAAATGTTAACGTAAAGTCGCTAATTAATGTTCCGCCATAGTTCAGTGGCTTTTTACTGGAGACTTTCCCGTTTACGCCTTTTTTCTTAGCGGCAGTAAAAACTTCTTCTGTCGGGATATTGGCCACGAAGTTGACGCCTGCTTTACTGACGCTTCCCCCGGAAGCCCAGAGGTGTGCTTCAGGGAGTTCGATCGTCAAGTCGGTTCCTTCCGCTGTATAGTGGAGGGCGTGGAAATTTTTGGTATTCAGGGCTTCCATTTTTTCATCCAACGTTTTCAAGTGTTCCTGCCAAGCGCCGACAGTGTCGGGTTCGTTCACCCGGGTTGCGTCAAATATCGCTTGCCAAAGTTTCGAAACCGCTGCTTCTCCTTCGGTTTCCGGAAAGACTCTCTCCGCCCATTTTACGGATGGCACTGCAACGATGGACCAGCTTACTTTGTCGGATTGAATGTAGCTTCGAAACCCTTCCATTGCTCGTCCGCTCGTTTTATTGGCTGTCGAGACTCTTTCAGGGTCAATGCCTTTCAGCAAGTCAGGGTCCCCGCCGGTAATGCTTAAAAAAGCGGCATTATTTTCCGCTTCTTCTTCCATGGCACGGGCGTACCACTCCGGGAATTCGGAGAACGCTTCTTCAGGCGCGTGCTCAAATTTCAAGCGGGTAAGTGCTTCATCGCTCCAATCAACGCGAACATGTTTTGCGCCAGCTTTGTATGCTTTTTCCGCGACGATATGGACAAAATCAGCGGCAAACAACGGTGAGCGTATGAAGAGTGTTTGCCCTTTTTGGATGTTGACGCCGACGTTTAAAGCGATATCTGCATAGCTTTCGATTTGTTCTTGAAATGTCGTCATCTGCTTCCCTCTTTTCATATGTATTTTTTTACGTTTGTCTTTTTGCTTTTGCGTAAGTTTTTCCTCGCTCAACGTATGCTTCGCGAACGCGTTTCATTTCCTCGAGATCTTCCGCATTTAGATCACGCACTACTCGTGCAGGACTTCCCATCGCGAGTGTCCGCGGCGGGATATTTGTTCCAGGAGTGACGAGTGCGCCTGCGGCAACAAAAGCTTCTTCACCGACTTCAGCGCCATCGAGTACCGTGGCTTTCATACCGATTAGTGCTTTTTTTCGGATCGTACATCCGTGTACGACTACTTGGTGCCCGATGGAAACATCATCTTCAATCGTTAAAGGTTGTGCGGGACTTTGATGAAGCATGCATTGGTCTTGAATATTGACGCGGTCGCCAATTTCGGTTGGCGCGACATCGCCCCGAATCACCGTGTGAAACCATATGCTGCTGTCATCCCCAATCGACACATCGCCGGTAACCACAACACCATCGGCGATATAACAACTTTTTGCAATTTCCGGATGTGTATTATCATACGGATAGATGATCACTATGTTCGCCTCCTTTACCAGTTGTGGGAAGGTGGAATCAGGCACGCTGGATGTGATTTTCCTCGCCTGTCCCTGTATTTATTATATCAGAAATGAAATATCCATACCTTTCACATACTTTTTGGCGTGAAAAAGCTGTCGACATATGGTGTAATAGGGGGGATGTTTTGATCGATGGGAGGGAGAACGATCATGCGTATATGGAAATGTGAAAATCCAATCGGTGTCATTGTTATTGTTCACGGAGCAGGAGAGCATTATGGACGGTATCAATGGCTGATTGAACGGTTAAACCAAGAACATTTTCACGTTATTGCAGGCGATCTGCCCGGTTACGGAAGGACAAGGGGAAAAAGAGGGCATATTGACCATTTTAACCAATTTATAGATACGATACATTATTGGTATAAAGAAGCGGTCGTTTACGAATTGCCTGTCTTTCTATTCGGCCATAGCCTTGGAGGTCTTGGCGTTATCCGGACAATGATGGAAAAACAACTGCCGGTTCGAGGCGTCGTTTTGTCTTCGCCATGTTTGCATCTCTATGATCAGCCGAAGAAAGGGTCGACGTTGCTCGCGAGAGGCTTGCACAAAGTTATCCCGACACTTAGCATGAAAACCGGGATCCGGGCGGAACAACTTACTCGAAACGAAGAAGCGAAGAGGGAGTTGGCAAAAGATGAACTGTACGTCCATCACGTGACTGTCCGCTGGTATCAAGAGTTGGCAAAAGCGATGAAGGCGAGCTTGGAACATGCCTATCAATTTCCAAATGTCCCGCTGCTTGCTTTGCAAGCCGGAGAAGATTATCTCGTTGATAAAAGGGTGACGCATGAATGGTTCAACCGGTTGCGGCTTGAAGACCGTTCCTTGCGGGAGTGGCGCGGGTTGTACCATGAAATATTCAACGAACCGGAGCGAGAAGAGGTTTTTCGCTTTATGCTTTATTTTATCTGGCAACGACTGGGACGATTGTGAGGAACATGTACATAAAAAACCGAGTGCCGTTGTGAAGCGCGGTACTCGGTACCCGTTGAAAAAATATCCGTTTGCGGTTACTGTTCGTTTTCGTTTTTCCATTTTGTGAATTCAATGTAATCTTTTAATTGTTGCTTGCTAATGCCAGAGTCCATCGCTTCTTGCGCTAGTTTTAACTACTCGGGATCCAGTGGTTCATTGGAAGCTGGTTTATGCTCTGCAATTAACGCCTCGAGGGAGACATCAGTACATCGGAAATTTTCTGGACAAGGTCAATGGAAGGGTTCGTTTGCAGCGAGCGTTCCAGGGAGCTTAGGTAAAATTTTGCCACTCCTGAACGTTCCGAGACCTCTGATAATGACAGCCCTTTTTCAAGGCAATCACTACTTTT
This sequence comes from Salicibibacter halophilus, assembly GCF_006740705.1. Taxonomy (GTDB): domain Bacteria; phylum Bacillota; class Bacilli; order Bacillales; family Marinococcaceae; genus Salicibibacter; species Salicibibacter halophilus. The sequence continues at coordinate 1,797,747 of NZ_CP035485.1, read as the reverse complement.
ACTTAAACCATCCCTTCTCTTTAAACCGGGCAATCGCTTCGATCCGGTTGGTCACATCTAGTTTATCCAAGATAACGGAAACATAATTACGGACGGTACCGCTCGTAATAGAAAGTTGATTTGCGATTTCCTTTGTGTTTTTGCCGTTGGCAATCAGTTGTATGACTTGCCCTTCCCGTTCCGTTAACGGGTTTTCATTGTCATAAGCTATGTCTACAAGTTCCGGTGCATATATTTTTCTGCCGGCCATAATTGTCCGGACCGCGTTTGCGAGATCTTCACTTGGACTGTCTTTTAATAAATAACCGCTCACCATCGCTTTACGCGCGCGTTCAAAATAACCGGCACGGGCAAAAGTGGTGAGAACGATGATTTTACACGAATGGTCCTTTAATTCTTCTGCAGCATCCAAACCGCTCTTGAACGGCATTTCGATATCCATGATACAAATGTCGGGCTGATGGTTTCGCACTAAAGCCAATGCTTCTTTGCCGTCGCGGGCTTTGCCGACAACTTCCATATCTTCTTCCAGGTCAAGCAAAGAACCAAGGGCGCCCAGAAGCATTTGTTGGTCCTCTGCAATGATAATTCGAATCATGGTGCTCCCCCCAATTCTGTTTGTTGAACAATGTGGGGCACTTTTATCGTTAAGGTCATGCCATTCGATGACTCTTTGCTCAAGCTCCCATTCACAAACTCCAAACGTTCTTTCATCCCTTGAAGGCCACTTTCTTTATAGGCTTTTTGATCAGCAGGGATCCCAATGCCATTATCCCGGATTTTCATCACCAGCTCGTTCGGGGAATCCCTGATGGAGAGGTGGCAAAGAGAAGCGTGACTATGTTTTACGATGTTCGTGACCGCTTCCTTCAAACACATGCTCAACACATTTTCGACGAGTAACGGCGTATGTTCCAGCTCTTCATCACCAGCAATCGAAAACTCAATATGCGTGGCTTTAAGAATTTCGCGGACACGAATGATCTCGTCACTCAGTTTGGTTCCTTTCATATCGGAAACGATCTCTCGCACTTCATTTAGAGCTGTTCTCGCGGTTAGATGGATGTCCTCGATTTCCGATTTGGAAGATTGATGATTAACGTCCATTAATTTGGCAGCTAAATCACTTTTAAAGCCAATAAGGGAAAGTTTTTGTCCCAGTGTATCATGCAGGTCACGGGCAATTCGCTGTCGTTCCTCCACGACCATAAGTTGCGAAATTTTTTCATTGGCGTCTTCCAGCTGATGTTCCAACTGTTCCCTTTTGTTCCGGTTGTATATAATAAAGGGGAGAATAATAACGCCGATGACGCTTATCAAAATAAACGGCAATTGCATAAGAAAGGTTTCACTTTGCAGGAAAAACCCAGCTGTAATAGCAAGAATGGTCGTCGTGAGATGAATCACATATAAAGTAACAAAACCGCTTTTATTTTGGATGTTCCCGATAAAAAAGGCCAAAAAAAGCGCGAAGTATACATAACCGAAGTACATCGTCATCCCGATGTTGATGATCATTTCAATGCCCAATGTTAGGTAAACGGTCCAGCCTCTTTTTATAAAAGACAATCGGTAAGCAGTAAAAAAAAGCATCAACAAAATAAGGCCGATGATAACTTCAAATGACGAGGATGAATGAATAATAAAAGAAAAAGGCAAGAGGCAAAAAATAAGCCAAGCATACAAACTAAGCCCGGTATTTTTCGGAAAAATATGAAACCAATTTTGCATCGATGACCTCCCCCTTCCTGAATAAGTATACCACAAGAAAAAGCCCTCCACGTTGAAAGGGAAGGACTTTATTTTTGTTGAATGCTCGAAGGCCGATGATTGAATTCCGCCGCTCTTGGATTTTTCAGCAAACCCTTCACTTCTTTAAAGCTTACGAACGTTTGGCTGGATTCGTCATACAATCGGAACCGAATCGATTCCAGGCTGGAAGCCATGGTGATCGTTGTTGCTTTTTGGAGTGGAGGGATATTTTCATGTGTTTTTTCTAAATTGTAATTGGGCACTCTCGGGCTCAAATGATGAACGTGATGAAAGCCGATATTGCCGGTGAGCCATTGCATCACTTTCGGGAGTTTATAATAAGAGCTGCCGTCGACCGCTGCTTTTACAAAATCCCAATCCTCTTCATTTTCAAAGTAGGAATCTTCAAATTGATGTTGGACATAAAACAACCATATCCCGATTGAACCTGAAATAAATAGAATGGGAAGTTGGATAATGAGAAACGCTTGCCAACCGACCGTCCATATTAACACTGTATAGATCGTGAAAAGAGAAGTGTTGATCAAATACGTATTCCATCGTTCTTTTCCCTTTGCCCCTTTGCGGTTAAAACGGTTGGATAGAAGGAAAAGGTAGAAGGGGCCGAAGCCGAACATAACGATTGGATTTCGGTAAAGGCGATAGAGCAGTCGCTGCCAAAATGAAGCATTTGCGTATTCCTTAACCGTCATCACCCATATATCACCGGTTCCGCGTTTATCCAAATTGCTGCTCGTAGCATGATGAATCGCATGGCTTCGCTTCCATTTTTCAAAAGCGAAATGGGTAATGATGCCGGTAATGGTACCGACAATGCGATTGGTCTTTGTTTTATTGAAAAAAGAACCGTGGGTGCAGTCGTGAAAAATAATGAAGATACGCACGACAAAACCTGCGGCAACCACTGACAATGCAAGCGTCAACCAAATAGAAACCGATAAACTTTGGAAGGCAAGGAACCAAAGCAGGAAAAACGGCAAAATGGAATTTACCAACTGCAAGATGCTAGATTTCGTATCCGGATTGGCAAAAGGCGCAACGCTCTTTTTTAACTGTGCCTGTTTTTGTTTACTCATTGGCTTTTCCCCCGCGATTATTTGATAACTATCATCATCGTAAGGGAAAACGTAAAGCTTTGTAAGGCATAGATGTCAAGGATGGGGTATGACAAGTGTCATGGTGGGGATAGATCGGAGTCGGTCGTTACTTTCCCCTCGTCCCGTCTACCGGTGAGCCCTTTTTTCATTCAACCGCCTAGGAAAATTATGTGTTAAGCTTGCCGTGTTGGCACCGCATAATCCGCTGTATCCACTTCGGCCTGCTCTCCAATCGCCATGCGTGCAAGGATCGAACCTAGGTAGGGTCCCATCGTTAAACCGGTGGCACCGAGTCCATTGGCAAAAAGTAGCCCTTTTAGCTCGGGAAGATGCCCGAATACAGGAAGAAAATTCGGAGTGAACGGACGGAAACCGACGCGTGTGCCGGTCCACTCTGCATCGGTTAAGCCCGGTGCCACTTGCAAGGTTTTCGATAGAATATCGTGAATCGGTCCAGCGGTTAAGCGTTCATCAAAATTGGTGTCATCTTCCTGGGAAGAACCGGCGATGATGCGTCCTTGCTCAAATGGGGCGATGTATTGTTTGCCGGGCGGGATAACAATCGGCCAATTTCCAGTCTCCATATTTGAGAGCTGCAGCTGGAGGATTTGCGCTTTTTGCTCCCGCACATGGACATCAATGCCGAAGGGATCCAGCAAAGACTGCGCCCAGGCACCGGCAGTGGCAACCACTTTATCACTGTAAATCTCTTTTTCGTTAATTTTGATACCGGCTACGCTAACACCATCTTTTAACAGCGCAGCTTCCCCTTTGATAAAGGATGCTCCGCAATTTTCTGCTGCCCTTAACAAAGCATCCCGCAATTGACGGCCATCTACCCGGGCTGCTCCTTCGGCATATAGACTGCTGTATGTGCCATCGGTTAAGAGTGGGAAGCGTTCCTTCGTTTCTTGGGGGATAAAAGAAGGAGTTCGCCGATTTCCGGAGCATCCTGCCGTTTGATTTTCGTCCGTTCCATCGTTTCCCTTAATTTCTTTTCATCGGTATGCAAGCGGAGGGCGCCGACCCGTTTATATCCGGCGTTCGTTTCGCCGTCTTTTTCTAGTTCATCGATGACTTCCGGATAATAAGCGGCGCCGTTTTTCACAAGCGCATACCACGCTTTGTTTCGTCGTTGCGAAAGCCACGGGCAGATCATCCCTGCGGCTGCCGCGGTTGCTTGCCCGCTGTCTCCCCGGTCGACAATCGTGACAGCGTAGCCTTTTTTGGTGAGGTGATAAGCAGTAGAGGCGCCGAGGATCCCGGCGCCAACGATGATTATGTGCATGCTTTGACATCTCCAACTTATTGTTTTTCCAGTGCGAGCAAGAACGGTGGGTGATTTTTGCGATTGCTGAATTCATAACGCGCGACCAAGACTTTTTCCTGATCGAGAGCGGATGTAAAAGAAAGAAGGGCATCCCGTTCCTTTTTCCCTTCTTCGTGTCCGTGATAGATGACGAGGACAATCAAGCCTTGGCTCGGCATGAGTTCGAGTAATTGAGTAATGGCAGTGATCGTTGAATCACTGTTCGTGGTTACGGTTTTGTTGCTGCCCGGCAAGTAGCCAAGATTGAAAATGGCTGCTCTCGGAGCGGCGTAACCTTTGCTTTTAAAAATTTCTTCAATAAAAGTATGGCTGTCTTCCATCAGTACCACGTGCTCATCAAGCTGTTCCATTTCCAGCCGATTCCGTGTGTTTTGGACCGCTTTCGCTTGAATATCGAAACCGAGGACGCATCCTGAAGCGCCTACGCGATTCGCGAGGAAGGCGGTATCATGCCCGTTTCCCACCGTCGCGTCCACAACCATGTCTCCACGGGCAATCGCTTTTTCCAATAAATGATGGGCAAACGGAATGACTCCATACAAGCTCATTGTGTGTGAACACCTTTCATTTGTATCTGTCAAAGATGTTTTCATTGTAGCACGCTGTTTTGATCGTTGTATAATTTTTGATTGGGGATCGATGTGCCAAATCCACTCGTTGGAAAGAAGCCGACGACCAAGATAAGCATGTTTTCAATCGCGCCTGCTTTGTTCATGAGAAGATGAAAAATAAAACATAAGCAGCGATGAAAGCAATTAATACCCCTTTGACGGAGGCATGGAAGCCCCAAGGATAGGCGCGATAGCAATGATGAATTCCACTATTTTCACACCTCAACTTTAGATGTAACCGTTGGCAAAGGTTAAATGATATATTATATAATCAAAGGCAAGATACACAAAGACTTGAGATACTTGACCCACGAATGTACAGGAGGCAATACGTATGCGAATGGTAGATGTAATTGCAAAAAAAAGAGACGGCGGAACACTTGCAATAAAAGAGATTGAAGATTTCGTTCGCGCATATACAGCAGATCAGATTCCTGACTATCAGGCTTCCGCGTTTGCTATGGCGATTTATTTTCAAGGCATGGACGAGCAAGAAAGCGCGGCGCTCACCAAAGCGATGGCAGCATCCGGGGACCAATTGGATCTGTCGCGAATTGCCGGAACCAAAGTGGATAAACATTCGACCGGTGGAGTAGGGGACAAAACAACGTTCATTCTGTCGCCAATTGTAGCTGCGGCAGGCGTTCCGGTCGCAAAATTATCCGGCCGCGGTTTAGGCCATACCGGCGGAACCATCGATAAGTTGGAAGCGTTCCCTGGTTTTGAAACGGAACTGGAAGAAGATACGTTTATTGAACTTGTAAACAAAAACAAAATAGCGATCGCCGGGCAATCAGGGAACCTGACGCCGGCAGATAAAAAACTTTATGCGCTTCGTGACGTAACCGCCACCGTGAATGCAATGCCGCTGATTGCCAGTTCGATTATGAGCAAAAAAATTGCTGCCGGTTCTGATGCAATTGTGCTGGATGTAAAAGTCGGAAGCGGTGCCTTTATGACAGACCTGCCGGCTGCGAAAGAACTCGCGCGAACGATGGTGAATATCGGCAATGAATTGGACCGGAGAACGGTTGCCGTCATTTCCGATATGGATCAACCGCTTGGGCGCATGGTCGGTAATACATTGGAAGTGAAGGAAGTCATTGACGTATTGCGAGGGAATGGCCCGGAAGATATCTATCGATTGAGCGTTCGTTTGGCCGCGCATATGCTCGTTCTCGGCGGTAAGGCAAAAGATGTAGAAACCGGACAAACATTGGCAAACAAATTAATCCAGGATGGTAGTGCGCTGGATATTTTCCGTAAATTCCTCGAAAGCCAGGGAGCTGACCCGACGCTCGTTGATCATCCTGAGCGTCTCGCGAAGGCGAATAATATTATAACGGTAGAAGCATCGGCTTCTGGGTATATCTCAACCATTGACGCCACTAAAATCGGACAGGCAGCCGGCATGTTGGGGGCAGGACGAATGACGAAAGGTGACATTATTGATCATGCGGTCGGCGTAGAAGTGAAAGCTAAAGTCGGTGATTGGGTGGAAAAAGGCGATGTCCTCGTTGACTTGCACGCGAATCGTGACGATGTCTCGGAAGTGGTCTCGGTCGTAAAAGACAGTTATCAAATCAGTGATCACGCGCCGGAGGAACGCCCGCTTATTTTTCATGAAATGATATGAGAACGTCAGTCATGGCGCCCGAAAAGCGTTCCCTAACCTTAGATCGGTCGCCATGGTTGTCCCGCATCCCCAACGTCAGCGCTAAATCTCCCCAAATCTTGACAACACCAGCGTTCATGCCTACAATGGCAGTATCAAGAAGTACGGGAACATAGTGTATCAATGTTGCGAAACGAGAAAGCGATACATACGTGCGATGATCCCGTCCCTGATAAGGGGCGGGTTTCATTTTTCTGAGTAAAGGAGGCGGTCGGAATGGCTTTTCCACATAAAGAAATAGAGAAAAAATGGCAGGATTTCTGGGGGGAAAACAAAACGTTTCGGACAGACGGCGATGATCAATCAAAGCCCAAATTTTACGTATTGGATATGTTTCCTTATCCATCCGGAGAAGGACTGCACGTCGGTCACCCGGAAGGGTATACGGCTACGGATATTTTGGCTCGCATGAAACGAATGCAAGGGTATCATGTATTGCATCCGATGGGCTGGGATGCTTTCGGTTTGCCGGCCGAACAGTACGCCCTCGATACGAATAATCATCCCGGTTTTTTTACGGAAGAAAATATAAAAAATTTCCGTCGCCAAATTAAGGCGTTGGGTTTTTCCATCGATTGGGACCGAGAAATTGATACGACCGATCCCAACTATTACAAATGGACACAATGGATTTTTTTACAGCTGTATAAACATGGACTGGCCTATATTGATGAAGTGCCGGTCAACTGGTGCCCGGCGCTCGGAACGGTGCTCGCGAACGAAGAAGTTATTGATGGGGTAAGCGAGCGGGGCGGACACCCGGTCGAACGTCGTCCCATGAAGCAGTGGATGTTAAACATCACCGCCTATGCCGATCGCCTTTTGGATGATTTGGAAGAGATTGATTGGCCGGAAAGCATTAAAGAAATGCAGCGTAACTGGATCGGCAGATCCGAAGGTGCGGACGTCACGTTTACCGTCGCCGATAAAGACAAGGAACCTATTCGCGTGTTTACGACCCGCCCTGATACATTGTTCGGTGCCACATACATGGTACTGGCCCCGGAGCATGCATTGGTGGATAAAATAACGACCGCCGATCAACGCGAGGACGTGGAAATATACACAAAAGCCGTTTCGTTAAAAAGCGATTTGGAACGAACGGAATTAACAAAAGAAAAAAGCGGTGTATTTACAGGTGCATACGCGACCAACCCGGTAAACGGAGAGGAAATTCCGGTTTGGATCGCGGACTACGTGCTGAGCACATACGGAACCGGGGCTGTCATGGCCGTCCCTGCTCACGATGAACGGGATTATGAATTCGCGCGCACGTTTGACCTCCCCATTCGTGAAGTGGTGACTGGTGGCAATATAGAAGAAGAGGCTTACGCCGGTGATGGTGTGCACGTTAATTCCGATTTTCTCAATGGATTGTATAAAGAGGATGCCATAACAGAAATCATTGCATGGCTGGAGGACCGGGGTGCCGGTCGAAAACAAGTCAGTTATCGGCTGCGTGACTGGCTGTTCAGTCGCCAACGTTATTGGGGAGAGCCAATCCCGATCATTCATTGGGAAGACGGGTCCATGTCCGCCGTCGACGAAGACGATCTTCCTTTGGTACTCCCGGATCTGGATGAATTTCAGCCACCTGGGAACGGGGAGTCTCCGCTCGCAAACTCAACCGAATGGCTGAAAGTGACGGATCCGAAAACGGGAATGAAAGGGCGTCGCGAGACGAATACGATGCCGCAATGGGCAGGTAGTTGCTGGTATTTCTTGCGTTTCATCGATCCGCATAACGAAGAAGCTTTGGCTGACACGGAGAAGTTGAAATACTGGTTACCGGTCGATATGTACGTCGGCGGTGCTGAGCACGCGGTGCTTCACTTGTTGTACGCGCGTTTCTGGCATAAATTTTTATACGATATTGGTGTAGTGCCAACAAAAGAACCATTTCAAAGATTGTTTAATCCGGGGATGATTCTCGGTGAAAACAATGAAAAAATGAGTAAATCAAAAGGAAACGTCGTTAACCCGGACGATATTCTTGAAAGCCACGGTGCGGATACCCTGCGAATGTATGAAATGTTCATGGGACCGCTTGATGCCGCGGTTGCTTGGTCCGAAACCGGGCTAGATGGGTCCCGGCGCTTTCTTGATCGCGTGTGGCGACTTTTCGTTGCGGAGGATGGAGAGCTGGCTTCTGCTGTTACAGATGAGGCGGGAGACGACCACGCCCTTTGGCCTGTGTACCATCAAACCGTCAAAAAGGTAAGCGATGATTTTGAGCATATGCGCTTCAATACCGGAATTAGCCAAATGATGGTTTTCATTAACGCCTGCTATAAGGAAGAAAGCCTCCCGCGGGGAGCGATGGAAGGCTTTGTAAAAATGCTCTCCCCACTCGCGCCTCACGTGGCGGAAGAGTTATGGTCGATGCTTGGGCACACAGCGTCGATCACGTTTGAACAATGGCCGGCCTATGATGAATCCTACCTTGTCGAAGATGAGGTGGAAATCGTCTTGCAAGTAAACGGCAAAGTACGCTCGAAAGTGAATATGTCAAAAGAAGCAACGAAAGAAAAAATGGAAGAAATCGCACTTGCGGATGAAAAAGTGTCCTCCAATATCGAGGGAAAAACGATACGAAAAGTAATCGCGGTGCCGGGGAAACTGGTAAATATTGTAGCAAATTAGAAACACGAGCGAGAGGCTTTAGCTTCTCGCTCATTTTTTCGCTCGCGTATGTTAAATGGCTGATATGTCAGTTATCACGCCTGCGCCGCATTTTTTCCGGCTGCATATCCCGTTGAAAATGCGCAGGTGATGTTGAAACCGCCGGTATAAGCGTGGATGTCGAGCACTTCCCCGCAAAAATAAAGCCCTTGTTTGATTTTGGATTGCATCGTTTTCGGCTCGATTTCTTTGACTGAAACACCGCCCCCGGTGATGAACGCTTTTTTCAAAGAAAGAGTGCCGTCGGAGGAGAAAGAACAAGATTTCATTTCTTTTGCCAACGCTTGCAATCTTTCAGGCTGGACGTCTTTTAAAGCTGCTGAGGCCTCTATATTTGCCTGTTCCAATAATAGAAGGAGAAAGCGTTCCGGCGCTAGAGAAGGTAGGGCATTTTTGCATGATTTTTCACCGCTCGTTTTTTTCAATTGTTGTAGCTTTTGTTCCAGTTGCCCAACGTTTATTCCCGGGTGGAGATCAATGCTTAACATGACAGGTTGCCCGTCATTCTTTTTCCGTTCTTTCACGATGTATTGGCTGCAGCGTAGAGCAATCGGTCCTGATATGCCAAAATGTGTAAAGAGCATGTCGCCTTCGTGCTTCACGATAGCTTTCTTTTTTTTATTCCAAACGGTCATTTCAACATCCCGGAGCGATAAACCTTGCAATGTCCGTTCTCCGATGAATCGGTCACTTGAGGTGATCGGCACTTCCGTTGGATAAAGCTCGGTAACGGTATGGCCGACTTCTCTTGCCCACGGATAAGCATCTCCGGTAGAGCCCGTGTGCGGCACGGAAGTACCGCCGGTCGCAACGATGACTTGATCAGCCGGAACGACGTTGTTATTTTCCAGCTTCACTCCTGTTACACGTTCTTGATCAAAGGCGAGATCGGTGACACGTTGATCGGTGATCGTCTCGACCCCTTTAAGGCGAAGTTGATCGAGCAATGTTTGTACGACGGTGGCAGCTTTATCATTCACCGGAAACATTCTGCCCATATCCTCTTCCTTCAGGCTAATGCCTAAACCTTCGAAAAAAGCAATGATATCTTCATTATTGAAGACGGAAAACGGACTATACATAAATTTCCCATTCCCGGGAATGTAATGAATCAGTTCACGCTCATCCATGCGATTCGTCACATTGCATCGTCCGCCGCCGGAAATTGCCAGTTTGCGGCCCAACTTATTGCCTTTGTCGATTAATGTAACGTCCGCACCATGAGATGCAGCGGCAACGGCAGCCATCAATCCCGCGGGTCCGCCGCCAATAACGATAACTTTACTCATGTTTTTCTCCTTTAAAAAAGTGATCAAACGTTATCTTATCATGTAGGAAGATGTAGAGCGAATCAGCAGGGTTGTTTTTTGCACAGGCAAAATGTTGGATGATAAGTTCTATTCGGAATCTTAACCAGAACGCTTGAAAAACACGTCATTTTCCGTTATGATATATTGCTGTACGGCATTTTTCGGAGGAGTACCCAAGTCCGGCTGAAGGGGGTAGACTCGAAATCTACTAGGGGCTTAACGGCCCGCGGGGGTTCGAATCCCTCCTCCTCCGCCATTGCTAGAATGACAGAAGTTAAAATGTTTTAAATGAGGCGGAAAATGAGTGAACAACACCTTGCGGTTTAGCCATATAGACCGCTAGGAACCACTGCTATTTTTCTCGAAGCCGCTAGTGATATAAATGTATTTTCGGACATAAGAAGCACTCCTTTAGCGATAAAAGGGGTTTTTTTAGTGCCAGATATGGATGAACGGAAGATCCCAAAAAAGCGTATTCGATAAATGGCCATCACTAATATCCACAGTGCTGATCTTGCGTGAGGAGGACTTTGCGGTTCGTCCGCGGAAAGCAACGAAGTCATGGGAGGTGACATCCCGCCCATGCTATCTAGTTATTCAGCAGCCTTTAAATAATTTCTACACCCCCTTCCAAAGTATTATAAACTATAGTATTATTTTATCGGATTAATTTATTAGAGGGAAGGTGAGACTTTTTGGTGGTCTGGGATTAAAGTTATTGTTTCAGGATCAAGGACCGAATGTTAAACAGCGGTGATATAATTTTTCGTAGCGCTAATGCAAGCGATAGCCCTTCCAGTTACGGCGAATCGTATTAATTTACATAACTCATCACTGCTGAAGAAGTGTTGGAATTCAAGACAGAGGTCTTAAAGAACCAAACGCAACACCCAACACCTATGGACGAAGAAAAATATTGGTAGTTCAGCGGGAAACTCCGATGACAAAAAAGGAAACGATAGAGACAAATTGATAATGAGGTGACCGAATGAAGAAGTTTTTAACGGCTGTTCCATCTCTAATTCTACTTGTAGGTTGTGGCCCGCAAGACGTAGAGGTGACGCTTCCGGCTGAATTAATGGAGGAAGCAGGGCAGGAATCTATAGAAGAACTTGCGGCTGAGGCTGATGAAGAAGAGGGCATTCACGATATTACAGAAAACGACGACGGTTCTGTAGCGGTTACAATGGATGGTGATGCTCATCAAGAAATGATGGCTGAAATGGAAGAAGGGTTAAGCGATCATATACAAGAGATAGTGGATGACAATGAATTCTCTTCCATTGAGGACATAGACGCTAACAATTCGTTCGATGAGTTTTCTTTTATTGTTGATCAAGAAGCATACGAAAACAGTTTTGATGGTTTTGCTACCTTTGGTGTATCGCTAATGGCTTTAATGTACCAGTCGTTTGACGATATAGACGAAGAAGACATTGAGGTCACCATTAACTTAGAGGACGTTGATGATGGCGAGGTATTTAACACAATTGTTTATCCCGATGCGTTTGACGATATGGGATAGGGGGTAATCTACCCCGGCGCAAAGATTTCAATTGAATTAGAACGATCACTGATAAATGCCCTCTAACCTTAACTAGCTTAGAGGGTGTTTTTTATGCCGAAAGTTAATCAGAAGCGACCGAGAAATAAAGACCACCCTGCAGGCAGTCTTTAAAACATGGCGATAATAGTTCCCCCGATCGCCCCGGAAAGGACGACCACCCAAGGTGGAAGCTTCCAGTAAACGATCATAAAGAACAATAATGCAGCTAAAGCAAAGTCTATGGAATTATGGATAGCACTGGTCCATATAGGTTGATAGAATGCAGAGATGAGAATCCCCACGACAGCTGCATTTACCCCAATGAAAGCTCCCTTAATCTTATTGTTTTCCCGCAAAGAATACCAAAACGGCAACGTTCCTAATATAAGGAGAAATGCCGGAAGAAATATGGCAACGGTTGCCATTAAACCGCCTGTCCATCCACCTATGTCAGCGCCAATATAAGACGCGAACGTAAACAAAGGGCCGGGAACCGCTTGGGCGGCACCGTAACCGGCGAGGAACGATTCTTCACTAATTAATCCCGTAGGAACAAATTCCCGTTCTAAAAGAGGAAGTACGACATGTCCGCCCCCAAATACTAATGAACCTGCACGGTAAAAACTATCGAATACACTAATCCAAGTTATGGAACTAACATTGCTCAATATCGGAAGGCTGATTAAGAATCCGAAAAATAACGTTAAGCAAATAGCTCCAAACCTTTTTGATATTGGAAATTGCATGGATAATTTTTCTTCGTTCTGATTTTCCCTGAATATAAAGTACCCTAATAGTCCGGCAATAAGGATGACACCAATTTGTGAAAGGAAATGAGGAATCATTAACGTTGTGATTAAAGCGAATAACGCAAGGCTTTTTCTTGTTAAATCAGGCGTTAAATTTTTAGCCATGCCTAGGATCGCATGGGCAACGACTGCAACGGCAACAATTTTGAGGCCTTGAATAAAACCTGCATCTGCAACGCCAAATTCTTGCGCAACGAAAGCGAATAAGATGAGAGCAATAACAGAAGGTAGAGTAAAACCGAGAAAAGAAATAAAGCCGCCAAACGCTCCGCCTTTCATTACGCCAATCCCAATTCCCACCTGGCTGCTTGCGGGCCCGGGTAAAAACTGGCTTAAGGCTACTAAATCGGCATAACTTTTTTCATCCAGCCAATTTCTTCTGCGTACATACTCTTCATGGAAATAACCGAGATGGGCAATAGGACCGCCAAATGATGTCAGTCCAAGCCTTGTGGAGACTACTAGAATTTCTAGAAGTTGTTTTAAATAAAGCATGTTTTACACCTCGTCATCTTAATAATGAAATTTTATATGATAAAGGATTTGATTTCGAGTCTTAATAGGAATATTTACATAATCTTAATGTTCATAGATGGGATTTGTCGAAAAATGCAAAACGATTTTAACAGGAAGTTTCCTTATTTTATAGAATAGATAGAGTAAGAGCAGTATTAAATATAAAAAGGATGGTGTACGTGATGAATAAAATGTTTAATAGAGTAAAGTTCAAATGGTTGCCGCATAAAGAACAAGAAATTTGTGAAAAAGAACTAATAAAAGTAATGAGTCGTTTAAAAATTGAACAATATCAATTCAATTGGGATCGCAAAAGTTGTTATATTGAATTTCATTACCAGGATGAGTTTTACAGAATGGAACACTCGGTTCAAAATGCCAAAGATAAAGGGATCATTTTAAGAAATGGGTTGGATTGTTTAATAGAATTGGTCCAATCTCTGGAAGACCTGTGCGGGATTATCAGCAGGGGAACGTATAAACTTGAGAATTGGATCGCCGGCGTCAAACAATCTCCGGAAGATTCCCCTGAATATCAAGAAGAGCTTCATATCAGCTACAAATCAATAGGTGAACAACAGCGTGATCGTAATGAGACGGTCTTTCCGGGTGTATCTGAACCATCGCTGGAAGATTTTGATCGAAACCGATTGATTCGCCAGCCACAGTCTGTGTCTGCAAGAAATAACAAGAAAGGGTAGTGCTTTTTAGTGGAAATTGTGGTGATCCTACAATACGGAACGACGCTTTTGGTATTAACTGAAAGTGTCTTTTTTTGTTTGAGATTAGATTCTTCGAGCGGTAAATCAAAAGATAACTACAGGGAACCAGTTGTCAAATAAGCATCCCCACGTGCATAATAATCGGAAGGCTGTATTTAGATTCTCTTCGATTTGAATAGAGAGGTGATTTTAAATTGCTGACAAAACCAAAACAATTACAGCGGGGAGATAAAGTTGCTACGGTAAGCCCTTCGTGGGGAGGGGCTGGCGATCCAGGTCTCAGATGACGTTATGAGCAAGGCGTGAAAAGATTGGAAACTGTTTTTGGTCTCGATGTTGTTCCCATGCCGCACAGTTTGAAGGGTGCTGATTATCTTTATGAAAATCCGCAGTTGCGTGCGGAAGATTTAATGACAGCTTTTAAGGATACGAGCATTAAAGGAATCATTGCAAATATTGGCGGCGAAGATAGTATCCGTTTACTTCCATATATTGATTTTGACGTGATACGTAACAATCCAAAAATTTTTATGGGCTATTCCGATGTGACGGTTTCTCACTTCTTTTGCCACAAAGCAGGACTGTCCTCTTTTTATGGGCCAGCTATTTTATCGGATTTTGCTGAAAACGTTGAAATGATTCCATACACGGTGGAAATGCTGAAACGAACAATTTTTTCCAACGAAAGCATTGGTGAAATTCAACCGGCTAATGAATGGACGAGTGAGTTTATAGAATGGGATGAAGCCAACGAGTACCGACAGCGTAAGATGCAACAAAATTCAGGTTATGAGTTGCTGCAAGGGTCAGGCGCTGTACAGGGACGCCTGTTAGGCGGTTGTATCGAAGTTCTGGAATTTATGAAGGGAACCAATCTCTGGCCAAGTGAAAAATATTGGGAGGACGCTATTCTTTTCTTTGAAACCTCGGAAGAAAAGACAGACCCGGAAATGATCAAACGGTGGTTGCGGAATTATGCTGCACAGGACATTCTTCGAAAAGCCAAGGGCATGGTTTTTGGGAAACCAAATGATGAAGCTTATTACAAGGAGTATAAAAAAGTCATTGCCCAAGTTATGAAGGAATACAATTTGGAACATTTACCAATTTTGTATAACTTGAATTTCGGCCATACTGAGCCTAAGTTTGTGATGCCGTACGGTGCGATGGCAGAGATTGATTGTAGCAAGAAGGCGTTTACGATTTTAGAAAGTGGCGTAGAGTAAAAAAGATGGTTGAAATGTACGACAAATACACAAATGGGGAGTCGATTTATAGTGCAAAAGGTTACACCATTCTTAATGTTTCAGGATGGAAAGGCAGAAGAGGCGATGAATTATTACACATCACTCATTGAGGATTCAGGTATTATAAGCATAAATCGATACGAAGCAAATGAAGTTGGGGATGAAGGTACAGTAATGCACGCGACATTTTCTTTAAAGGAACAAGAATTCATGTGTATTGATAGTAATATTAAACATGAGTTTACCTTCACACCTTCATTTTCCTTTTATATCACTTGTGATTCTGATGAAGAGATTAACAACCTTTATGAAAAGCTGATGATGGGTGGGCAAGCACTCATGCCGTTAGGTGACTATGGGTTCAGCCAGAAGTTTGGGTGGTTAAATGATCGGTTTGGTGTTTCATGGCAACTTAACCTTCCCATTGATTGAATAAATCATTTAATGCTCTGATGACAGAACGTACACTTAGAGCGTGGAGGTTTTCATATGAGAAATAATCGTGGGCCCCTTCGAGAGGAAGATATTGATCCTCTTCGAGAGGGACCGAAAAGTGAACAGCACAAGCGTAGAGAAAAACTGAAAGAAAAACCTGGCTATCGCATTGCTTTTTTATTGTTTTAGGAGTAATATTATTCATTTATGTTCCTTTTCTAATCGGAGGGGAGGTATTTGGTTACGATACTGATTGGCTAACAGATTTATTTTGAAGCAATAGGAATAAGGAATACATATTGAAACTAGCATTAGACACTGCACTGCCGACAGGCCATCATCATTACAGATAAAACGACTGATAGTGCTCCGTAAACGAGCTTTTTATTCATTTTAAAGCCTTCTGTGTCCTAGTCAATTACTAACAATTGATTCAATGTTAGCCAACATTTATAGTAACAAATACTTTAGTGCGCTTATCTATGTAGTTCAATCGTTTGTTAAATAATTTTCACATGGCACTCACGTAGGAAGTGGAGACGGAGGATTTCTAAAAAAATGGGGGCATTATCATGGATAAAGAAAAGTACGAAGCGTTTGCTGAATCGCTCATCATTAGCCATCAAACCCCAGGCACCATAATCGCATTGAATCATCAACGCTATGAAAAGGGCTTCGGCTATCGAGATCTGGAAAATCAATGGCCTGTTACAGCAGACACCGTCTTTGGCATTGGCAGTATAACAAAGTCGATGACCTGTATAGCGATTCTACAGCTACAAGAAAACGGCGAACTATCCGTCCATGACTCCATTAAAACATATATCCCAGAGATTACGTTCAAAGGGAGTGATGAGATAACCCTTCATCACTTGATGACCCATACGTCCGGGCTGCCCCCACTGAATACGCTTTTTTACGCGAATAAGCAATCCATGGAGAGGGATGGGTCATTCGATCTGCAAATTCAGCTAGGTGCTCCTCTCGACCGAAAACAAGATAGCATTGATACGTACGAAGCTCTTATAAATTATTTAACGCCTTTCCGAAAGAAATCTCCCTCTTCAAGCGTTAGTTAAGGGGGAGATGAATTTCGGTTGGGCTTTATCCCAAACATACTTTCCCTTTTCTTTCAAATATGTTATAATCAGTCTTAGAAAGAATAAGGATTGATATAACAATGAAATTTGACAGTAACAATCATTCAGTGTTCTTGATGTATGATCACCTTGTACTCGTCGTGAAATATCGAAGAAAGGTTATCGATGATGCTATTTCAGACTATGCGAGAAATAAATTCGTGTCGCTGGGTGAGCGTTATAATATTGCATTGGTTGAGTGGAATCATGATATTGACCATATACACATTCTTTTCAAAGCACAACCTAATAGCGAATGGTCCAAGTTTATCAATGTATACAAAAGTTCAAGTTCAAGAGTCATCAAAAAGGATTTTTCTTATGTTCGGAAGAAGTTATGGAAAGAAATGTTTTGGTCAAGAAGTTTTTGTTTGCTAACCACTGGTGGTTCCCCTATCGAAATGGTAAAAGCGTATATTGAAAACCAAGGAACGAAGGGAGGGGATTTGCTATGGCTAAATTAAACAAAGCATATAAGTTTCGCTTGTACCCGACAGATGAACAAGCTTTCTTCATACGTCAAACGTTTGGTTGTGTTCGGTTTGTCTACAATAAAATGTTAGCAGAACGAAAAGAGACTTATGAAAATCTGAAAGATGATAAAGAGGCATTGAAAAAGACAAAACATCCGACTCCTGCGAAATACAAAAAAGAATTTATATGGCTGAAAGAAGTAGATTCTTTATCCTTGGCGAATGCACAGCTACACTTAGATAACGCATACAAAGCATTTTTCGAAAACAATGCTAAATTTCCGAAATTCAAAAGCAAACGGCATAGACAAAGCTACACAACAAACGTCGTAAATGGGAATATTCAGTTGTTGGATGGTCATATCAAATTACCTAAACTAAAAACGGTAAAAATGAAGCAACACAGGGAGATCCCTTTTGATCATACAATCAAATCTTGCACCATTTCGATGACTTCATCAGGAAAATACTATGTTTCTATTCTCACAGAGTATGAAAAAGAGATTAGAAATAAAGAAATTGAACATGTTGTAGGTTTAGATTTTGCGATGAATGGGCTATTCGTCGATAGTGAAACAGGTAAGAAAGCCAATTACCCTCGTTTCTATCGGCAAATGCTTGAGAAATTAGCGTCTGAACAGCGTAAACTCTCACGAAAAAAGAAAGGTTCTTCAAATTGGAACAAACAACGTGTGAAAGTCGCGAAGCTACAAGAAAAAGTCGCTAATCAACGCAAAAATTTTCTCCATCATCAGTCCAAGGCATTGGCCGTATCGTTTGATGCGGTGATTATTGAGGACTTGGATATGAAAGGGATGTCACAAGCCCTAAATTTCGGCAAAAGCGTGTCTGACAACGGATGGGGGATGTTCACTTCTTTTTTGCGTTACAAACTAAAAGAGCAAGGGAAACAACTTGTCAAACTAAATAAATGGTTTCCGTCTACGAAGACTTGCTCAAGTTGTGGTTCGATGAGAGAAATGTCGTTATCAGAACGCACGTACCAATGTGATTGCGGACTAAATCTCGACAGAGACTATAATGCCGCACTGAATATCAAAAAAGAAGGGTTGCGCTTATTAGCAACTACCTAATATAAATATAAACTCTTGGAACAAGAGGGTTAGCTTGGTAAACTTTGTCAGCTATCAAAAGGGGCAATGACCCAAGAAGCCCCCACTTCAAAACACGTTAGTGTTTAAGTGGTGGGTAGTTCACAAAAGGATCGTGAAGGGAATTAATCGGGTCTGTCTCCATAAATCTTTTTATGGTTGCATTCTTCATCAAACTAAGCAATGAAAAAGGGCCTAAGAAAAAGATGCAAGCTTGGCTGACGCTAGACCCATCCCCATGTATAATTCTGAGAACCTGGTAGATTCCGGACTGTTTACTCGTATTCCTTTTCAAATTCCTTTGTACTTCTTACTGTGTCAATGGCGCGAACTTGCCTTTCAATCTCTGCGCGTTCGGATTCAAAGAACGGGGGTAACGATAACGTTTCTCCAAGTGTTTCATAGGCTTCATCCCCCATGAATCCGGGACCATCCGTCGCAAATTCAAACAATATGCGCGGAGCAACATTCGAATATAATGAGCCAAAATAATAACGCTCCACATATCCGGAATTCGGCAAATTGAACTTCTGCAGTTGCTTGATCCATTCATCCAAATGCTCGCGGTCATTGACGCGGAACGCGGAGTGATGAACTGTTCCATATCCTTGGCGTGCTTGCGGGAGAACGGTATTGTACTCCACAATGACTTGGGCGCCATTGCCCCCTTCGCCTACTTCAAATAGGCGATAAGAACCTTCTTTATCGATTTCGTTAAATAACAAGATCTTCTCCATCATTTCCTTGAAGTAATTAATGTTATCCACGCGTACAAAGAGTGGTCCTAGTCCAGTGATCGCATATTCCAATGGAATCGGCCCTTTTTGCCATGGTGTGCCGGGTGCAACCCCTTGATTGTTTTCATCGGAAATCAATTGATATTGTTGGTCATCAAAGTCGACAAACGAAAGTGTCTTTTTGCCGAATTGCTCTTTGATGCCTTTGTGTTTGACTTCCAAGCGCTCAAAACGTTTCGCCCAATAGTCCAAAGCCTTGTCATTCGGGACACGGAAGGATGTTTTGAAAATCTCATTTGTGCCATGAGCACCCTTTGGAATGCCCGGGAAATCAAAGAATGTCATGTCTGTTCCCGGGCTTCCTTCGTCATCGGCGAAAAATAGGTGATAGGTTTGAATGTCATCCTGATTCACGGTTTTTTTGACTAAGCGCACGCCTAAGACGTACGTGAAAAATTCATAAATTTTCTCGGCACTGCTCGTAATGGCAGTAACGTGATGTATTCCTTTTAAATGTTCCATAATAATCCTCCATTGTGTAATTTAAACTGGTGTCGTTTCAATTTATTTCGGCCGTTCGATGGAAAATGCGTCACCGATTTTCGCGTAGTTAGAACCTGCCAAACGACTGAATGCGCCTAGCGTTTGATGGTTTATTCGTCCCCTTTCATATATTTCCTTGTCTATATGAAAACGAACAATCTTTCCGATCAGGAGATCTGTGCCCACTGAAGGCTTTTCTCCAGTTCAAGGGACTGTTCCAGCGTGCATTCAAATCGAACTTTGGCTTCCTTGATGCCCGGAACGGATACGGCATCACTTTCGACAAGTGATAAGTCCGTTTTTTCAATTTCACTTGCATTCGCCGGGAAGGAAGCTGCCGTGATGTTTATTTGATCGACATTTTGCTCGTCAACGATGTGCACAACAAATGCTTGATTTTCTATGCTGTTTCGGGCAGTATCTTTCATCTCCCCATTTTTTCGCTGAATGGAAACCGAAAGCATTGGCGGGTTGGAGGACACAACATTAAAATAGCTAAATGGCGCGGCGTTGATTGTTCCATCTTTTGCAACACTGGTGACAAACGCGATGGGCCGTGGAACAATGCTTCCAGTCAACAGTTTATAGTTTTCCCGTTCTGCATTGTCTATAGGGTCAAAAGAGAGCATGACTGCACCACCTTACTTATCCAGGTTTCTTACTTCGATTGGGATTAAACGTTCATTCAATTGCTCGCGCTGATGTTCATATTGCGAAGGGAGTTTCAATTCTTCGCCCATTGTTTCATGAGACTCATCATGGGCAAATCCCGGAGGATCCGTGGCGATTTCAAACAATATTTCCCCGTGCTCTCTGAAATAGATCGCGTTAAAATAATTCCTGTCTTGTACTTCGGTAACTCCATAACCTTTGCTACTAACATACTGCTGCCAATCCAAATGGTCTTCATCATCTTTTGCCCGCCAAGCAATATGATGAACGGTGCCTACGCCCATTTGTCCACGCCCAATTGGCGTTCGTTTGACATCGATGATATTTCCACTTTCCCCGTAGGAGCGGAGTCGAACTAGGTCCCCTTCTTCTCCGGCTTTTTCAAGTCCCATGACTGCCTGAAGGGTTTCCTCGGTTTTCTCCGGGTTGGTTGATAATAAAATTGCGCCCGCGAACCCCTTAATTGCCACTTCCGGTGTAACATCACCAGTGGTCCAGCGGTTCGGTTCTCCCCCATCCCTTTCAACAAGCTCCAGTTTTAAGCCGTGAACATCTTCAAATACGAGATACGTTTCTCCGAAACGCTTTGATCTCCTGAATTCGATGTGATGTTTTTCCAGTCTATTTTCCCAAAACGGCATGGAACCTACGGGGATGGCGTATGTGGTGACGCCCACTTGACCGCCTCCGATTTTCCCTTGAAATGCTCCTGCCCATGGGAAGAAGGTGATAATGGTGCCCGGTTTACCGGTCTCATCACCAAAATAAAGATGGTACGTTTCCGGGTCATCAAAGTTGACCGTTTTTTTCACCAATCGTAATCCCAAAACACCAGCATAAAAGTCAACATTTTCCTGTGGGTGTCCCACGATCGCTGTAATGTGGTGAATGCCAGCGGTTTTTTTCATCTTATAGTCAACTCCTTAATTTACCATTGCCAGAACCTCCTCCAGCTGAAACTGTCGGATGGTTCTGGGTAGAAACATGCGGATTTCATCTTCGTTATAGCCGACTTGCAGACGCTTTTCATCAACGATAATGGGCCTTTTTAGTATGCCGGGGTTTTCTTGAATAAAACGGAATAGATCACTTATCGGCAATTGCTCAATATTTACATCAGCATTTTGAAAGTCTTTTGAGCGTTTCGAAATGATCTCATCCGTTCCATGTTCAGTTAAACGTAAGATGCTTTTAATTTCGTCCACAGTGATCGGTTCAGAAAACAAGTTACGCTCTTTAAAAGGAATATCATGCTCTTGCAGCCAAGCTTTTGCTTTTCTGCAGGATGTACAACTGGGTGTCGTATAAAGGATAATCATAGAATCGCTCCTCGTTATTATTGCTAATTAATATATCTTAAAATAAAGATATATGATAAAAAAAGTGACTTATACATTTTTCACGTGATGACCGACTCTTTTGAGTAAATCAATCGCTACTTTCGTTTCTTCATCAGACCATTCATTAAAAATGGATTCAATTTTTTGTTCATGAGCCGGGAATGTCTCATCCATAAATTTATTCCCTGCGTCTGTAATGGCTGCATACATAACACGTCGATCGTCCGAACATGCTCTTCGGTATAGATATCCTTTTTTTTCAAGCTTGTCGACAACATAGGTGATGCTGCTGCTTGCAACCAGAATTCTTTTCCCGATTTGTTGGATGGGTTGGTCCCCTTTATGATAAAGCAAATCCAACACAGCAAACTCATTAAGATTTAAGTCATATCGAGCCACATCTTTTCTGAGTGCTTCTTGTATAGATTGTGTTGCTCGGTTTAGAACGGTAAATGCCTTTAGATGATGATTGACTTCATTCAGTTTTCCCACCTCCATATATCCTCATTTTATTTATTACGAATTCGAATTAATTTAACTGACTTTAGCTTAATATATCATTATCACGATGTCAAGATATTTATTCAGATTGGCACACGCATATAAAGTGGGAGCTCAGCCATGAGATAAAGCATTTCATTTGATTAAAACCATTTGCCGGGGTATAATTACCATGAATTAAAGATAAATTAATTCAAATTAAATAACGGAGGTTATATAAAGGCAAAACCTTCAGGCCAATTGTTGCAGCGTCACCTCTCGTTCAGCCGTTCCGGAAGCAACGCTTGCATCTGTATCCAAAATCACCCCGGATGCCGTATCCGTCAAGTTATGAACAAGATAACGCAGATACGTTTCCTGTCCTTTGCTTTTTCTGTACAAGCGAGCATCCGGATCGGTAGTGCTGCGATGGGTTTGATTGGAAAAGGTTTTGCCATGAAAATCTTCATGATGAGCCCGCTCCCCGAGCTCACCGGAGCCTAAGAGGATATATAATGTCCACTAAGGTTGATGACAGCGTGGAATGTACCGCAAAACAGAATTGTAACTGTTATTAGAACGATAATGGATAATGTTGTTAATTTAGATGTAGATTTTACATATATCTCGGACTATCCCCTTATAACCCATCACAAGTCCTTTTTCGTTCATGCCATCGCTCCGCCTGGTAACTTGCATGGACGGCCCGATAACGGCAAATCCTTGGTCGGTCGGCTCATATAGTAGATATCGCCCTTCGTAGCCTCTAGGGTGACTATCATAATTACGAACCATGAAGGTGGCATCGGTGAATATGGAACAGCCGCTTCGAGTGTATGCCAAATAGTAACCGCCAAATCACCGAAACGCCTTATTCATATCCATGTGAAGGGCATCGGCGAGTCCGCGGATTTCATCCAGTATGGCCGGTGCAAATGCTGACATGACTGCTTTGTATTCTTCCAGATGGATCAAGAAGTGACGGTTTTTCTTCGGTCCCCATTGTTTTTCGCGGTTTGGCAAAATCGGCGAACGTTTGAGGAGTTCGCCTTGGAAAAAACCGAAATCATAGTGGGTGCCTCTATATTGAATTACGTTGCTGTGGAACTGTTTCATCTATTTTCATTCCTCTTTCTTCGTTACTGTTAGTGTAAGAAACGTTAAGCTGAGGAATCAGTTATGTATGGTCTCGTTGTTATTTTGGTGTATCTACCACTAATTTCGATAAATCCTCATTTAATGCTTCGAGTTTCTCGAATTGATCGCTGATCTCTACCATATATTCGTTTTGTTCTTCGACGCTCGCGAATACTTCTTCTACCATTCCGTGAGAATTTTGCGTAACGCCTGCAATAGCAGTTATTTCTCCGGTGATGGTTTCCGAAGAATGTTCCAGCTTTTTCACGAGGGTTTCCAATGAACTTGCCGATTCTTTCATTTGGCCCATGTTTTTCACCAAAATTTCGAGGCTTTCTTCGCTTTGTTTGGCCATCTCGAAGCTTTCATCGACGGCGTTTTTGCTGCGGTGGACTTCTTGGGCTACCGTTCCGGTTTGTTTTTGTATCGCTTCCACGATCGTTGCAATCTCTTTCGTGGATCGTTGAGAATCTACCGCGAGTTTGCGCACTTCATCAGCGACGACCGCGAATCCTTTCCCGTGTTCTCCTGCTCGCGCGGCTTCAATGGCTGCATTGAGCGATAAGAGATTGGTTTGATCGGATAGCCCGTCAACAGTGGCGAGAATGGTTCCGATATTTTTTGTTTTTTCCGTCAGGTTATCCATCGTGTCAGCGGTGTTCTGTACCATTTCTTGAACCTTGCTTACCTCAATTTTTAACTGCCGGTGCCGTTCATAATTGGAAGTAGCTTCCTGAAGACTATCGTCTGCGGCGGTGGCTACATTTGTTGTATGGTTTGTGACTTCATTTACAGCATGATCTTGACTTTGCATCAGGTCGGTCATTTCGCTGACACTGGCCGCCTGGTGTTCGGTGCCTTGTGAAACCTCGGTAAATGCTTCCCTTAATTGATTGGATACTTCTCGCATGGAAGCAACGTTTTCATTGACTTTACGGCTGAATTGTTGAATGGTTGTTTGTGATTGGGAGACTTTTTCTAATAGTTTTTCCAGTTGTTCCTTCCCGTGTAAGGCTTTTTCCGCTTGATTTTCTACGTTTTGCTGCATTTTTGTTCCGATGGTAGCCTGCCCCATCAATACCAAAGTGATTAAAATAACATATAAATTCAAGGAGATAAGTATGTCTGTTCCTAATCCAACAAACATCGATTCATTCAATGTCATAAAAAAAACATTTGTCAAAATTAAATTAAGAGAACCGGCCAATGCGATCAATCGATAATTTTGATAGAGTGAGATGATGGCGATGCTTAAAAAGACGATCAAGTAATTGGAAAGCTTCGGTGAACTGAAACATAAGACGATGGTCAAAATGGCAAAATTAATCGTAACGATATAAGGAATGATGGTAATGATTTTTTGCCTGTAGGTTAAAAACGTTTTAAGTCCTGCTAAAAAAGTTCCCGTAACGGTATAAATAAAGATTGCTTCGGTTGGCACTCCGCTAATAAAATTACTGATCAGCCCCAGGGCAAACAGTGCCCACGTGAGCTTTACCAACATTTTGTTTCGTTTGTGTAAGGTCAGCTGACTTTCATTTAGCATTAGAATGTCCTCCTGGCTACGAAAAGTAAGATTAAAGCACTAATATTATGATGGAACTTATTAATTTAAGAATATTATACCATGAAAAAATAACTATTCCATCTTTTTTTAAAATATTTTCGGAGGTGATAGGATGGCCACGCGTCTCCAATTTCATGAAGTTACAAAGAAGAGGGATTTATTTACGCTATCACTCCCCGGAGTGTCGATTGAAAAGGGAGAAATCCTCGGTGTCATCGGGAACAACGGTGCTGGAAAGTCGACGATGATTCAACTCGTACTCGGGCTAATCCAGCCGACGAGTGGTTATATTTATCGGTATACAGACAAAGGGGCAGCCGCGTCTATGCAAGAATGGAAGCAAACGGTTGGCTTTGTATTCGATGATTTATCGGTGTACGATGATATGGATGCGATGAAACTTTCTTCCTTTATGGGAGAGGTTTATTCAGGTTGGGATGAAGCATATTTTTTTTCATTGCTGGACCAATTTGACGTTGATAAAAAGAAAAAAGTGAAAGCTTTCTCGCGTGGCATGCGCATGAAAACCGGCATTGCAGTGGCGCTCGCCCACCATCCGGAAGTGTTGTTGCTCGATGAACCTACTTCCGGCTTGGACACGAAATCCAGGAAACAAATGATCGAGCTGTTAAAAGAGGAAAATGAAAAGCAAGGAACGACGATTGTTTTTTCTTCGCATATTTTAGCCGATATGGAACAACTCGCCACAACGGTCTGGCTGATGGATAAAGGGGAGATCCTCGCGCACGGGCCGGTAGAGATGTTGCAGGAGAATCATTCCGTATCCGGTGACGGTACGATACATAAAAGAAAGCCTGAAGAAACAGAGGGGTTGAAGAAAGCCACCTTGGAAGACTTGCATGATTATTATTTGGGAGGTGGCGAGTAATGTCGGCGCTCATGAAAGTGGATTTTTGGCTATTGCGTTGGGCTATTCTTTTTATTGTGATCATTGCACCGATCGCGGGGGCTGTATTTTACACAGACTATTCCGTGACCGGCTTTGTGATTATCTTCATATTGGCACTGACGTTAACGCAAATGGATGACAAACATAAAACGAGAAGATTCATGCTTTCGTTGCCGCTTCCTTTAAAATTGTTTTTTCAAGCACGGGCGCTCGTTGTCATGCTCATCGGGGTGATTTGGATCGTGCTTGAAGGATTTGGAAGAGTAATCGGTTTTGGAGATACGCATATGGCTGAAATTTTTATCCATGCAAGCACACAATTGGCAACGATGTTCGTCTTGTCCCCTTCGGTGATTGCCATGCTCACATTGTTGAAGCATCCTGTTATAAAGTGGGGCGCAACCTTTATTTTTTATATGATGGTGGTCATGATGGGCACATTGATGGGGGTGTTTACCACCGAGATTTTCATTTACATGGAAGCATTGGGATATATCCTTGCAGCGATTATTCTCATTTTCGGCATTCTAGCCTTCTGGCTCATTTTGATGCTTGCCAATGCGATTCGGACGCGTGTGGATCTGATATAATTTATTTATGGCGGATTATTTTTGATGGAGCAAGGAGGAATTTTAATGAAAATGTTCCAGTATAAAACGACAAAGCGGGATGAAATGATCGACATTACGCAGGACATCCAGGCTTGGATCAAAAAAGAAGGGTACCGGGACGGGATCATTACGCTTTTCAACATGCACACGACCGCAGGGCTTACCGTTAATGAGAATGCGGATCCCGACGTAAAAACAGATTTCATCCGACGCCTGGATGAAATCTATCCTTGGGATCATCCTGAAGACCGGCACGGAGAAGGGAATACAGCGGCACATGTGAAATCAAGCACGGTTGGTACGAGTGAAACAGTGCTTGTGGAGGACGGAAAACTCGTCCTCGGAACGTGGCAAGGCGTTTATTATTGCGAGTTCGATGGCCCACGCCCGAATCGAAAAGTGCATGCTCGATTTGACGGAAAATAAGCATGCTAGGATGGCGACGACAGAGGTGATGATTAGATGGCACTAGCTATTATCCCATGTGGAAATAAAAAAATATGGGACAAAGAAGGAGACATTGGTCCCGTACCGGCGCGTAAGGCTTACATTGGAACGTTCCACCAGTTGTGTCGTGCGTATGCCGAGATGTTTTATCCCCAATGGGTGATTCTATCGGCGAAATATGGGTATCTCCAACCGGAGGATATGGTGCCGGGTCCT
The DNA here is from genome assembly GCF_006740705.1 of Salicibibacter halophilus. Lineage (GTDB taxonomy): Bacteria > Bacillota > Bacilli > Bacillales > Marinococcaceae > Salicibibacter > Salicibibacter halophilus. The sequence goes on along the minus strand of NZ_CP035485.1, from coordinate 1,770,610 downwards.
TATAATGTGTCGTTTAGTCATCGTAGTGACGCGGTTATCCCTATCGATCGATTAGCTGATCAAGTGGGAGAGAAGGCGTTGGATGATTTTCGGCACCTTGTCGTTCTCACCGGAAAAAAATACAAGCCTATCGTTCAGAAAAGTTTCGGGCCCGACCATCATGTGGAGATGCCCCTACTCGGTAGCAGGGGATAGGTGAAATGCAGCAAAAATTAAAGCGGTCCATAACAGAAGGGCAGCCCCTTTAATCAGTTAGGACAATCTCGAGAGCGCCGAAGAGAAAAATGTCCGAACTTGGGTTCTGTTCGGACAATATAACGAGCGATACATCAAAAAATGTCCGAACTAGCGGTTAGTTCGGACACTGCAACACTCCAGTAAGTAAAAAATGTCCGAACCAATGGTCAGTTCGGACATTGAATTGTGTTTAACCTTCTAAAATCTTCTCGATCCGTTCCAAAGCGTCTTCGGAAAGCTTCACGCCGCTTGCTTTTACATTTTCTTCCACTTGCTCCGGGCGGCTTGCGCCGATAAGGGCGCTGGAGACGTTATTTTGACGTAAAATCCAAGCAATAGCCAGTTGTGAAAGGGATAGTTCTTCTTGTGCAGCGACTTGTTGCAATTCTGCTACACGATCGAGAGACTCATCGTTCAGGAAGCGGGAGATAACTTTATAATTTTCAGCAGCGCGGCTATTCGCAGGAATATCTGCGCCTTTTTGGTATTTCCCGCTTAGTACGCCTTGGGCAAGCGGGGAAAAGACAACTTGTCCAACACCGTGTTGTTCGCCTTGAGGGATGATTTCTTTTTCAATGTAACGTTTGAGCATGTTGTAGATCGGTTGGTTTACGACAAGGCGGTCGAGCAATCGTTTATCGGCAATGTGCAATGCTTCCGCGATTTGTGCCGGAGACCATTCGCTTACACCGATGTAGAGCACTTTTCCTTGCCTAACCAAGTCATCGAGCGCGCGTAACGTTTCGTATAACGGGGTGTCCGGGTCATATCGGTGGCAATAATAGAGGTCGACATAATCATGGCCAAGCCTTTGCAGACTGGCGTTGCATTGTTCGATGATATGTTTGCGAGAGAGCCCCTGGTCATTTGGACCTTCCCCCATGGGGTTGAAGACTTTTGTTGCGAGCACGTATGACTCGCGCGTATATTCCCGCAACGCTTCGCCGACGACCTTCTCTGCTTCCCCGCGCCGGTAGACATTGGCGGTATCGAAAAAGTTGATCCCAAGATTATAGGCCTTATGGATGGATTTAAGGGCTGCGTCTTTTTCAACATAACCCCCGTAAGTGAGCCAACTCCCGAGGCTGATTTCACTGACTTTTACACCAGTGTTTCCTAAAAAACGATATTCCAATTTTGGTCTCCTTCCTGTGAAAAAAAGTCGATTTCACAACAAATATTATCATAAAATCATAAAACAGGCCCAAACGATGAATCGGCGACACAATTTTGACATTCGTTTCCCTTCCACACTTATGATAAAATGCGAGAGATAACCATTGTACGGTTTTTGCAAGAAGGGTGCGTTGATGGAAGATGTCGGATACAAAACTCGTTCGGGGAACGATGTTGCTTACGGGAGCAACAATAACATCGAAATTATTAGGCGTCTTATACATATTTCCTTTCACATTGCTTGTCGGGCAGCAGGGAAATGCCCTTTATCAATATGGATACTTGCCGTATACGATTCTATTAAGTTTGGCGACCCTCGGCGTGCCGATGGCGGTTTCCAAATTTGTTTCGAAATACAACGCTCTCGATGATTACGTGACGGGACAGCGCTTGTTTCGCTCGGGCGTTGTTTTTATGACGATCACGGGTTTTATCGCGTTTTTGGGCTTGTTTATAATGGCCCCGGTCATTGCCGGTTGGGTCCTTCCCAGTGGAGATTCGTCCGGGAACAGTCATAGCGATGTCGTGTTTACGATCCGCATGGTTAGCTTTGCCTTGTTGATCATACCGGGGATGGCCGTGTTCAGAGGTTATTTTCAAGGCTTTCAGTCCATGGGTCCGACCGCGGCATCCCAAGTGATTGAACAATTGGCCAGGATTATATTTATTCTTGCGGCGGCATTCCTCGTCCTGGAAGTTTTCGGTGGGTCATTGGGACTCGCGGTTGGTTTGGCAACATTCGGGGCGTTAATCGGTGGATTGGGTTCTTTGTCCGTGCTCTTGTATTTTTGGAAAAAAAGAAAGGCAGGAATTCAAGAGCAAATTAGAGAAAGTAAAAAAGACCATCAACTGCCGCTTTCATCCATGTATAAAGAACTGATTGCTTACGCGCTGCCTTTATCGTTTGTGGGGCTTGCGATCCCCCTCTTTCAAGCGATTGATTTGTTCACCTTTAATGACGCAATGACCGCCGGCTACGGCGCGAATGCCGGACAAGCAGAAACGGCATTCGGTGCGTTCTCACGTACAACCCATGCATTAATCATGATCCCGGTGGCATTAGCGACAGCGATGTCGGTGAATCTTATTCCGGCCATTACAAAAGCCAATACAAACCGCGATACAGAAAGCATGCACAGACTTATTACGAAGACCTTCCAAATCATTTTATTTTTCACTATCCCGGCAGCTTTTGGTTTAACCATTTTAGCGACACCGGCTTTCGCTTCCCTGTACGGGCTTGAAGATTTGGGAGTGGGAAGCATGGTTTTGAGTTACTACGCTCCTGCGGCAATCTTGTTTTCCATCTTCGCCGTTACAGCAGCAATACTCCAAGGGATGAATCGGCAAAAATATGCTGTGATCGGGCTTTGCATTGGGCTTTTCTTTAAGCTTGTGCTCAATTATTGGTTAATCAGCAGTTTTGGGGCTGTTGGCGGGGTAGCGGCTACCATCATTGGCTATACATTGGCGATCGGTTTTAACATATGGGCAGTCGGAAAATTTGCCGCTTATCAATATACGCAAATCGGGAAGCACGCCGCGGTCATTCTCGGCATAACGGCAATTATGGCCGTATCGGTCTACATCGTTCGCGAAGGCGGCATGGTCGTGTTCGATACGTCCGGACAGACCGGTTTTGTTGCCATTTTAGTATTTGGCGTACTGATTGGCATGCTCCTATACTTTATTTTGAGCATTCGCACCGGAATGGCAGAAAAAGTGCTCGGAGACCGTTTTTCATTTAGTAGACTAAGAAGGTAACCTTTGTTTTTTAGTAGGTAAGAACGTATAAATCAACTTTCTTACCTACATAAGTGCAACTAAGGCTTTCGGAGCGACCGAGCATAGGTCGTGTCATTTAACAGGTGGAACCCCTGTTTGATAAGGCTCTAACCAAGCCATCAATAGCGAGTCTTGGACTCAACGGAGTAATCCATTGGGTTAAGCGTAGACAGTTAGGTCGTAGGCCTGAAAGTGATTGAGCCTCGTAAATAGTTAAAACGGGGAGGTTGACGGTGTCGAAAGACCGGAAAACGACACTCCGTATGTCATTATCGGTGAGATATACGGAGCTCCCTCGGGGTCGGAGAGCCAGGCATGCGATACAATGATGACACGAGAACTCGGGAGATCCTGTTTGTTCTTTCTTCAGTCGAAGGGAGTATGGTTGACCAAGCGATACAAAGCGAGGAAACCAGACGACAGCAGGAAGTCGGATGACCGCGTAGTACCGATGACGTCGGGTAACGCCGAAAGAGGGAAGGCAAGTGTCACGCCGACATCACCTTAACAAGGGACACATTCCCTACACACGGAGGTAGGAACACGGAATGGAAACAAAACTTGCTAGGATAGCAGAATTAGCTAAGCACAACCCAGCTATGACATTCACATCTCTTGCGCACCTGCTGAATCCTGAATACCTTATGCAATGCCATCACCAACTCCCTAACCGTAAGGCAGCTGGTGTAAAGGGAACAACCAAGATAACGTACGAGCAAAATCTTGAGGAAAATATCGAAGACTTAGTGTCTAGAATGAAACAGAAGAGCTATCGGCCCAGCCCAGATAAGCGGGTCTATATTCCAAAGGATGAAAAGGGAAAGAAGAGACCCCTGGGGATTCCTGAACACGAAGATAAAATTGTTCAGAAAGGGATGGCGCCCATTTTGAACGCCATCTATGAGAATGATTTTCTGGATTGTTCATTTGGATTTCGTCCCCAGCGTAATTGTCATGATGCATTGAAGGTATTAAATGGGTATATAGAGAGAAGATATGTGAATTACATCGTGGATGTGGATATCAAAGGTTTCTTTGATCATGTTGACCACAAGTGGATGATGGCATTTCTGAAAGAACGTATTGGAGACCCGAGCTTTCTCCGAATCATTGCCCGTTTCCTCAAGGGCGGATACATGGAGCAAGCGAAACATTATAAGACGGAGAGCGGAACGCCGCAGGGAAACCTGATATCGCCGATACTAGCGAATGTGTATCTGCACTATGTTTTGGACCTGTGGTTTGAACAGCATGTGAAGAAAAGAATCAAAGGGCAGGCATATCTTGTGCGATACGCAGATGACTTTGTCTGCTGCTTTCAGTATCATGAAGATGCGCATGCATTCTACGATGCACTCAAGTTGAGGTTGAACAAATTTAACCTGGAAGTGGCGGAAGATAAAACGCAAATTATTCCGTTTGGGAGGTTCGCTGCGGAGAATCATAAAAAGGCGGGGAAAGGGAACCCGCCAACGTTTGATTTTCTTGGTTTCACCCATTATTGCGGCAAAAGCAAGAAAGGCAAATTTCGTGTGAAACGCAAAACAAGCAAGAAGAAAATAGCCTCCAAGCTCAAACAAACGAACCAATGGCTGAAAGCTCACCGTCATCTGGCTATGAAGGACATTGTCCGTAGACTAAGCCGTTCTCTGAATGGTTATTACAACTACTACTGTATCACAGACAACGTAACCGCAGTGGTGAGGTTCCGGGATGCGGTCATCCAACAATTTTTCAAATGGATGAACCGGAGAAGCCAACGAAAGTCGTTCGGTTGGGAGAAGTTTCAGTTATTTCTTATTAAGTTTCCCTTACCGAAACCAAGGGCCAAGGTGAACATCTATGAACGAAGGAACCATATTAGCTATATTTTGTGAAAGATGTTGGTGAGGAGCCGTGTGCGTTAATTGCGCCCGCACGGATCTGTGAGGGGGAGGAGCACAATCCATACAAAAGGTGAGGCTCCCTCCTACTCGACCCATAGTTTTCTAATAAAGCCGCACCATGGTAAAATTAAAGAATCGTGATCAAAAAAGGAAGCGGGTGATTCGTATGGTGGAACGGTTTAAGTCTTTTGACTGGGTCTTGATTGCAACCGTATTTGCATTAAGTGTGTTTGGCTTAATCATGGTCTACAGTGCAAGTTACCCGCTTTCTATTGATCTTTTTGATTCATCTACATACTATATTGTTCGTCAACTCATTTATTTTGGACTAGGCATCATCATTTTTGCAGTGCTAATGAATTTTCGCTACCACTATTTCAAAATGTTAAGCCCGTATATTATTGCTGTGTCCGTAGTTTTGCTGCTTCTCGTCGTGTTTATTGGTGTTGCCGAAAATGAAGCGACTCGTTGGGTCAATATTGGCGGGATCAGCATGCAGCCTTCAGAGCTTGTGAAGCTTGGGGTGATTATTTATCTGGCTCAAGTGTATTCCCAAAAGCAAAAGTACATTGATCGTTTCGCGACTGGAGTTGCTCCCCCGTTAATTGTAGTCGTTGCTTTATTTACGCTTATCTTATTGCAGCCGGACTTAGGGACGGCGGTGATGATTCTACTGGTCGGCGGTGTCATCGTTTTTTTATCCGGCGCACGGTTTCGGCATCTCGCTTTTCTCGGCACATTGTCGGCCGCTGTCGTTCTTTTCCTAGTGACGCAGGCTGATTACCGCATGAACCGAATCCTTGCCTTCCGCGATCCATTCGCTTATGATGATAGTTTCGGTTTGCAGCTTATTCAATCTTACATCTCGCTTGCCAATGGCGGCCTTACCGGAACGGGCTTTGGACAAAGTGTTCAGAAGTTAGGGTATTTGCCGGAAGCCCATACCGATTTTATTTTAGCCATTATCGCGGAAGAAACCGGCTGGATCGGGGTTGGCTTTGTCATTCTTTGCTTTTTGGTCATCGGTTTTAGAGGCCTTATCATTGGAGCGCGTTGTAAAAATTTATTTGGTTCGTTGCTTGCTTACGGCATTGTTTTTCAGTTGATGTTTCAATTTATCTTTAATGCCGGCGCGGTCAGCGGGCTGTTGCCAATCACCGGCATTCCGCTTCCTTTTGTTAGCTACGGGGGAACGTCTTTAATTGTTTCTCTCGCGAGCGCGGCTATCTTGGTAAACATATCCTTGCAAAACCAAAAGGATTACAACAACCGTGAACAGGAAATGGAAGGACCGCCTCATCAAAAAGAGAGCCTCGTTTTCAAACGTAAGTGGAACGAACAATATTAACAACGACAGCGGCATCTACAATGCCAAGACAGGAGGAGAGTTTCATGCTGATCATCGGTTATGGGACCCTTGCGCGTGCCGTCATCAAGCGGGTATCCGCTAAAACAGATGCAAGCGTCAATGTCTACAATCGAACGCAATCCGTGGTCGATTCGGATCCCGATTGCAATTATGTCCCTCCCGAGCAGTTTCACCGTTATTCGAAAGTGCTTGTTGCTTTACCGGCGCCGGCATTCGAGGACTTTTTCCGTCGGTGGGAAGGGTCTTTTCCTGAAGGCACTTGCTTCTTTTATTGCGCGACGAAAATCATGCAAGGGGAGATGAAGGCGTATGTAAAAAATAAACATTCGGTTGTTCCCTGTAAACTGGCGGGTCACGCGGAAACATTGAGGTTACTGGGTGAAGGCGCATTTGCGTTTGAACATGAAGAAAGACGCGCGCAGTTTAACCGCTGGTCAGATGGAGCGTTCAATACAATCATCGCGAAAGAAGACCAGGTCATGAAAGGAAATCGTGTCGCCACTGAAGAAAATTTGCGTGCACTGTTAACGATTGAACAAAAGCTGCAACAAGAGGGGGTCCCGCGATCGTTAATCGAATCGGTGAACACGAGTATCCCCGGCGGGATCGCTCAGGCCCATAAAAATGGAACCCATGGACATTTTGCCAAAGAAATTTTGAAAAAATGGCGGGGAGACAATCACGATGAATGAACAATGGCGGATCGATAAGTGGCTGTCGGCCGCAGGCGTCGGTTCCCGTAAAGATGTAAAAAAGCTTTTACGGAAAAAAGCAGTGCGGGTGAATGGAGAAACAATTACCGATGCAAGTGAAAAAATAAACGCACGGGAAGCCGTTGTTACGGTTAATGGGGAGAAAATCCATTACGATCCCGGACCGGTATATTTGATGATGAACAAACGGGAGGGGCGCGTGAGCGCGACAGCAGACGACCGTCATCGGACTGTTCTAGATGATATTGCGGGCAGGAATACGGAATTGTTTCCCGTTGGACGGCTGGATAAAGATACGACCGGCTTGCTTTTTTTAACGACAGACGGGGAATGGGCACACCGTTTGACGACCCCGCGACTGGACATTGAGAAAGAATACGAAGTGTTGTTGGACGCAGAGCCGCACTCCGAAGAGCTTCAATCGTTACGAGAAGGCATACAATTGAAAGATGGAATAGAAACGAAGCCCGCGAAGGTTTCTGAAGGGTTACAAGAAAAGAATGGATTTCGCCTCTGGATAACGGTTACTGAGGGGAAATACCATCAAGTGAAACGGATGTTTGGGGCAATCGGCCGCCAAGTAAACGCGCTTAAACGGGTGCGAGTGAGTAATGTACGGTTGGATGGGCATTTGGAGATGGGAGAATACCGATCCTTGACAGAGAACGAACTTGAAGCGATTTCTTATGATATAGCAAAAAAAACCGGAAAATATTGAGGCGCCCTATGTTTACATGAGAAGGTCGGCGCTTATGCCGACCTTCCGTAGTATCTAATCTTTTCTTACGTTATATTTCCAGGCTTGATCCTCGTCCATCATTTTAACCGCTGCATAAACGGTGAGGAACTGGATAACGATGATCGGTATTCCCATAATCCCGGAAAGCACTTCCAGCGGGGCCAGTCCCCCGATGCTCATCAGGGAGAGAGCTAGAACGGTTATGACGCCTGCTACTACAATCCTTACATTTTTGGGGGGCGCCTGTTTGCTCATGTCCCGGCTTGTCGTATAGGAAGCAATCGTATACGTTGTTGAATCGAGTGTCGTTACCATAAAAATCGTCGCGATAATCACAAAAACAATGAGAACGATTGTCTCGAAAGGCATGGATGACAAGATTTCGGGAATGGCTGCTTCCAGCCCTTCATTCTGCACAATGTCCAATACCGGCACAGACCCGGTGATATGGCTGTGCACACTCATGCCGCCGAGAACCCCTGTCGCAACCCACGCGAGCAGCGTCGGGGCCATTAAATAAGTCAAGATCATTTCTTTGACGGTTCTGCCTTTTGAAATGACCGCCGCAAATACACCGTGCAACATCGCCCAAGTGGCGTTATAAGCAAACCAAAACACGGTATGGCTTTCAATATGCGTGCCGCCTCCCAGTTCCATGGAATGGGTGTAAAGCGAGAAGTTCACGTAATTAGAGATGAGATAACGGACCGAGTCTGTGAAAAAATCCAATATAAACAAACCTGGCCCTACAACAATAATAAATACTGCCAATAGACCGGCGAGATACATATTTAGCGTACTTAATTTTTTAATCCCTTTTTCGATGCCGACATAAGCACTGACGGTAAAAATACCTACCCAAATAATCGTGACAATCATCGTAAAGGGAAATGTAACTTCAATATTTAGCAATTCGGCTAAGTTGTAAGTGACGATCGGCGTACCAAGCCCCAGTGTCACGGCAGCACCTGCCAGGATACTGATCATAAAAAGTGTATCCAACACAATGCCGCCTAAACCATCTGTGAATCGATCGCCAAAGATGACACGGCACGCTTCAGAAATTCGCATTTTCGGTTTTTTCCGCACGTGCAGGATATAAGCCATAGCGGGAGCGACCATGACAAACACGGCAAATGTTTGAAAGCTCCATAAAAACATACTGTACGAATTCCCCGCGAGGATGGCTTCCATCGAGCCCGGTTCAAGTCCAAAAGGAGGATCGATCGCGGGTTCGCTCCAATGAATCATCCCGGTTCGCATGATCGTAGCTCCGACCCCCATGGCAACTAACATGGAAGCATACGAGAACAGTGAAAATCTCGGCTTTTCCAGCGGGTCTCCTAAAACAACATTTCCGTATTTAGAAAATGATAAGTATAAACCTATCCCTAAAATGATCAGAGCATACCATAAGTATCCCCATTTAAACGTATCCACAATGGTATTAAATATGCTATCCAATAATGCCATCGATTCATTTGTGTACACGGCAAACAGGATACTGACTGCCAAAATGATCAATAGGGACGGTGTGAATATTTTAAAGTCTATGATGGTTTGTGTTCGTCTTTTCCTGTTCATTTTCATAAGCCTCCATTAAAATAATGATGGTTCATTTAACTCATAGACGCCTCCTTAGGGCAAGCCCGTATAATGAAGGAGTTACCCGGATGGTTTTGGTTTTAAACTGCTTCCTCATCGTGGAAAGCCTTTCGTGCCCTGTGTTTTATTATTAGGAAATGGTCAGTAAAAGATGCTCTCGACCTAAGTTCCTATTTCGGCCGCGAATCATGCCGTATCCAACAAAAAGATCCAGCCGCATATCACAACGGCTGGTTCATATTTTATGATGCATGGGTTTTTTTTCGTTTAGCAATCCATTTTCCTCTGCTTGGACTGTGGACAAGATTGTTGTACTCCAGCACGTTTAGGTCACGCTGGATCGTACGTTGAGTAGTGCCGAATTCATCAACCAGTTCTTGCGTTGTCACCGTTCTTCCTTCTTTACTCATGAACAAGTAAATCGACTTAATGCGGGTGAGCATGCGGTCGGTTGAAGATTGCAAGTAACCACTTCCTCAATTGTTTTTGATTCCTTTTATTATACAACAGGAGGAAAAGCACCGCAAAGAAAAATTGTGTAAAAATTTGCGCTAAGATGCACTGCAACCTACTGATCAAACAGATCCGTAGATAAATACCGTTCACCAGTGTCACAGGCGATTGCCACGACAATTTCCCCAGGTTGGCATTGTTTGGCGAGTTCGAGTGCCGCAAAGCAAGCCGCGCCTGATGATGGACCTACAAGGATGCCTTCTTCACGCGCGAGGGCATGGACGGTATCATAGGCATTTTCGTCATTGATGGCATCGATTTGGTTATAGATTTCCTCGTTTAAGATCGGTGGCACGAAGCCTGGGGAAGTGCCCACAAGTTTATGCGGTCCCGGTTTTCCGCCGGAAAGTACGGGGGAGCCTTTCGGCTCTACAACATGGATGGAGAGGTCCGGATAATAGGAGCGCAGTGTTTCGCCTGTGCCGGTTATCGTTCCGCCGGTTCCGGAAGCTGCCACAAATCCTTTTAATGGGCGACCGATCTTGTCCATGGCTTCCTTAATTTCCAGTGCTGTCGATTTCCTGTGGGCATCGGGGTTTGCCTCATTTTCGAATTGCATCGGGATGAAACTGTTCGGGATTTCTTCCGCCAATTCATTGGCTTTGTCAATCGCTCCGGGCATCTTTTTGTCTCCGGGTGTTAAAACAACTTTAGCGCCATACGCTTTAAGGATATTTATGCGCTCGAGGGACATGGTGTCGGGCATCGTCAAAATGCAAGCATACCCTTTAGCAGCGGCATTCATCGCCAGTCCAATCCCTGTATTGCCGGATGTCGGCTCAATAATGGTTGAATCGTTATTCAACTTGCCGCTGTTCTCCGCTTGAACAATCATTTCACGTGCAGCCCTGTCTTTCACACTTCCGCTCGGATTTTGGAATTCCAGTTTTAAGTAAACATCTGCTCCTTGGCGGTCCGTGACTTGGTTTAAACGTACTAAAGGTGTCTCGCCAACGAGATCTGAGACATTTGTATAAACAGACAACGTGCTCATCTCCAATTCATTATACTCTGTTGTGATTGTACCATATCAAATGGAGTACATTTGCGTTATGATAATACTATAACATACGGAGGTATATAGAATGGAAGCTGAACGATTGCATTACTTTTTGGCGCTTTCCGTCCCGGAGGATGTGCAGAAAAAGATTAATGAGCTTACCAACTTGCGTGAATTGGCCTTCTTTACATCCGTTACCCACATTCGCGACTACCACATCACGCTTTTTTTTCTTGGAGGCGTTGTTGACAAGGAACTGGAACTTTTATATAAAAAGTTGCCGGTCTTAGTGCAGCAAATCCCTGCTTTCGATGTGCAGTTAAATCAAGCAGGGGTGTTTGGCAAAGAGGAGCGTCCACGGGTATTATTCGCGGGCGTCAAGCGAACTCGGCCGTTGCTTGACCTGCAGGCCGCAGTGGCGAAAGGCTGTGTCGAAGCGGGTTTTCATGAAGAAAAACGACCGTTTCGTCCGCATATTACCATCGCGAAACGCAGAAATCAGGGAGGAACTTTCCCGATGCAAAAAGTCGTGAATGAAACGAAACATTGGAAAGACATTCAATGGCGAGTAAAAGAAGTCGGCTTATACGCTGTCCGTTTGGGACAGTTGCCCCGGTATGAACTTAAGGCCAGCTTTCCGCTTATGCAGCATTAGATCATGCCATACTCATAATCATCGTTTAAGCGGGGTAATTAAAAAAGAATGAGGAGAGGGTGGGGCGTATGGCCCATCTTGTGAAACTGGAAGATTATATCTCCCGATACGAAAACGACATTCACGAATACCCGAGTCAGTTTATCCGTTTAAAACGCGAGCGATGGAAACGCCTGCACCGTTTGTGGGCAAAAGCCAATCAACGTGTCGGGAACGGGCTTAACATGGAAGAAGATTGGTTCGCCGTGGAAAATAAAAACGCTATTCAACAAGCTTTGCAAAAATTGAGCAGGAACCATAAGAAGGAACAAAGAGAGCCTGTTAAAACAAACAGTGGCCTTGACGCTGAGTATGAGCATCTGATTGGGAAAAGCCGTGCGTCATTACATGCATTTTTTTACTATGAATTGCTGCAATCGCAGCTTCGATGGGCCTCTTCCTCGCCTTCGGAAGTGTCTGTGGTGGATAGCAATTATCGTTACGATAGCCGTTTGCGAGAAATCTTGCGGATGCTACCGGATAATTACATGGTCTTTTATTATCCTGTTTTCAAAATACAACAAGCGGATATTCAAATGGATGTCCTCTTGCTTTCTCCTTCCGAACTTTATTGTGTTACATATGTTGAAGCTCCGGCAAATACGTTGTTTGAAGTGAGCTCGCATCGTTTCTGGCGTGAATTTCGATCGCAAAACGAACATAAACGTTTGAATCCGTTATTGGCCGTGAAAAGAATGGAAGATGTTGCCCGTTCTATTTTTCAGCATAACAACGTCGACTTAACGGTAAAAAAAGCGGTGCTTTTCCCTGATGCTTTTATAGATGACAGCGGTTATGCCGGTAATGCGGAATTGCTTGATCATCGAGCCTATCAACAATGGCTGGGCAGGATCAGCAAGCCTATATCTCCAATGAAAAAAGAACAATTTCGTGCGGCAAAGGCATTGTTGAGCAAGTGTAAAACAAAGAGTATATCAAGGTCGACAGGGGCTGAAACAAACGGAACGTATGAACCATAACGCACACATGTGTCGCATTGACGGTCTATGTACCGTCTGCTATGATGAATCAAGATTAATAGAGACGTGAGTATAGCCGTATGTATGATTCTGCTATTAGGTGCACATTTGTCTAGCGTATAGGTGCGCCTATTTTCGTTATAATTGCATGTTATTCGTTCATGAGCCGGTTTGCGGAGCGCTCAAATATGAAAAAGGATATCTATCACTCATGGAATATTTGGATACTCACAAAAAAGAAAAACGAAAAAAATGGCTAGAGAATTTATTGGGAAGAGATTGGGAATTGGAAACAGCGGGCGGATCCACGGGCGAAGCCTTTTCAGCCAGAGATGGCGAGCAAAAACTGTTTCTGAAATGCAATTCTTCCCCTTTTTTAGCTGTGCTTTCCGCAGAAGGAATAGTTCCTAAACTTCTCTGGACGAAACGGCTTACTAATGGAGATGTGATTACTGCCCAAAGATGGGTGAATGGCAGAAAACTGAGGCCGAGGGAGATGAAACAACCGGGGGTAGCGGCGCTCTTGGGGCGGATTCATCGATCAACGGAATTGCTTGATTTGCTAAAACGCATTGAATCCAAAGTGAAGACCCCAGAGGTTTTGCTTCAGCAACTTTGTGCATATACGCTCCCTGCTGATCAGCAATCGGCCATCATATTTAGGGCCTATGAGTTTTTGAAAGCAAGAAAATCAGCTGTTTACTACGATGATTTTGTCGTTTGCCATTGTGACATGAACCATAACAATTGGATCATGGATGAAGAAGAAGGGCTGTTTCTTGTGGATTGGGACGGGGCTTCCGTTGCTGATCCGGCCTTGGATTTAAGCATCCTGCTTCATTGGTATGTGCCGAAAGAAGGTTGGCAGCCATGGTTGGAGGCATATGAGCTTGACTTGAATGATCGGCTCCTGGAGAGAATGCATTGGTATATCGTTTGGCATACGCTTGAGTGGATCTTAAGCAAAGGAATATATGAAGACAGGGGATATATGCAAGTATGGCTCCGTTATCTAGGTGCTTTAGTGGAAGAGGATGACTGGCGTATCGCGTGTTTGGAGGATTAAAATGAGATTGAGGAAGCGCCCGGGAGCAATGGAGGTGCTTCGTGAGCGCCCCGGCATTGTGCCGCAAAAACCGGAACAACTGCGTGGTCAATGGACTGAGGACAAACCGCTTCACGTCGAGTTGGGAACTGGCAAGGGGCGTTTTTTGGCACGGATGGCAGAAAAGTACCCCTCCACTTCTTTTGTCGGTATGGAAAAAATGGAAAGTGTACTGTCGTATGCGGTCGAAGGGATGGAGCAGCAGGATAATGTACGTTTGGTACACGGCAACGTCTCTGATCTGCAGGATTATTTTGCTAGTGGAGAAATTGATCGCATTTATTTAAATTTTACCGATCCATGGCCGAAAAACCGCCATGAAAAACGGCGGCTTACATTCCCGACTTTTTTACGCTTGTATAAAGAGGTTCTGTCGCCGCGCGGGGACATCCATTTGAAAACGGACAATGAAGATTTTTTCACTTACTCCGTGGAGCAGTTTTCCCGAAATGGCTACCACCTTAACAACCTAACCCTTAACCTCCACGCGCATGAACCGGAGGATAATGTGCGCACGGAATATGAGCAAAAGTTTGCTGATCGGGCTCAACGGATTTTTCGGGTGGAGGCTTATCTGCCGGAGTAGGATTTCTGTGGGGTACGAGTGGGTGATAGATGGAAATATATGTATTTGACGCCCGGGACGAATGGCAAACGCCTATCCCAGTAGCCATGGTGTGTTCATGGAGTTCGACGAGCATTATACAAAATGGGCATCTAAGGAATTTCTAAATGAATCGGTGAATTCATAAAAGACGGACCGCATGGCGACCCGTCTTTTTCTTTATTGCTTGCCCAATTCCAAAATCGCGCCTGTTTTCGCGTCCACAACGAAGTCCATTTGCCTTGTTTGTCCACTTTCGTTGCTGGAGATTCCGCCTCGATAAACATCGTAGTCGACGTAATTTTTTTCATAATGTTCCGGGTTCATGTGGATCCAGGAACCGTTCACGGGGATGCGATGTTGTACATTTGATTTCACCTGTTTGAGTGCTTTTTCGGGAGAGACGTCTTTCTGGGCACAAGCTTCTTTTACTGCGTAGCCTGTAGCAAAACCGACCGCAACGCCGATGAGCACATCTGTGATTTTCATTGTATACACTCCGTTCCGTATGGCTTTATGATAGCCCATTTTATAGAAAATGCTACCTCCAGTATAGCGGATATGCATCAATTGTCCAATTGTTAAGTTAGTGATAATGTAGTATTTATCTGGAGTATTCGCTGGGAGGGGAAAACAAATGGACAAACAAACGAAAAACATGTTTCGCACGTTGACTGAGATGCCGGGTCCCCCGGGCCATGAGCATCAAGTGCGGGCTTATGTAAAAAAAGCGCTGGACAAATATGCAAATGAGATTGTTCAAGATAAGTTGGGCAGTGTTTTCGGTGTCAAAAAAGGACAACCGCAAGATCCCAAGGTGATGGTCGCCGGACACATGGATGAAGTCGGGTTCATGGTTACATCGGTGAATAAAAAAGGACTTATTAAATTTCAACCGCTTGGGGGATGGTGGAGCCAAGTGCTCCTTGCACAACAAGTGACGGTAATGACGGATAATGGCCCAATCCCCGGTGTTATCGGCTCTACGCCTCCGCATCTTCTTAGCGAACAAGTTCGTAAGAAACCGATGGCGATGGACAAAATGTACATTGATATCGGCGCCGACGATCATGAGGATGCGGAACGGCTGGGCGTTCGTCCGGGCGCTCCTATCGTGCCCGTATGTTCTTTTACGCCAATGGCGAATGAGAAAAAAATAATGGCAAAAGCTTGGGACAATCGTTATGGTGTCGGATTATCCATTGAGTTGCTCAAAGAAGTGGAGAACGAGGAGCTTCCAAATACCTTGTACTCAGGCGCCACCGTGCAAGAGGAAGTAGGTTTGCGCGGTGCGCAGACGGCCGCAAACATGATTCGTCCGGATATTTTCTTTGCCGTGGACGCGAGCCCTGCGAACGATACGACCGTTCAACAAGGAGAGTTCGGGCAACTTGGCAAAGGGGCGCTGCTGCGCATTTATGACGGGACAATGATTACCCATCGAGGCATGCGCGACTTTGTGCTTGATACAGCCGAAAGCGGAGACATCCCTTATCAATACTTTGTCTCTCCCGGAGGCACGGATGCGGGCAGGGTCCATACTTCAGGCGATGGAGTTCCTTCCGCGGTTGTCGGTGTCTGCGCGCGTTATATTCACACCGGCGCATCTATTCTGCATGTGGACGATTACGCTGCTGCAAAAGAACTAATCACAACGCTTGTGCGGAAAGCCGACCGCACCACGGTAGAAGCCATTCATTCGCAGGCTTAAGGTATGAGGCGCATACAAGTGGAGCAAAAGTCACTATCGGATAATTTAGTAATGAAGTACTCGATAAATGTCCGAACATGGGGCTACCTCGGACATTTATGCTTAAAAGCTAACGGGAATTGTCCGAACGAACTACATCACCATGCAATTTTGCGAACAAAAATGCCAATCACCCTTTGTTAAAAAAGAAGGATTGGCAACTGCATTGCGTTTACTCGTTTTGAAAAATATAAGCTAGTGCTTCGATGGCCTGGTCCAGGTCATTAACGACCACCTGCGCTTGGTTGGCCATTTCTTTGGATGGATGATGCAATGATTCAGGGCGGACCAATATTAACGGTTTGTTTAGAGCAGTAGCAGCACCCACATCCATGGCCGCATTCCATTGTTTGTATTGGTCTCCAAATAGGGCGAGTACAACATCAGCTTTTTGCATGAGCACGTTCGTTCGCAAGTTATTGAACGCGGAAGCCGCTTCGTCTTTAAAAATGGCATTTGGCTGCTCGCCGAGAATCTCTTCACCAATATTGTCGGAACGGTCGTGATTGGTCATCGGTTCAAAAAAATGAATCGGGAGATCTTTCTTGCTTGCTTTTTGTTTGAGCGTTTCTCTCCAATCGTCATGAATTTGTCCGGCTAAGTAAACATTAAGTTCCATACGTGCACACCCCTTTGTAAAAATGGATGGTATTCATGATTTTTCTAAGATCTTAATTTAAGTGTAGCTTCTTGGTTTTTATAAAGCAAACGAAGCCTTTTAAAGGAGCAAGAAACAAATGCGCGCTTTTCTAAAAAAGAAAGGGATCGACTTATCATGGCGTACATACCTGATCACGGCGTTGAGCTATTTGGCGTTAGGATTGTTTTCTTCCCTTATCGTCGGCCTAATTATACAAACGGCGGGTGAACAAGTCCCGCGACATCTATTTATCGGGACTTTTCTGGAAGACATGGGCGGGCTCGCCATGAGCCTTTTAGGACCCGCGATTGGGGTATCTGTCGCCTATGCCCTTAACGCGCCGCCCCTCGTTATGTTTTCGGCCGTGGTAAGCGGGGCTGCAGGAGAAGAATTAGGCGGACCGGCAGGGGCGTTTATTGCTGTTTTAATTTCCGTTGAATGTGGGAAATTGATTTCAAAAGAAACACGATTTGACATTCTTTTAACGCCTTTTGTTACGATAGCTACAGGTTTTGTATTAGCGTCTACAATTGGTCCGGTAATCGGAAACGGATTGGAAGCCTTTGGGTCCGTGATAAATTGGGCAACGGCACAAGAGCCCCTGACGATGAGCATCGTTGTTTCCGCGCTGATGGGATTGGCACTCACACTCCCCGTTTCCAGTGCAGCGATCGCGATCATGTTAGGGCTGGATGGATTGGCAGCGGGAGCAGCGACGGTCGGTTGCTGTGCACAGATGGTAGGGTTTGCGATCAGCAGTTTCCGTGAAAATCGGTGGGGAGGGCTTGTTTCGCTTGGCATCGGGACCTCGATGTTGCAAGTCCCCAATATCGTGCGCAATCCATGGATTGTCGTTCCTCCGACACTTGCCGGGATGATACTCGCGCCCATCGCGGTTATTTATTTCGGTATGGAAAACAATCCGGAAGGCGCCGGAATGGGTACCAGCGGCTTTGTAGGCCAGATTATGACATTTACGACGATGGGTTTTACCATGCAAGTCTTTATTCTTATACTTGTGTTTCACATTGTGCTTCCCGGGGTGCTGACGTATCTTATTGATCGGGGATTTCGAAAAAGCGGTCGTATTAAAGACGGAGATATGACGATTGATCAAGGGTAAAGAATGGAAAGGAAGGACATTATAATGGAAAAAGTGGAAACGAAAACAGCGTTTCAAGAAGCTATACAAGGGGAGAGGGTCGTTGTGCTATTTAGTGCTGACTGGTGCCCCGATTGCCGCGTGATCGAACCGGTTCTTCCGACGATAGAAGCGGATTATCCGGAAGTTCAATTTGTCCATGCAGACCGGGATCAATTACTGGAAGTGTGCCAGGAATACGATATTTTTGGCATTCCGAGCTTTGTAGGTTTTAAAAACGGTGAAGAAATCGATCGTTTCGCAGATAAAAATCGGAAAACCGAGGAAGAAATTACAGTATTTCTTGATCGCTATTTATCCCGGTGATAAGCGAAAAACGAATGGTAAGGAGACAGAAACGATGGCAAAGAAATCCAAAGTGTTGGAACGCATTAAACAGGAGTTCTCGGCACATAAAATCGAAGTAGATGAAGAAACGCGACAAGTGCGTATAGAGCATAAGGAGCTTGGAAAAGGATTAACCCTTGATCTTCCTCGCCTTGAATCGAAGTTTGAAAATAAGGGGGAAGATGGATTACAAGACACGGTCACTTACATTCAAGAAACATTTGCAGCCATGAAAAAACAAAAATCGTTATCCGGCATGGAGCAAAACATTTATCCGGTTATTCGTTCAACCTCTTTCCCTACCGAGACAGAGGATGGACGCGCCCTAATTGTGGAACCTCATACCGCTGAGACACGTATTTACTATGCCTTGGATCAAGGGAAGACTTACGCGTTGATTGATCAGCAAATGTTGGAAAACGAGGGGATGAACGAGCAAAAGATGAAAGAAGCGGCCCGCTTTAACATTCGGTCTCTTTCCATAACGACTAGAGCAGACGACGTTGCCGGGAATCGCTTTTATTTCGTGAATACGAATGATGGATATGATGCGAGCAGGATTTTAAATGACGCTTGGGTGAACGAGGTTGCTGAAAGCATTGACGGAGAACTAGCCCTTGCCGTGCCCCACCAGGACGTTTTCATTCTTGCCGATATCCAAAATGAACAAGGATACGATGTCCTTGCACAAATGGCGTTTAAATTTTTTGGAGAAGGCCGAATGCCTATTACGGCGCTTCCGTTTATTTACGAGGAAGGAAAGATGGACCCAATCTTTATTTTGGCTCGCAAAAAGCCGAAAGGCATGCCGAATGAGGATAAGTAAACGAATGTTGAAAACTTTAAAGGAATGACAGAAGCCATGGGGAAGTTTCCCGTGGTTTTTTCTCTTGTAGAAAGAATTTCTTGTACGCAACCCTAGTTGTTTTTTGCATGCTTCTGTACAATAGAAAGGCAGGGTTCAAAATAATGGAATGGGTGATTGCTGATGTCCAGAAAGTGGAGCAATGTCCTCAAAAAAATCAACCGTTACTTTTTCGGCGAGCAATCAGATGATGAAAATAACCGAGAAGAACAGGTTCAATATAGAAAAAAGAAGCAACAACGACACACGGCAAGTGTTGGACAGGCGTCCGGCGCCAAGGTCGTACATAGATATCCGAAAGGGGGAAACTTTCGATTTCCAATGGATGTTGAAGCGTTGCCCCCACGCCGTCAACCGCGAAGGTCACAGGAATCCGAGAATGTGAAACCGAGATACCAAAAACCAAAACCAGAACCTCCGCAAAAAGAGAAGAAGAGAGAATACTTCACAAATAAGGATTTTACGTTAACCCATATTCCTTCTCCCGTGCATGGCTATCAAAAACCACCGAAAACACGGGCGTCTTTGTCCGAGCAGGAGACAGAGGCGCAGGAAGTGGAAATTGCGGCAGCAGCACCGGTAACAACATCTCCATCACAGGAAGACATGGCAATCGACGACGATGAAGAAAAGAGAAGGGAAACAGTTGCGCAACACCACCATCAGACGGAACATGAATTGAATTTGCCGGCAGCAGCACCGATAACAACATCTCCATCGCGGGAAGACATGGCAATCAACGACGATGAAGAAAAGAGGAGGGAAACAGCTGCGGAGTACCACCGGGAGGCGGAACATGAACTAAACTTACGGGGCGTATCCGAACGGCCGAAACAAAGCGCAGACGGACCTGCAACTCCTAGTCCAAGCACCCCGAACAAAATTTCCGAACAGGCAGAAGAGCGACGCAAACAAAAAACGTCAAATCAAGCGGCCAGGCGGGCCAGAACAACGGACAGGGAAAGAAAAAAATCGTCGGGTGATGCCAGTAATGTCATGATGACACCGATGGACCGCTATAATTATGAGAAGAGGAAAAAACAGAAAAAAGAAAGGAGCCCTTCCTCGAAACCGACCGTGCCTAACCAAGGCGGTAGACAAGGCTATGATTCGCCTCCGCTCAACCTGTTAACACCGCCGATGCAAGCTTCCAGTTTGGATGAAGAGAAGCTGCAGGAGCAGCGGGATCAATTGGAAGCAACTTTGCATCAATTTCAGGTGAAGGCGGCAGTAACCAATGTTACGGAAGGGCCTTCGATTATTCGCTTTGAAGTACAGCCGGCTCCGGGGGTGAAAGTAAATAAAATAACGAATCTCAGCGATGATTTGAAATTGGCGATGGCGGCTACGGACTTGCGGATGGAAGCGCCGATCCCCGGCAAGAATGCCATCGGAATTGAAGTTCCTAAAGAAAATCGCGAACCTGTCGCGTTACGCGAGTTATTCGAGAAAGAAGCTTTTCGGGAGCATAAAAGCCCCCTTGCTGTTGCATTGGGTCTTGATATCACCGGGGACCCTAATATCATGGATTTAAGCAACATGCCTCATGGATTGATCGCGGGAGCCACCGGTTCAGGTAAAAGTGTCTGCATAAATTCGATCCTCATCAGTTTGCTATACAAAGCAGACCCTGAAGAAGTGAAGCTGCTGCTCATCGATCCAAAAGTTGTTGAGCTTGCCTTTTACAAAGATATTCCACATCTCGCCGCACCGGTGGTGACTGACCCGAAAGAGGCAACGATGACGTTGAAATGGAGCGTTGCTGAAATGGAAAGGCGTTACCAACGTTTTGCAGAAGCGGGAGTGCGGGATATTAAAGGATATAATCAAAAGACGGATGAAAAACTGCCTTACCTCGTGATCGTTATTGATGAATTGGCTGACCTTATGATGGTCGCTCCCCAAGATGTGGAAGCGTCGATCAGCCGGATTGCCCAAAAAGCAAGGGCGTGCGGCATCCATTTACTCGTTGCCACCCAGCGCCCGTCGGTCGACGTCATTACAGGTTTAATCAAAGCAAATATTCCGACGCGCATTGCTTTTGCCGTTTCTTCCGCGGTGGACTCCAGGACTATTTTGGACAAAGGCGGAGCGGAACGTCTAATTGGAAAAGGGGATATGCTGGTAAGCGAGAATGGGGCCTCGAAACTTGTCCGTTTGCAAGGAACGTTCGTGTCGGACCAAGAAATTGACGAGGTAGCCACTTATTTGCGTCATCAACGGGCGCCTGCGTACTTGTTTTCAAAAGATGAAGTCGTTAAGCACGAATCACGTTCCGACGATGATGACTTATTGGAAGACGCTTCACATTTTGTTATACAGCAGGGAAGCGCATCCACATCCCTCATTCAACGTCAATTTCACATTGGCTATAACCGGGCTGCTCGGCTCATGGACATGATGGAAACAAGGGGCATCGTTTCCGCGGCAGCCGGAACAAAACCCCGTGATGTTCTCGTGAATGACGAGCAACTATCCGCTATGTTGGAAAAATGATTATTCACGCTTCACTTGTGAAATTGCGCACGATCTAATAAGATAACTGTAACATCCATAAAAGTACGAGGAGCCGGACATGAAAGAAATCGATTTAAAATTACAAGGGAAGTTGAAACGCCTGACAAACAAAACCTTTAAATTTGACAGACGCGTTGGCGAAGGCTGGTTTTCTGCCGTTTATTTTTTAAAAACGAAAGAAATTATTAAGAAACATAAACCAGACGATATTGTCACAATGCAATTTTTTCAAAAAAAGCATGCCGTTTTATGCGGAACCGATGAGGTGATCGCGCTCTTGCAGACGTTTGCGGATCACCCGGAAGAATTGGAGATTTACTCGTTGCAGGACGGCGACAAAATTAAACCATATGAAACGGTACTGTCGATCACGGGACCCTACCAACATTTCGGCTATTTGGAAGGGGTCATTGACGGTATTTTTGCCCGCCGTACGTCAGTGGCTACCAATGTGTATGAAGTGGTCAAAGCGGCTCGCAGTTCAGGGAAGCAAAAGCCGGTCATTTTCATGGGGGATCGCGATGATCATTTCACCCAACAGGCCGGCGATGGCTACTCCGCATTTATCGGAGGATCTCAAGCCCAATCCACCCATGCCATGAATGAATGGTGGGGCAGAGAAGGGATGGGAACGATGCCGCACGCCCTCATTCAAATGTTCCATGGAGATCTCGTAGCTGCCAGTCATGCGTACCGGGATATGTATCCCGATGATCGTTTAATGGCGCTTGTGGATTATAATAACGATGTAATCACGGATTCATTGCGAGTTGCCCGTGAATTCAAAGGCATGCTCGATTCTGTCCGAGTGGACACTTCTGGGAATATGGTTGATCAATACTTTTTAAAGAATCCCCATAAAATGGGAGATTTTGACCCAACCGGCGTGAATGCACCATTAATCGTTGCGTTGCGCGAAGCTTTGGATGCGGAAAATTTTCATAATGTCAAAATTACCGTCAGTGGAGGTTTCACCGCCGAGAGAATTCAGGCGTATGAGGATGCCAACGTGCCGGTGGATTCCTACGGCGTTGGCAGCAGCCTGTTGGAAAAGACGGTCAGCTTTACGGGGGATAATGTTATTTTGAATGGCCACCATGAAGCGAAGGCGGGCCGAAAAATTCGGGAAAATCCGAAGATGGAGCGAATCGACGATCTGTAAGCGTCGTTATAAACGAATCATGGATAGACAATCTCTTTTTGTGGTTTTTCGCATAGCATAGATGTAAGCAGGCGAACGACAGGGTAGCACCCCTAGGGGAAGGCTTTAACAAATAAGAATATTGAACTGCATGAGGAGGAAGAAAGCAACATTCTTTATAGTTGGCGACGGCTGTTGACACACTTTGTTCTCGCAGTCGATTTTGGTATAATAAAAAAATGTGCAGTCAAAAGATACATGATGGTTGCCCCGAAAACACGCGTGTGAAGGGCAATTTAGATTTGGAGGTCCCCGGGTATGACTAGTTACCACTTTATCGGCATAAAAGGGTCAGGAATGAGTGCGTTGGCACAAGTTCTCCACGATATGAATGAACGCGTGCAAGGATCCGATGTGGATAAATATTTTTTTACACAAAACCCTCTAGAAGCGCGAGGTATTCCGATATACGATTTTCATAAGCAAAATATAAACCCAGAGCATACCATCGTAGCCTCGGCAGCTTATAATGATGATAATGAAGAAGTGGCGGAAGCAAATACGCAAGGCCTATCGGTGAAAGCTTACCCGGCTTTTTTGGGTGAGTTGGCATCTCAATTTACGTCCATTGCCGTTACCGGAACGCATGGAAAAACATCAACGACGGGGTTGCTTTCCCATGTGCTCGGTTCTTACCGACCGACGTCCTATTTGATTGGGGACGGCACCGGAAAAGGGGAGAAAGACAGTTCCTTTTTCGTTTTTGAAGCATGTGAATACCGACGGCATTTTCTCAACTATCGCCCTGATTACGCGATCATAACGAATATTGATTATGATCATCCTGATTACTTTAAAGACATCGATGATGTCGTCGATGCTTTTGATGAGATGGCTACGCAAGTGAATAAAGCGATCATTGCCTGCGGAGACGATGAGTATTTACAAACCCTAAACGCCCCGGTGCCAATCGTTTATTACGGCATCGAGGGAACGCATGACTTCACTGCAAAAAATATTCAAAGCAATGAAGACGGCACGAATTTTGATGTAATGATCCGAGGGGATTATTTCGGAACGTTCACGATTCCCGGACATGGTGACCATAATGTTTTAAATGCGCTTGGGGTAATCGCGCTCTGTCATTACGAAGAGATGCCGATGGAAACAATGAAACAACGGTTGGCAGATTTCCCAGGCGTGAAAAGACGTTTCACCGAAAAAGAATGGGGGTCGCAGTTGCTCGTTGACGATTATGCGCACCACCCCACGGAGATTAAAGCAACCATTGATGCAGCCAGATCCAAATTTCCGGAACGTGAAATTGTAGCTGTATTTCAGCCGCACACGTTTACGAGAACTGTGACATTTATTCAGGAATTTGCGGATGTGCTGCGATTGGCGGATGTCGTCTATTTGTGCGATATTTTCGGCTCTACGAGGGAGCGGAAAGGCCAAACGAGGATTGAGGATTTATTGAACTTAATTCCCGAGGCTCAATTATTGCAACTGGATGATATGGATACGCTCGCAAACCATGATGATAGTGTGTTACTGTTTATGGGAGCAGGAGATATTCAAAAATACCAAAGTGCATACGAAGAACGCACTTCGTCCAAAACATGAGCAGTATAGCAAAGGATGTGGCAGGGGACCTGTCACTCCGTAGTTTGGGACAAGGCGTTTGAAAAAACACGGTCAAGGGAATGGTAGGAACAAAATGAGGAGGTGAATGCGTGTATGACAGTCGTGTATATAAGTGTTGCGATTGTTGCCGTTGCGATCGTAGTCCTTATTTTTTATATTATCCAAACACTCAAGTCGGCACAGGGGGTGGTTAAACAGTTGGGCAATACAGCTGATGCTGTAGAGCAGCAACTGCAAGGGATTACGTCGGAGACCGAAAATCTTGTCAAAACGACGAACCGTCTGGCAGAAGACTTTGAATCGAAATCAGAATCAATGGAAGGGTTGTTTGCAACGGCTGAAGATCTTGGCAAAACAACCGAACAAGTTTCTGATTCTATTCAACATATGTCTCAAACCGTTTCAAAAGAAGCAGACCGTAATTCAGAGCAGGTAGCGCAAGTGGTCCAATGGGGGAGTGCATGCATTGACCTCTATGAGAAGTGGAAAAACCGCCGAAACAAAGGGAACGAACTTTAAATAATTATTTTCAGGAGGGTTTAAAATGGGAGACATGAATACGAAAGATTTACTAATAGGCACGTTTATCGGGGGAGTTGTAGGAGCAACGACAGCACTGCTGCTTGCGCCGAAATCCGGGAAGGAACTGCGCGGAGACATCAGCGAAGGTGCAGTAAACGCGAAAGATAAAACGTATGAAATTACAAATAATGCCTATGAAAAAGGCAGTGAATTTGCAAATACCGCCTTTGACAAAACACAAAATGTGGCCAAGACAGTATCTGAACAATCCAACGAAGTGGTTGGCCGCATCAAAGACGCTGCCGGCCAAGTTAAAAATGATATCGATGATGCGCAAAAATCAGCGGAAGAGCTCGCGGATGATTTATCCAGTGAAGTGCAATCTGCTGGGGAAAACATCGGAGACTCGGTAAAAAAAGAGGCGGAAGACCTGAAAAAAGATGATAGCAGCCGTTCGTAAATTTATTTGGGAGGGAAGAGAGTGAAAAAGATCGCTGAACAAAAACAATTGTTCGATGCCATTGAAGAAAACGGAGAGATCCTGTTATTTAAAAATAGTACAACTTGCCCTATAAGTTCGAATGCTTTTGATGAATTTAAAGCATTCGCCACAGAGCATCCCGAAGTGCCGGTGTATTATTTAAATGTCCAGGAAGCCCGACCTTTATCGGAATATGTGGCCACATATTGGGATGTTAAGCATGAATCGCCGCAAGCGTTGCTGCTAACTGCAAGTGAAGCAAAATGGCATACATCTCATAGTGACATAACAGAACAAACCCTTGAAAAAACGATTTTGTAAGGATCGCGACCCTCGTATATCGAGGGTTTTTTAGGGCACCTAGAAAAAAATTCAACCTCTGAAGAAGTGCAAACACTGGTTTAAAAGCACATATTGCTTTAATACTTAAAAGCGTTTAAGAAATAAAGAAAAACATCGTGACATCTTGCGGTTAATAAGTTATAATTGCTTTTAAAACCATACAGTGGAATGCGAAGAGGAGTGGATGTTAGTGAGTAACGAGGAGTTGGAGCAGCTGCGCGCTTCTTTGGACGATAAAAACATGGAAATCTTAAAGTTGATCAACGAACGCGCTGAAATTGTACAAAAGATCGGCGGCGTTAAAAGCAAGTCGGGCACGAAACGTTATGACCCTGTGCGGGAACGAAAAATGCTTGATTTAATTGCCGAAGAGAATGAAGGTCCGTTCAAAACAAGTACGCTTCAGCATCTGTTTAAGCAAATTTTCAAAGCGAGTTTGGAGATGATGGGAGAAGATGAGCAAAAAGCATTGCTCGTCTCTCGCAAAAAACAACCGGATAATACCGTCGTTACCGTAAAAGACGAACAAATCGGGGATGGAAACCAACGCTTGATCGCGGGGCCGTGTTCGGTGGAAAGCGAAGAACAGGTATTCACGGTAGCGGAAGCTTTGAAAAATCGCGGAGTGAATTTGCTGCGCGGTGGGGCATATAAACCGAGATCATCCCCTTACGATTTCCAAGGATTGGGCGTTGAAGGATTAAAGATTTTGAAAAAAGCCGGCGACCATTTCGATATGTCGGTAATCAGTGAAATTGTAACTCCCGGAGACGTTGAAACGGCGCTTGATCACCTCGATGTAATTCAAATCGGCGCGCGTAACATGCAAAACTTTGAATTACTGAAGGAAGTCGGCGCGACAAATAAACCGATCTTGCTGAAACGGGGACTATCGGCAACCATTTCGGAATTCATGAACGCGGCAGAGTATGTCATGTCACGAGGGAATACAAACTTGATGCTTTGCGAGCGCGGCATCCGCACCTATGAAACGGCGACACGCAATACCCTTGATATTTCGGCCATCCCTATTTTAAAACAGGAAACACATTTGCCTGTGCTTGCTGATGTTACGCATTCAACGGGAAGAAGGGATTTATTATTGCCGGCGGCTAAAGCGGCGCTAGCCATTGGCGCAGATGCTGTGATGGCGGAGGTTCACCCTGATCCGGCCGTCGCCCTTTCAGATTCCGCCCAACAAATGGACATTGGTCAATTCAACGAGTTTATCGACACGCTCCGTAATGAACAATTGCTTAAAGATGGCGTGGGAGAAGCAGCAAAAATATAAGATCGAATAAAGAAACCGGCATCCAAATATACGCCAGAGGATGCCGGTTTCAATGTTTTTTAATCATTTTTATTCGATTTGTAACGGTATTTTCGAGTAGTGATCGCCGCGAACATCCCGATCAACATCGTTATGACATAAAGAGCGAAGTATAACCATGTTTGCACTTCGGAAAAATTCAAGTCGTTAATCACCACAATCAATAAGAAAAACAAGGCGGTAATAACGATTCCGATGATCCATTGAAGGTTCTTTCGACCGAAAATATTACTGATGATAAACCCTAACATGAGGGTAATAACAGGGTTAAAAAACGTTAGCAAAACGAATTGGTCCATCGTGCTCACCTCGATTCCCTCTCTCATTTATATAAGGAAACGAAAGAAATGTCAATTTCTGCAACGAACATAACTCCCTAGGCGGCCACGTATTTTGATGACAAATCATCAACGTTTTAACATCCTTCTCTTTTCATAGGTTTGTGAGGAAGGGCGAAC
This sequence comes from Salicibibacter halophilus, assembly GCF_006740705.1. Taxonomy (GTDB): domain Bacteria; phylum Bacillota; class Bacilli; order Bacillales; family Marinococcaceae; genus Salicibibacter; species Salicibibacter halophilus. The sequence goes on along the minus strand of NZ_CP035485.1, from coordinate 1,743,022 downwards.
GGAAATAATGAAAACGATAGGTTCGTATCGGTGTGTGACCGGGGAAACTTGACTTGCCGCCAAGCATTTCTTCGGCCAGCCGAACATTTTATCGTTTCTGACTGTGCAAGAAATGATTAAACATTGTATTTAAACTGTCGATATGAATGACAGGGAAGAATTGCGGACCTCCTTTAGTTATCGTATGATGATGGTATCCGAATGAAAACAGTGAAAGGATATATAAGGAGGATTATTCCAATGAGTGCCACAATATATGACGTTGCCGATGAAGCAAAGGTTTCAATGGCAACAGTATCCAGAGTTGTCAACGGAAACCCAAATGTAAAACCGACGACAAGAAAAAAGGTCTTGAACGCGATTGAGAAGTTGGATTATAGACCGAATGCGGTCGCCCGTGGGCTGGCCAGTAAAAAAACAACGACTGTCGGTGTGATCATTCCCGATATTTCAAGCATTTTCTTCTCGGAACTTGCGCGCGGCATTGAAGATATCGCGACGATGTACAAGTACAATATGATTTTATGTAACTCCGATACAAATAAAAATAAGGAAATTCATTTGCTCAACACATTAATGGAAAAGCAGGTGGACGGAATTTTATTCATGGGCGGAGCCATTACGGAAGAACATGCCGAGCATATGAGAAGCTCGTCCGTTCCCGTTGTGTTGGCGGCGACATACCATGAAGATGCGGAGTTCCCATCGGTGAATATTGATTACGCTCAAGCTGCGTTCGATGCGGTGGATCATTTAGCGAAAAAAGGGCATACGCGAATTGGTATGGTAACAGGGACTTTGGAAGATCCTGTTAACGGATACCAAAAATTTAAAGGGTACAAGCAAGCGCTCGCCGAAAATAATGTCCCGTTTGATGAATCGTTGATTTCAGTGTGTGACTATACGTATGATTCAGCGATTGAATCCGTAGACGATTTTAGAACCCTTGAGAACAAGCCGACAGCCATCTTTTCTGCAACGGATGAAATGGCGCTCGGCGTGATTCACGGTTTGCAAGATCGTGGCTTGCGGATTCCGAACGATGTTGAAGTGGTCGGCTTTGACAACACGAGACTGGCTACGATGGTTCGTCCTACACTCACGACTGTAGTGCAGCCGATGTATGATATCGGCGCTGTATCCATGCGTTTGTTAACGAAATTTATGGACAATGAAACGATCGAAGAGCAAAACGTCGTTCTTCCTCATCAAATTGAGTATCGAAATACGACAACCCATCGGGAGGTTGTGAAGGAATAACGCAAGTCCCCGTATAAAACGAAACTTCCATCAGAGGGCTTTTTCTCATCCCCTCTGAGTAAGGAAGTCGGCTAATATCGTCACGTCCTGTGACAACGCCGACACTAGCCCGTCCTGGGCGTCGGGATTAAATTAAATACAGGAGGCGCTGGTGTTGAAAAAATTGGATCTGTTCACACCGATAGGCTTAATATTGGGGCTGGTGGTTGTTGGCCTGGCGATTTATTTCAATGCAGGCATGGACGCCGTTTTGTTATTTATGCAGCTTGCTTCCGTATCTATCGTTTTTGGCGGCGTTGCTGCAGCATTGCTCGTGAATTTTACGGGCCGGGAATTAAGGAAGCTTCCTGCCATTATAAAAGAAGCGTTTCGACACCAGGATTACGATTTGCAGGAGTTGAACGGCACCTTCGTCATGCTGGCGAAAAAAGCAAGAAAAGAAGGCTTATTGGCGTTGGAGTCGCAACTGGAAGAAGACGTCAAAGACCCCTTTATAAAAAAAGGCGTTCGGCTGGCCGTAGACGGAATTGAACCGGAAATGATTCAGGATATCTTGATGGCTGAGGTCGTTTCAATGGAAGAGCGCCATAAGCGCGGCAGGAGGATTCTTGAACGGGCGGGGGACTTTGCGCCTGCATGGGGAATGGTCGGAACACTCGTGGCCCTTGTCATCATGCTTAATGATTTGGATGACCCGGCCACCCTTGGACCAAGTATGGCTTTGGCGATGTTGACTACGCTGTACGGTGCAATATTGGCGAACTTATTTTTTAATCCGATGGCAAGCAAACTGGAAAATAAAACGGAAACCGAAGTTTTTATTAATCAAATTATGATTGAAGGGGTCATAGGTGTTCAATCCGGTCAGAATCCGCATATTTTAGAGGAAAAATTGCGGGCGTTCATACGGGAAAAAAGAAAACCGGAGTATGACATTCGTGAATCCGGAGCGCTTGCCCATGAAGTTTAGAAGACCTGTGAAAACACAGTCGAAGCAAAAGCAATGGCTAACGATTTTCTCGGATATGATGATCATCATGCTGGTATTTTTTATTATGTTGTACTCTATTTCGGTTGTTGACGCGCAGCGTTTTCAATATTTAGTGGATTCTTTTCAGGGGGAGGATATATTTGACGAGTCTTCATCCGTCGTAGCCGAAGAACCGGAAGCATCCCATTCGGAGGATGATCATATGGATGATGACAGTAATGGAAATATGGAAGAAGATGAACTGGAATCCCTCTTGGAAGAAGTGCGAAGCTACATAGAAGACAATAGGCTTGAAGATATGATTACGGCCACCCGCGAAGAGCGAGGGGTGAAACTTGTCTTGCAAGACAGGCTGTTGTTTGGTACCGGAGAAGCGTACATTTTGGAGGAAGCTGAATCCTTTTTGGATGAAACGATCACCCTTTTGGAGGAATTGCCCTATACTGTAGAGGTAGAAGGCCATACGGACAACAGACCGATTGAGACCTATCGATACCCTTCCAATTGGGAGTTGTCAAGCGCGCGGGCCAGCAGTGTCATTCGCTATTTTATAGAGGAAGGTGATCTTGAAAGATCTCGCTTTGTGGCAACAGGCTATGGGGATACCCAACCAGTCGAACCTAACGATTCATCCGTAAATATGCAAGAAAACCGTCGAGTAGTTATTTTTATTACGGATCCCGACTTTGAAGACAAAACCTAAAAAAGGATGCCGAAGAAAAAGAACCGGCAGGTCCTACATAATGGGCCTGCCGGTTCTTTAGTGGTCTTGCATTTCTCGTCGGATATAGTAGAGCGATTTTTCAAGTGTTTGTGCATTTTTTTGGTTGATTGCGGAGCGCCGCGGGATTCTGGGCACCTCATGCTCGGGTTCTTCCCAGTATACGGGGAGAGAATCGGTTGCTTTGTCGCTCCAGCGATTTCGCCACTTTTTCGGAAGTTTTCCGTGGATGAGCGAAGTTTGGTCGCTCATCTCCAGCCAAACATTGGACCAGGCAAGCGGCACGACACGCCAAATGTCATAACCTCCGCCGCCGACGGCAATCCATTTGCCGTCACAATATTGATGCGCCATTTCATGGGCGATTTTCGGCACTTGCTTAAAAGTGCGGAGTGTTGTCGACAAATGCGTAAGCGGATCAAGGAAATGGGCGTCAGCCCCATTTTGGGTCAGAATGACATCCGGTTGAAAAAAAGCGCATGCTTCTTTGACAGCCGTTTCATAACAGGTTATGAACGAGTCATCTTCCGTGAAGGCATCAAGAGGAAGGTTTAACGTAAAACCGTATCCTTGTCCGGCGCCTTTTTCTGTAATTGCCCCGGTGCCCGGGAACAAATACCGGCCTGTTTCGTGAATGGAAAGGGTCATGACGTCCGGGTCATCGTAGAATGCCCACTGCACCCCGTCGCCATGGTGGGCATCGGTATCGATATAAAGCACGCGGGCATCATAGTGTTCCCGAATATAACGGATCGCAATTGCACTGTCATTATAGATGCAAAACCCGGATGCTTTGCCGCGGAATCCGTGGTGCAGTCCGCCTCCGAGATTTGCAGCGTGTTTGTGCCGTTCTTCCATCACTTCGTCTACGGCCTGAATTGTGCCCCCGACTAGCAATGCAGAAGCATCGTGCATATTTGGGAAGGTAGGCGTGTCTTCGGTTCCAAGGCCATAGTTCGCGGCTGTTCCCGCAGGTAATTGCTCCACCGATCCCCTTTTTACAGCTTCGATATAACCTTTCTCGTGGAACAACCCAATTTCTTCGTCCGTTGCTTTTCTCGGCGGAACGATCTCGTCGGAAGATAATGCTCCCAATGACTGTAAGAGATCAACCGTTAATCTCAATCGCAGCGGGTTAAAAGGATGGGTATCGTTAAATTTGTAGTCCAGTTGCTCTTCGTTGAATATGAATGCTGCATGTTTGTTAGTCATAATCGGAAGGACGCTCCATATTCGGGATGGAAGGACTGGCGATTTCATATCCTTCGTCTTTGAGTGATGCAAGGACGGCACGTATATCCATTGCCTGGACTCGTAATGCTAGAATTTTATAGTCGGATTGCTTATCGGGATAAATAAGCATGCTCGTCACATTAATGCCGTGATGCTTGAAGATTGCAGTCACATCGGCAAGTTGGCCGCTTACATCGGAAACTTTTACCTCGATTTGTGAACTTGGTTGGTCAGCCCCCATGAGCTGGACAAGCGTATCGAGCAAGTCTCTTCCGGTAATCATGCCGACAAGTTTATCATCGACGGTTACCGGGGCTCCGGTGATTTGATGTTCACTGAGCATGGAGGCTACATCAGCCACGTATTCAAGTGGGTGAACAGTGAAAACTTCGGTTTTCATAATTTCTTTTACTGGCTTTTGTAAAATGGCATCCAAGCGCTTATTGCTGAAAATGGAGAACCTAGCATCGCGAACGTCTCGGTCGGAGATGATGCCGATAAGGGTGTCATCATCTGCAACGATCGGGATGTGACGAAGGCGTTCCTTTTCCATAAGTTCGACAGCGCTTTCAATTTTGTCATCCATCTTTAATTTATGAACGTTCGTTCTCATGATTTCCTCAGCGTTCATGGGGGAGTACACCTCTCTTTTAAAACAAGAATCGGTCGGTAAAGCGTATTTGGTCGAAGGTTTGTACATCTTCCAGCGAAACGCGGCTTCCGATCCGAACCAATAAACAATTGGCCGGGTGGGAGCTGATTTCCGGATCATCGGTGGCCATCCAATATAAGTCGCCTTTGTTCATCATTTTTTCCATAATTTTACGGTATTCCCATACGGATTTTCCGCTATTTTTAAGATCCCAGTGCCAATAATATTCGGTCGTAATAATGATGTAGTCTTCCATGGCATCGTCATACATCGATAGTTTCAACAAACGGCTCCCTATTTGCGCCCCGCGGTATTCATGTGCGACTTCAATGGCTCCCAGTTCGATCAAATTATCAAGCGGGCTTTCCGACCAACGTTCAAGGGGGTCGGGGTAAACAAATGTCACATATCCAACGATCATGCCATCATCAACGGCGACGTTGATCCGCCCTTCCGGCAGTTCGGCTATGCCCATTAATGCTTTTTTTTGCTCTTTCGGTTGTCGAAATGCGACAAGTCCCGGATGATAATCATAGCAATCAATTTGTTCACTGGATATAGGCCCTTCAAAGAGAAGTTTTTTTCCGTTGACTTGCACTTCTTCACGATAATATGTTTTGATGTGTTCCATCAAGTATAAGAACCACCTTTAACGAATGCATTACATTCATTATACATGAGAAGAGCAGGGAGAGGGGAAGGATCTGGGATATTTATTTTTCGTTTGTGACAAATTCTTTACGTTGATTCATATTCTTTCTCCTAGTATACTATATATGGAACTTTTATTTGGGATTTATGCGAATCCAGCTGGTGGTAATTCCTGTTTTTTCGGGCGCGACCACCGGGATAAGCAGCTTTCATTATCGGAAGAAAGGAAGATATGCCATGGAATTGCAACCGCTTCCACCCAAAGGTGGAGACCACAATTTAAACAATTACGAAGAAGCAACGCAACAATTTGATTGGGCAGAAGTCGAGCAAGCATTTTCCTTTTACGAAACCGGGAAAGTAAATATGGCGTATGAAGCCATTGACCGTCACGCCGAGAAAGCGGATAAAAAAGATCAAGTCGCGCTCTATTATAGCGATGATCAGCGCGATGAGGCTTATACATTTGCCGACATGAAAAAAATGACCGATAAGGCCGCCAATGTTTTTCAGGAAGCCGGGATTGAAAAAGGGGACCGGGTGTTTATTTTCATGCCGCGTTCGCCTGAATTATACTTTGCCGCCCTTGGGGCGATTAAGGTGGGCGCGATCGTCGGGCCATTGTTTGAAGCTTTTATGGAAGGAGCCGTTAGGGACCGGCTGGAAAACAGCGAAGCAAAAGCGATTGTCACGACCAATGATCTGGTCGGGCGCGTGCCCGTCTCGGAGCTTCCGGCGTTGGAAAACGTATTTATCCAGGGGGACGATGTCAAGGAAGAAGGAAAAACCCTTGACTTTCAAACACGGCTGGCACAGGCATCGGAAAACCATGCCATCACCTGGGTGGATCGTGAAGATGGCTTGATTTTGCATTATACGTCCGGTTCAACAGGCACGCCGAAAGGCGTATTGCACGTGCACGCGGCGATGATCCAGCATTACCAAACGGGCAAATGGGTGCTGGACTTGAAGGAAGATGATGTGTATTGGTGCACGGCAGATCCGGGTTGGGTCACCGGCACGTCCTATGGCATCTTTGCCCCGTGGCTGAATGGCGTCACGAATGTCGTGCGCGGCGGACGGTTTAGTCCCGAGTCCTGGTACGGGACATTGGAAAAATACAAGGTCACCGTGTGGTACAGCGCGCCGACGGCGCTGCGAATGTTGGCGAGCGCCGGGGATGACATCGTAAAACATTATGATCTCTCAAGCTTGCGGCATATTCTCAGCGTCGGCGAACCGTTAAATCCTGAAGTGGTCCGTTGGGGAGAGGAAGTCTATGGCTTGCGTATTCACGATTCCTGGTGGATGACCGAAACGGGCGCGATCATGATTACGAATTTTCCGAGCTTGACGATCAAACCTGGTTCGATGGGCAAACCCATCCCGGGCGTCGAAGCCGGTATTCTGGATGACCAGGGCCATGAACTGCCGCCCAATCGCATGGGGAATCTTGCGTTGCGCACGGGCTGGCCGGCGATGATGCGCACGATTTGGAACAACGAAGAAAAGTATAAAGGATATTTTGAATTTCCGGGCTGGTACGTATCCGGGGATTCCGCCTATAAAGACGAAGAAGGTTACTATTGGTTCCAAGGCCGGGTGGATGATGTGATTTTAACAGCCGGTGAGCGCGTTGGTCCATTTGAAGTGGAAAGCAAGCTCGTGGAGCACCCGGCTGTCGGTGAAGCGGGTGTGATTGGCAAACCGGACCCGGTGCGCGGAGAAATCATTAAAGCCTTTGTCGCGCTTCGCGAAGGCTATGAAGAGACAGATGAACTCAAAGAGGACATCCGCGTCTTCGTGAAAAACGGATTGGCCGCCCACGCGGCGCCGCGGGAAATGGTCATTCGAGACACATTGCCGAAGACCCGGAGCGGGAAAATCATGCGCCGTGTCCTCAAGGCATGGGAACTTGATTTGCCAACCGGAGATTTATCGACGATGGACGATGATTAAGGGATACGTTTTGAAACCGGTAAGGATGCCCACGGGCGATCCTTATCGGTTTTTTGGTAGGTAAGAAACTATCATGGCGGCTGAGCATGCCGCCACCATCTATAATGAAAACAACTAATTTAGCGCAAAAAAGTATAATCGTGTCACATCTTGGTTATAATGATTAGTTTGCGCTGCTCCAATAATGGTTGTTTTCATACAAAAGTATAAATCAACTTTCTTACCTACATAAGTGCAACTAAGGTTTTCGCCATAAAAGTTTGGCGAAAAGCCAAGTTTTCTAACACTTTAAGAATGTTTAGACTCCGCAAACCCCATTCCTGAGGACTCATAAGACTCGCGATCAGCGCTTAGAGTCCGCAGATCCCCATTCTGAGGACTACTATGGCCTGCAAGCATCACTTAGAGTCCGCAAACCCCCATTCTGAGGATTCAAATGAGACCCGTGCAACACAAGGAGTCCTCAAATCCGGATCTTGAGAACTAATATGAGCATTGACATTCACTTTTCATGTCGGAGGGCTTTTTATATCGTTCATATAGTGGTCATTGGCTACCTCAAAATTATTATTTTGCACTTTAAGAATGTTTAGCTGTATTTGTCAAGGATTAAAGTATAAGTAAAACTAAGGCTTCCACTATAAAGACTTGGTGGAAGCTAAGTTTTTCTAATGGTTGTCGCGGTTTTTGCATTCAATAGAAAATTTCTATAATATTGGTTACACATGAAGCTCTATAATCAGGAAAATGGGTTTAATATGTCAAAATACATTGTAGGAATCGATGTCGGAGGGGCGTCAACCAAGTTCGGTTGTTTACGACTGATGGTGAAAAGATGGATAAATGGAAAATAGAAACTGATATAGAAGATAACGGCAGACATTTATCCGGTCACATTATCAAAAGCATCAAAGAGCGTTTTGTGAAGCATTCAATTTCTGCAGGTAATTTGACAGGCATAGGCATCGGTGTTCCGGGTTTCGTCGATGAAGCTTCAACCTTCTTCGTCACTTTGGGAACCGGAGTTGGCAGCGGAATCATTGTTAACGGTGATCTCGTTAACGGACCCAATGGGACTGCCGGGGAGATCGATCATACAATTACGGTTCCTCATGGGCGTTTATGCACATGCGGTCGGGAAGGATGCCTGGAAGAGTATGTGGCGGCCAAAGGGTTGCGGCGAAGTTTGCGAGACTATCTTCGCAATTTCAGAGACTCAAGTCCATTACATAAAGATAGTGAGGTCATCGACATCTATGAGGCTGCAAAAGCCGGAGACGCTCTAGCGGTTCATATCGTCAATGACGCTGCCTATTATTTGGCTTATGCCCTTGCAAACGTGGTCACGCTGATCAACCCGGAGAAAATTATCATTGGTGGAGGGGTGTCGGCTGCCGGGGAGAAGCTGTTGCGCCCATTAGTTGCCCATTTTAAACGCTTCGTTTTAAAAGAAGCCGATAAATCTTTATCATTTGAATTTGCCCGTCCTGGGAATGATGCAGGCATTTACGGTGCAACGTGGCTTGTGATGAAACGGCTTGGCTATTTTCAAAACATGTTGTAGTGAACAAAAAAGTGTTCTCAATATATTTTTTGTATTGACAGAAAACGGATGACCACTTATCATAAAATGTAATCGATTACATTTAATAAAAAAACGCCAATAGGGGAATAAGGGAATAAAATGGTAAACATTCAACGGGTTGCAAAAGAAGCAGGTGTATCTGTAGCAACAGTCTCACGCGTGTTACACGACCAAAATACGGTTACGGCGAAAACAAGATTAAAAGTTGAAGAAGCTATTCAAAAATTGAATTATCAACCAAGTATGCTCGGCAGAAACTTAAGAAAGTCTGAAAGTCGTTTGCTTTTAGTCCTTATTCCCGAGATTTCCAATCCGTTTTATTTTGATATCATTAAAGGAATCGAAAGCATCGCCATCAGTCACAATTATAATATTTTGTTATGCGAAACAGATTCCAGTCCGGAAAGGGAAAATATTTATTTTGACCTGATAAGGACAAAAATGGCTGATGGAATTATTTCGATGGATCCGGCTGTAAATATGGACGCCCTTATGGATTTGGCTGAGAAGCACCCAATTATACAATGCAGCGAGTACACGGCTGAAGGTGAAATTCCTTATGTGACGATCGATAATGAAGCAGCATCTTATCAAGCCGTCAAGCATTTAATTAAGATTGGCAATGAAAAAATAGCATTAATAAATTCAAATAAAAAATATCTTTATGCTCGCCAACGAAAAAAAGGATATCAAAGAGCCTTAGAAGAGCAAGGGGTTGTTGTCAGAAAGGAGTACATCTACCATACCGAGCACTTGGGATTTGAGTATGGACAGCAAGCGGTCAAAAATATCTTAAAGGTAAACGATCCGCCAACGGCTATATTTGCTGTATCTGATTTATTGGCGATTGGCGCATTAAAGGAACTACATGCACAGGGTCTACATGTACCGGATGATATTGCAGTGGTCGGCTTTGATAAAATTCATTTTTCCAATATGACCAACCCTACGCTTACAACCATTGCTCAACCAATGTATAAAATGGGTACACTTGCAGTAGAAATGCTTATCAAAAGAATTAAAGGAGAAAATGTTGAAAGCATTATTTTGGACCATGAATTAGTCATTCGAGAATCTACATCAGGTTAAAAAGCAACTAAGGTTAGTGCTCTGCTATTAAATAGCAAAGGTTGATAGTAGAGCGCTGTCCTTAGCTGTAAATGTAATCGTTTACAAAGGAGGCGCATTCAAACTATAAAGGGGGAGACGATGATGAAGAAAGTATGGTTTTTAGGCTTAGCGCTGGGAACGGCCATAAGCTTGTCCGCATGTGGAGATAGTGAAGAAGCCGGTGGAGAGGAAAATGGTGATGAAGATGCTGATCTTACGATCGGAATATCTTTACCTTCTGCCACTCACGGCTGGATGGGCGCATTAATTGACCAAGCCGAAACAGAAGCGAGTGAAATTTCGGAAAATGAAGGCATCGATTATGTGATGACCAATGCTGAGGATCCCAACGAGCAAGCGAACGACGTCGATGATTTAATTGCCCAGGATGTAGATGCATTGGTTCTTCTCCCTATCGAATCGGCAGCGTTAACACCGGCCGGGCAAAATGTAGCTGACGCGGATATTCCCTTAGTTGTCGTGGACCGGGAGTTGGAAAATGATGCAGCAGATGTTGTGGTTACCGGAGACAATGAAGGTATCGGTTATAATGCCGGTCAATATCTCATTGAGCAATTGGATGGGGAAGGGGACGTCGTAGAAATTACCGGACCGCCTAACTCGGTAACGGAACAACGCGGCGCCGGTTTTGCAGAAGCGATTGAAGGCGAAGACGGTATTGAAGTCGTCGCTTCCCAGGATGGGGACTTCTCAACGGAGACTTCCTTGGATGTCATGCAAAATATTTTACAGGCTCAAGATAACATTGATGCTGTCTATACCCAAGACGATGGAATGGCTTTTGGTGTATTGCAAGCCATTGAAGAGGCAGGACGAGAGGATATTCAATACATCACAGGCGCAGGGGGAGAAACAGAGATGTTTGACCATATCCAGGACGAGGATAGCTTGATTACGGCCACTTTCTTGTATCCGCCTTCCATGAGTGTAGAAGGGGTGCGGTTGGGTGCAGATCTAGCACAAGGGGAAGAGCCTGAAGAGGAAGAAGTGGTGCTGGAAGCCACTGAAATAACGGATGAAAACGCTGATGAACATTACGAGGATGCTTCATTCTAGAAAAGTTAAAGGGAATACAATGGAGTGAAAAAATGTTGTGTTCCCTTTTTGAATCTACTGGAAAGGGTGGATGAGCATGTCGTCCTTTTTGTCCATGGAAAATATCCATAAATCATTCAATCATGTGCCGGTACTGAAAAATGTCACTATTAACGTGGAACACGGGGAGATTCATGCTTTGTTAGGGGAAAATGGGGCAGGCAAATCTACGTTAATGAACATATTGGGCGGTGTTCATCATCCGGATGAAGGGACCATCGTTTTAAATGGGCAGACGGTAGAAATGGTCAATCCCAGAACCTCTCAATCCTACGGGATCAGTTTTATCCACCAGGAACTCAATGTCGTTTCCGACCTGCGCGTATATGAAAATATGTTTTTAGGCGCTGAACTTGAGAATAAGTTTGGATTTGTAAAAGTAGAAGAAATGTGTAGAAGAACAAATGAAATTTTAGCGCAGCTAGGTGTTAACATTCATCCGAAAACATATGTACGGCAGTTGGACACATCTTATAAACAAATGATCGAAATTGCAAGGGCACTCCTACATAAATCCAGGCTGATTATTATGGACGAACCGACGACGGCTTTAGCGGAACACGAAGTCCGGCGTCTGTTTGCATTAATGAAAAACCTTAAACAAACAGGCGTCTCCATCATTTATATCTCCCATAAATTAAAAGAAATCGAGGAAGTTTGTGACACCTATACCGTCTTGCGCGATGGCAAAGTCGTAGGAAGCAAGCGTATGAAAGATGAGCATCTCGACGAAATCACCAAGCTGATGGTAGGGAAATCAGTCTCTGAGGATCGATTAATAGAGTCACATGCATTTGGACAGGTGGCATTGGAAGTCAAAAATTTAACGCATGAAGGTTTTTTTAAGGATATCAATTTCACTGTCAGAAAAGGAGAAATTGTTGGCTTTACGGGATTGGCCGGTGATGGACGAACGGAGCTTTTTGAAAGTCTGTTTGGTTACCGCAAAAAATATACCGGCCAAATCAAAATATTTGATCGGGTTGTAACGATCAAGCATCCCACACAAGCGTTAAAAGCGGGGATGGGGCTTGTTCCTAAAGATCGAAAAGAGAATGCCATCATTAAGGACCTTAACGTCATCCAAAACATGAGCCTATCATCGATGGCCCATTTTGAAAAAGCAGGATTTATTAAAGGAAAGACCGAAAGGGAAAAATTTAACTTTTACCAACAAAAGTTAAATATAAAAGTCCCCAACCCGAAAACGACGATCGACAAATTAAGTGGCGGGAATCAACAAAAGGTGGTCATTGCCAAATGGCTTGAAGTGAATGCGGATATTATTATTTTTGACAATCCAACACAAGGCATTGATGTCGGAGCTAAGCGTGAAATCTATCAGCATATTGTTTCTTTGGCTGCACAAGGGAAAGCCGTGATTATTTTATCCTCGGAAGCACCGGAAATCCGAAAAGTTTGTCACACCATTCATGTCATGTATCAAGGGGAGGTAACGGCACAATTTGCTGGTGAGGAAGCGACAGATGACGAAATCATGAGTTATGCAACAGGCTCAAAAAGGGGGCGATGATATGGCAGAGCCGGAATTCGAACCAACCAAAAAATCGTCAAAATTAAATAGCCGCCTCTCGTGGATATGGACAGAATACAGCGTGATTATCGCATTCTTGATTCTTTTTGCGGCTTCATCCATCTTGAGTCCGAGATTTTTGGAATTTAGCAATCTGATGAATATCTTAATGCAAGTCTCTATTATTGGTGTCATTGCTTTAGGAATGACGATGATTATGCTGTCCGGCGGGATAGACTTATCCGTGGGAAGTGTTTTGGCCTTAGTCGGTGTATTTTCGGTTATCGCCTTAAACGCTTCAGGGAGTATTTTTGTTGCGGTGATAACAGCCTTGGCCGTTGGGGCGTTTACAGGCTTTCTTAACGGGTTTATGGTCGCAAAATTAAAGATTGCTGCCTTTATTGCCACGTTGGGGATGATGGCTGCTGCCCGCTCCATTGCCTTATATACGTCAGACGGAGGCAGCATTTCCGGCGAGGTCGACGGATTTAGTTCCATTTCAAATAGCAGTATCGGAGCGATTCAATCGCCGATTTTTATTTTCGCATTGATGGCGGTACTTGTTTTTATCTTATTGCAGCAAACGCGTTTTGGGCGTTATGTATATGCGATTGGCAGTAATGAAAAAGGGGCGCTTTTGTCAGGAATCCGGGTAGATCGTATAAAAATAGCCGTGTACACACTGGCAGGAATGCTTGTAAGCGTCGCCGCGATCATCGAGACGTCTCGACTGAATTCTATTTCTTCCTCCAGTTCCGGGCAACTCTATGAACTGGATGCGATCGCTGCCGTCATCATCGGTGGCACACGGATGACCGGAGGACGCGGCAAAGTTGTCGGTACAATTTTCGGAGTACTGATCCTGGGTATTTTAAATAACATGATGAATTTAATGAATGTATCTCCGTATCTTCAAGGGTTTGTAACAGGCTTAGTGATTATTATTGCTGTGGTATTTCAAAAGAGAGAATAACTAAACGAGGTGATCTTTTGGGTTATATAAGAGTAGGGTTGATCGGTTATAAATTCATGGGAAAAGCGCACACACAAGCGTATAAAAACACCAATTTTTATTTCGAGCCACAAGATCCTTTTCAATTAAAAGTAATTTGTGGAAGAAACGAAGAAAGCGTAAAGGAAGCGGCTTTTACGTACGGTTGGGAGTCTTATGAAACGGACTGGCGATCCGTTATCGAACGTGACGACATTGATCTTATTGATATCGGCACGCCTAGTAATACCCATAAGGATATTGCTATTGCAGCTGCGAAAGCTGGTAAACATGTGTTAACCGAAAAACCTATGGCGCTAAGCGTACGTGATGCAAAAGAAATGTTGAAGGCAGTTACAGATACCGGTGTGCAACATATGGTTAGTTTTAACTACCGTCGCGTACCTGCCATTGCTTTAGCTAAACGTATGATCTCTGAGGGGAGAATAGGGAGAGTTTACCATATACGCGCTCATTATTTACAAGATTGGCTTGCGAATCCCCAATCTCCGTTTGCCTGGAGATTAGATAAAAATATAGCCGGTTCCGGGGCACACGGTGATTTAAATGCCCATATTGTCGATCTCACGCGCCACCTTGTTGGCGAATTTGATGAAGTGGTAGGGATGTCTGAAACATTTGTAAAAGAGCGTCCTATCGATAATGGTGAAGGTAAAAGAGATGTAACCGTCGATGATACAACTCTTTTTTTGGCTCGATTTGACAATGGGGCTGTAGGCAACTTTGAGGCAACCCGTTATGCTACTGGCCGTAAGAATCATGAATATATCGAAATTAATGGTTCTATGGGGTCGATTGTCTTCAATTTTGAGAGAATGAATGAGTTGCAATTTTTTTCAAAAGAAGATGACCATCACTTGCAAGGATACAGAAACATTCTTGTGACCGAACCGGAAGCTCATGAATATATGAATGCTTGGTGGCCTCCCGGTCATTTAATCGGATATGAGCATGCGTTTACACACCAAGCCAGTGATTTTGCACGTGCGATCTCACAACAACAACCTGTTTATCCGAATTTTGAAGATGGTTTACGTTGTCAGCAAGTGTTGGAAGCTGTAGACCATTCCATTCTATCAAGAACATGGGAAAAGGTAGAGAAAAGCAATGATGTGGGACGTACGCGAGAACGTTGAATACCTTTACGGGTAAAAGCAAAGCCGTTTCGTCCCTCGAAGGGAAGGAAAACTACCCCTAGAGGTACAACAAAGCCGTTCTCGTTCCTCGAAGGGAAGAAAAACTGCCCCTAGAGGTACGGCAAACCTGACCCCGTCCCTCAAATAAGATGGATCTGCTCTGAATGGTCCGATGCGGTCTCTTGCTAGAGTAAATCCAATTAGATTTTTTGATCTATGTTTGCATAGATATCTGGTTTTTATGCAGTCAAACGTCCAAAGGGAAGAATTTATGAAACATTGCGCTAGGAATTGAAATGGAGGAGAAAAATATGAACTTAGGCGTGTTTACGGTTTTATTTGCTGATCGCCCCCTTGATCAAGCACTTGATCATATTTTAGGGCATGGGATTCATCATGTAGAAATCGGTTGTGGGGGATATCCCGGTAATGCCCACTGCAACCCGAAAAATTTACTGGAAAACCTTGATCAAACGAAAAAAATGAAAGACATGTTGCGAGAACGATCGATGCAGATTGATGCGTTAAGTGCTCATGGAAATCCTTTGCATCCTAACAAAGATATTCGTCAATCCGATCATCAAGATCTACTTAATACCATCAAACTAGCAAATGAATTGGAAGTGGATACGGTAGTAACGTTCGCCGGTTGTCCCGGTGATTCGGATCATGCTCATTATCCAAACTGGGTAACATCCACGTGGCCGCCGGAATATCGTGACCTTTTGGAATGGCAATGGTCAGAAAAAGTTATCCCTTATTGGCAGCAGATGGCTGAACAAGCTCAAAAATATGGGGTGAGAATTGCCATTGAGCCTCACCCGGGATTTGTGGTGTACAACACTGAAAATATGAGCCGTCTTAGAGAAGCCGTTGGCACAACAATTGGGTTAAATTTTGACCCAAGTCACCTTTTTTGGCAACAATCAGATCCTATCGCTATGATTAAGGAATTTGGAAAAAAACAAGCGATTTATCATGTACATGCGAAAGACACGTATTTAGATGATCAGAACATCAGTGTAAATGGCGTTCTAGACACAAAACCCTTTAGTGAAATGCTTGATCGTTCTTGGTATTTTCGAACAATCGGCTATGGACATGGAGAAGATAAATGGAAAGAGATGATAAGTGCACTGCAAGCGGTTGATTATGACGGCGTTATTAGCATTGAACACGAAGACGCACTTATGACGCCTGATGAAGGCTTTCAAAAGGCAGTAGGTTTTCTGCAAAGCATCTTGATTCGTGAAAAAAACACAGCTATTTGGTGGGACTGATCCGTTGATCAGAAAAGATCATGAGGACCATTCATCAGGATTAGCAATAAGTTGTAGCATATTTCCAATGCATCATGTATAATACTGTATAGGGAAGGGGAGCAATGTCCCCTTATGAAATGGTTGGTTTGACTTAATCATCAAACCACTTAGCAAGGAGTAAGGCGAGTCTGTGGAGGACTCGTCTTACTTTCTTTCTTTCTATCCCATACTGCCAAAAGCAGTAGGAACAGAAGAAAACTTGCTAGTTCCATTGGGGAGTGGTAGCCTAATCCCTATACAGCGTTGGCTACATGTCCATGATACTACATTTGTTTGTGTGTGAAATTGGACACCGTCTGAATTTTTTTAGTAATACTTAAAACGATTCCCTCCCTTGCGTGTCCACGGCTGTTACTTCATAATCTTTTCCTTTATCGCTGTTTTTGTAGGTAGTGGACGTATTCCCGATAACGTTCGCCACAAACTTTCCGTCACTCTCATAAATTCGGTAACCAATAATGTCCTCATCCGTATGTTGATCCCAGTGCAACGCGCCCTCGCCAGTTCTGACACCATTGACTGCTTTCGGAGGATGATCGCTGACCGGTGTTTCAAGCCCAGCGGGAATCACGTCACCAAGCAGCCGGTCTTTTTCATGTTCGCCCAGCTCCAATTGTTCAAAAAAAGGAAGATCCGCGACGATCCCCTTGCGAGTAAACGCTACCGGGGTATCTTCCAATGCCGGATAATTTTGTCCGTTGATCGTTACATATGCTTCTTCCTGGGAATCATCTTTTTTTGTAGGAACGTGATCTTCGTTCATAAGATCTGTGTCAATAAGCCCTGCGTTATGACAAGGGATGGAAGGTAGAAGACCATTAAGCCCGCACACTGTTTGACGCCTAATCCTGTCCGGTTTTTTAAAACGCTGCTCATTTAAAATTACATCTTCATTAGCGTCTGCAGCTGCGTTCATCATTGTCGCCCACAGCGCTTGCGTGCGTTGACTGTACGTGAGCCCGTTGTACTGTCGTTTCAGCGGTTGAGGTTCGTCATAACCGATCCATACCCCGAAGGTCACGTTTGGGTTCAGCCCGATAAACCATGCGTCATGGTAATCGGTGCTCGTCCCTGTTTTTCCGGCCCAATCGCCGCTGATAGCAAGTTTATTCGGTAAAAAATTAGCAGTGCCGTTCTTTATGACATCCCGCATCATGTCCACAGCGAGATAAGACGTTTGCGGTGAAAAAACAAGCCTCGATTCCGGTTCATATTCATAGATCTCTTCGCCATTGTGTGTCTCGATTCGTTCAATCATGTATGGGTCTTGTCTTTTGCCTTCGTTTCCGAAAAGCGACATGGCGCTTGTATTTTGCTCAACGCTTGCGTCAATAGCTCCCAGAGCCGCGGATTCATACACGGAGTCATCATCGAGAGAGAATCCCATGTTCTGCAAATCTTTTTTCACCTCCCCTTGGTCCAACTGCTGAAATGTCTTGACCGAAGGGACATTTTGCGAATGCATTAACGCGTCACGCACCGGAATGAATCCGAGGTAGTTGTCGCTATTGTTGGCCAACGCTGTTCCATCACTATAAGATGATGGCATATCCGGAAGGAGAGAAGCGGGCTGGACCATTCCTCTCTCCATTGCGGAGCCGTAAGGCATTAACGGTTTGATCGTAGATCCGACAGAGCGTTGGCCTTGAGTCGCGTGATTTAAATTTTCTCTTTCAAAGTCTCTTCCTCCAACAAAGCTTAGAATGGCGCCAGACTTGTTTTCTACAAGGGTTGCTCCTATCTCCTCAGGCATTTCCCCTCGATCGGGTCCAAAAAGCTTATCGTCCTTGATGGATTTATTCATGGCATCATAAATAGTTTTATCAATGGTTGTGTGAATCCGGTAACCGCCAAGACGGAGTTGTTTTTTGGCTTCATCGTAATAGTGCTCCATCGCCTCATTATTTAAATTGGCAGCATTTATGTTCTCTTTTTCCAATAAAATGTCACGAAGAATAAAAGCAGCCCGCCGTTCTATTTCATTGCTCATGTAAGGATAATGCTCCATGCTTCTGCTCTTTGTATCTTTTTTGTCCGTTAAATGTTTTTCAATATCGTAGGTCAGGGCTTCTTCATACATAGCGTCATCGATGATGTTTTTTTCGTGCATGCGCGAAAGAACAGTTTTCATGCGGGTTATTCCGGGCGACAAATCATCACGGATGTCTCCATCAGGGTTGAAAGGAGTAAAACTGAACGGGTTTTGCGGCAATCCCGCGATAAATGCAGCTTGTGGAAGGTTGAGTTCTGAAGCATCGACACCGAATACTCCTTGAGCCGCTGTTTGCACTCCAGCGATTTGTGTGCCGGAGGCATCTCTGCCGAAGGGAACAACATTAATATAAGCTTCCAGGATTTCATTCTTTTCTAGGTAATTTTCCATACGCATGGCGAGCATCATTTCCCGGGCTTTGCGGGTAAAAGAAACTTCACTCGATAGCAGCTGATTTTTTACGACTTGTTGGGTTAACGTGCTCCCTCCGCTTTGCATGCCCGAACCTGCGATTTCCTGAACAGCCGCGCGCATAATGGCTTTCGGGACAATCCCGTGATGTTCATAGAAGTATTCATCTTCAGTCGCGATCATTGCCTGGATCACGTAATCGGATACTTCATCAAGGGAGACTTCACGTCGGTCTAAAATGGAAGGGAGTTCACCGAGGTAGGTATCGCCTGCAAAATAAATTTCACTCGTCTGTTCATAATTATAAAGGTCCATTTTTATTTTATCTTCCGAATACGCGGGTGCATCCTCTGCAAGAGAAACAAAGTACCCTAGACCGGCAGCGCCAACAAACGTCATACAGATAAGCACCGTAGTTATGATAATCAAAAATAAATTCCAAAGAACCTGCCCGGTGATATCGATGGGGCGGCCGATCTTCGTTTGGTTCCACTGTCCCAACCAATCGTTTAGCCTTTGCAAACGACGCTTCATTACGCCCTCCTCCTAGTTACAACGCTTGAAAGGTCACCTGAACCGTTTGTTAGCCCTCTCGGTGTAGCCGTGGTTTCTTAGTTTTGCCCATGCACACAGTTGACATTCTGTTTCTTTTTGTGCTATAAAAAAAGCATTCATATCAAAACAAACGGAGAAGGCAACGAAGTAGCTTTATGTGTTTTGGCTCAGAGAATCGGCGGCTGCTGCGAGCCGATGCAAACGCAAACAGTGAATTACATTGCCGGAGTTTTCTCGGATAGAAGAACGTATTCTCTGCGTTAAAGAGCCGAGGTGGAAGACAAGGTCTTCAACAAGGGTGGTATCGCGACAAGTTCGTCCCTTTATTAGGGGTGGACTTTTTTATTTTCATGAGGAGGAAAGAAAAAATGTCAGAAGAATTACAAGCAACACCGGAACAAGAAAAAGAAATTGATGATCAAGTTAAAGCTTTACAAAGAGGGGTTGTGGAAATTGTTCCCGAAGATGCGTTTCGGGAAAAAATCAAAAAATCCGTCATCACCGGTAAACCGTTGAAGATCAAACTTGGTATGGATCCATCCGCGCCCGATGTTCATATCGGCCATACGGTCGTGCTGCATAAATTGCGCCAGTTTCAGGAATTCGGCCATGAAATTCAAATGCTTATCGGCGACTTCACCGGGAAAATCGGAGATCCGAGTGGGAAGAGTGAGACGCGTAAACCTTTAACGACAGAAGACGTGGAAGCGAACGCGAAGACGTACGTGGAGCAATACGGGAAAGTGTTGGATATGGATAAAGCAACGCTTTATTACAATTCGGAGTGGCTTAGCAAACTAACATTTGAGGATGTTATTAAACTGGCCGGAAATCTTACCGTGGCCCGCATGCTTGAAAGGGAAGATTTTCATAACCGTTATACATCGAATAAACCGATCTCTGTCCATGAATTTTTCTACCCATTGATGCAAGGATATGATTCCATCGCGATGGACAGCGATATCGAGGTAGGCGGCACCGACCAAACCTTTAATGTCATGATGGGCCGTCAGCTGCAGGATGCTTACGGCAAAGAAAAGCAGGTAGCCCTTACCTTGCCGCTTATTGAAGGCTTGGACGGCGAGCGAAAAATGTCGAAGTCTCTGGACAATTACATCGGCATTGACGAGGAACCGAATGAAATGTTCGGAAAAGCCATGTCCATCCCGGATGAACTCATGCTTAAATATTACGAGCTGGCGACGGATATTTCGCTCGCGGATATTGAACAACTGGAAAAAGAACTTGCTGATGGTTCGCTTCATCCACGTGATGCCAAGCAAAGGTTGGGCAGGAAGTTCGTTTCGATGTATTACGGGGAAGATGAAGCAGAGAAAGCCCAGCGTTACTTCCAAACCGTCTTTCAGAAACGAGCGCTTCCCGATGATATGCCCGAAGTGGAGTGGAAAGGGGAAGCAACCGTATCGATTATTGATCTTCTCGTGGAATTAGACATGCAGCCTTCAAAAGGCGAGGCTCGCAAAATGATTCAAAATGGCGGCGTGAAAATAAACGAAGAAAAGGTACATGACATTAAAACGGAGATCGCTGTTGAAAATGGCATGATTGTGCAAGTCGGTAAGCGGAAGTTTACGAAGTTAAGTGTTTGATCGTCTCCCACCTTCATTGGAGGTGGGAGCTCTGTTTTTGTATCGATCTTCATCCTAATAGGACGTTTTATCATTTGAGTTTTTCCAAGTTTGGAAGGGTAGGTCGTAGTTATCCGGGCACATTTGGACCATCGTAATGCTACGCTTTTCAACAGGCAGTGCAATTTGTTCATAAATAAACTGATCATCAAACCCGATTTGGGCTGCCTCTGTTTTCGTAGCTGCATAGTACACCGCCCTTGGTCTAGCCCAATAGATGGCACCGATGCACATTGGGCATGGTTCACAACTCGTATAAATGTCACAATCTGTTAATTGGAAACGATTCAATGAACTGCATGCCGCCCGGATAGCTTGAATTTCTGCATGGGCCGTTGGATCATTCGTTGCTGTTACTTCATTACGCCCGGCACTAATTACCCTTCCGTCTTTTACAACAATTGCACCAAATGGGCCGCCATTGCTCCTTGCGCTTTTTTGCGCAATTTCGACAGCCCTTTCCATAAACTTCTCCTCTCCCACAAGACCCCTCCATTCCATCCTTGAATGATAATTGAAAACGCCTTCATTATGACATATGCGTGGGCAGTGCATTTAACTCACGTGTGTCCTAAAAAGAATTCAGCAGATAAAAAAACAACCTCCAAAGCAGGAGGTTGTTTTCTCTTCGATTAACGTGAATACCACTCAACGATGAGGGCTTCGCTAATTTCAGACGGCAATTCGGAGCGTTCCGGCAAACGCGTGAACGTTCCTTCCAATTTGTCTCCGTCGAAATTAATATATTCCGGTTCGAACGCCAACGCTTCACGTGCATCCGCGATCACACTCAAGTTACGGGATTTTTCGCGAACCCCGAATGTTTGTCCAGGCTTCACTGTGTAGGACGGGATATCGACACGTCCTCCATCTACGGTGATGTGCCCATGAT
This sequence comes from Salicibibacter halophilus, assembly GCF_006740705.1. Lineage (GTDB taxonomy): Bacteria > Bacillota > Bacilli > Bacillales > Marinococcaceae > Salicibibacter > Salicibibacter halophilus. The sequence goes on along the minus strand of NZ_CP035485.1, from coordinate 1,721,240 downwards.
TTACGAGTTGACGCGCACCCCGGCGTGTGCGGGCAAGTCCGGCACGGTACACGAGGTTGTCCAAGCGTCGCTCCAGCAAGATCATGAAATTCTCACCATGAACACCTTTCTGTTTCCCGGCTGTTTCAAAGGTGCGAACGAACTGACGCTCATTTAATCCATACATATAACGGAGCTTCTGTTTTTCCTGTTGCTGAAGACCGTATTCGGTTAATTTTTTACGTTGGGTTGGGCCGTGCTCACCCGGCGGGTAAGGACGCTTTGCTAGTTCTTTTCCCGTTCCGCTAAGCGAAATGCCAAGGCGGCGGGATTTTTTCCAGGTTGGACCTGTATAGCGAGACATGATAGTTCCTCCTTTATCACGTTTATTGGCGTGAAAAAGAACAACGGTAGGCAATCTCCCATAACGCTCATTTTGCTTTCACACATCTTCGCTCCCGACAGCAGGGAGTTACGGGATGCACCTCGATTTTCAGCCGCGGTCGAGGAACAAAATGAAAGGGGTGCACGTTACAAGTTCACCATTGCTGTCTTTTAACACAACTTACATTGTATAGAGAATACATGCCAAAGTCAACCGGCGGTTTGCCGCGAGCATGGGAAATGTTATATTGGAAGAAAAAAGAGAGGCAGATAAACATGAAACAGACAGAACTCGCTGCATATATTGACCATACGCTTTTAAAACCGGAAGCAACGAAAACAGATATTCTCACTTTATGTGATGAAGCGAAAGAACATCGTTTTGCAACCGTTTGTATCCCGCCGTATTGGGTGAAAACCGCGGTGCAAGCATTGGAAGGAAGCGATGTCGGAGTAGCAACGGTGATCGGCTTTCCCCACGGCATGAACGTATCGGAAATAAAGGCATTTGAAACGGAAAAAGCAATTGAACAAGGTGCGTCAGATGTGGATATGGTGATCAATGCAGGTGCGCTGAAGTCAGGCGATGAAGATGGCGTTCGAGCAGACATCGATGCTGTTGTAAAAGCGAGCGGCGGCCGTGCACTCGTGAAAGTGATCATCGAAACGAGCCGATTGACCGAGGAAGAGAAGAAAACGGCCACACGCCTGGCTGTGGAAGCAGGGGCGGATTATGTGAAAACGTCCACCGGCTTTCACACTGCCGGCGCAACACTTGCCGATATCAAGTTAATGAAAGAAGTGGCAGGGGAAAAAGGGAAACTTAAAGCATCAGGTGGTGTTAAAACAGCGGAGGATGCAAAAGCATATATCGAAGCGGGCACCGACCGGATCGGAACAAGTTCCGGGATCGCGATTGTTACAGGTGATGGGGGCAGTGGCGCGTATTAGTGAAGCGTCGACACGATGTATGGAACTAGTGCACTATTTTCCCCGACGATCATGAAATCGGCTGAGTGAAGACAAAAACCACCCGTGGGCTGGGTGGTTTTTGTCGGTTATAACACCGTGGACGCAGGCTCTGTGTCCAGCATCTCCACAATGTCATTTTTTTCATCCATAATCGCCACCTTCGGTCGGTGGTTTTGCGCGGCATCTTCTTCCATTAAGGAATAAGATAAGATGATGACGACATCGCCAGGTTGCACCAACCTTGCTGCTGCGCCATTTAAGCAGATCTCCCGCTTCCCGCGCGTTCCTTTAATAACATACGTTTCAAAGCGTTCCCCATTATTATTGTTTACGATTTGGACTTTTTCATTTTCCAAAAGATCGACTGTATCCATTAAATCTTCATCGATGGTAATGCTGCCTACATATTCCAGATTAGCCTCGGTCACGCGAGCGCGATGAAGCTTTGCTTTCATCATAGTGCGAAACATTATTTCCCCTCCGAAACAGCGTGCGTGCCGTAGAGTCCATCGAGCTGTTCCGCTTTCATCGTAAACGTGTTTGCCGCTTCAGGAAATGCACGGGATTTGACATCGCTGACGTAGTTTTCGAGGCCGACTTCAATATGCGGTGATATGTTCGCGTACTGCTTTACAAATTTTGGGGTATGCTCCGATCCATAGCCAATAACGTCATGGTAAACGAGCACTTGGCCATCGGTTTCCGCTCCGGCACCAATGCCGATGATCGGAATATCCAAGCGATCTGCAACGAGTGCCCCCAACTGTTTCGGAACGCATTCAAGCACGAGGGCGAAAGCGCCTGCCGCTTCCAATGCTTTTGCTTCCGTGACGAGTTTTTCCGCTTCCGAAGCTTCCTTGCCTTGTACTTTATAGCCGCCAAGCACACCGACGGATTGCGGTGTTAATCCCAGATGCCCCATGACAGGTACGCCGGCCTGTACTAGTTTTTCTACGGTATCTGTCACTTCTTGGCCGCCTTCCAGTTTCACCGCATCCGCGCCGGCCTCTTGAAGGAGACGTTTGACATGGCCGGATGTTTCGGAAAAATCTCCATGGTAAGAAAAGAATGGAAGGTCCGTAACGACAAATGTGTCCCGTGCCCCCCTCTTAACCGCCTTCGTGTGCAGGGCCATGTCATCGACAGTGACCGGGATCGTGGAATCATATCCAAGCACAACCATGCCCACAGAATCGCCAACTAAAATCAAGTCAACATCTGCACGTTCGGCAAGACGGGCAGAAGGCGCGTCATAGGCCGTGAGCATGGCAATCGGCTTCCCATCTTGCTTCATTTTTTTGAATTGAGCTGTAGTTTTCATCTTTCTTCCCTCCAGTTTCATGTGTTCCAAGAACCTGCATGAAACGGCAAAAAGCCTTCTTCCAAGGGATGAAGGCAGAAAGATAGCGCATACGAAAAAGCATTTTTTCCATGCTGTCCAGGTCCTCGCGGGATCCAAGCAGCTCTGCTTTTTGCATGTTTGCCCTACAAATCGGTGCCGTTCCTCACAGATACAGCCCTTGTGACCGTAGTATAGCATGAATTTATTTGTTTTTGTCTATTTTGTGTCAAAAAATTGCATTAAATCGATACGCGGGAATAGCATGACACCGCAGAAAGGAAGAAACCTGTCATGAACTCCCTGTGGCGACGCCCTCACACTAACGGTCCGCCGCCATTTTCCAAGTATTGTTCGATGCCCTCCGAGGCGCGGTAAGCGAATGCCCCCACAGTACCGGTAGGGTTGAAATTACTAAAGTGGGGAAAAGCGGAAGCCCCTACAACAAACAAATTTTCTGCGTCCCACATTTGCAAGTAATTATTCACTGCAGAGGTTTCCGGGTCATCCCCCATAATTACCCCGCCGGCGTAGTGTTGCCCATAAAACACATTCGGAAATTCTTCGGCTAACGAAGACTCTTCTGCATCGATAATGTCCGCGCCCATTTCTTCCAACACTTCTTTGCACAACTCTAAACCAAAGTCCATGATGTTGCGATCTTGGTCGGTGTATTCATTGGTCACCCGTAAAAGCGGATCCCCATGTATGTCTGTATACGTAGGATCCAAATCCAAATAATTGAATTGCCAGGGCATCGTTCCGACTTGCCAACGTACACGGATATTTCGGTTGGCATAAAATAATGATTTTTCCTTGAATTCACGCCCCCACGTAGGTGTTCCCTCGGGAACATGGTTATGTTCAATCGGTCTTTGTCCCCATTGCGGGCAGTCGACTTCTCCGCCGTGAATAAAATCCAAATCGGTATGGTCCATGTTATCGCCGGCAAAATCATCAAAGCAAGCTCCCAATGCGCCGGCTCCCATATAGGTATTGAATTTGCGGTCATTGAAAAAACCTCTGGCCCCCATATTAGAGAGGGAGTGCATCGTATAATTCTTGCCGATCACCCCTTCGCCTGTATCGGGGTTGTATGGGGTCCCGATCTCAGATAACAATAGCAGACGAGAATTTGTGAACGTGAACCCGGCTAGAACTACGACATCTGCCGGTTGCTCATACTCCCGGCCGGTTCGTGTATCCATGTATCGGACGCCGGTAGCTTGTTCGCCATCGTATAATACTCGTCGAACATTAGCTTTTGTCCGAAGTTCAAAATTATCGTGTTCTTTGGCTGTAGCCAACACCGTTACAAGGGGATCTGATTTGGCTCCATAATCACAGCCAAAGGTTTCACAGAAAGCGCAATACTGGCATTGGGAAATCGTTTGGCCATCCGGATTTTCATAGGTTTCGCTAAGGTTTGCAGACGGAAATTGAAAAGGGTGGTAACCCAAATTTCTTGCGGAATCTTTGAATAAGCGGGTGATGGCTGTATCTGTCATCGGAGGGGTAGGATAGGGGTTTGAACGTTCCGGCCCAAATTCGCTCTCTTCCCCGGATATTCCGGCAGTCTTTTCAAAGCGGTCATAATAGGGCTCCATATCATCGTAGGTGATCCCCCAATCCTGTAGGGTCATCTCTTCAGGGATTTTTTCTTCTCCATATCTTTCGACTGTTTGGCTGTATATTTCAAAGTCATAAGGCAGATTCCGAAAGGTGACTCCATTCCAATGAACACTGGCGCCTCCCGTATCGGTTCCCCAATGCATGTCACTTTGTTCCCGCACGGGCAATGCCTCTATGTCCCGGAAATGCCGTGAAGTAATCGTTTCTTTTGAAAAGTCTTGCATCATCTCATGCCGCAACGAAAAACGCAATTCGTCTTTCACATGAATATAGTCTTCGATTGCTTTGGATTCCCCCCGTTCCAAACAGACGACTTGACGCCCTTCCTTTGCCATTTCGGCACTTACAATCCCTCCGGCCCAACCACTTCCGACGACAAGCACTTCTACACTATCTAACTGTGTAACCATGTGCTCCCTCCTTGTGTTTGCGTGATTAGGAGTATTATTAACCTTTGTTCAAGTTTTTATGTACATTTTTCCTTTTTTAAGTGTTGGAAGAGGGGAGCTGGGGCGGGCAGCGGCAAAAATAAAAAAAGCCCCTGGCAATATAGCCATAGTGCAAGGGGGTGTAACGTTTTTTATTCCCCGATAAACGGGGTGATCCTGTTCACAAATTTCTCCAATAATGCTCCTTCTTCTTCTGAAAAACGACCGAGGTCCGGAGAGTCAATGTCGAGTACACCGAATAGCTCATTTCCAATCATGATCGGGACGACGATTTCCGATTGGGATTGTGCATCACAGGCGATGTGCCCCGGGAATTCATGAACGTTTTCCACGACTTGCGTGTTTCCTGTTTCAGCAGCTGTGCCGCACACTCCTTTTCCGATCGGAATGCGAATGCAAGCGGGCAGCCCCTGGAATGGTCCTAGGACGAGCTCTCCTTCTTTGTAAAGATAAAACCCTACCCAATTGACGCGATCGAGAAATTGATTTAAAAGCGCGGTGACATTGGATAAGTTGGCGATTTGATCTGTTTCGCCGCTCAGCAACGCTTCTCCTTGCTGGGATAATTGTTCGTATTTATCCTCCATATTTTTGCTATATGTCACAGGTTCAAACATGTTTCCAGCCTTCTTTCTTTTGTTGATTGTCTGTAATTATTATAACATGCCGAAAACCGATAAAAGTAGTCGAGAAGTATTTGCAGGAACGCGCAAGATAGAGACGAATATTAAGGGTGAAGCTAATTTGAATGGAGGCGACAAGTATGGCAGTAAATCAAGGCACGAAAGACAAGGTCGCCGAGGCAGCAATAGACTTGTTTATGACGAAAGGATACAGCGGAACGTCCGTGCGTGCAATTGCCGATCGTGCAGGGGTGAACGTTGCGCTCATCTCTTATTATTTTGGCGGAAAAAAAGGGATGTTGGAGAACTTGATTAATACGTATCTGGAAGGGTACCTCAAAGAGCTCGAAGAAGCTTCGAAACAGGCAACCGGAAGCTTTGAACGGCTCCTTGCGATCATCGAATCCGCGCTGCAGTTCCAGCAAACGCACCATCGGATGGCCAGGCTCGTTTTGCGGGAATTAACGCTCGATTCGATCCTTGTTCGCGAAGTGATGGCCAGTTATTATATGAAAGAAAAACATTTGTTTATACAAGTATTGGAAGCAGGAAAAAAAGAAGGCGCGTTCAAAGGCATGCGAAAAGAATGGGCGATTTTGCATTTGCGAGGCATGGTTACCATGCCGTTTTTGCACGCGCAACACATCCGTGAAGTTTTTCATTTGGAGCCCAGTGATCGCACATTTTTATATCATTATATGAAGCATGTGCGCCAGTTTGTGGAAGTGCAAATTTGCGAGCCGCAACCTGCCCCGGCCTCCCTTGTCGTTTAGTCTTAGCTGTAATTTGAGCGGTCGCTCTCGTTTTATACCGCGAAAAGTGGTCTTTTTCAGCGTCCGCCCGTTTTTAATACCGTGTAAGGAATGACAGATTTAAAACATCAATAATCACCCCGGCATATCAAGTTTTACCTTAGGCAGCATACCTCTTCCTTGCCCGAGGCCGTCCGGGTGGTGGGCATCAGATCCGTATACGAGTGGAACCCCCATCCGTTCGGCTTTTTCAATGATAGCAACCGGCGGGTAAGGTTCCCCGCACAAAGGTTTGACGACACCGGCGCCGTTGATATCCAAGGAAAATCCTGCTTTTCTTGTCTCGCCCAATACAGCTTCAAGCCAGCGTTCATCACTTGGGAGATCAAATGCTTTCCGGAATTTACGGATCAGGCTTACATGGCCGAGACGGCGAGGTTTATATTTTCCAAGGTCGGATGAAATCGAGCGCAGCACCGTTTCATAGTATCGGCGAACGAGCTGGTCGACTCCACCCGCTTTTTTTGCCAAGGCCTCGAAAGTTTCTGCGCTATAATCCAGCAGACCGTACGCGTCCCGCGCGTAAATAAAATGCACCGAAAGAATCGCATCATCGAGGGCTGGTCCGTATGCATCAAGAAAAGCCTTTGTCTCTGCCTCAAACCCTTCAATAAAATCAATTTCCAAACCGGTAAAAATCGTGATGTCGTTTTTATAACGCTTGCGCACGTCTTGAATGTCTTTGATATACGCCTCTAGATCAGCGTGCGGCATTCCGCTGTCTTTGTTCGGCGTCGGGTCGGGAAAACCTGCCGGGAGAGGGGCGTGTTCGCAGAAACTGATCCTTTTATATCCAAGTGTGATGGCCTGTTCAATATATTGCTCCAATGATGCATGGCTTCCATGTGGGCAAAAAGGGGTATGGACATGCCCATCATCGTGGATTTTTTCCATCGAATTTGCCTCCAAACGTTTCCCAATTCAACTCCATTCCATGTTATCATAGAATAGGCGACATTTTTTCCTATGAAATTAAAGGATTTTACTTTCCTATGACGAAAAATAAATATAAAATGATGATAACTTGGAATGCTACGGATAACTGGAGTGAAGCTTAATGGTGTACGTTTTCATCGGAATCGTGGTAGCCATTGCTTTAGTGGTTGCATACGGCGTGTATAATCGACGGCAAATCTATCAAAGTGTAGACAATCTCGATCAACGAAAAGGGCTGATTATGAGCGAGCCCGTGGCTGAAGAAATCAGCCGGGTAAAAGGATTGACCATTTCCGGGGAAACGGAAGAAAAATTTGAGAGATGGCGCGGGACATGGGATGAAATTGTCGATCAGCGCCTTCCGGAAGTAGAAATGTATTTGTTTGATATCGAGGAAATTGCAAATAAATACCAATTTAGGCGCGCCAAAGACAAACTCGTGGATGCTGATCATTATTTAACCGCGATTGAAGACGATATTTCCACGATACGGCAAGAAGTTGACCAGCTTGTGAATAGTGAAGAAAAGAACCGCGAGGAAATCGAAGCGGCTACCGAAAAATACAAGGACGTTCGTTCTTTGCTCTCCCGACAATGGCGGTCGTTAGGCGAAGCCGCGTCTCTGTTGGAAGAAAAAGTAAAAAAATGCCGCGAAGAATTAGAGGCATACGACGAAGAGACGAAAAGCGGAAATTACATGCGCGCGCGCGAGCACTTGTTATTTTTACAAGAAACGTTAGAGGAAGCACATGGCCAAATCGAAAACGTACCCAAATTATTGGCAGAAATTGACCGCGACATTCCGGAGCAAGTGAGGGAAATGCGGTCGAATGTGCGTGAAATGGAAGAGAATGCGTTTTCTTTTCGGCATTTTACTGTTCATGAAGATCTCGATGAAGTCGATGGAATGCTGAGCTATTTGAAACAAAATGTTTCCGCATTGGAATTGAAAGATGTGGAAGACAAGCTTGAGCAAATCAAGGAAACCCTTACTCAAAATGCCTCGTTATTGGAGCGGGAAGCAGAGGCCAAGAATGAAGTGGAAACTGGAGTAGCGTCCTTGAAAGAACGCCATGAGAACCTTCTTAATGCACTTGCCGAGCTAGAGGAAGAACGCAGTGGTGTGGAAATAAACTACCAACTGCCGGACGGAGATAAATCGAAAATGGAATCGATCCTAAAAGAAGTTTCGGATGTAGAAAAAGAGGGACAGGCATTTGAAGATTTACAGGCAAATCAAAAGCATTCCTATACTGATTTACGGGGAAAACTGGAAAATTTGAATATTCGAATGACCGAAATCGAGGATAGCATAAACGAATCTTTAGAGCGGTTGCAAGACATACGCGGCGATGAAACACGAGCGATGGAACAGTTAAAGGAATTGCGCGTGTGGATGACGGAAACCCAGTTTAAACTGCAAAAAAGCCAGCTTCCGGCGGTTCCGGAAGCGCTTGTGGATCAACTCGGCCATGCCGGAAAAGAACTTGAAAAAGCAACGGCCATGCTGGAAACGGTCCCCCTTGACATGAAAGCCATACAAGAGGCGCTGGAACAAAGCCATCAAGGAATCGAGAAAGCATCCCATACGCTGAGCGAAGCGGTCGATCAAGCGAATTGGGCAGAGCGCTTGTTGCAATTCGGGAATCGATACCGCAATCAATTTGCAGAGTTACCCCCAATCCTTAACGATGCGGAGAATCAATTCAGAAATGGTTACTATGAGATCACGATAAATGAAACGACGAGAGCATTAGAGCGACTCGTGCCGTACGCATTCAGCAATCTGCAAACGGAATGGGGAAAACGCACCCAGCGGCAAATGGCACTGGATTCCGTTAAGTAATGGGACCGTTTCTGCCGGAAAGCAAATGGCTCCTGTACCCATAGTTAGTGGGGCGCTTTCCGGTTTGGTCCTGTGAACAGCCAAGTTGTTCATTAACATCTTTCCCCCGGAAAGCAATCGACTGTAATTATTTGAGCTGCCGCCAATGGATGCGGAAAGCTCATTTTTTATCATGATCAACTTCATTTCGTCAAGAATGCGTCGGTGTGCTATAATATAAAGCCGTGTGACCGCAAGCAAAGCACTGAGAGGGATTAAATCATGATTTATTTAGATAACAGCGCGACAACTCTGCCTTTCGATGAAGTGTTGGATACGTATCAAAAAACCGCGATACGCCATTTCGGCAATCCGTCTTCCTTGCATGATTACGGATCGGAAGCGGAACAATTATTACGGCAGGCCAGACAGTCGATCGCAAACATTTTGAATATAAATACCGGAGAAATTACGTTCACTTCAGGAGGTACCGAAGGAAACAACATTGCCATAAAAGGAGCCGCTTATGCTCGGCGCGCCCGCGGCAACCATATCATCACTAGCGCTGTCGAGCACCCATCGGTGCTGGAAACATGCCGCTATTTGGAAAACCATGGGTTCGAAGTCACTTACCTTCCGGTGGACGAAGAAGGACATGTAAAGCTCCAGGATGTAAAAGAAGCGGTCCGAGAGGAAACCATTCTCGTTTCCATCATGCATGTGAATCATGAAACCGGGGCGGTTCAACCGGTGGAAAAAATTGCCGAGTGGTTGAGAGGACGGGAAAAAATCCGCTTCCATATCGATCACGTCCAAGGCGTGGCAAAAGTGCCGTTGCCATTAAAAAACAGCGGCATTGATCTTTGCACGGTCTCTGCCCATAAGATTCATGGGCTTAAAGGTATAGGTTTACTCTATATCCGGGAAGGGGTCCAAGTGGAGCCTTTATTCCATGGAGGCGGCCAGGAGCAAAACGTACGCTCGGGAACGGAAAATCTCCCCGGGATCGTGGCATTTGCAAAAGCTTTACGCTTATCCTTCGAGCGATACCAGGAGGCAAAATCAACGCTGGAAAAAAACAAAGAAATGCTCATCCAGGCATGCCGGGAGCGAGAGGGAATGACGGTCAATACACCGGAAAATGACAGTGCGCCCCACATTGTGAACGTTTCTGTTTTCGGAACCCGGCCGGAAATCGTCATCCAGGCGCTTACGAAGAAGAATATCCACGTGTCGTCAAAGTCCGCCTGTGCCGCGCGACTGCAAACGGCAAGTGAAGTGCTCGCCGCCCAGTTTGGCCATGAAGAAAGAGCGGAAACGGGGCTTCGTTTCAGTTTTTCCAGTGAAACGAAGGATGCGGACATTAAGCAACTCATGTCGGCTCTGGACGAGGTTGTACCGGAAATCCGCCGCGTGAATGAGGTGAAAATATGAAAGCGGACCACATTCTTGTGCGATATAGTGAAATCGCGTTAAAAGGGAAAAATCGAGCAGATTTTGAACGGACTTTAAAAGGGAATATCAACCGTGCACTGGCTTCTTTTTCCGGGGCAAAAGCAAGGCGTACGACCGGAAGGTTAGTTGTGGATACGCATGATGAAGATGAAGAAGCAATCATGGGGAAACTCCAACACATCTTTGGGATTTCTTCATTGTCATACGCCCGAAAAACAAGCCATGAATTGGTGGATATTCAAGCAACAGCGTTACGTGTCTTGCAAGGCCAACCGGATGCAAAAACATTCAAGGTGAGCGCACGACGTTCCTTTAAATCTTTTCCGATTCGCTCGCAACAGTTGAATCACGAAGTCGGCGGTTATGTGCTGAAAAACACGGAGGGAGTCACCGTTGATGTCCATCAACCGGATGTGGAATTACTCGTGGACGTGCGTGAGCATGGAACGTATATTAGCGCCGGAAAAATTCCGGGGCCGGGCGGATTGCCCGTCGGTTCATCGGAGAAAGTAATGCTGATGCTTTCAGGAGGCATTGATAGTCCGGTAGCAGGCTATCTCGCGCTAAAGCGCGGGGCAGAAGTAGAAGCCGTTCATTTTCACAGTCCGCCGTTCACGAACGAGCGCGCGAAACAGAAAGTGATTGATTTAAGCCGTATTCTCGCGGGGTATGGCACGACGATCCGGTTGCACGTCATTCCGTTCACGGAAATACAGCAATATATTCACAAAGAAGTAGCCACCAACTACGAAATGACCATCATGCGACGGATGATGATGCGGGTCAGCGAACGTGTGGCAAGAGAACGGGATGCCCTCGCCCTCGTAAATGGAGAAAGTCTTGGGCAAGTCTCATCGCAAACGCTCTCAAGCATGCATACGATCGAAGAAGTTGCCGATATGCCGGTGCTTCGCCCGTTGATCACGATGGATAAAGTGGAAGTGACGGATATCGCCGGGCAAATCGGCACGTTTGAAACTTCTATATTGCCTTATGAAGACTGCTGTACCATCTTTTTGCCGGCAGAGTCGAAAACGAAACCGAAAAGGGAAAAGGCCAATTTTTACGAGTCATTTTTAGACATGGACGAGATGTTGGAAAAGGCCGTATCAAATCGGGAAACGATAACGATTGATGCAAATGAGCCTTCAAGCCCGGCCTTCGAGGAATTGTTATGAAATAGCATGATCACCTGACGGGAGCCCGCTCCCGTCATTTGTTTACATAATTTTAATCAGCATAGCGATTGCATTTTGGGGATGCGTTTGGGAAAATAAGGCGAGACAACAAAATCACCGATGAGGGAGATAGGGGATCAGCGATGGGGACGCTATGGCAAAACGGTATCATTCGTACAATGGAGCATGCGCATGCCCGCGCTGAAGCTGTTTTTACCGAAGATGGCCGTATTGTGGACGTTGGTGCATTGCAATCGCTAATAAAAGCGTACAAACATCGTATTTTTTCGTATGTCGATTTACAAGGGGGAACGATGTTCCCGGGGTTCGTAGACAGTCACATCCATATGATGGGCTTTGGCCAAAATTTATTGCGTCTGGACTTATCACACGCAACGAGCAGCGATCAACTTTTGCGCCAATTGGAAAACGCAGCAACGGCTTTGGAGGATGGGGAATGGTTGATTGGAGAGGGATGGAACGAAAATAATTTTTCGGATAAACACATCGTCCATAAGGACCAATTGGATGAACGTTTTCCGGATCGCCCCGTCATGCTCACGCGTATTTGCAGGCACGCGATGATTGTAAACAGCAAGGCGATGCAACTGGCCGGCCTTCGCACTTCAACCCCGCATCCGGCGGGTGGGGTGATCGGTAAAGATGAAAGGGGAGAACTGACAGGTCTTTTATTGGACCAAGCACAGCATGCCATTCAACGTGTCGTGCCAGCGCCCACGGAAGCCATGTTGGAACGGGCATTAACGGTCGCGTTTGATCATATGGTTCAAACAGGCCTTACTGGTGTACATACAGAGGACCTTGCTTATTACGGCAGTTTTTCACGAGTGCTTCGCACATATAGGAAAACATTTGAGGGGAAGAAAAGAAAATTTCGTGTGCATCATCTCGTGAACGATGCTGTGCTCGACGATTTTCTTGTCTCCAGGCAAGCGCCATCGGAGTTTCAAACGTTCGGTGCAGTGAAAGTTTTTGCCGACGGATCATTGGGCAGCTATTCTGCATGGTTATTGGAACCATACACGGATCAACCTGAAAACAGAGGGGTGGCGATTTATTCGCCGGAAGCGTTAAAAGCGGTCATTAAGCGTGTTCGAGAGAAGGAAATGACGGTAGCCGTCCATGTGATCGGGGACGCGGCGCTGTCTTACACGCTTAATGCCATCGCAGCCTATCCGCCACCGGAAGGAAAAAACGATCGGCTGATCCACGTGCAGATTGCGAGCGAATCATTGATCCAACGTATGCGCCAATTGCCGGTGGTGTTGGATTTGCAACCGCGTTTTACCGTTTCTGATTTTCCATGGGTAAGAAATCTTTTGGGTCGAGAGCGGCTCCCGTATTCTTATGCGTGGAAAACGTTATTGCAAAACGGCCTTGCTTGTGCCGGCGGATCGGATGCTCCGATTGAACCTCCTGATCCGTTGCTGGGCTTCCATGCGGCGATGACTCGCCGTAAACCTGGAGAAGCGCATGCGGGCTATCATCCGGACGAGAAGCTCTCCGCTTTTGAAGCCGTGCAGTTATATACGCAGGGAAGCGCGAAAGCAAGTGGAGAGAATGCGCGTTACGGACGGATCGCCCCGGGGTATTGTGCGGATTTTACTGTGTTGGACGACGATCCGCTATCGATGGAGGATCCTGATGGTTTGTTACAGATGAAGGTTTTATACACGGTTGTTGATGAAAGCATAATGTATGCACGATCAGCGAAAGACCGTCTGCAAGAAAGCTGAGTTTTTCTAAAAGAGAGGGATTGTATGAATGTCAAACGTTGGGTGGCGCTGGTTGTCGCAGTCGCCGTCGTAGGGGTTTCATTAATATTTAACTTGTTTGCAACGATTGTGAGTGCGGATTTTGATCAGGCATTTGATGGGGCAGGCATGGAAGAGTCCTTTGGGGAAGATGTGATGGAGCAAGGGACCGATGGCCGAATTGTGGTGATTGAATTAGAAGGGGTTATCCAAGATATGGGCGAAGAGTCACCATTGATGGCCGCCGGATATAACCACCAGCAAATTCTTGATATGCTTGACAATGCCATGCAAGATCAGACCGTCGATGGGATTGTTCTTGAAGTGGACAGCCCCGGCGGCGGACTAATTGAAAGCGAAGAAATCCATGATAAAGTGGTAGAAGCCCAAGAGGAATATGATAAAACTGTCTATGCTTCCATGGGCGGAATGGCAGCTTCCGGTGGGTACTATGTCTCAGCGCCGGCGGATTATATCTCTGCCCATCCATCTACATTAACGGGGTCGATCGGAGTTGTGTTGTCGGGAGGTCTCGGCGGCTTGAACTTTTCCGAGCTTCTTGAAGACTTGGGGATTGAGGATAATACCGTTACCACCGGCCCTTATAAGGACATCTTGAGTGGAACCCGAGAGATGGAAGAAGACGAAGAAGAAATGCTGCAAGAGATGGCCGATGAAATGCTGGATGAATTTGTGGACGTTATTGTTGAAGGGCGTGAAATGCCGGAGGATGAAGTAAGGGATTTGGCCGATGGCCGTATCTACACCGGAAATCAAGCGTTGGATAACGGACTCGTCGATGGCCTTGGCAGTCTTGACGATACGGTAGAGACGATGCAAGAAAACCTTGGCCTTGAAGATTCGCAAGTCGTACGTTATCAAGCAGATCTCGCTGGATTTGGCTCGCTGTTTGGCGGTGCGATTGAACAGTTTTCGGGCAATTCCAATGAACTATCTGAACTGGTAACGGCGCTTCAACAAGAAAGTTCACCGAGATTAATGTATCTATATGAGCAGTAAAGGAGGGGTGGATCTTGGACATACCCTATAATGAAAACGAGGAAAAGTTTGGAGGCCAACGAGAGCAAGATGAAGGCGACTCCGCACGTGATAAACTGTCTCATGCCGTAGAAGTGAGTATGTATGCCGGTTTCTGGATGCGTTTTTGGGCTTACTTGGTGGACCTGCTTATCGTCTTTTCCTTAAATGCTTTGTTTATCAGACCGATTTTCATGTTCCTTGATGCCTCTCCGACGTTATTTTTTGGAATTACGGTTGTCGGTTTTCTTACATCCGTTGCTGCCTATGTTTATTTTGGGGTCATGACGAAGCTGATCGGGCAGACCCTCGGGAAAATGATCTTTGGTTTGCGCGTGCAACGGGAAGACGGCAGTCCATTAACGTGGGGAGACACGTTCTTTCGGGAAGTCGCGGGACGCATGATTCATCGGGTCCTTGTGTTTACAAACCTTATGTACATCGTTGTCGGATTTCACCCACAAAAAGCAGGTGTTCATGATTTGCTTGCCGACACACGAGTTGTTTTGGACCGTCATCAAAAAAAGAATAAGCATGAGGAAGAAGAATAACAAAAGAGAACCGCATCCTTCGGGGTGCGGTTCTTTGCGTGTGATTTTAAGGGATTGCCCTAATGGGAGCGGGGGAGTTCTTGCCCATTTTCGTCCGAAGATGTGCTGTTTCGCGTTAACAAATTCTCGCTGTTTACATTTAACATGTCCAATATCGGACAGTAACGAGTGATCCCTTCCGCGACTTTCATTGCCGAATAAACCGAGACGAGCATAGGCATGGTTCGGTCATAGCGCTTGGACATATGTGAAGTGCTCCAAGCCAACCCTGTTAAACCGCATGTAATACGCATGATTGCATCAAGTGTTCCCACATTTCTCTCCATGGTTTTCAACGCCTCCTTCTTTTTCTGGTGGTTGCCGCGCGTTTATAGTGTGACTGCCTGCCTGGCATCCATACATATGAATCCCATTTGCCCCGAGTTTAGTGTTTCGCGGAGATGTCCATACTAACAATAAAAACGGTGATTGCCATGATTTGGATGCTTATTGGACTCCTCATCGTTCTACTTTCGGTTTTGTGCCTGTTTATCCGTATAAGGGTTCACGTAAGCTATATCCAACAAGGTCGGGACAACGAAGGAAGCTTGACGGTTTCTGTTTTTCGGGGGCTCATAAAGAAGCGTTGGGAGATCCCTTCGATAAAAATGGACGATGATTCTTTTTCCGTGGATTATGATATACAAACATCCAATACATTCAGGAAGGAAAAAAAGAAGAAGTCAGAAAAAAAAGGCACTCCGACAGATGTGGAAAAACAGAAGGAAACGATACGGAGCATCCTGGATAGCGTCACGGGTTTCACGAAAATCACCCGTCGCTTTCTTGATAACACCCGTGTGCACGAATTCCGGTGGGAAACCATTCTGGGTACCGGTGATGCCGCGGCTACAGGAACCTTGTCAGGATTTGCCTGGACCGGGAAATCAGCGGTTTTTGCGCTTATTGCAAAGATGATGACGGTTCGGCATTTGCCGCATTTAAATGTATCACCTGTCTTTCAAGCCTCATTTTTTCGTACCTCCCTCTCCTGTATAGTATCTTTTTCTGTCGGGAACGCTATGCGTGGATTGATCCGGGTTTTGATTCATGTGCGTAAAGGAAGGAAACAACAGCCGAAACAGAAACCTCAGGATCGAAATGTATCGAAGGAGGCATAACGTTTATGTCGGAACACCCGATTCAAGGCTTAATGGAAACAGCCATGGAAAATATAAAAGAAATGGTTGATGTGAATACGATTATCGGCGACCCGGTTGAAACACCGGATGGCAGCGTCATCGTGCCTGTATCAAAAGTAGGATTCGGTTTCGCGGCCGGGGGGAGCCAAATTGTGACAGAAAGAACGGAATCCTACGACGATGAAGACAGCTACCCTTTTGGCGGGGGTAGCGGTGGCGGGGTTTCCATCACCCCAATCGCGTTTCTCATCGTCGGCACAGCTGGGGTAAAGATGATTCATCTTGATAACCAGGCCCATTTTTATGAAAAACTGCTTGACCTCGCGCCGCAAGTGGTTGAGAAAATAAAACAACTGATTCGTGATGATCACGATCACGATCACGAAGGCTCCCATCTGGATGAGCGGCATTACCCGCATATTGATTAACTAATCGTCTTCATGTCGGGGGTTGTTTTTCTTTTGGCAAAAAAGGGTACAAACAAAAAGGAAAAACAAAAATCCGAGGAGGCGATCAATGATGGCAAGCGTAACATTCAATGGAGACCCGGTAACGTTAATCGGGACAGAAGTGAAAGAAGGGGACCAAGCACCGAATTTTACAGCTCTAGATACGGGCATGCAAGCACATAGCTTGGACGGCCATCAGGGGAAAGTTCGGGTCATTAGCGTGGTGCCTTCCGTTGATACCGGTGTCTGTGCCCAACAGACGCGACGATTTAATGAAGAAGCTGCGGAATTGGATAACGTTGAAGTATTAACGGTCAGCGTGGATCTTCCTTTTGCGCAAAAACGGTGGTGTGCAGCGGAGGGCATTGATAACCTCACCATGCTTTCGGATCACCGGGATTTCTCATTTGGAGAAGCTTTCGGAATCGGAATACAGGAAATGCGGTTGCTTGCAAGAGGCGTGTTCGTCCTTGACAGCAACGGGAAGGTTACACACGCGGAATATGTATCCGAGGCAACGGAACACCCGGATTATGATGCAGCCATTTCAGCGGCAAAAGAAACGAAATAAACAACAAAGCACGAGACGAACCTCAGCTAACGCTGGGGTATTTTTTTCGATACGCGGAGACGTTTTCTAATCATTGCCTTTATGTGGTAAAATATAAATCGTGAGGTGAGCGGTATGACGGAGCAAACGGAGATCGAACAACTTTTTCATACTTTGGATGAAATGGCAAAAGTCATAAGCGAGGAACATACATATACATACTTGGATGCATTGGCGGAAGCGGGCGATATTTTATACCAGGGCACCGCCGAAGAAACCTTCTCCGAATCTGTGCAAGGAAAAGTCAACCGATTGCTGACAGACGCTCCAAAAGGGGAGTTGGATCGTGAAGTCGTGCGGAAAGCTTTTCAGCTGGCGATTTTAAAAGGAATGAAGGAAAACGTTCAGCCGCATCACGCGATGACACCGGATGGCGTCGCGTTCTTTGTTTCCTATTTGCTAAAAAAACTCGTAGCGAGTGAACAAAACATTCGATTATTTGACCCGGCTATGGGCACCGCGAATTTGCTGACGGCTGTCTTAAATGAAACAAATCATGTTGAGGGGGCTATCGGTGCCGAAGTTGATGACGCTTTAGTCCGTATTGCATTTGCAATGGCAAACTTACAACGCCATTCCCTGCAAATCTTACAAATGGACAGCGTTAGCCAACAAGGGCTTCCCGAAGTTGATGTGATCGTATCGGATTTGCCCGTCGGCTATTACGCAAACGATGAAGCCGTTGCCCATTTCCAAACACGGCCCGGAGAAGGGCGTATGCCTGCCGAATATGCAATCTTTGAAAATTCCTGGAAAGCACTCAAACAAAGCGGATTCGCCATCTATTTAATCCCGAATACGCTGTTTACGCGCGATGGAGCGGAGGCACTCCACAAATTTGTAAAAAATGAAGCGGTAACCCTCGGCCTTTTGCAATTGCCGGAATCCATGTTCAAAAACGACCAATACGCGAAAAGTATCTGGCTGCTACAGAAAAATGGTCCGGGAGTACAAGCCCCGCCGCAAGCATTGTTTGCCGAACTCCCGTCTTTTACTCGTGCGGAAGCGTTAAGCGATATGATCAAGCGCATCAATGAGTGGTTTGAGCAGTTTTTTCACCAAAACGGATAAAGGAGGATGCGTATGCCATCGTCGCCGGAGCAAATAGAAGAACGACTACAAGCTATTCGTGAGTGGGAACAGCGGTATTTTGAAAATCGGGAGATGGAAATGGGCTCCGTGCAAGAGCTGCAAGCGGAAGCGTTATCCCGGTTACCGGAAAAATGGCAGAAAAAATTAATCGAAGGGGTCGATCGCTTTCTTTTTTACACGCAGAGCATGATTTTAAATGCAAATGTGCAACGGGAAGTTGAAGAGCGAATTCTCGCGACGGCTCGCGTATTTCGGGATGATATCACAAACATAGCGGATGTACGGAAGTTAACGCTGGAACAAAATCAATTCATCCGTACGCAAGTGGTGGCAAAGCAGCGGCTATACGCTTTTGGGCAGGGGGGCATCACCGGATTCGGCGGTCCGTTTTTGCTTGCGGCAGACCTTCCGCTTATAATGGCCATTAACTTACGCACTGTACAGTTATCCGCCCTCGCTTTCGGCTACGATATGCGCCACCCGGCGGAGATGATGATTGCTTTGAAGGTATTTGAGGTTGGCACTTCCCCTTCCGGCACCCAGTATCAAGGATGGAAAGAACTTGAGTCGGAGGAAGAGAATATTGTTGGTGATCTTCCGGGTTTTTATAATGGGAGCGAACAGGTTATTAACGAAGAATGGTTGCATCAACCGCTTCGGCAAATCGGAAAACTGGCGATGATTTTTATGTTGCGGAAAAAGCTCATTCAGGGCGTTCCTTTGATTGGCATTGCATATGGAGCGTATAGCAATTATCGATTAACGCAGCAAGTTTCCGATATCGCGAGTGTTTACTATGAAAAGCGATACTTGTTGGAACGTTGGCACGAAAAGGGATAAGGGTTGACGGAACGTCCGCCCTTATCACGAATATATGCAAGCCATTAATACATCTTTATAAAAAATCATGTATAAGTATTGAGTTTTGGTAAGAACCATGATAAAGTGAAAAATAGATAAGACAGAGGAGCATTCGCTCTCTTTTTTTACACAACAATGCATAAAAATAACATTAAAAGCATTTTTATTCGTTTTATTACGATAAATAAATGGGAGGAGATTGTATGGATAAGGGAAAGGTTGTTTTGGCATATTCAGGCGGACTGGACACATCCGTTGCCGTTCGTTGGCTTATGGACCAAGGGTATGAGGTCATCGCGGTCGGTTTGGATGTCGGGGAAGGAAAAGACCTTGAAACGGTGAAGCAGAAGGCGTTGGATGTAGGAGCGGCCCAATCCTATACGGTGGATGCAAAAAAAGAGTTTGCAGAAGAATACGTCTTGCCTGCCCTTCAGGCGCAAGCGATGTATGAACAAAAGTATCCGCTCGTTTCTGCGCTTTCCCGTCCTTTAATCGCGAAAAAACTCGTGGAGATCGCGGAGCAGACGGGGGCAGGCACCATTGCCCATGGCTGCACCGGCAAAGGGAACGACCAGGTTCGTTTTGAAGTGTCCATTCAGGCGCTGAATCCGGAGTTTGATGTTATTGCGCCCGTGCGAGAGTGGGGTTGGTCCCGCGATGAAGAAATTGAATATGCAAAACAGCATAACATCCCAGTTCCCGTCGATCTCGACAACCCATATTCCATCGATGAAAATCTTTGGGGACGCAGCAATGAGTGCGGCATTCTAGAAGATCCGTGGGCAACACCACCGGAAGGCGCTTACGACTTAACGAATCCGCTTGAAGAAACACCGGATACGCCTGAGGTTATTGAAATTGACTTTGAACAAGGCAAGCCTGTTGCTGTCGACGGTGTCGCTTATGAGCTCGACCAATTGATCATGTATCTGAATAAAAAAGCAGGCACCCATGGCATTGGACGAATCGATCATGTGGAAAACCGTCTTGTCGGCATTAAATCCCGTGAAGTATATGAATGCCCGGGAGCGATGACGCTTCTTACCGCTCACAAAGAGTTGGAAGATTTGACGTTGCCGCGTGAAATGGCGCATTTCAAACCGATTGTATCGAAAGAATTGACTGAACTCATTTATAAAGGGTTATGGTTCGCTTCATTGCGACCGGCATTGGAAGTATTTATCAAAGAGTCACAGAAGAGTGTCTCCGGAAAGGTTCGCGTAAAACTGTTTAAAGGGCATGCCATCGTTGAGGGACGTAATTCCCCTTACTCCCTATATGATGAAAAACTGGCGACATACACGCCGGAAGATGAGTTTGACCATAATGCAGCCGTCGGATTTATGCAATTGTGGGGATTGCCGACGAAAGTGCATAGCCAAGTCAATAAGAATGGTGTGAAAGTATGACGAAACTGTGGGGCGGTCGATTCACAAAAGAAGCGGAAGCCTGGGTCGATGAATTCGGCGCGTCGATCGGTTTTGACCAAAAACTCGTCACCCAGGATATTCGAGGGAGCATGGCACATGTAGCCATGCTCCGTTCTTGCAATATTATCAGCGAAGAAGAAGGGGAAAAGTTACATGAAGGCCTTGCTGCGTTGGAAAAGAAGGCCTCAAACGGTGAACTTTCATTTGATGTGAAATATGAAGATATCCATATGAACATCGAAAAATTGTTAACGGATGAAATCGGCGAGATTGCCGGTAAACTTCATACTGCTCGCAGTCGTAATGACCAAGTTGCAACGGATATGCATCTTTTTATGCGTGAAGAAACGGAAACGATCATCGCGATGATTCGCGATTTTCAACACGTGCTGGTGAGCCAGGCCGAAGAACATACAGAAACGATGATTCCGGGATATACTCATTTGCAGCGCGCACAACCGATATCGATGGGCCATCATTTGCTCGCGTATGTGGCGATGTTGGACCGTGATGCGGACAGGCTCCAAGACAGTTTGAAACGAGTGAACATTTCACCGCTTGGCGCCGGTGCGCTCGCGGGAACGACCTTCCCGATCGATCGCTGGCAAACGGCGGAAACCTTAGGCTTTGACGCCATCTATGAAAATAGCCTGGACGCAGTGAGCGATCGTGATTATCTGCTTGAATTTTTAAGTGTCGCTTCTACGATTATGATGCATCTCTCCCGTTTGTCCGAAGAGATCATTCTTTGGTCGAGTGAGGAATTCAGCTTTATTGAACTTGACGATGCATTTGCCACGGGAAGCAGCATTATGCCTCAAAAAAAGAATCCGGATATGGGAGAACTCGTTCGCGGGAAAACGGGCCGTGTATACGGGAGTTTAGTAAGTTTATTGACGACGTTGAAAAGCTTGCCGCTCGCCTATAACAAAGATATGCAGGAAGACAAGGAAGGCGTGTTTGATTCGGTAATAACCGTTAAAGGGTCGTTGAAGATCTTTACGGGGATGATTGATTCCATGGTTGTTCATGAAGAAACCACGGCAAAGGCCGTCTCCTCGGATTTTTCCAATGCAACGGAACTTGCCGACTATCTAGCCGCCAAAGGCATGCCGTTCAGGGAAGCGCATGAAGTAGTTGGAAAACTTGTCCTCCACTGCATCGAAAACGACATCGTCCTGGCCGAGTGTCCGTTTTCTGTCTTCCGAGAAGCGAGTGAGCTATTTGAGGAAGACATTTACGAGACGCTTGCCCCCTATCAAGTCGTTTCCCGTCGAAACAGCGAGGGCGGGACCGGTTTTAAACAAGTCCGCGAAGCCATCCGAAAATGGAAAGAGCGATTGGCTATTTCAGAATAGCAAAGAGAGCCGTCTACACAGTGAGTGTAGGCGGTTATTGTCGAGTGTGGTGAAGACTGCTTTTTCGCAGATACGGACAAATGCCTTGATAAATACACGGAAAATGTCCGAGCTGAAAACCGCTCCCCTTCTCCGATTGGCCCGCCCCTCGGCGAGAAAAATCCAACGAGAAAGCAGCGAAAATAACCGCCCAAATCCATGGGCGGTTATGCCGGTAAAACAAAACGGTGAAGTTGACCCCTTTGGTTACGACGGCTGGTAAATGCCGCCCGTCACTCCTCCAACTGTTCGCTATCTTCGCTTGGAAGTTGCCGATCCCATCTGACGATAAGTACATCGCAGGGGGCATGGCGCACAATCGCTTCGGAGACACTGCCGATCACCATTCGTTCAACGCGGTTCGCGCCTGTCGCGCCTGCAAAAATCAAGTCAATGTCGTTGTTTGGCGCGATGTGCCGAGTGATGCGGACCTTAGGGGATCCGAAATCCAGGATGGTTTCGACACTTGGCACGCCTTTTTCCAATGCCTGCTCTTTAAATCTGCGAAGCGTTTCATGCCCCTGCTCTTCTGCTTTTCTCACGATTTGGCGGTCAAAACGCTCAATCGTTGCAAACGTCTTCGTATCGATCACCGTGGTAATATACAAGGTGGCATTTTGATCGACGGCAAATTCACAAGCTTGTTCAAATGTATAGCTTGATTCATTGGAACCATCGACCCCAACCAAAATTTTGTTGTAACGACGCATTCAATTTCCTCCTTCAAATGGTATAGTGCGGTGGAGTAAGGGAAAAATACAGTTAAGATAAAAAATAGTTCTCTAGGTAGGTGTAACCGTTGAAGGAAGATTTTAAACCTAAAAAATCAAAGGAAGAGAAAAAAGATGGGGATGAAGTGGTACACGAACAGATGTTAAAAAGTTACCAAATCGCAAGCGATGATGAGAAGAAAGCAAACGCAAGGGAAAACAAAGACAGCAATTAGCAGGAAAAAACAGGGTGAAGTCAAAGTTTAATCGAAATAAGGTTCGTCTTTCCGCTTTGTAATCCCCCGGACGGGGGATAGATACTTTCATCTCTCCGGACACAGTGCATAGATTGGGTTTTGACGGGACCGTTGCAGAAAAAAGCCTTCGATCTTTTATTTCGACTGAAAACATAGTAAAATAAAGTGAAACTATCATCAGAGGGGTGGTCTTTCCCTCTGAGTAAGGAAGTCGGCTAAGACCGGCACGTCCTGTGACAACGCCGACACTAGCACATCCTGTGCGTCGGAACAATCGGGGTATTAGCCGCCTGCTTTGACGGAAGTCGTTTTTTCCAAGGCCAGAGATCGGAAAACCCTTTTTCAGGCAACAAAGATGGATCCTCCGATTTCCGGCTTCCGATATCTGATTTCCGGAATCACAGGCGTTTTCCATCGGGATAAAAAGAAAGACAGCGGGAGGATCCGGAGATGAGGCACGCAATTGTTACGGCAGGTGCAAAAGGGCTTGGGCGCAAAGTGACCGAAGCCCTTTTGCATGAAGGATATACGGTCACGGTCAGTTACAGAAGCGATGAGCAAGCTGTCCATCATTTGCGCGCAGCACTGGAGGCGGATGACAGTCGTTTGCACGCGGTTCAGGCCGATGTGACCGATCAGGGGGACATCGAGTACTTATTCAAAACAGCGATTGAAAAATTCGGCCGATTGGACGTTTTGGTGAATAACGCCGGTCCCTACATATTTGAGCGCAAAAAAGTCCATGATTACCAAGCCGATGAGTGGAATGAAATGGTAAACGGGAATCTCACAGCCATGTTCACGATGTTGCAACAAGCGTTGCCGCAAATGCGAAAGCAAAAATTCGGCCGCATCATTGCGTATGGTTATCAGGATGTCGGCAATGCACCGGGGTGGCTGTATCGCGGAGCATTTGGCGCAGCAAAAGCCGGTTTGGCTTCTTTGATCCGGACCGTGGCGATTGAAGAGGCAGAACACGGGATTACGGCAAACATGGTCTGTCCCGGAATGATCGTCGGTGAATGGAAAGAAAGCACGATTGCCGAGAGCAGAAAGCACTCTGATCCGAATACACCGGTGGGACGTTCCGGTACAGGGGAGGACATCGCGCGTACGGTGCTTTATTTTGCTGACGACGATGCAGACATGGTTACCGGCACGATTGTTGAGGTAACTGGAGGCATAGATGTGATTCATCGGCGCCGTCATGAATAAAAATATGCAGGTGGGTCACCTTAGATACTGAGGTGATCAGTGTGAAAAAACTTCTTTTTATCGTAATGGCCGTTTTGCTTTTGCTAACCTCTTTTCTTGGCCAGGTTCGTGCCGATGAATTAATGGACATGTTCTCGATCCGGGTAACGATTGAAGCGGATGAAGAAGTGTATCAATGGAAGTATGATAGCCCTGATTATTATGAGTTCCAACACGAAGATCGGGTTTTGCGGGCAGAAGAAGCAAAAACGCAAGTGGATAACATGGCCGCGCTCATTAATGTTAATGAAAATGTCAAAGCAGAGACGTTGGCCGAACGAATCA
Organism: Salicibibacter halophilus; assembly: GCF_006740705.1. Lineage (GTDB taxonomy): Bacteria > Bacillota > Bacilli > Bacillales > Marinococcaceae > Salicibibacter > Salicibibacter halophilus. The sequence goes on along the minus strand of NZ_CP035485.1, from coordinate 1,696,766 downwards.
AGGACGAATTTCCGAAACTGGAAAGCATGGACATCCGTTGGCGCAACGGAGATAGTGAACTGTACACGTGGAGATGGAAGAAAAACGACCAACCGGTGGAAGAATCGTAGTATTTTGCTAAGGGGGCGGGGAATATGCAAATTGGCATACCCAGGGAAATCAAAAATCAAGAAAATCGCGTGTCATTGACACCGGCAGCTGTTGTGCAATTAAAACAAAAAGGGCACCAAGTGCTCGTGGAAACAAAAGCGGGAGAGGGTTCAAGTTTTACGGATGAGCAGTATGAACAGGCAGGAGCAAAAATCGTAAACAGCGCAGAAGAGGCCTGGGCAGCTGAAATGATCGTGAAAGTGAAAGAGCCTCTTCCGTCCGAATATAAATATTTTAAAAAATATCAATTATTAATTACATACTTGCACTTGGCTGCCGAACCGGAGCTGACTAAGGCTCTGTTGGAAAATGAAGTGACCGCGGTGGCATATGAAACGGTGCAATTGGAAGACGGGTCATTGCCACTCTTGACACCAATGAGTGAAATAGCCGGTCGCATGTCCACGCAAATGGGTGCTCAATATCTGGAAAAAACGAAAGGCGGCAAAGGGATTTTGCTCTCGGGCGTCCCCGGGATAAAACGAGGGAATGTAACGATTATCGGTGGAGGCGTGGCCGGTACCAACGCAGCCAAAATCGCGCTCGGCTTGGGAGCGAATGTTACGGTGCTCGACCTTAATCCGCGAAGGCTTCGCGAGCTTGACGATTTGTTTGGAGCACAGCTAAACGTAAGGATGTCTGACTCTGTTTCGATTGATCAGGCCGCGCGGGAAGCAGATCTTGTCATAGGCGCCGTTTTGATTCCCGGCGCCAAAGCGCCAAAACTCGTAGAAAAAGAAACGGTAAAAGCGATGCACTCAGGGTCGGTATTGGTGGATATCGCTGTTGACCAAGGGGGGATTTTCGAGACGGTGGACCGCATTACCACACATGATGACCCGGTTTATACCAAACACGGCATTCTTCACTATGCGGTTGCCAACATTCCCGGCGCTGTGCCGCGTACGGCCACGATGGCACTCACAAATGTCACACTCCCATATGTAACGACCCTCGCGGAAAAAAGCTTGGTGCAAGCCATGAGTGATGATGAAAGTTTGAAAAAAGGCTTGAACACCATTGCAGGAAAATTAACCTATGAAGCGGTCGGGCAAGCGCAAAACATTACGTCTGAAAATGCGGACGAAAGCCTTGCTTCTTTTCAAAATCACGTTTAATCATTCATTTATTCGGAAATAGTTGCTTTAGAACTATAAATAAGGGGATGGAATACAATGAAACTAACTTTTCACGGTCAATCTTTTATCGAAATTGAAACACCCGATGCAAATGTTCTGATCGACCCTTTTATTACCGGGAATGGGACATGTGACATTAATCCGGAAGATGTAAACCCGGATGCAATTTTACTTACCCACGGCCATCAGGATCACCTCGGGGATACGGTCGACATTGCCAAGCGTTCAAACGCGTTGGTTGTAGCGACCCATGAGCTAGCAGGATACCTCGGCTCGAAAGGCTTGGAAACGCATCCGTTGAATATTGGCGGCGGCTACCAATTTAAGTTTGGGCATGTCAAATTAACACCGGCTTGGCACAGTTCTTCCTATGCTGAGGAAGACGGGCAAATCATTTACACGGGCATGCCTACCGGGATCTTGTTTACCGCTGATAACAAGACGATTTTTCACGCCGGAGATACAGCCTTGTTCTCCGATTTGAAACTGATCGGCGACCATAATGATATAAGCGCTGCATTTTTGCCGATCGGCGATAACTTTACAATGGGGCCGGATGACGCGAAAATTGCAACAGAATGGATTAATCCGGAACTCGTCGTTCCTATCCACTACAATACCTTTCCGCTTATTGAACAAGACGGGCAAAAATTCGTGGATGAACTGTCGCCGATTAAAGGCCGGGCGTTGCAACCTGGAGAAAGTGTGGATATATAAACGGCTTGGCTCGGGGCAACCGGACGGTTGCTTCCCGGGCTTTTTTTTAAGCTGGTTTTTATCAGCGGAAAATGAACTGCTTGTATATCAGCCGAACACCGTGCGCATGGACGAGTCATATGGAGCAACTCCCGCTCATATGCTATGGCAGAGGGGAGGGATAAAATGCGCTTACGTTTGCTGATTTCATTGGCGGTCGCGGTCTTCCTTCTATGGCACGCGATTGAACAGTTCTCGATACAAGCGGGAGGATTAGCCGGTGTTTTTGCCAGCGTATGGTTTGTTTTTGCTCTGCTTGTCGTCGGCGGGAACCTCTCGGCATTATTACATGAACGATATAAGAAGAAAAATGGAGCCGTTGAAACAAGAACCATTCTTGAAAGTCGCCGCAAGCCAGATCTAACGCACGGCCGGCTTCGCGCTTGAACATCTGTCGCCCCGCCTTTATAATGAAATGAAACGGACACGATTTTTTGCACGAAAACTTGGTGGTCACCAAGTTTTTTCATTTCATTGGATTGGGGGTGAACATGTCTTATGTCCACAAAACATGAACAGATTTTGCAACATATTTATCATTTAGGTGTCGGGGAAAAGATTTCTGTCCGCAGGATTGCCAAAGTGTTGAACGTAAGCGAAGGCACTGCATACCGTGCCATTAAGGAAGCGGAAAACCAAGGAATCGTCACTACGATCGAGCGCGTGGGGACGATTCGTGTGGAAAAGAAAAAAGAAAACTTCGAACACCTTACTTTTGCGGAAGTCGTCAACATTGTGGATGGACAAGTTCTCGGCGGCCGGGATGGATTACATAAAACATTACAGCGTTTTGTGATTGGTGCCATGAAAATGGAAGCGATGATGCGCTATGTAGAACCGGGAAACTTGTTAATTGTAGGGAACCGCTACCAGGTGCACCAACTTGCATTAGAAGCAGGCGCGGCAGTGTTGATTACCGGCGGATTCGATACGAACGAAGAAACGATAGCTTACGCCAACGAACTTTCCCTGCCGGTCATCACGACAAGTTATGATACGTTTACGGTTGCCAGCATGATCAATCGTGCCATTTATGATCAATTAATTAAAAAGGAAATTGTCTTCGTTGAAGATATATTGATTCCGTTGGAAAATACGCATTTTTTAACGACCGACCATATGGTGGAGCGCTGGCATCAACTTAATACGGACACGAGTCACACACGCTTTCCGGTCGTTAACACCGAGATGAAAGTGCTCGGCATGGTTGCGGCGAAAGATATATTGTCGATGAAAGAAAGTACGCCCGTTGAGAAAGTCATGACTGCCAATCCGATTACGGTCAATGCGCAGACATCTTTGGCATCGGCCGCCCATGTGATGGTTTGGGAGGGGATCGAACTTCTTCCCGTTGTCGATGATGAATCCCGATTGCTCGGCGTAATCAGCAGGCAAGATGTATTAAAAGCTTTGCAGGTTGCCCAGCGGCAGCCACATGTAGGGGATACGCTTGATGACCTTATCACCGGTCATGTGGAGGAAGCACCCGGGGGTTCTGTATACGATTACGTATGTGAATTAACCCCGCAGATGACCAATCCAATCGGAATGATCTCGTACGGGGTGTTGTCTACGTTGGTTACAGAAGTGGGGAGCCGTTTATTGCGCCGGCATCGCAAGGGGGATCTCGTCGTTGAGAACCTCTCGTTATATTTTTTAAAGCCGGTGCAAATTGAAAGCGAGATTGAGATGAAAGGAAAGATACTGGAGGTAAGCAGGAAAAGCGGCAAAGTGGATGTGGAGTTGTATCTCGAAGATGAACTAGTCGGAAAAGGCCTCATGATGGCTCAGCTGTTGGAGAGATAGTTGATAGAGCTGGTTTGTTTTACCCGATCGTCAGGGAGTCAGCCGGAGGCGGTGCCTGGAGACGGTGCGAGTCCGATATTGAGTTAACCGGTCGCCATGAAGCGCTCATGCGTCCCGAAACGGTCACTATGGCACCTTGCGGCGCCAGGGAAGGTGCCGGAAGCACCTCCAAATCCAACGCTCACTGTCCGCCTTCGGAAACGTGCATGGTTTCAGACTCTTCTTTCGCGAAGGGAAGCACTTTTCTGTAGTATTTAATCCCATAGATTACATAGACAAGACCCAGCACCGAGAAAACCAGTCCGACGATGAACTCCACGACTCCCCAAATGGGTGGCAACATAAAAAGTAAACCAGGAGCCAAAATGAAAATGCCCAATGCGATCATGGCTTTGGTTTGATACCACTGTTTTATGGCTTTTCCGGAAGTGCGGAAACGTTTGAATTTATTGTACACATAAAGCGCGATGGTTATTGCCATAATGACGGGAACGATTATTGTCATCAATAATTCCTCCTTCCAAGCCCTAGTGTACCTTTTTTTCCTTTTGTATGAAAGCAAGAAAACAAGTTAAAAAGGCAAAGGAGCCGAAACGATGAAACAGAAACTTTTCGATACGATTAATGCCCATGAGCATATCATTATTTGCCGCCATGAAAGGCCGGATCCGGACGCGATTGGATCCCAAGCCGGCTTGGCGAGGTTAATTGAAATCAACACCGGAAAAAAAGTGCAACTGGCCGGGGAAGAAGAACCGTCGCTCTCCTTTTTATCTGAAATGGATACGATAGATGACGGAGCATTTTCGAATGCACTCGTTATTGTATGTGACACTGCGAATACCGGGCGAATTGATGACGAGCGATTTAAAAATGCCCGTGAGCTGTTTAAAGTCGACCATCATCCTGTGGTAGATGATTATGCACCCTTCGCGTGGGTGGATACGACATACAGCTCAACCTCGGAAATGATCGTCCATTGGTATGCGGAGATCGCCTCTGCCCGCGGTTGGAAGCTCGACGACGAGTGTGCCCGCCTTTTATATGCCGGCATCGTCGGGGACACGGGGCGCTTTTCACATCCAAACACGACGGCGCGCACGTTTAAAGCTGTTCAACTTCTTTATGAAAGAGCATTCGACGTTCGCCAATTATTTCAGGAGATGTACAAAAAACCCCTTTCGCTGTTGCGTTTGGAAGGAGAGGTGCTTTCCAATTTTACGCTGAGCGAAAATGGGGTTGGCGTGATTGTGCTTAGCCAGGAACAACTCCGGAAGTATCAAGTGAGCGTCAATGAATCTTCCGCGATCGTACATTCTGTCGCGAATGTGGAAGGCATCGCTGCTTGGGTAACGTTCGTGGAGTTGGAAGATAAAAGTTATCGCGTGAGGCTTCGTTCCAAAGGTCCTGTCATTAATGAGCTAGCCGCCCGGTTTCAAGGCGGGGGGCACCCGCTCGCTGCAGGTGCAACCGCAGAGAGTGACGAGGAGCGGGCGCAAGTGGTTGATCAACTGGAAGAGATTTGTAAAGCGTACCGGGCATAATTTATCAGCCATTCGTTAGTCATCGGGAACGGGGACAACTTCTACGTGGAGTTCCAACGTTCGAAAGAGGGTTATTTGATGCACAATAAGGTTGTATTCGTAGTCATTGGAGGAGTAACGTTTATTTTCAATTGTTCTAACGAGCAGTTCGCGGTTTTCGGCAACATTTTCAAGATCTTCGTCTAGCAAGTGTTCCAGCTCTTCAGTGGCCTGTTGTTCGATATCATATAACGCGAGTTCGCTAAGCCGGCTTTCTTCCTCGTTTTCAAACACAATGGAAATCTCTTCGATAATGAAAGCATCGTCGTTGTTCTCCTCTTGTTCCCGTTCCCTAAGCGATTCAAGATTTCGTTCCAATTGCTCGATTTGCAGTTCATTTTTTCCGAGCTCCACGACCATTTCTTCATGCACTTTCCCGAACTGATAAAGAAAAATGCACCAACCGATCAGCGCGCCTATAATAACCCCTGCCAAAAATCTTTGCCAGCCCGGACGTCGGTGATAGGGAGGGATTCTCATGGGTGGATCTGTTCCTGTGTGATCCATTGGATGATTAGTGCGCCGACATTTGCGCCTGACAACGCTGCTAAAATCATGCAGACGGTTTTATATATATCAATATGGGTGCCGTAAAATATCCCGCGCTCCAAGCTGGTGATGGCATCGAACGTTCCTCCGATTGCAGCTACAAGCGCCCAAATTTTCAAGCTGCCGGCTAAATCATGGATGGTTGCAAGCGGCGGTTTTCCGATCATGAACGCGCCAATCCCGCCAATAATGGCCCCACCTAGCACTACCCCGAAGGCAACGAAAAAGTCCAAAACCAATGTAGCTAAAAAATCCCTGGTAAACATGTGCCGGGTCCCCCCTAGTTATCGAGAACAACTTTTTTCACGTAAGCATGGGTCGTCTATTTTCATGTATAATCAATAGAAGGGCAAGTTATGCTTGTTTTAGTAGTGGGATGTAAGAAGTGGGACGTGTGGAAAGACCTGCGGTAATATGTCAAGTTCAAAATCACAGTAAATGAAGTTGTCAAAGGACATTTAGGCGAAAAAAGCGCGCACTGAACAACACCAGTAATAAAATGTAAAATACTGGTAAAATGAAAGGCTAGCCCTCAGCCGATGTCGGTCAGAGGTTCACGCCCCTTTCTGGCGTAAAGAGTTGGTTTTTGCGTAGCAGCGCATCCACCAATCGCACGAGTTTTCTTGCCGTGAGCACGAGTGCACGTTTGTGTTGATGTTTCGGGACTTCTTGATACTTCTTCTGATAAAAGACTTGGTATTCCGGAATTTGCCTTCGTACCGAGTTGGCGGCTTCAACGAGGTAATAACGCAAATAATGGTTCCCTTGACGTGTCAGTGAAGTATCTTCGGCGGTAAACCGCCCGGACTGGTGTTTTCGCCAGTACAGTCCCGCATATTTAGCTATTTTTGTTTCATCGGGAAACCGGTCAATCTGACCGAGTTCGGCAATGATGCCTGCGGCGAAGACCGGACCAATGCCCGGGATTGATTCCAGCGTCTGCGTCAGTCCTTTCATGATTCGAGTAATGGACTGATCGATCGCCTTGATTTGCTTTTGGAAGGAACGAATGAGCTCAATGGACGTTCCTAAAAGTACATCGATGGAATCTTCGACCACTTTGTCCAATCGGTACGATGAACGGACGGCTTTCTGGATGGATGCGGCGACAGCTTCCGGATCGGGAAAACGATTTCTCCCTTTCTCTTGAAGAAACCGAGCCAGGTCCTCAAGCGGAAGCTGGGCAAGTTCATCCAGGCTGTATTTTTCAAGAAAGAGTTCCATCATAGCATGGCCAAACACCGATGAATCCACTTCTTTGGAAAAGGTGTTGCATTTATACTCCAAGTGCTGCAAGAAGTGTTGTTTCTCTTTCGTCATCGCTTTGGTCAAGTGATAACGCGAACGTGTCAACTGCTGGAGAGCCACGTATTGGCTTTCTTTGACAACGGACATCTGATTGCGCCCGAAACGCATATAATCGGCGATCACAAAGGCGTCAATCTCATCGGTCTTGTTCATGTCTGCGAAGCTCTTTTTAAAGTTGGCGATCTGCTTCGGATTGATCACAAAGACTTGGGCGCCATAGGGTTTTAAATCATCGTCATCATGCAAGAACATGGATGGATGAAAACTGTAGACGGATGTGGACTCCAGACCGATCTTTAGGATGTCAACCTCTGTATCGGCCAAGAGCTCGAGCAACCGTTCTTTGAGCACCTGGGCACCCGGCCAGTCATTGGAAACCGTAAAAACCGAAAGCTGATCACCTTCTTGATCAAGCACACACACTTTCATATCAAACGAGCTAACGTCAAGCCCGACAAACATTCGCATGGGGGGATTCCTCCTTTCATTGTAGAATCATTCGGTCGTTCTTTGGACGCCTCGAGATATCTCTAGTGTGAACGCCGATCATCAACCTCGTGTATCAGAACTCCATCGGCATTGAAAGCCGCCCCAGGGGCTGCTTCCCCTGAGTTCAAGAGGCCGAGGGCTCAGCCTGCGAGTAGGAAGTGCCGCACGTACACTGAGAGACAGTCTTTAGTTGTGGTCGAACCACAGGAGAGAAAAGAATTGTCCCAAATGATCCTATGATCATTATCTAGAAATATCTAGAGACATCCAAGGAAAAACCATATGAATCTACAAAATATCTTGTGGAATTTGCCCAAGATTTGAAGGGCTTAAACTTACTATACGAGGAGAGAGTGCCGTGGATTCATTTGTCCATTTACAAGTGCGAAGCGAATATACCTTGCTGGAGAGCACGTGCCGCATCGAGGCCCTAGTGGACCGGGCGGCTGCTCTCGGTTATTCCGCACTTGCCCTGACGGATCGAAACGTCATGTATGGTGCCCATAAATTTTATAAACGCTGTAAGCAGCGAAAAATAAAACCGCTCTTTGGTTTGGAATTGGATGTAGATTTTGACAAAAAGACGAAAGGGAAACTCCTTTTGCTCGCTCTAAATGTGACAGGCTACCAGCAATTAATGGCGCTTTCGGCACATGCCCAATCTCAATCGGAAACGCGGGTGCAAGCTGAATTTTTTTACCGGCATAGCAGCGACCTGATCGTTATCCTTCCTGAGGAGACGAGCCCCATCGAGAGACTGGACGAGGAGCAAGCGCGGGAATTTGTTGGAGAGCTGAAGGATAAGGTCGGTCCGGGTCGTTTATACGCCGGTTCCCTTCCCGCTTATTTGCCCGAGAGTGAAGAACGGCAGTCCCTGGTGAGGTTTACCGATGCGATGAAGGTGAAGCGGGTGGCGTGCGGCAATGTTTCTTTTTTAACAGAGGAGGATAACAAATGGCGCCGCTGTTTGGAAGCCATTCGCAGCAACCGGACGCTTGAAGACGTAAGCCCGCTGGAGTGGCGCGGGGAGCATGTGCTTTTTCCTGCCTCTTATGCGGAACAGGCGTGGGCAGACGACGAGAGCGCGATGGAAAATGCTGTTGCCATTGCGGAGCGTTGTACAGTGGAACCGGATCAATTGCAGACAAGGCTCCCTTCTCCCGATGAGAGCGAAAAACCGTCGCGTGAGGCATTGAGAAGCATTTGTTTTCAAGGGGCGAACGAACGTTATGGTCGGTTAGACGATCGGGTAATCGAACGTCTGGAGCATGAACTTGCTGTCATTGAAAAGATCGCGTTTGAGGATTACTTTCTCATTGTGTGGGATTTTATGGCTTACGCCAGAAACATAGGTGTTTTAACCGGGCCGGGCCGTGGGTCGGCCGCGGGCTCGATTGTTGCCTATTGCCTGTATATTACTGACGTTGACCCCCTCTCCTATGGTCTATTGTTTGAACGCTTTTTAAATGAAGCGCGTGTTTCTTTGCCGGACATTGACATAGATTTCCCCGACCACCGCCGGGAAGAAATCATTGCTTATGTGCGAAATAAATACGGCGCTGCTCACGTAGGGCAAGTGATTACGTTCGGCACCTTTGGGTCCCGAGCTGCACTCAGAGATGCCGGAAAAGCCTTGGGAACCCCGCAACCGCTAATCGAACGGATGACCCGCGCGATTCCTTCAGGAAATGTAACGCTGAATAAAGCGAGAACGATGGATGGAAAGCTTTCGGATCTGTTGAAGGAAAATGAGCAGGCGGACACGTTGTTTCGGTATGCCGAAGCTATCGAGGGCCTCCCTCGCCATACATCCTTGCACGCGGCCGGAGTTGTTCTCAGTGCCAGGCCTTTATCGGAAGTTGTTCCTGCCACCGGCGGCCAGTTAACGGTGGTGACCCAATTCCCGATGGAAGACTTGGAAGCTTATGGGCTGCTGAAGATCGATTTTCTTGGGTTGCGGAATTTAACATTGCTGGAACACCTCCGTGATGAAGTCCAAAGCATGGAAAACGGAACCGGTGCAGCCCCCGGGGAGCTTCCGATGGATGACCCGCGAACGCTGGAGATGCTTGCTGCCGGAAAGACGACAGGGATTTTTCAATTTGAATCCGTGGGAATGCAGCAAGTATTAAAGAAATTGAAGCCGACAACGTTTGAGGACTTGGTGGCGGTCAATGCCTTATACCGTCCCGGTCCGATGGAACAGATCGATGTTTATATTGCAGGAAAACATGGCCGCCGTGAGGTGAACTACGTTCATCCGGATTTGGCGCCGATTTTGTCCCAAACATATGGGGTTATCGTTTATCAGGAACAGATTATGCAAGTAGCGGTGCAAATCGCGGGTTACTCCCTGGCGCAAGCGGACTTGCTCCGAAGGGCCGTGAGCAAAAAAGACCGTAAAGAGCTGGAAAATGAAAAAACGTCTTTTGTTAAAGGCTCGCTTGCCAATGGGCATGATGAAGGGACGGCAACCAAAGTTTATGCATGGATTCTGCGTTTTGCCGAATACGGTTTCAACCGCAGCCATGCAGTGGCATATAGTTTCATTGCGTACCAGCTGGCGTATTATAAAGCGCATTATCCGCTCGTTTTCTTTTCTGCTTATCTGTCCATGGTTGAAAATGATAAAGATCGGCTTGGAAAAGCCATTCGAGAGTTGAAAAATCAGGGGCTGCACCTATACCCGCCCTCGGTCAATAAAAGTGAGGAAGGCTTTGCGGGAGAAAAGAAAGGCGTGCGCTTTCCATTGCAAATCATCACCGGTGTCGGCAGGCAAGTCAGTGGAAAGCTCATACAGGAAAGAAATAAAAGAGGGGCCTTTCTAAGCTTTATTCATTTTTGTGAACGCGCCGCTCATTTGCCGGTGAATCGCCGCATGCTCGCCAATCTCATTAAAGCAGGTGCGTTTGATGATCTTCACAGGGATCGCGCCATGTTGCTCGCCTCTATAGATCGGGCGTTTGAATTTGTTGATTTCGAGCGGGACCTGGGGCAACTGTTTGAAGGGGGAAGCGGAGATTTTCGCTTTGCGGATGCTACCCCGTTTAGCCCGGATGAATGCTACATGCACGAAAAAGAAGTGACCGGTTTTTACCTGAGCGGGCACCCCCTCGATAAATATGCGCATCTGATCGCCATGCGCTCCCCTCTTGCACTCGCTGAAGCGGAACAGACACCTGTGAAAACAGAGCGTTGGATGATGGGCATGATTGAGCATATGAAGCAAATTCGTACAAAAAATGGACAAACGATGGCGTTTTTGCAACTTAGTGATGATAGTGCAACGTGTGAAGTTGTTCTTTTTCCAAATGTGTATCGGCAAGTGAATCATGAACTGGAGGAGCAACGCTATGTTTTTGTTCGCGGGAAACGGACGGTTGACCAGTACGGAAATAAAATAATTGCCGACGATGTGATTTCGGTAGAACGCGCGCGGGAAGAAGCAGCAACTGTTCTTTATATAAAATGGACGGATGAGCATCACACCAATGCGCAATCCCACAGACTCAAAAAGATTTTGCAAAAAATGCCCGGTTTTTCCCAGGTGCGCGTGTACAACGAAAAAACAAATCAATTGTTTGCTTTTGATGACCGCTATCGTGTACGCATCAACGATGAACTTCGATCCAATATAAAGCTGTTGGCAGGGGAGGAAAACATCGCGGAACGGAAAAAATCGGAGGAGAACCGTTAAGTGCATCCTTTAAAGTGGCAAAGAAATATTTATTTTCAGGAGAAAAAGGGTGTACGGGCAGGTTGTCTTTGTTATAATAGGTTTCAATCAGAAAGCAGAGCGAACTGGATCACATATTTTCGCACAAAATTTGATAAAAGGAGCGTGCAGATTGTGGATACGATCAAAGAGGAAGCGTTACATCTACACAAAATGAAACAAGGAAAACTTGAATCCAAGTCAAAAATTCCAGTTCGTAACAGCCGCGACCTAAGCCTTGCCTATTCGCCGGGGGTGGCCGAACCGTGTAAAGAAATTTATGAAGACCCGGAAAAAGTCTTTGACTACACGATGAAAAGCAATATGGTTGCTGTCGTGTCAAACGGGAGCGCCGTTTTAGGCCTAGGAAATATCGGGGCATCTGCTTCTCTCCCTGTCATGGAAGGAAAAGCGGTTTTATTCAAATCATTCGCCGGCGTTGACGCTTTTCCGATCTGCCTGAATGAGTCGGACAACGAGAAAATTATTGAAACCGTCAAGATGATGGAGCCGTCTTTTGGCGGCGTCAACCTCGAAGATATTGCAGCTCCGGACTGCTTTATTATTGAAGACCGCTTGAAAGAAGAAACGAATATCCCCATTTTTCATGATGATCAGCATGGGACGGCAATTGTTACCGTTGCCGGACTGATCAACGCTTTAAAAGTGGCGGGCAAGGATCTGTCAGAGGCCAAAATTGTCATGAATGGCGCGGGCGCAGCGGGAATAGCCGTGATCAAGCTGCTCATGAACATGGGAGTGGAAGAAATTATCATGTGTGACTCCCGTGGTGCGATATATGAAGGAAGAGCCGAGGGCATGAATGAAGTGAAGGAAAAAGTGGCGAAAGTGACCAACCTTGAAAGGAAAGAGGGAGAGTTAAAGGATATCATTCATGGTGCGGACGTTTTTATCGGCGTTTCCGTCGAAGGGGCACTGACGAAAGAAATGGTCCAGACGATGGATGACCATCCGGTCATTTTTGCAATGGCAAACCCGACACCTGAAATTATGCCTGATGTTGCGAAAGAAGCCGGAGCTATCGTGATTGGGACCGGCCGTTCGGATTATCCCAACCAGGTAAACAATGTGCTCGCTTTTCCGGGGATCTTTAGAGGCGCTTTGGATGTCAATGCCACTCATATCAATGAGGAGATGAAACGGGCTGCCGTTTATGCCATCGCAAAACTCATCAGTGCCGATGAATTATCATCGGATTATGTGATTCCGGCACCATTTGATCCTCGTGTCGCTCCGGCGGTAGCGGCCGCGGTGGCGAGCGCTGCTATGGAAACAGGCGTGGCAAGAAAAACTGCCGACCCCGAAGAAATTGCTGAGCGAACGCGCAAAGAAGCTTTGATTGAAGAGTAAGCGACGCGCGATATGCCAACAAGCGATCGCCAATGAAGGCGGTCGCTTTTCAAGCGGCGACTCAGGCAAGAACCAAAGAGGTGAACAGCTTGTTTAAGGATTTATTTTCAAAAAAAAGAAAGTATGCACCGATTCCTTCGGAACGAACGCAGCCTACAAAAATGAATGATGGTGTGATGACGAAATGTCCCGGCTGTAAAACAATCATGTACTCCCGTGAACTGAAGAAGGACTTGAATTTATGCAGCGAATGCGGGCATCACTTTCGCATGACCGCTTATGAGCGCGTCGATTGCGTCGTTGACGACAAAACATTTCGGGAAATGGACGCGGGAATGCTTTCCGGAAACCCCTTGAATTTCCCGGAGTATGAGGAGAAATTAACGAAAGACCAAGAAAAAACAGGGTTGAATGAAGCGGTTGTCACCGGAGAAGGAAGCATCAAAGGGTATCCGGTCGTCATTGGCGTCATGGATTCCCGATTCAGAATGGGGAGCATGGGTGCTGTCGTCGGAGAAAAGATTTCCCGCGCCATCTTGCAAGCGGAAAAAAACGGCGTACCGTTCATCATGTTCAGTGCCTCAGGCGGGGCGCGAATGCAGGAGGGCGTCGTAAGCTTGATGCAAATGGCGAAAACGAGCGTGGCCTTGGAACGGTTGCATCAAGCGAAAATTCCTTTCGTATCCATCATGACTCACCCGACAACCGGCGGTGTTTCCGCCAGCTTCGCGTCATTGGGAGATTACAATTTTGCAGAACCGGGAGCGCTCATCGGTTTTGCAGGAAGAAGAGTCATCGAACAGACGATACGCGAAGAACTCCCCAATGATTTTCAAACCGCAGAATTTTTATTGGAGCATGGGCAGTTGGACCAGGTCGTCCATCGTTCGGAAACGAAGGGTGTACTTGCAAAAATCCTGAAAATCCATGCGTGGGAAAAGAAGGAGATTAACAATGAGTCAAAATCTTCCATTTGAAAAACCGGTGGTCGAGCTTCAAAATAAAATCAATGAATTAAAAAATTTTACCGAGAATAAAGACATTAATTTGGAAGCAGAGATTCAGCACTTGGAAGAACGATTGCAGGAACTTGAGGTTCAAATCTATGATGAATTAAGCCCATGGGAGCGTGTGCAGATCGCGCGCCATGCGGAACGTCCAACAACGTTGGACTATATTGATTATTTGTTTGCAGATTTTCTGGAATTGCACGGAGACCGTCTCTATGGGGACGACGAAGCGATCATATCAGGCATCGCCACATACAAAGGGCGCCCGGTGACCGTGATAGGGCATCAGCGGGGGCGGAATACGAAGGAAAACATACGCCGTAACTTTGGAAGCCCTCATCCTGAAGGATACCGCAAAGCTTTACGCATGATGAAGCAGGCAGAAAAATTCAACCGTCCGATTATTTGTTTTATTGATACGAAAGGTGCGTTTCCGGGAAAAGCTTCAGAAGAGAGAGGGATAAGCGAGGCCATTGCACGAAATCTGTTGGAAATGGCCGGTTTTGGTGTGCCCTCCATCGGCATCGTGATCGGAGAAGGCGGCAGCGGAGGCGCGCTTGCGTTGGGCGTTTGCAACCATATGTATATGCTGGCAAACGCTACGTATTCCGTAATATCGCCGGAAGGTGCTGCCACTATCCTTTGGAAAGATGCATCCGAAGCGCAGAGAGCGGCGGAAACGATGCGTATTACCGCGCCTGACCTTGAGGAATTCGGCATTATTGACGGCATTATTCCGGAGGTGCGTGGAGGTGCGCATTATGACATTGTAAAACAAGCCGGCTTTATCGAGCGAACCTTGGACAACAGCTTAGCCAAGCTTTCTCACTTGTCGCCGGAGGAATTGCAGCACCAGCGATTCGAGAAATTCAATAAGATCGGAAAAACAGATGAGTAAGCGGGAGGTTCTATGCGAAATATAGGCATTTTGACAAGCGGGGGAGATTCACCCGGGATGAACGCAGCCATCCGGGCAGTTGTACGGAAAGCGATCTACCATGATGTACGGGCGTGGGGAATCAATTACGGGTTTTCCGGACTTTTGAACAATGATATCCATCCTTTGGAAATCGGCGATGTCGGGGATATTATTCATCGTGGAGGGACGATGCTTTATACGGCAAGGTGTGAGGAGTTTAAGACAAAAGAAGGGCAGGAAAAAGCAGTCCGGCATCTACGGGACGCTGGAATGGATGCCCTTGTTGTGATTGGCGGGGATGGTTCATTTCAAGGAGCCCAAGTGCTGAACGACTTAGGTTTTCCGACCATTGGCGTGCCCGCTACCATCGATAATGACGTTCCCGGCACTGATTTTACAGTCGGATTTGACACTGCTTTAAATACGGTTATCGAAGCGATTGATAAAATACGCGATACGGCCACCTCCCATGAAAGAACCTATGTGATTGAAGTGATGGGCCGTGACGCAGGAGACTTGGCGCTTTGGTCCGGGTTAGCCGATGGGGCGGAAACGATCCTCATTCCCGAGCAGCCTTATGATATGGACGACACGGTCCATCGTCTTGTAAGAGGGCATAAGCGGGGCAAGAAACATAGCATTATTATTGTGGCTGAAGGTGCCGCGAGCGGGGTAGAATTTGGCAAAGAAATTCAGGAGCGCACCGGTTTCGAAACTCGAGTCACGGTGCTCGGCCATATTCAACGCGGGGGTTCGCCGACCGCTTTTGACCGTGTCCTCGCAAGTCGACTCGCCGCGCACGCCATGGAGCTATTACTCAATGGAAAATCCGGTCGATTGGTGGGGATGCTGGCGAACCAAATCGTTGATCAACAGATTGGCAACGCGCTACAAAAACCCCATCACATTGATGAGAATATGTACCGGTTATCCCAGGAACTGTCTATTTAGGGTGGAAGTTTTACCTCCCATCTCTCACTTCTCCTCTAGTTCACAGAAAGGATTTGTTATGATGAGAAAAACGAAAATCGTTGTAACGATCGGCCCTGCCTCTGAAGATAAACAAACGTTGAAACAGTTGATAGATGCCGGGATGAATGTCGCCCGCCTTAATTTTTCCCACGGAGACCATGAAGAACATCGCGCGAGAATACGGACCATTCGGGAAGCGGCAGCGGAATCCGGAAAAGAAATATCGATTTTATTGGACACGAAAGGACCTGAAATACGAACGTATGAAATGGAAAATGGAGAAGTGCACTTACAAAAGGGGGCACGATCCGTCTCGCAGGCGGTCAAATCCAGGGAAATGCTGAACGTATAGGCGTTACATACGAGGATTTAGCGAATGACCTCTCTCCCGGCAATACTGTTCTCCTTGACGACGGTTTAATTGAGTTGCAAGTGGAATCCATTGAGGGGAGAGAAGTAAAGGCATCTGTTATGAATGATGGCATCCTAAAAAATAACAAAGGCGTTAATCTGCCGAAGGTCAAAGTAAACTTACCGGGAATGACAGAAAAAGATGCCGAAGACATCCTTTTTGGGATTGAGGAAGGCATCGATTTTATTGCCGCTTCATTCGTTCGAAGGGCGGCCGATGTATTTGAGATCCGGGAATTATTGGAACATCATCAGGCTGAAAACACCCCCGTCATCCCAAAAATTGAAAACGAAGAGGGGGTCGAAAACATTGAAGAAATTCTTGAAGTTTCCGAAGGGATTATGGTGGCAAGAGGCGATTTAGGGGTGGAAATCCCGCCTGAGGAAGTGCCTCTCGTTCAAAAGAAGCTGATCAATGACAGCAATAATCTGGCAAAACCGGTCATTACAGCAACCCAAATGCTTGAATCGATGACGCAAAACCCCCGTCCCACGAGAGCAGAAGCAAGTGATGTCGCGAACGCGATTTTTGATGGCGCGGATGCGATTATGCTGTCAGGGGAGACAGCCGCGGGTGATTATCCTGTCGAAGCGGTTGAGACGATGAGCCGTATTGCTGTTAAAGCGGAATCCGCGTTAAACTATGAAGAGGCGTTGGATAACCGGACGAAAGAAAGCCGGACGACGATCACAAATTCAATCAGCCAAGCGGTAGCCAGAACGGCGTTAAACCTAGACACATCCGCGATTCTTACAGCAACGGAAAGCGGCTATACGGCGCGGCTCGTTTCCAAATATCGGCCGAAATCAAAAATCATTGCCGTTACAAGTGACATCTGCGTGCTCAGACGCCTAAACCTCGTGTGGGGCGTATGTCCTTTGCTGGGAGAAAAAGTGTCAACGACGGATGAAATGTTCGACATAACCGTAAGCAAAGCCCTTAAATCCGGAATGGCCAAACACGGAGATCTCGTTGTGATTACTGCCGGCGTTCCGGTAGGAGAGACTGGGACGACGAATATCATGAAAGTGCACGTAATCGGTGAAGTAGCCGCAAAGGGGCAAGGGATTGGCCAGACAAATGCATCCGGAAAAGCTGTAATTGCCCGCAACGCTCAAGAAGCGAACGATAAAATGGAGGAAGGAAATATTTTAATCGCACCGTCTACAGACAAAGAGATGATGGATGCTTTCGAAAAAGCAGCAGCAGTGATCACCGAAGAAGGCGGCCTGACATGCCATGCCGCAGTAGTTGGATTAACCCTTGGGATTCCTGTTATCGTTGGGGTTGAACGCGCGGTTGAACGCTTTGAAGATGGAGAAGAGTTAACGTTGGATAGTGCAAGAGGAGATATTTATAAAGGACATGCGAGTGTTTTATAAGCGTACGGAACATGAAGCGGATTCGGAAATTGTGGCCAGTCTATTGGAGAAAAGGAGGGTTATTTTTGGCGAGGGTTTTCGTCTTTCTGTTACTCGCGATCCCGATTATTGAAATTATTGCCATCTGGTTAGTCGGAAGAGCAATTGGTTTTTTGCCGACATTGTTCCTCCTGCTCCTTACTAGTGTTATTGGTGTATGGCTGGCGCGAAGAGAAGGTAGGCAAACGTGGCAAGTCTTGCAACTGCAAATCCAGAATCGGCAAACCCCGACCGGCATTGCGCTGGATGGCATTTGCATCCTTTTTGGCGGATTTTTGCTTGTCGCCCCCGGTTTTCTCACCGACCTTCTAGGTTTCATGCTCATCCTACCGTTTACGCGAACGTATATCAAAGGCTTCGTCCGATATTTTTTCAATAAAGTGTTGATTAACCGAAACTTCATGGTTATCCGGCGTTGGTGAAACATCTTTTGGGCAAATGCGATATTTTACGGGATTTACATGCGTAAAAAAACGAATGAACCGTAATTTGTCGTAAAGAATAATGACTATTCATTCACAAATCCTACAAAAATGTATATAATAGAGGATGGTGAAAAAACCGGCGGTAGAATGTATCGGAGAGGATTCTTATCGTATCCTCTCATCTGTGCCATTCGGAACTTTGTGCGGAAAATGCGGACAAGCCGTTTCGGTTTGTTTTTACTGGACTTCGAGTGACGTGTCCGCCGGTCCATCGGATTCTCAGGTGTAAAGGAGAGGTTTTATGAGCCAGACGCGTGGTCTGGAAGGTGTTGTAGCAACAACTTCCAGTGTAAGTTCAATTATTGACGATGTTCTCACATACCAGGGTTATCACATTGATGACCTAGCCAATTACTCGTCTTTTGAAGAAGTGGTATTCTTATTATGGAATGGCAAGTTGCCGAATAAAACGGAGTTGGAGACATTCTCGAACGAATTAGTGGCTAACATGTCAGTACCGAATGAAATATTTAATGATATGAAAGCCTATCCAATTGCCGAGGTACATCCGATGGCGGCATTAAGGACCGCGGTTTCGCAATTGGGCCTCTACGATCAAGAAGCGGATGAAGTCACAGAAGACGCCGCAAAACGGATTGCCTTGCGATTGCAGGCGAAGATCGCCACGATTGTGACCGGGTTTGCAAGAATCCGAAACGGAAAAGAACCGATTAAGCCAAAAGACAACCTTGGCTTCGCCGCAAATTTTCTTTATATGCTAAATGGCGAAGAACCGAAAGATGTTGCCGTTGACGCGGTGAACAAAGCGCTTGTCTTGCATGCGGATCATGAATTAAACGCATCGACGTTTACAGCCCGTGTATGTGTGGCGACATTGTCCGATTTTTATTCCGGAATCACCGCTGCCATCGGCGCGTTAAAAGGCCCCTTGCACGGCGGCGCCAATGAACGTGTAATGGCGATGTTAAGTGAGATCGGGGAAGTCGATCAGGTCGATGATTACATTCAAGGATTGTTTGACAAAAAAGAAAAAATTATGGGATTTGGCCACCGTGTGTACAAAAACGGCGACCCGCGCGCGAAACATTTGCGTGACATGTCCAAGAAATTGACAGGGATCGCCGGAGAATCAAAATGGTACGATATGTCTGTGGCTGTTGAAGAAAAAGTGACCAACGATAAAGGGTTGCTTCCGAATGTGGACTTCTATTCAGCATCTGTTTACCACAGTTTAGGCATTGACCACGATCTATTCACCCCAATTTTTGCTGTGAGCAGGACGGCAGGTTGGAACGCGCATATTCTGGAACAGTATGCCGACAACCGTCTCATTCGGCCGCGTGCGGAATATGTCGGTCCGGACACGCAAAAATACATTCCGTTGGACGAACGTTCGTAGCGTTTATTATCCAAGGCTTCAACCCTTTTCACTGGGATTATAATATCGGGTAAGAGCAAGAAAGTACCATTAGGTTGAAGCATCGGCTATAAAAGTCGATGAACGAAATTTAATTTTTGCTTGGAGGAATTTATCATGTCTGAAAGAATTACTGTAAACAACGGAAATTTAAACGTCCCTGATAATCCTGTCATTCCGTACATTGAAGGCGACGGCACCGGTCCCGACATTTGGGCGGCGGCTTCGCGCGTCATTGATTCAGCTGTCGAAAAAGCTTATGGCGGCAAGAAAAAAATCGATTGGAAAGAAATTCTCGTTGGTGGAAAATCCCACGACAAGACTGGGGAGTGGCTTCCGGAAGAATCGTTGGATACGATCCGTGAAAACTTAATCGCCATTAAGGGCCCGCTTACAACGCCAACCGGCGGCGGCATTCGGTCTTTAAACGTAGCTCTTCGCCAAAAACTCGATTTGTTCACTTGTTTGCGTCCGGTTCGCCACTATTCTGGTGTGCCTTCCCCGGTGAAGCGCCCTGAGGAAGTGGATATGGCGATTTTCCGCGAAAATACGGAAGATATTTATGCCGGCATTGAGTATCAGGAAGGAACACCTGAAGCGAAAAAAGTGATTGATTTTATCCAAAATGAAATGGGCTCCGAAAACATTCGCTTTCCGGAAACATCCGGGATCGGCATCAAGCCGATTTCCAAAGAGGGAACGGAACGCCTCGTCCGCTCCGCCATTCAATATGCGATTAACGAAAATCGCAAAAGCGTAACGCTTGTTCATAAAGGGAATATCATGAAGTTTACGGAAGGGTCCTTCAAAGCTTGGGGCTTCGAACTTGCAGAGCGTGAATTCGCTGATCAAGTGTTCACTTGGCAAACCTATGATGAAATTGTTGAAAAAGAAGGCAAAGACGCAGCCAACAAAGCGCAGGACGAAGCGGAAGCAGCAGGGAAAATTATTATTAAAGAAGCGATTGCCGATATTTTCTTGCAGCAAATCCTTACGCGTCCGAAAGAACATGATGTTGTCGCGACGATGAATTTAAACGGCGACTACATTTCCGATGCATTGGCAGCCCAAGTTGGCGGCATCGGCATCGCGCCTGGCGCAAACATTAACTATGATACCGGCCACGCCATCTTTGAAGCGACACATGGTACTGCTCCTAAATACGCGGGACAGGATAAAGTGAATCCTTCATCGCTAATTCTATCCGGAGAACTCATGCTTCGTCATCTTGGCTGGAATGAAGCGGCCGACCTTATCACAAATTCCATGGATACGACTATCGGCAACAAAGTTGTTACGTATGATTTCGCCCGGCTAATGGATAACGCAACGGAAGTGAAATGTTCCGGGTTTGCGGATGCACTTATCGAAAACATGTAAGGATCCAAGGAGGCAGATCAATGACTATTAAACGTAGAAAAGTATCTGTGATCGGTGGCGGCTTTACAGGCGCTACAACGGCCCTTAATGTTGCGCAGCAAGAACTTGCAGACGTTGTGCTCGTGGACATTCCGGATAAAGAAGGACCAACGCAGGGGAAAGCGCTCGACATGCTGGAGTCCACCCCTGTCGTAGGGGCAGATGTGAATGTGATCGGAACTTCCGATTATAAGGACACGGAAGGCTCCGATGTGGTGGTTATTACCGCGGGCATCGCCCGGAAACCGGGTATGAGCAGGGATGATCTCGTGAATACAAATGCCGGAATCATGCAATCCGTGACCGAGCAAATTGTAAAGTATTCACCGGATACGTACATTATCGTACTGACAAACCCAGCGGATGCGATGACATACGCCGTTTATCAAGCCTCCGGATTGCCAAAAAACCGGGTGATCGGACAATCAGGCGTTTTGGATACGGCTCGTTTCCGCGCGTTTATCGCCCAGGAATTACGCATGTCTGTGGAAGATGTGCAAGGATTTGTCCTCGGGGGCCATGGAGACGACATGGTACCGTTGATTCGTTACTC
This sequence comes from Salicibibacter halophilus, assembly GCF_006740705.1. Classification (GTDB taxonomy): domain Bacteria; phylum Bacillota; class Bacilli; order Bacillales; family Marinococcaceae; genus Salicibibacter; species Salicibibacter halophilus. The sequence goes on along the minus strand of NZ_CP035485.1, from coordinate 1,675,331 downwards.
CAGTGTCGGCGGTGTGCCGTTAACGGACTTGCTATCTCAAGACCGCATCGATAAAATCATTGAGCGCACACGTAAAGGCGGCGGGGAAATTGTTTCCTTGCTCGGCGACGGAAGCGCCTATTACGCGCCGGCCGCTGCTTTAACACAAATGGTTGAAACGATTATCAAAGATAAAAAACGTATATTGCCAACGATCGCTTATCTTGAAGGCGAATACGGCTATAGTGATCTTTATGTTGGCGTGCCAACCGTCCTTGGCGGCGATGGCGTCGAGCAAGTCATCGAATTGAATCTGACCGAAGAAGAAAAACAAGACCTCTCCACATCCGTGGATTCCGTGAAAAATGTCATGAAATTGTTGAAGTAAATGGATAAAGGCTGAACGTTACGCACGTTCAGCCCTTTGGTATTCAAAGTGTCGAAAAGTCCCATCAGGATAAAAATTTTATAGAATGGGAATGCCTATACCATGTCCAATAAGCTGTATGTGTGATACGATTGATGTAAAGTATACTTTATCGTCCTATGGTTATACTAAGCCGTAAAGATACAGCCCATGTTGAAAAAGGAGGAAACATTGTGCTTCCAAATATTGGCATTCCAAGTCTCATTCTCATCCTTTTGATCGCTCTCTTGATTTTCGGACCGAAGAAATTGCCGGAAATCGGTGGTGCTTTCGGGAAAACGCTAAATGAGTTCAAAAAATCCACCACTCAGATGATGGAAGACGACCCACCTGAATCGGAAAGAAAAGAAATCAGTGAAGAGACTACGACAACATCATCAAATGAATCCCACAACCAATCGTAAAAGTGAACATAAAGATGGCCATCGCTCGCGGGCGGTGGTTTTTTCAGGTTCAGAAAAGGACGAAAGGCACTTTAATCTATTGATAAAAGAGAAGGGCCGATAAAGTCGGGCCTTCTCTCATTACCAGTGGCTATGTTTTAAAAGCTTTCTTTAAATGCCTTAACCCCGGCTTCCGCGACTTGTACATCGTCTGGGACAGTGCTGCCGCTTACACCGATCGCGCCTAAGACCGTTCCATCTTTTTCAAGGGGAATGCCACCGCCGAAGACGACAATTCGCCCATCGTTCGTCGTATTGATGCCATATAGACTCCCGCTAGGTACTGCTTCTTCTTCCAAATTAGAAGTAGGCATTTTTAGCGCGACGGACGTCCATGCTTTTTTTTGAGCAATATCGATGCTTGCCAGCCAGGCATCATCCATTCGGTGTGTTGCGATAAGGTTACCGCCTTCATCGAAAATTGAAATGACCATTTGCACCCCTATGTTGGAAGCCTCAGTCTCTGCCCCTTCGATAACCTTTTTGGCCATATCCAAATTTAATTTGCTCATTGTTATTTCATCCTTTCTAAAAAATTCAATATTACCGAACTTTACCACATTCTCGAGAGTGTTAAACGTTTGAAATCAATCAAACAAGAATGTAAAGGTTTACAAATTTAAAAGTAGCCTGTATGATAATAATCAAAGTTAATGACGAAAACTGCTGAGAAAAGAATGGACAGTTTTTTATGGGTGATGGCATATACATCAACCTGTAAGAAGCTGTCCATTTTTTGGTCCATCTATTAAGGGGGGAAGCGATATGTACGAAATGCTGGCGGAGCTGATCGGCACAATGGTTCTGGTCATTTTTGGGGCTGGGGTTGTGGCCGGCAACGTGTTGAAGGGTACGAAATCAGAAGGAATGGGCTGGATTGGCATATCCATCGGGTGGGGGCTTGCTGTGGCTCTCGGTGTTTATGTCTCCGGTACGGTGAGTGACGGTCACATTAACCCTGCTGTTACGCTTGGATTTGCGGCAATCGGAGACTTTCCATGGTCGCAAGTGCCTTTTTACATTGCCGGTCAATTGATGGGTGCTTTTATTGGCGCGGTCATTATCTATTTCCACTACTTCCCTCATTGGAAAGCGACGGAGGACCAAGGAGCGAAGTTAGGGACATTCGCGACAGATCCGGCGATTAAACATTATCCTTCCAACTTCATGAGTGAAATGATCGGCACAGCCATGTTATTGTTTGCGCTCCTTGGAATTGGGGCAAATACATTTACAGATGGATTGGAGCCGATTTCCACCGGCCTCTTAATCGTCGCGATTGGTTTATCCCTCGGCGGGACAACAGGATATGCCATTAACCCTGCCCGTGATCTAGGCCCGCGAATCGCGCACTTTGTGTTGCCAATCCATGGGAAAGGACCGTCTAACTGGAAATATGCATGGATTCCAGTACTTGGGCCGATTGTCGGTGCTGTTCTTGGTTCAGCGTTGTATGTACTGCTTTTAGGCTAGAATGAAAAAAGGAGGAATAATAATCATGGAAAAAAATCACATCGTAGCGATTGATCAGGGGACGACGAGTACACGAGCGATTTTGTTTGACGGAGAAGGCCAGGAAGTTCACTCGGTGCAAAGAGAATTTACCCAACACTTTCCAAAGCCCGGTTGGGTGGAGCATGACGCCAATGAGATTTGGGGGTCGGTTCTCGCTGTTCTCGCCGGTCTTTTTACGGAAATTGAGGTTGAACCTGCAGAAATCGCAGGCATCGGTATTACGAATCAACGGGAGACTACGGTGATCTGGGATAAACATACGGGCCGGCCGATTTATCATGCGCTCGTGTGGCAGTCGCGGCAAACGGAGCCGATTGTTGACCAGTTGAAAGAAGATGGATGGAACGAAACGTTTAAACAGAAAACAGGTCTTTTGCTGGATCCTTATTTTTCAGGAACAAAAATAAAATGGATCCTTGACCATGTGGAAGGTGCGCGAGAAAAAGCCGAAAACGGGGACTTGTTATTTGGAACGATTGATACGTGGCTGATTTGGAAATTGAGCGGAGGAGCCGCTCATGTGACCGATTATACAAATGCTGCCCGTACCTTAATGTTCAATATTCATGAGTTAAAATGGGACCAGGAACTGATGGATATTTTAGAAGTCCCAAAACAAATGCTTCCGGAAGTGAAATCTTCTTCCGAAATCTACGCAGAAACGATTGAGTACCATTTCTTTGGCGCAAAAGTTCCGATCGCGGGCGTAGCCGGTGATCAGCACGCTGCTCTATTCGGGCAGGCGTGTTTTGAAAAAGGAACGGTGAAAAACACATACGGCACGGGTTGTTTTATTTTGATGAACACCGGTGAAGAAGCGGTTACGTCCGACAATGGATTGTTAACGACGATTGCCTGGGGCCTCGATGGAAAAGTCGAGTACGCGTTGGAAGGCAGTATTTTCGTAGCGGGATCCGCCGTCCAATGGCTCCGGGATGGCATCAACATGATTGAACAATCGCCGGATAGCGAGGATCTCGCGACGCGTGTAACCTCGTCTGAAGGTGTTTATTTTGTGCCTGCATTCGTGGGATTGGGCACTCCTTATTGGGATAGTGCCGCACGCGGAGCGATGTTCGGGATTACGAGGGGAACGGAAAAAGCGCATCTCGTTCGGGCGACGCTGGAATCTTTGGCCTATCAAACGAAAGACGTCATGACAGCGATGGAAAAAGACGCGGGCATCCCATCGACAAAGTTGCGCGTGGACGGCGGTGCCGCCGAAAACAATTTCCTCATGCAATTCCAGAGCGACCTCCTCCATGCACCGGTGGAACGGCCGACCGTCAGTGAAACAACAGCCCTGGGAGCTGCTTATCTGGCCGGGTTAGCGGTCGGCGTCTGGGATAGCAAAGACGACATCGCGAGGAAATGGAAAGTAGACCGCTCCTTTGAACCGGCCATGGAAGAACCGGAGCGACAAGAACTTTACAACGGCTGGAAAAAAGCAGTGGAAGCGACCATGGTGTTTAAGCCAGGGGAATAGCAATTACCATTAGTGATAAATGAAGACCGTTGAGAGTGTTTATTATAGGGTTGAAGCACGCTCACGGTCTTTTTACATTTACACCTAATAAGATTTCCCGTATACTAAACTTAAGTTAATAAGCAATGATCAGAGTCAATGAGAAGATCACAGCAAACAACTGGCGGGCGACGCATATCGTCTGTTAGGGGTTTCTGTGATCTTTTTTAGTTTAAATAGGGACGGGAGGAATTGGATTGTCTTTTTCAGCGCATTCACGAGATGGTGCGATAGAAAAAATGGCCGAATCGGAGCTAGATCTTTTAATTATCGGAGGAGGCATTACAGGCGCGGGAACCGCGCTTGATGCGCAAACCCGCGGGATGGAGACAGGTCTTATTGAAATGCAGGATTTTGCAGCAGGAACTTCGAGTCGTTCCACGAAACTTATTCATGGCGGTTTGCGGTATTTGAAAAATTTTGAAGTGAAGATGGTAGCGGAGGTTGGAAAAGAGCGCGCAATTGTTTATGAAAATGCGCCGCACGTGACCACGCCGTTACGTATAATGTTGCCGTTTTATAAAGGCGGAACATTCGGCTCGTTTACGACATCGATCGGGTTGTCGATCTACGATCGGCTCGCAGGTGTAAAAAAAGCGGAACGCCGCACGATGATGAGCGCGAAAGATGCGAAGAAAAATGAGCCGATATTAGCGGATAAACAATTGCGCGGAGCGGGCATGTATGTGGAATATCGCACCGATGATGCACGTTTAACGTTGGAAGTCGCGAAAACAGCGGCGGAGAAAGGCGCGCAACTTGCCAACTATGTGAAGGCAGAATCGTTTATTTATGACGATGACAAAGTGATCGGTGTTGTTGCCCGTGACGTAACCACCAATAAAACGATCAAAATTTACGCGAAGAAAATCGTTAATGCGACCGGCCCCTGGGTTGATCACTTACGGGAGCAGGATCGTTCGAAAACAGGAAAAACCATTCATTTGTCCAAAGGTGTTCACCTCGTCTTTTCCAAAAAGCGTTTGCCTCTGCAACAAGCGATTTATTTTGATACGCCCTTTAAGGATGGACGGATGATGTTCGCGATTCCGAGGGGAGACAAAGTCTACGTGGGAACGACGGAAACGGGTTATGATGGAGACCAGCGTGAACCGGGCGTGACAGATGACGATGTCGCTTATATTATAAAAGCAACCAACGCGATGTTTCCAGGCTACCACATCGCGATAGACGATGTGGAATCGAGCTGGTCAGGTCTGCGGCCGCTCATTCACGAGGAAGGGAAGGATCCATCGGATATTTCCCGTAAGGACGAAATTTTTCATTCGAAAAGTGGATTAATAACGATTGCCGGCGGAAAATTAACCGGCTACCGCAAAATGGCCGATTCCATTGTCTCTATGGTAGCCGAGGAGTTGGAAAAGGGCACAGGCGCATCTTACCCAGCTTGCCAAACAAAAAAACTTGTCCTCTCCGGCGGTGATGTCGGCGGGTCACAGGAACTGGTTGCTTTTAACGAAACGTTTGCTCAGGCGGGCATGAAACTGGGGTTAGATGAGAAAACGTCCAGGGAGCTGGTGGAACGTTACGGTTCCAACGTGTCGCAAGTCTTTATGTATCTGGAAGATGAGGAAGCCGACACTTTTCAACTTCCGAAGGATGTTTGGGCATCGTTAAGGTATGCCTTGGAACATGAAATGACGCTGACACCGGTTGATTTTTTCCTTCGCCGCACGTCGTATCTTTTATTTGATATCGATAAGGCGCGAGAAAATAAAGAGGCTGTTGTCGAAGCTATGGCAGCGAAGTTGCAGTGGTCAAAAGAAGAAAAAGCAAGGTGCATAACAGAACTTAATGAGATGTGGGAAATCTTAACATTCGTAAGGGGATGAGGTGTTGAAGTGTTTAATGGACAAGAAGTCATTCCGGCTGTAAAAGCGATGAAGGATTTTGAACGTGTATTGAAGCGGGATGAATCATTTTTTGTCGTATTGGAAGTGCATATTTCCCAGCTTGCCAGAATGAGGAAAGCGGCACGGGAAGCGGGCAAAAAGATGATTCTTCACGCGGATCTTGTGCAAGGGTTGAAAAGCGACCGGCACGCGGCGGAATTTCTGTCCCAAAGCATTAAACCCGCGGGTATTATTTCCACGCGGGCAGATATGCTCAGAATCGCGAAAAAGAATAACATCTTGGCAATCCAGCGAATGTTCCTTTTAGACACGCTAGCCCTTCACACGAGTTATCAATTGGCTCGAACAGTGGCTCCGGATGTTATAGAGCTGCTTCCGGGTATTATCCCTTCCTATATTCAAAAAGTGCACGAGGAAACAGGCCTTGACATTATTGCAGGTGGACTAATTGAAGCTGAAGATGATGTCAGAGTAGCCATCGAGGCTGGTGCCAAAGCCGTTACAACCTCTCGACAGGATCTTTGGGAAGCTTTCCGGGCGTAGAATTCCTCCCCCATTTGCTCATCCAGATTTTCATTTTGGGTAATCAAACAAAAATCGGACAGGATAAGGAGTGGATGAGAAAGGGGTGGATGACATGAAGCATGTCGTGGCGTTAATTATTAAATTCGTAATGATTTCATTTGTGCTATGGTTTATTTTTAGTCTCTTTGGCGGCGTTTCTTTTGCAAATATTATGGTGGCAAGCGTCGCGTTAACAGGCATATCGTATCTTGTGGGGGATATGCTTGTATTGCCCCGCTTGGGGAACACATTGGCGACTGTTGTGGACATTGGGCTCGTTTGGATAGGACTATGGGTGTTGGGAACGGTCTTGTTCCCATTTGAAGGGCTTTTTATGCTTTCGTTGCTTGCTGCTTTTGCGATCGCGACAGGCGAAGCGTTTTTCCATTTATACCTAGAAAGAAATGTTTTGGTCGATAATGATTCAAGCGCCGGCGATCCCTCTCCGAAAAACCTGCAAACCGAATTTGGCTCGGATGTGGACATTAAATCCGATGCAAAAAAAGCAAATAGGAAAAAGAAATAAGGGTTTGCAGCCCTAAACAAAAGTGGAATGGAATAAAAGAATGCACAAAACACTCGAGGAGGGAAAGTCCAATGGATCCCAGAGAGATGCAGATTGGGCGTACACCACGGCAACGCCAAGACAAGCAACCGGGCATTGAATCGCAAATGCAGCCAAAACCGGCTCAGCCCACGGATTATAAAGGGACGGATAAATTAAAAGGGAAGGCATCGTTAATTACCGGCGGTGACAGCGGCATCGGACGAGCGGTGGCGATTCTTTATGCAAAAGAAGGCGCTGATGTGGCTATTTCCTATTTGGATGAACATGATGATGCCGAAGAAACGAAAAAAATGGTCGAAGCCGAAGGAGTCAAATGTTTACTCCTCCCCGGGGACATCAAGAGTGAATCTCATTGTAAGGAGCTCGTGGAGCAAACGGTCGCGGCGTTTGGGAAGATCAATATTCTCGTGAACAATGCGGCGATCCAATATGTGCGAGAAGATGTGCTTGATATTTCTTCGGAACAGTTTGAAGATGTATTCCGAGTGAATTTCTTTTCCCAGTTTTATTTAACGAAAGCAGCGGTTCGCCATATGCAAGCAGGGGACGCCATTATTGCCACTTCTTCCATTAATGCCTATCGCGGAAACCCGATTTTCATGGACTACTCGGCAACGAAAGGCGCGGTCACTTCATTTATCCGAAGTATCGCCCAAAGCCTTGCCGATAAAGGCATTCGCGCGAATTCAGTAGCGCCCGGGCCGGTATGGACACCGCTAATCCCGTCTTCGTTCGATGAAGATGGCGTGGAAAATTTCGGTCAAGGTGGTTTAATCAATCGGCCGGGCCAACCTTCCGAACATGCCTGGCCTTATGTCATGCTCGCATCGGATGAATCATCCTACATGACCGGACAAGCGATTCATATTAACGGGGGCGATTATACGTCGTCATAGCAGAAAATAAACCGTGTGAAATTACTGTTCTTGATTGATTTCACACGGTTTATTGCTTTTTATAGAGTACATCCGTCGCCTGTCTTATAACAATGATACACACAGTACTGCATTTAATAATTGAAGACACCTTCTCTGCTATGCAATAATTGTAATATTATGGGATAATTCTTTTATCAAGCATAGGCAGTTGAGGGGGAGAAAGATGTGACTGATTCTTTTCGTTTGTTGCAAAAAGGAGAAGAGAAAACTTCATTCCCAAGCTTTTGGGATTGGGAGATGAAGGTGCAGAAAGGAAAAGTTGTGGTAATTGTTTACTTTTCTTCCGGCAAAAAATTTCAAACTTCTTTAAGTGAATCAGAAATTACGCCGGTACGAGATGTTAAACTTTCAAACGGTCAGCGGGCTTTTATGGAAGACAGTTATGAACCTTATGTAGACGCAGCCAGGATCTATGGGGAAAAATATGTACTAGTTAGTGTGACCAATGAAAGAGTCCCGAGAGTCTGTGAACTGAAAGACTTCTCTATTGAAAATATCCCCCAAGAAGAAAAAGTAAAAGATCTGTTAGCGTATTATAAACGAGTCGCAGGATTAAAAGATGCAGAGGCGAAGCCGGGCATGCCTAGATTACTGGATGAAGTGAAGAAGATGATGGTCCGTGAGCAAAGCGCGCTTTTTGCCTATCTAACAAAAAACAACCGTGTGGCGAACAAAAGACAATCGTTAGTGTACCCATTTCGATCCAATTTGAGCCAAATGAATGCATTGGAGAAAGCATTCTCTTCACAGATCAGCGTGATTCAAGGTCCGCCAGGGACAGGGAAGACACAAACAATTTTAAACATTATATCAAATATCACCCTGAAACGACAGACTGCTGCGGTTATTTCCAATAGCAATGAAGCAGTCAACAATGTTGCAGAAAAAATGAATGCGTCCTCGTTCTCGTTTTTATTGGCGCATCTTGGAAAAAAAGAAAATAAAAAAGCATTTTTTTCCAATCTTCCTGAACCTCCTGAAGAGGTTGACGCTTGGCCGCATTCCTTAGAAGACGACTTGGAAGAAGCTGTTCACGAGGAAGCGCAGCAATTAAAAAAACTTTTCTCCTTGCAAAACCACCAGGCGCGGCTTGCTGAACAGCTGAGAGAAATTGAGACAGAAGCCCAGCACTATAGGAAACATCTAGAGGAGACCGAACAGGAAAAGAACATGCCGAAACAATTGCCCTTCTATTCATTTACCCAGCGAAAAATTTTGGAGCTGACCGCGGAACAAACGTTGGAAGATCACCATCGTCTTCCTTTTTTCAAAAAACTGAAGACGATCATATACTATGGAATCTATGACAAGGAATGGCTGAACAATAACAAAAAGCGTGAAAAAACGCGCTCATCATTGCAATTGCGATTTTATGAAAAGAAGGAAACTGAACTGAAGATGCGTTTAGGGGAAATAGACAACCAATTAGAAGCGGCTGATTTTGAGAATCGGACACGAAATATCACACATCGTTCACTGGCATATTTTAAAAGCAAATTGGCCAAACGCTATCGAGGCAGAAAAACCGATTTTCAACTAAATAGTTACAAAAATAATTTCAAAGCTTTCAGTGAGCAGTTTCCGATCATTTTGAGCACAGCGTATTCTTTACAAAACTCACTCCCACCAGGAGAGTTATTGGATTACGTTATCATTGACGAAGCTTCCCAACTTGAGTTGATTCCGGGACTTATTGCATTTAGCTGTGCAAAAAACGTTATTGTCGTGGGGGATCAAAACCAGTTGCCGCACATTCCGGTAAAAACGATGAAAAGTGGGGAAATAGAGCCGTGCTATGATTATGTGCAAAACAGTTTGCTGGATTCTGTTATCAAGGTCTATGATCACGAATTGCCTCTCACTGTTTTGAAAGAACACTACCGGTGTGATCCTTCGATTATCGATTTCTGCAACAAACAATATTATAATCACGAGTTGATTCCTATGTCCACGGAAACCGATGATCGATCGCTGATTCTATACAAGACGACGCCCGGTGACCATATGAAGGGAAACGGAAGCAAATACAATCAGCGGGAGTTAGATACGCTCGTCGAAAAAAAAGCCAAGGAAAAGGCGATACCGGAAGAATTTAAAGACATCGGCTTTATTACAGCCTATCGAAAACAAGCAGAAAAGGCAGAAAAGTTGGTTGAGAATATAGAAGGAGTTTCCGTAGATTCAGAAACCGTCCATAAATTTCAGGGGAAAGAATGCGATGGCATTATCTTCTCCACTGTTCTTGATAAGAAAGGAACAGACGGGGAGTTTCATTTTGTGGACAATCCCAACCTCATCAATGTGGCAGTTTCCCGAGCGAAAAAAAGGTTTGTACTCGTTACAGATGACATCGTGTTTTCTCAAAGAAATGAAGAGATTGCTGCACTTATACGATACATTCATTACTATAAAGAAAAGAGTATGGTGAAGCAAAGTCCGGTTGTTTCTGTATTTGACACGTTTTATGATGAATTTGCCCCAATTTTATTAAAGAGAAAAGAAAAATTGAAAAATAAACGCTTTGAATACGAATCTGAGCAACTTATTGCTGAGCTGTTGGAGGAAATATTTGAAGGAAGGGAATTTCAAAAATTTAAATATCAGCATCAATATCGATTGCGGGATTTTCTTAGCAATAAACTATCGTTAACAAACCGTGAACAGGAATATGTGGACCAAGCTGCTCACATTGATTTGCTTATTTTTTATAAAGTAGGTAAAGATCCTGTTGCTGCAATTGAAGTGGACGGCAGTCATCATGACTATGACGCTGAAACGATGGAAAGAGATCGATTAAAAGAACATATTCTGGAAAAAGCTGGCATCCCGCTTATGCGGCTGCGTACCGACGGCAGCGGAGAAGAAGAAAAGATTAAGGCAATGCTCAGAAAACTTTAATCCCCATTTTGCTTTACTCCATCGCTAGCACAAGCTAACCATATCTATAAGTTTTACAGCGATACTTACTGACAGGACTTGTATACAATATTTAGTGAGAATAGCGCAGAAACGGAGCGAACCCCCGTTTCTGCTTTTTTTTATGCGTCTTTACACAATCTTTACATAGCATCAATATCTACTCAACACTGATCGATTATAGTGAAATTGTACAAGAAATAAAAATAGAAGGGGAGATGGAGTTGAAAAAGCACGCGTTCATAATGCTCGTTGTCATTGTAATGCTGGCAGTTTTAGCTGCATGTGGCGGGGGCAATGATGAAGAAACCTCCGGAGAAGCCAGTGGCGGGGATGGAAACGAAGACAACGCTGAGGCGAGTGACGATGTGTCCGGTTCGGTCACGGTTGCCGGTTCCAGCGCGATGCAACCTTTAGTCGGTGCTGTGGCAGAAGTTTATGAAGAAGAAAATTCGGAAGCCAGCATTGAAGTGCAGGCTGGAGGATCAGGCGCAGGGTTAAGCCAAGTGGCAGCAGGGCAAGTGGACATCGGAAACTCTGACCTTTTTGCTGAACAAGAAGATGAGATTGATGCAGGCGAACTCGTGGATCATCGTGTGGCTGTTGTTGGCATGGCGCCTGTCGTGCATCCTGATGCCGGTGTGGATGACCTAACGGAAGAAGAATTGATCGATGTGTGGACAAGAGAAGTTACAAATTGGTCTGAAGTCGGTGGTGAAGATCAGGAAATCACGCTCGTGAATCGTCCAGATTCCTCAGGGACACGAACAACGTTTGTAGAGCATGCCCTTAATGGCGCCGAACCGGCCGATGGGATAACGGAAGATTCTTCAAATACCGTAAGACAGATTGTTTCTGAAACAGAAGGTGCCATCGGATATCTGGCATTCTCTTACTTTGATGACAATATCACGCCTATGAGTGTGGATGGCGTAGAGCCGACAGCGGAAAATATACAGTCAGGTGATTTCCCCATTTGGGCGTACCAACACTCCTATACAAACGGGGAACCTGAAGGATTGACAGAAGACTTTCTGGACTTTATGCAATCAGAGGAAATTCAAGAAACCTTAGTTCCGGAACAAGGGTATATCCCCGTAACGGAAATGGAAGTAGAACGCGATGCAGAAGGGGAAGAGCAACCGGTAGAATAGGAAACAGGTGATATCCGTTATGCAAAGGGAGAAAAGAGCGAGTGAACGCCTCGTTCGCAAGTCAAGAAAATTATCTTTGAAAAATTCGGAACGAAGCGGAAAAATCATCGTTTATACCGCTGCTTTTCTGACCGTATTAGCTACCCTCGCTGTAACATTATTCCTGGCGCAGCAGGGACTGCAATCATTCTATATTAGTGGCATCCCTCCTTTGGAGTTTTTTACCTCGACAGACTGGAATCCGGCTAGTGGCGATCCGAGTTATGGAGCGCTCGTGTTTATCTTTGGTTCATTGGCCGTCACGTTAGCGTCAGCGATTATTGTTGCTCCTCTCGGAATTGGAGCGGCAATTTTTATGACAGAAATAGCACCTTCCTGGGGAAAGAAAGTGCTCCAGCCTGTGATTGAAATTCTCGTTGGCATTCCATCTGTTATATACGGTTATATCGGTTTGACCGTTCTCGTTCCTTTCATAAGGGAACAATTCGGAGGGAGTGGTTACAGTTTATTGGCAGGCATCATTGTTGTTTCCGTCATGATTTTGCCGACGGTAACGACCCTATCGGCGGATAGCCTTAATCGATTGCCCGATGGTCTTCGAAGTTCGTCGTATGCGTTGGGGGCTACCCGGTGGCAAACGATCCGCCGCGTTTTGCTTCCGGCTGCGATTCCAGGACTGTTAACCGCGATCATTCTCGGCATGGCACGTGCGATCGGTGAAGCACTTGCCATACAAATGGTCATTGGGAACACAGAGCAACTTCCCGGGTCGCTCCTTGACCCAACGGCAACGATGACAACGATTATTACGCTCAATATGGGGCATACAACGTTCGGGAGCGCTGAAAACAATGTCCTTTGGACATTAGGGCTGATCCTCCTTGTAATATCATACGGGTTAGTTTTGGCCGTGCGTTTTTTGGCCGCTAGGAGGAAGGTTTGATGAATCGAAAACGAACCGATCAATTGGCGACATTCATCTTTACGCTTTTTGCCGTCGTAATTGTGGCCGTCCTTGCCGCTTTGCTCGTCTATGTGCTTTATCTTGGCATCCAGCAAGTCAGTTGGGATTTTCTCACGAGTAAATCGAGTAATTTTAGAGCAGGGGGCGGCATCCAGGATCAATTATTTAATTCCTTTTATATTTTGGTATGGACGATGATTTTCACGATACCGCTCGGTCTTGCCGGCGGGATTTATATGGCGGAATATGCCAAAGACAATAAACTTACGTCCGTTATACGTGTATGTATTGAGACGCTTGCTTCCTTGCCTTCCATTGTGCTTGGGATGTTTGGGCTGCTTATTTTCGTTAATACGTTTGGCTTCGGTTTTTCGGTGTTGTCGGGGGCGTTGACGCTAACCATATTTAATATGCCGATCATGATCAGGACATGTGAAAACGCCATTCGCTCTGTGCCTTTGCAACAAAAAGAAGCGGGGCTGGCACTTGGGTACACCCATTGGCGTACTATCACGAGCGTTTTAATGCCAAGCGCCTTTCCATCCATTCTGACTGGCATTATCCTATCGTCAGGCTTGGTGTTTGGCGAAGCAGCCGCTTTATTGTATACCTCTGGTTTGACAACTCCGGACCTGGATTATGGAAATTGGAATCCATTCTCGGAGCATTCGCCGTTAAATATTTTTCGACCGGCGGAAACCCTGGCCGTTCATATCTGGAAAGTGAATAGCGAGGGGATTATTCCGGACTTGCGTGATGTCGCGGATGGCGGCGCGGCAGTGCTTGCCTCCGCGATACTAATTTTCAACATTAGTGCCCGTATACTTGGTGCATGGGTTCACCGTAAATTTACCTCAAAATAAGGAGGAATTGGATTGGTAACCGTAGCTTTTCCTGAAACAAGAGAAAAAAATGAAACCATTTTTAACACTGAAACGAATGAAAAGGCACTCGATGTTCAAAAGCTCAATATTTTCTATGGAGATACACAAGCGATTCGTGACGTCGATTTAGAGATAAAGAAACATGAGATAACCGCGTTAATTGGACCATCAGGTTGCGGAAAATCAACGTTTTTGCGTTCAATCAATCGGATGAATGATGATGTTTCAGGTTTTCGTGCCGAAGGTCACATCCAATACGATGATGTCAACTTATTGGCTGACAATATCGACACGGTTCTCCTTCGAAAAGAAGTTGGCATGGTCTTTCAACAGCCCAATCCGTTTCCGAAATCCATTGCAAAAAACATCACGCAACCTTTGAAAGAGCACGGGATAAAATCTAAACGGGAGATGAATGAGAAAGTAGAAACGTACCTTAAACAAGTGGGACTTTGGGAAGAAGTCCGCGCCCGGCTCGATACATCCGCTTATTCCCTTTCCGGCGGCCAGCAGCAGCGTCTTTGCATCGCACGGGCGTTATGCATCCGTCCGGAAGTGTTATTGCTGGATGAACCGGCTTCTGCCTTGGATCCGATCGCGACGGCAAGAATTGAAGATCTGCTCGTGCAATTAAAAGAACATTACACGATTGTTCTCGTCACCCATAATCTACAACAAGCAGCACGAGTGGCAGATTCGATCGTCTTTTTTTATCAAGGGGAAGTCGTTGAGCATACGGAAACCGAGCAGTTTTTTGCAAACCCGAAAGAGCAGCGTAGTGAAGACTATATTTCCGGTCGTTTTGGTTAATGGAGGGAGAATCTTGCCAGAGGCTATTTTTAAAACGGAAAACCTTAAAGTTGCTTATGGAAAAAACCAAGTCATCCACGGTATAGATTGGAATATCACCAAAGGAGAGGTTACAGCATTAATCGGTCCATCCGGGTGCGGAAAATCGACCTTCTTAAAAACACTCAACCTCCTGATTCGCTCTATGTCTGATGATGTGAAAGTAAGTGGGCAAATCACTTTTTCAGGAAAGAATATCCTCAATAAAAAAATTGATGCGATTGATTTGCGAAAACAAATCGGCATGGTCTTTCAACAACCGAACCCTTTCCCTAAGAGCATTTTCGAAAATGTGGCTTACGGTCCACGTATCCATGGGGTTAGAAAGAAACGGCAATTGGAAGAGATCGTCGAGCAAACATTGACTGAGGCGTATTTATGGGACGAAGTCAAGGATCGGCTAGATGATTCAGCCCTTGGTCTCTCGGGCGGTCAACAACAGCGGCTTTGCATCGCGCGAGCCCTTGCCACAAACCCGGATGTGTTGCTGATGGATGAACCCACATCTGCGCTAGACCCGATTTCATCGCAGGGGATTGAAGAATTGATAAGTAAACTGGAAGGGCAGTATAGCGTCATACTGGTGACCCATCAAATGGAACAAGCAGCCCGGGTATCGGATACAACGGCTTTTTTATACATGGGTGAATTAATTGAAGTGAATAAAACGAGCCAGTTGTTTTCCAATCCGACAGAAAAGCAAACGGAAGACTATATCACTGGAAAATTCGGGTAGGGAGGCTGACGATGGCGCCTAGACATACATTAACCGCAGAACTCGACCGTTTAAGCTTGGATGTTAAAAATATGGGCAGACTCGCGTATGAAGCTGTGGAGCAATGTCTCAAAGCGATGAATCACCAAGACGTGGCATTAGCGGATTCCGTTATCGCGCGCGATCAAGACCTGAATCAAAACGAAGCGCTCTTGGATGAGCGGGCAGTCAATGTCATCGCGACGCAACACCCCGTTGCCACCGATCTTCGTAAGGTGCTTGCCTGTATTAAAGTCGCTACCGATTTGGAGCGGATCGGTGATCTCGCCGTTGAAGTGGCAAAGTCCGTCATTCAAATTGACGGGCAGGATCTTGCCTCAGAAGGGAAAACGTTGGAGAAAATGGGGAAAGATTCCCTTGATATGGTTGTCCAGTCCCTACAGTCCTTTCAGGCGCTGGATATAACGAAAGCGTTGCAATTGGAAAAAATGGATCATCAGTTAGATCAACAATACGAACAAACGATACACACGCTGATGAGACATTCCCGTGCAGACCAAGCGACGGCACCTCAATTGCTGCAGCTGGCATATATCGCGCGGTCGATCGAGCGTATAGGGGATCACTGCACAAATATTTCCGAGCAAGTATTGTTTGCCGTAAAAGGTGAACGTTATGATCTCAATCCGTAGTTGTAGTAAAATATGAATAGTAGACAATTTGCAGTATGGAGCGAGTGAAGGAGCGAGCCTATGGCTTACAAATTGCTAGTGGTGGATGATGAAGCGTCCATCGTCACGCTATTGACATACAACCTTGAAAAAGAAGGATATGCCGTTGACAGCGCGGGTGATGGGCAGCAGGCAGTGGAATTGGCCATGGCGGCGGACACGTATGATCTTATTGTGCTCGATTTGATGCTCCCCGGGATGGACGGACTTGACGTTTGCCGGCATCTGCGGGAACAAAAGGTGAACGCGCCCATTCTCATGTTAACGGCCAAAGATGAAGAATTTGATAAAGTTTTAGGGTTGGAGCTCGGTGCCGATGATTATATGACGAAACCGTTCAGCCCCAGGGAACTTGTCGCGCGTGTGCGGGCGATCTTTCGCCGGGTGGAACAAACGGCGGCTAAGAAAACTCCGGACATTGAAACAGCTAAGGAGAAAGAAACCCTTGGTGATATTGACATTTACCCGAATCACTATGAAGCCTATGTTAACGGGAAGCAACTCGAACTCACGCCGAAGGAGTTTGAATTGTTGCTTTACTTGATGCAGCACCGTGGACGGGTCCTAACGAGGGATCGATTACTGAATGCTGTCTGGGATTATGAATTTGTGGCAGATACACGTATTGTCGACGTTCATATTAGTCATTTAAGGGAGAAAATAGAACCGGAGACAAAAAAACCTACCTATATAAAAACGGTACGGGGCATTGGCTATAAAATGGAAAGCTTGGATAAAAAATGGAAGCCTTTCGTTTCCGTTTAATGATTGCTTTGTTGAGCATTATTTTTTTGACGCTTGCTGCTTTAGGTTTTCTGATTGGTCAACTGTTCAATAATTTGTATATGGATGAGACGGTAGATCGTTTACAAAAAGAAGCGCGCATGGTCGCGTCTATTGTCCAAGAAAGCGAAGAAGACCTCCAATCTCTCAGTGAAGAGATCGGAGAGCAACTCGATTTACGCGTCACTTTCATTACAGGAGATGGAGAAGTCGTCGCGGAGTCTTCAGATGTTGAGGGCGGCGAAATGGAAAACCACCTGAGCCGGGAAGAAGTACAATTGGCCGGGAGCGCCGAGGGAGCTACCATTCGCGAAAGTGAAACCATTGGCAGCAGTATGCTTTATTATGCGCATCCGGTTGATGAAGGTCATACAAATGAAGGGTACGTCAGGCTCTCGATTCCCATTGATGCCGTGCAGACAGCAACCGGCCAAATGTGGATGATTATCGCCGTTGGTTTTCTGGCCGCGCTTATTGTCATCGTAGTCTTGGGATACCGGGTGACGCAAAGGCTTACACGGCCTATTGGCCAAGTGACAACAATGGCCAATGAACTCGCGAAAGGAAACTATCAAGCGCGGACCCATGATGAGACAAACGATGAACTGGGACAATTAACCCGTTCGATTAATACGTTGGCCTACAATCTGCAAAAAACCTCCTCAAACTATCAACGTCAGCAAGAAAATTTGGAAGTGTTAATCGATAACATGGGCAGCGGTCTTTTGTTTATCGATGGCCGTGGCCGTATCACGCTCGCGAATCGTATGTGTGATGCCATTTTTCAAACAGATACGAGCGAATGGTTGGAATATCTTTATTACGAGCGCATCCATGATCACAGCTTCGTTCAATTTATTCAGCGTGTCTTTCTGACTGAGGCGCATGCGCACGAAGCCTTGCAATTTGATGAAAGCTGGTCTGTGAAACATTATGAAGCTTACGGCACGCCGGTCATTAACAGCAAAGGTCAATTGCATGGCGTGGTTGTTGTTCTTCACGATATTACAGGCCTGAAACGGTTGGAGCAGATCCGGAAAGATTTTGTGGCAAACGTATCCCATGAATTAAAGACCCCGGTGACTTCCCTTAAAGGCTTTGCGGAAACGCTGCTTAGCGAACCGATGGAGAATCCGGATGTCCAAAGACAGTTTTTGGAAATTATTTGGAGGGAAAGTGACCGGCTTCAAGATTTGGTGCGTGACTTGCTCGAGTTGTCACGCATTGAAACCTATAACTTTCAGTTGGATTTGCAACGGATTAATCTCTCGGAAATTGGAGCAGAAACCGAGCGGCTATTAAGAAAAAAAGCAGCTGATAAATCGATACAATTTAACGTTTCGAGCGAGAAGCACACGGAAATGATTGGCGATGCCACGCGAATAAAACAAATACTCATCAATTTGCTGACCAACGCCATCGCTTACACTCCTGAGGGTGGAGAAGTCGCGCTGCTTATTTACGAAGAAGAAGCGTCCATCGTTTGTCGCGTGAGCGATACCGGGATAGGCATAGAAAAACAGGACCTCCCGCGCATTTTCGAACGTTTTTATCGTGTAGATAAGGCACGGAGCCGCGATTTGGGAGGCACCGGTCTCGGGCTGGCCATTGTTAAACACTTGTTAGAGGCGCATGACGGTACGATAGAAGCTGAAAGCGCGCCGAATATAGGCACGACTTTTACGATACGCCTTCCGAAAGAATGGAATGGCTGATACAAGTGCGTTTACAGCTGATCTTACGGGGTTAGGACCCGAACAGCAGTGAAAAACCGGGCTGAAGGGTCACTAACCGAGTCATTAGCACCCGAACAGAGGCAAAAACACGCGCGAAGGGTCACTAATCATACAATTAGCACTCGAACAACGGGGGTGGACCGATTAAAGGGTCACTAACCGTATGATTGGTATCCGGTTAGCGGTAATGATCGTAACTAAACATAGGTGCCTGAGTTGTTTTGATAGTATATTACTGGATGAGGGAATGTCTCCGGAATATATATCAAAAGTTACAGGCTTGCCCATTGATTATTAAAGAACTCGATCAATAATAAAGATATAGTATATAAATATCCATAACACACTCCGTACGTATACTTCGGGGGGTGTTATTTAGGTTTACGGGAGATAATTATGATAAAATAAGGAAAGGACATGCAGGTTGGCCGAAAGGAGCGCTACTCATGAATAAACTTGTACTGGTAGACGGAAATAGTGTGGCATACCGCGCTTTTTATGCATTGCCGCTTTTATCGAACGATAAAGGGGTTTATACCAATGCCGTCTATGGTTTTACCACGATGTTATTGAAAATTTTGGAAGAGGAACAACCGACGCACATGCTTATCGCTTTTGATGCCGGGAAAACGACCTTTAGGCATGAACAATTCGAAGACTATAAAAGTGATCGCCAGAAAACACCGCCGGAGCTTTCGGAACAACTGCCGATTATTCAGGAAGTTTTACAGTCGTTCACCATTAATTCTGTTCAGGTCGATTTGTATGAGGCCGATGATATTATCGGTACGCTAGCCAAACGCGCGGAAGAAGAGGACTGGCAAGTTCGTATTTACACCGGAGATAAAGACTTGCTGCAACTGGTGACCGACCGGACGCACGTCGCGATTACGAAGAAGGGCATTACGAATGTTGACTGGTATGACGTTGACGCGATCACTGAACGATATGGCATACCGGCCACGCACATTCCCGATATGAAAGGACTCGGCGGAGATTCTTCGGATAACATCCCCGGTGTCCCCAAAATTGGTGAAAAAACGGCCCTTAAATTATTAGCCGAATATGGCAATATCCAAGATGTCCTCGACCATGCCGATGATGTATCCGGCCCGAAAATGCGGGAGCGTCTCAAAGAATTCAGGGAACAAGCGCTTATGAGCAAAGAATTGGCGGTCATCACCCGTGAAGCACCGGTTAAATTGGAGTTGGACCGTCTGTCGTACGAAGGATATGACAGTAAAACAGTACGCCAGCTTTTTAAAGAGTACGGGTTTAACTCCTTAATGAATCAGATTACGACTGATGAAGATATAGAGGCAGAGGAAGCGGCACTTGAGGATTTTGAATTCCAACATATGGAGGATATTACAGCAGAAATGCTCGCGTCGCCGGCGGCCCTTATTGTCGAAGTGCCGGTGGAGAATTACCACAATGCCGATATTTGGGGTGTCGGTATCGTAAATGAGCATGGATCGTTTACCGTTCCGGCGGAAACCGCGCTCGCAACTGATTCGTTTCGTGATTGGTTGGCGAATGAAGAAAAAGAAAAATACTTATTTGACGCCAAGCGGGTCATCGTTGCTTTAGGGTGGAAAGACATCGAGATCAAAGGGGTTTCTTTTGATGCTCTCATCGCATCGTATCTTTTGGATCCATCCTTATCGGCACATGACATGGCAGATATTGCCGAGCGTCGAGGGTTGCACACGGTTTTAGCGGACGAAAGCGTGTATGGGAAAGGTGCAAAGTTTAGCAAGCCTGAAGCTGCGGCGCTCAACGACCATTTGGCTCGGAAAGCGGCTACCCTGTGGAAAATCAAGGAAGCCCTCGGTTCCGAGCTGGAAGAAAATGAACAAAGCGGTTTGTTTTCAACGTTGGAGCTTCCTTTATCATTAGTGCTCGCGCAAATGGAGCTGCAGGGAGTTTCGACGGATGAACAACAGTTGCTGGATATGGGCAAAGAACTTGACGAACGTCTGCAGTCGCTCGAACAGGACATCCATTCCCTTGCCGGCGAAACATTTAATATCAATTCACCGAAACAATTGGGGCCGATTCTTTTCGAGAAGCTTGAACTTCCGGTCATTAAAAAAACAAAAACCGGGTATTCCACTGCTGCTGACGTTCTTGAAAAGCTTCAAGATGAACATGAGATCATCCCGAAACTTTTGCACTTCCGGCAAGTGATGAAACTCAAATCAACCTACATCGAAGGGCTGCTTAAGGTCATTCATGCAGACACACGCAAAATCCATACACGTTTTAATCAAGCGATTACGCAAACGGGCCGTTTAAGTTCTGCTGAACCGAACTTGCAAAATATCCCGATCCGGTTGGAAGAGGGGAGAAAAATACGCAAAGCTTTTGTTCCCTCTGAATCAGACTGGGTAATTTTGGCTGCCGATTATTCACAAATTGAACTGAGAGTGCTTGCTCATATGTCCGGGGATGAAAAGTTACAAGCAGCTTTTCACGAAGGGCAAGATATTCATACGAAAACAGCGATGGATGTGTTTGACGTTAAGAAAGAGGAAATTACCGATACGATGCGGCGTCAGGCAAAAGCGGTGAACTTTGGGATTGTCTACGGCATCAGCGATTATGGCTTATCCCAAAATCTCGGGATCACAAGAAAAGAAGCGCAAGCGTTTATCGACCGTTATTTTGAAAGCTATCCGAATGTAAAGCAATATATGGACGAAGCGGTGCTCCATGCCCGGGATGAGGGCTATATAACGACCCTATTAAAACGCCGGCGTTATCTCCCCGAGATTAACGACCGTAATTTTAACCGCAGAAGTTTCGCGGAGCGAACAGCGATGAATACTCCCATTCAAGGAACGGCTGCCGATATCATAAAAAAAGCAATGGTTGATGTAGCAGATGATTTGGAGAAACAACGATTGCAAAGTCGCCTGCTGTTACAAGTGCATGACGAGTTGATATTTGAAGTCCCGCCGGCGGAAATTGAACAAATGCAAACGCTCGTCACCGAAACGATGACAAAAACGATCGCCCTTGATGTTCCGCTCGTCGTTGATGTGGAGCATGGACGAACATGGTACGAAGCGAAGTAAGGAGAAACGAGAAGTTATGCCAGAGCTGCCGGAAGTGGAAATTGTAAGGAGAACGTTAACGAAACTCGTGCAAAAGAAACAAATCGAGGATGTTGAGGTCGGGTGGCCGAAAATGATTAAGGAACCCGACGACGTTGATATGTTTCGTTTTTTCCTCTCGGGACAAACGATTCAACACATCGGCCGTAAAGGAAAGTTTCTAATCTTTGAATTGGATGATTATGCGCTCGTCTCCCATCTGCGGATGGAAGGAAAGTACAGTCTAAGCGAGGAATCGCCAACGAAACACACGCACGTACGATTTTTTCTTCACGATAATAGTGAGCTTCATTACAACGATGTGCGTAAATTCGGGACGATGCACTTATTTCCGAAAGGCACGGAGTGTGATGTTGCTCCGTTGGCTAAGTTAGGACCGGAACCGATGGATCCTTCCTTCAATCCATCTTATTTAAGGGAAAAATTCATGAAAACGACACGCAATGCAAAAACCGTTTTGCTTGACCAATCCATTGTCGCGGGCCTTGGCAATATTTACGTGGATGAAGCGTTGTTTCGCGCCGGAATTTTTCCAGGGACCCCGGCCGCTTCGCTTGAGGAAGACGTGATCATACGCGTACACCGGGAGACGATCGCGACATTGGAGGCCGCCATCGAAGCCGGGGGCTCTTCCATTCGCTCTTATTTAAACGGCAACGGAGAAATGGGGTATTTTCAGCAACAATTGTATGTGTATGGCCGTAAAGGGCAACGATGCAAAATGTGCGAGGGGGAAATTGAACGAACAGTTGTCGCCGGGCGCGGAACGCATTATTGCTCACGTTGCCAACCCTCGGTGTGAAGTACATTGGATGGGCTCCTGTCATAGGCTATGTTAAATAGATAGCTGGAAGGAGCATATCTGATGGAAGGCTGGATCGCATTACTCGTGCTTGCTTTCGCGGTCAGTGTCGACGCATTCGGGGTAGGGATGACGTACGGCATGCGTAAGCTTAAAATCTCCATGCTGCCGGTTGTTCTGATCGGTTTCTGTTCATTTATATCTGTTCTAATGGCCGGTTTGTTTGCGGGAGTGGTGTTTAACGTAATTCCCACGCAATCCGCGGATTACCTGGGTGGCGCTATTCTTATCGCGATTGGCGCATGGGCCATCTATCAAGGGTTCCGTCCAAAGGAGCAGCAAAACGCATTGCCCGTCCGAAAAAAACAAGAAGGAACGATGGTTAACTGGGAAATCAAGAAATTGGGACTCGTCATTAAGGTGTTGCGGAAACCTACTGCCGCTGATATGGATGGATCGGGAACGATTTCGATCAAAGAAGCAATGCTCTTGGGGTTTGCGCTTGCACTGGATGCTTTTGGTGCCGGATTCGGGGCTGCTATGCTCGGATATCCCATACTGATTTTTGCGTTGTTTGTGTTCGTGATGTGTTCGGTCTGTTTAGTGCTTGGAAAAAAAGGTGGCCTTAAGCTCGCCGATCGGAAAGCCATCGATAAATTGGTGTTTTTGCCCGGGCTGCTTATCGTTTGCATCGGGGTGCTTAATTTTATGTAAGAAAACACGTACTTACGAGAGGGAGGCTAATATGATTATTGGGCTTACCGGCGGAATTGCAAGCGGAAAAAGTTTACTTGCCGATTATATGGGCGGCTGGGACCTGCCGATCATTGATGCGGATGCGATTGCACGGGAGGTCGTCGAGCCAGGGAAACCGGCATACGAGGAGATCAAAGATTTTTTCGGGAACGATGTTTTTCACGAAGATGGAACGTTGGATCGCAAAGCGCTCGGCAGTGTTATTTTTGGAGATAAAGAGAAACGGAATCGCCTTAACAACATCACGCACCCGGCAATTCACGATGAAATGATGAAGAAAAAAGAGGCGTTGATGAAGGAAGGAAACCAGACACTAATTTTTGATATCCCTTTGCTCGTGGAAAACGGCAGAATGAATACTGTGGATCGTGTTTTGCTTGCGTACGTCAGCGAAGATGTGCAATTGAAACGGTTGATGGAACGGGATGGGAGCTCGAAAGAAGAGGCGACTGAACGAATTCGTTCCCAAATGCCGTTAAAGGAGAAGAAGGATTATGCGGACGCGGTTGTCGATAACAACGGCAGCCGCGGGGATTCAAAAACGCAATTGCTACATATCCTTACGGCATGGGGAGTGAAGGTGGACGATTGATCCACCCTCCCTTTCTTTATGCGATCAGAAAGTATAAACGATTCGGAATGATTCGCTTGCTGAGTTTTTCTTCATCATAAACATCGTACAAGCCGTTGTTATATGATATACTAATCGATATAATGAAGGTAATTAGTATATCATAAATGGGAGGCAATCAAGATGAGTGCAACAGTGGCGATTAATGGTTTCGGCCGTATAGGGAGAATGGCATTTCGCAGGGCTTTTTTTGATGATACATTAAACATTGTTGCTGTGAATGCGACGTATCCCCCGCAGACACTCGCGCATTTACTCAAGCATGATACCATTCATGGGCGATTTGAAGCCACGGTGGAAGCCAACGATGAAGCCATGATCGTGAATGGCAAAGAAATTAAAATCGTACAATCCCGGGATCCGTTGGAATTGCCCTGGGATGAGCTGAATATTGACATAGTTATTGAATCCACCGGTAAATTCAAAACAAGGGAAGGCGCGGGTGCCCACTTGCAAGCAGGGGCCAAAAAAGTTGTGATCACGGCCCCCGGGAAAGATGAAGACGCGACGATCGTCATTGGCGTAAACGATAGCGATTATGACGATGAACACCATCACATTCTTTCCAATGCCTCTTGTACGACGAATTGCCTTGCACCGGTTGTTAAAACATTGGATGAAGCGTTCGGCATTGAGAGTGGTTTAATGACTACGGTCCATTCTTACACGAACGATCAAAAAAACCTTGATAATCCGCATAAAGACTTGCGGCGGGCACGTGCATCCGGCCAATCCATTATTCCGACGACGACCGGAGCGGCTAAAGCCATTTCAAAAGTTCTGCCTCATCTTGAGGGAAAGTTGAACGGTTCTGCTTTGCGGGTGCCGACACCGAATGTTTCTTTGGTGGACCTCGTCTGTGATTTGAATACAGAAGTGACGGAAACAGAAGTGAATGATGCATTTCGCTCAGCAGCGAACCAAGAGTTGAAAGGGATTCTCGCTAGTTCGGATGAACCTTTAGTTTCCGTTGACTATAACGGCGATGATCATTCTTCGATCATTGACGAATTGTCGACTATGGTGATTAACCGTCGGCAAGTGAAAGTGCTTGCCTGGTACGATAACGAATGGGGCTATGCATGCAGAGTCGTGGATCTCGCACGCCTCATTGCACAAAAATCAGCCAAAACTTCAACGGTAAACGGATAAACCACTGTCATGAAAGGCGTTCAATAAGGGTTGGACGTCTTTTTCATATCCAAATTCCTCCCCTTCCAAAACAGGGAACGAAAATGATATGATAAACTATAACCAATGTCCGAAAAGCGAAAGCAGATGACCCATCGGGGAGCGACCCGATGATTTCTTTTCATAAAAACGACGTTACACCCATAGGAAATGGAGGTTATTCGATGCGCTGTCCGGCCTGTCAAGCCAACGGTGCCCGCGTTCTCGATTCGCGTCCCCACGATGACCATAAGTCTATCCGGCGCCGCCGGGAATGCGAATCATGTTTCCATCGTTTTACAACATTTGAAGTTGTGGAAGTGACGCCACTCATTATTGTAAAAAAAGATGGAAATCGCGAAGAGTTTAGCCGTGAAAAAATGCTCCGTGGACTGATTCGCGCGTGTGAAAAGCGGCCGGTTGCGCTTGAGAAATTGGAGGATATTGTAACGAAAGTAGAAACCGAGCTAAGAAATGACGGAGAGGCCGAGGTGTCCAGTCACGCGGTAGGGGAGCAGGTGATGAAACATTTGGCGAAAATTGACGATGTGGCATATGTTCGTTTTGCCTCTGTCTATCGGCAGTTTAAAGATATCAATGTTTTCATCAATGAACTGGAAGAACTGATGAATCAAAATGAGGAAAACGGATCCGAAAAGAGATGATGTACACATGGAAAGCTCTTGGAAACAAGTGTTGCCTGTGGATGGTTTTCGTGTGCGTATGACACAAGATTCGAGAGCGACCGACAAACAAGTGCTTACGCAATTGTATCAGCCATTGATCGGGGCTCAGCCTGTAAACCTTTACCAAACGTTTTATCATCGTTTGACACGAGGGGTTTATGAATGTGAAGGGACGACGCATCGTGAACTCATGATTGTAACCGGCGAAAATTTGTCGACGCTGTTGGAAGCCCGCCGAAAACTGGAAGGGATCGGACTTTTAAAAACATACGCATTAACCGTTGCTGAAGACGAAGACCGGCAATTTGCCTATGAGTTACTTCCGCCAATGTCCCCGCAAGCATTTTTCTCCGACGACGTGCTTAGCGTTTTTTTATACAACCGCACGGGGAAGAACAAATACCGGCACTTGAGGCAACAGTTTACCATTCCTGAAATGGAAGGCGACTGGTCGGAAGTGACCGCTCCTTTTAACGATGTGTTCACCTCTCTTCATCCTTCGGAACTTATCCCGAATGCTGATCAATGGACAAGCGAAACCAACGGCTACCTAACGGCCCCCGAGACGGCCGAGGTCGATATAGAGGAGAACTTTTTTGATTTTGACCTTTTATATCAGCGACTGCCTTCATTTTTTAACCGGGAAGCACTTCTCACATCCAATGTAAAAAAGGCGGTGAGCCGACTTGCTTTTGTTTACCGAGTCGATGCCGCTTCCATGAGCCAGCTCATTCAACAAGCGCTGGTGGGGGATGAAGAAGTGGATATTGGGCGCCTGCGAAAAAAAGTCCAGGAGTGGTATCGGATGTCTTATGGACAGACCCCTCCGGCGCTCGGTTTAAGGACGGATGATCCCGGCGGGACGGTGGAGAAGAGAAACGTTCCCAAGGAAGAACCATTGGACGAAGCGAGTGCGGCGATACGTTACTATGAGACAACCGCCCCTTTAACGTTGCTTGCAAGTTTCCCGGAAAAAGAGGCGAAAGTCCCTCCAGCTGACGCGCGTTTGGCGGAATCGTTGCTGTTTGATTACCAGTTGAACCCCGGAGTTGCGAACGTGCTGATTGATTATGTGATGCGGGTGAATGACCGTAAACTCGACAGAAATCACGTGGAGAAAATCGCGGGCCACTGGTCGAGGGAAAATCTGCAAACGGTCGAAGAAGCAATGGAACTTGCTAAAAAAGAGCATCAAAACAAAGGGTCAAAACAACAACCACAAAAAAGGGCAAATACAAAAACACAACAACAGAAAAAGCAGAATCAGCGCAAAGAGCGTTTGCCGAAGTGGTTGACCGGTGACGTAACGGAAGCAAGTGACGACGAAAAACGAAAACGCGTCAATGAGAAGCGTGAAAAAATCCAGTCGCTTTTACAGCAGCATCGAAAGGAATGACGCAAAATGGAACCCATACAAACGTCATTAAAAAAATATATGCAGGATGCCGGCTGGGAAGACGCGTTGCAGCGTGTGCAACAGACGGTGCTGAACGATACGCGTGTGAATGGCTGGCTGGCCGAGAACGACAAGGAATTGCATGAAGATGCTGTTGCCCAAGGGATGACGGCATTGCTTGAGTACAAAAATTCCTGGCGGAATTGTGACCAATGCCCGGGGTTGGCAAACTGCCCGAATCCGATGCCGGGCTATCAACCTGAATTATATCCTGAACATGGCCAGATTCAAATGCGTTATCATCCTTGTCCGTTACAAATTGCGGCGAATCGCAGGAAACACCAGGCATCCCTTGTGAAAAGCCTGTATGTATCCGAAGAATTTAAAAAAGCAAGCTTTGAAAATATGGAAATCGATGATACGGATGACACGAGAGCGACGGCGTTGGAGACGGCCCTTGAATTTGAACGGGAGGCAAACCCAGGAGAAAACGGACAGGGCTTATATTTACACGGGATGTTCGGCGTCGGAAAGACATATTTAATCGCCGCGATCGCGAATGCTCTGGCAGAGCGGCAAATTCAATCTTTGCTTGTCTACGCGCCTGAATTTTTCCGTGAAATGCGCCAAGCAGTCGGAGAGGGAAGTGTCAGCGAAAAAATCGACGCTGTGAAAAGGGTTCCGGTACTTATGCTTGATGATCTCGGTGCGGAAACGATGTCGAATTGGATTCGCGATGATGTCCTCGGCGCGATTCTGCAATATCGTATGACCGAAAAGTTGCCCACGATTTATACGTCGAACTGGGATTACGAAGAGCTGGAAGGTCATCTTTCCTATTCCAACAAAGGCGGGGAAGAAAGGATGAAGGCGAAACGTATTATGGAACGCATTCGTCCGTTTACAACCGAACTGTATTTATCTGGTCGCAATCGCAGGGAGACTTAATAAGACTAGTAATCTTTGATATTCGCCTTATTGTCATATTTTATGATAGGATATTAAGGAGACGATGGATTGAAGGAGGATGCCTCATGAGCGTCGACGCGATATTGGAAAAAGCAATCGCAGGCGAACGTCTAACGATGGACGATGCCGTTGAATTATATGAAAGTGATGAGAGCGAACTGGAAAAGATCGGGGCAGCAGCCAATGAAGTCATGAAAAAATGGCATCCGGATCCTATTACGACCTTCGTGATCGGCCGGAATGTTAATCATACAAACCTTTGCGATACGTACTGCAGATTTTGTGCGTTTTATCGCCCGCCGGGGCACGAAGAAGGATATGTGCTCTCGGATGAGGAGATTTTGGATAAAATCCAGGATACCGTTGATGTAGGCGGAACGGAAATTTTGATGCAAGGCGGAACGAACCCTGACTTGCCGTTTAGCTATTATACGAATTTACTTAGAAAAATAAAACAGCACTTTCCGAACATCACGATGCACTCGTTTTCGCCGACAGAGATTTATAAAATGGTCGAAGTGTCGGGACTTTCGCTGGAAGAAGTCTTGCAAGAACTCAAAGATGCCGGTCTTGATTCTATTCCCGGCGGCGGCGCGGAAATTTTAACGGAATCCAACCGTAAAAAAGTGAGCCGCTTGAAAGATTCATGGACCGAGTGGATGGACTGTATGAAAGCAGCCAAAAGACTCGGCATGCACAGTACGGCCACGATGGTCATCGGCTTCGGTGAATCCTCCCATGAACGCGCCTTGCATTTGCAGCGGGTGCGTGATGCACAAGATGAGTTGAGTCCATTTTTAGCCTTTATTTCGTGGACTTTCCAGCCGGATAACACACGTATGAAAGGGGAGCGTATTACGCCAAACGGCTATTTGAAAAATGTGGCAATCTCCCGTTTGTTCCTCGATAACATCCCGAATTTCCAATCGTCATGGGTGACGATGGGACCGGAAACCGGCAAGCGTTCCCTTCATTTCGGTTGCAACGATTTCGGCAGCACGATGATTGAAGAAAACGTCGTCTCCTCCGCCGGGACTACGTATAAAGTGAACAACAACCGCGCGCTCGATCTCATCCGGGAAGCAGGCAAAACACCTGCTGTACGGGATACAAAGTATAATACGTTGCACGTATTTTCGGAAGATGAGCGAGTGAAAAAAGACTTTGTGATGCAAAACTAGCATAAGAGAGAAGCAACCCCCCGCGAGGATTTCCCCGCGGGGGGTTGCTTTGTCTTTCAAGGGAGGGCCTTGATTATAGAACGCAGGAAGGGAGTCTAACGGTCTGGCTTGTGGATAGCTCCCGATTATAGAACGATAGAGATATTCCCGCGATCTGTTTTAATTGTCGCTCCCTCGTTTTTGTACCTCTCGAGACGGGTTGGCCACACTTAAAGGGACAATTCCCCCTTTTTCGTACCTCTGGAGGCAGGTCGATCATCTTTTGAGGGGCGATTTCTTTTGGTTCTTTTTCTTGCTGCCTTTGAAAACAGCTGGAGGCCATTTTTTCTTGGTTTACTAAGTCAAGTTTTTTAATACATGGAGCCTTCCTCAAAAATTTTGCATGAAACTTAAAGCTTGGCCATACACATGATAGCAGACTGAATGGCGTGCATAGATGCGGCATCGATTATCGCAGAGTTCGGAGGAGGGCTTCATTTGTTGGCAATTGAATTTACTCATGGTCACGATTGTGCACGTGTGTATGACCGTGTGAAGAGAGAGCTATCAAGGTTGGTTGAATTCCCATCATTTAGCTTGCACATGCATTCCAACCAAGATGTGATTCATTGTCGGTACGATGGTTCGGACATGGAATGGGAACATAGTGTACGTCCTTACATGGCAGCGGTATTAACCGATGACATTATTCAGCAATATGAAATATCTTTTATTGAAAAGCTCATCAAAGAGTGTTACCAATTTCGTGAACCGAATGAACGCGAACAGGTAATGGAGCTGGCGAGAGAGATGCTTGCCGGAGAACGCCCTGAAATTCCGGAAGCAAGACGGCCAGCAAAGAGAAAAACGATTTTATATTTAGCGATTCATGAGCACTTGAGTTACCGATCCGTTTTTTATTGGAACCCTTTTTTGACTTTTTGCACAGGAAATTATGAACGCTATTTACAACATCTTGCAGAAGTGGTTATAGATGAGTACGAGATGGAACAAGAGTACCAGACGGTCGTGGATGAACTTCGGTCTCATGTTGAGTATGCAACCCCTAAAATACAAGAACTTCATTTATGGTATGAAAACCGTGATTATTTTTGGTTGGTGGATAAGGAAGGGAATAAATGGGGGGCGAAGCAAAGGATGCGATATACAGAATCGGCCCTCGTATTTGAAGAAGGCTTGCAACCGGCGGAGATGATTATAAGTCCGATTGCAAGCATAGCTCCCAAGCGCCTTTACATCTATACTTCACAAGATGACGGGGTTATTCAAACCCTGCGGACTATTTTTCAGGAGCGATTAAATGCTCGTTCGTTTGCACAGTGGCAATTTCCCACATAAAAAAAGAAATTGCTGTACAAATAGATAGCACCACATCTTAAAAGGTGCTATTTTCTCTATTTACAGAGATGTGCGCTTTATCGGATAAGGTTTATTAGCGATGAAATTATAAGTATTGCCCGGGAAATATTTATTGTTTTTAGTGAAGGTTGAGGCTGATGGTGGAATGGCTAGTTAGGAACATTATGCAGTGAAAATCAAGTTGTTCTGTTAAGATAGAGGAAAGGGTCGAACCGAATTTCAATCACTCCCAAAGGAGCGAAAATATCATGACTGTATCCTTCCCTCGTCCCAGTCAAGCAGATTGTATCAGGGAATTAAATGCCACGGCTCGTGGAGAACAGAGCGCTACGTTAGTGATCAAAGACGCCAGATTGGTAAACGTTGTTTCCAATGAAATCTTGCCTGGTACCGATGTTGCCATCCAGGGCACCCGAATCGCGTACGTTGGTAAAAACGCCGATCATACAATCGGGGAAAAGACGAAAGTGATAGATGCAGAAGATCGTTATGTAACGCCAGGTTTTCTGGATGGGCATTGCCATATCGAAAGCAGCCAGATAAGGCCGTCCCAATTTGCACGAGCCGTTATGCCGAAAGGAACGACCGGTGGTTTCTTTGATGCCCATGAAATCACAAATGTGCTTGGGCTTGACGGGTTGAAGCTGATGTTGGAAGAAGCTCGGCAGACACCGATGGCCGCGTATATGCAGGTACCTTCATGTGTCCCGTCGACAGACGAAGCGTTTGAAACCAATGGTGCTGTCATTGGCCCTGAGGAAGTCGCGGAAGCCTTCACGTGGGGTGCCGATGTCAACGCCCTTGGGGAAGTGATGAATTTTCCCGGAGTGGTTTACGGCGATGAGAAAATGCTTTCTGAAATCGAAGAAACGCTGCGTGCCGGCAGGCAGGCTGATGGCCACTACACTTGGCCGGCAGAAGATGATCGCAGACTTTCTGCATATACAGCCGCGGGTATTAGCGGTGATCATGAAAATTCGTCAGCCGAGGACATTATTGCCCAAGTTCGTCTCGGAATGTACGCTAAATTGAGAAGAGGTTCGGCTTGGCATGATGTAGTTGAAACAATCAAAGCTTATACGGAGTATGGCCTGAATACGAGGCGCATGCTTTTGGTTACGGATGATCGCAGCCCCGAATCCCTCGTTGATGAGGGGCACATGGATTTTGTCGTCCGTCATGCCATTGCTCAAGGCGTTCCACCGGTGATTGCGATTCAAATGGCGACGATTAATCCGGCTGAACGTTTTGGCGTTTCCGGCGATGTCGGCATGATTGCTCCCGGCCGGTTTGCAGATCTCCTTTTGTTAGAGGGGACGTTAGCTGATGTCAACGTAGGAATGACAGTATCCGCCGGAGAAATCGTGGCAGAAGATGGGGAGATGGTTACGAATGTTTCCGAATTTCCATTGCCGGAAAAAGCAGTCCATTCGGTACAAGTCGGAAAAGAAATTAGTGCAGACGATTTTCGGATCACTCCTCCTTCCGGCGAAGGGCAAAAGGTAACCGTTCGAACCATTGAAGTAAACGAAAATCAGGTATACACGAAAGAAAAACATGTCAGTCTCCCCTGCGGCAAAAGCGACATCCTGCTACAGGGTGATCTCTGTAAAATGGGGGTCATTGAACGTCACGGACGAAATGGAAACCATGGCTTAGGTATCTTGAAAGGGATCGGATTCGATAAACCGGCTGCGATGGCTTCAACTGTGGCACATGACAGTCATAACCTTATGGTGATTGGAAACGATGAGCACAAGATGGCCACGGCCGCCAATAAAGTTGTGGAGATGCAAGGAGGCATTGCCGTTATAAGTGAAGAAGGGGAGACAATTCTGCCTTTACCGATTGCAGGATTGATGTCAAATGCTCCTTTTGAAGAAGTGGCGGAAGGATCGCGAGCCATTAGTCATGCGCTTAACGAGGCCGGCTGCACGATGAATTATGCATTTATGACGCTATCGCTCCTTGCACTCGTCGTCATTCCCGAACTCCGTTTATCGGATAAAGGGTTGGTGAAAATTACCGATGACGGTTTTGAAAAGGTGTCTTTAATGGTAGAAACGTAATAAAATGAAGGTTGTTTTTTTGCATTGTCACATAGGAAGTGTATTCTGTCCTCTTTTAAGCCCTTGTAATCGTATAATACAAGGTATACGATGAATAGAAATTGATAGGACGGAATTTTAGGTGGGGGGATGTATTTTTGTATAAAATGACTAACTTTAGCAATGAAGTGCAAACGATTGAAAGAGATCTCCTCAGCATGGGTGATGAAGTTCTACATCAGATGGAACAATTGAACGATGTTTTTTTTGCGCCAAACAAAGATGCAAATGGTTTGATTCAACAAGATGAAATGGTCGATAAGTATGACCGTCAGATCCATACGTCTATTTTGCACTTAATCAGTCTCCAGCAACCGCTGCCGGAAGAGTTGAAGACATTGACAACGATGATGCGTATGGCTCGGGAGCTCGAGCGCATTGGCGATCAGATCGTTAATGTTGCCGAACTAAAAATAGAATTGGATGTGAATGATTTACGTCCATATGTGAGCGATTCATTTGTGGGCGGGTACAAGGAAATGCTGGATCTGAGTACGGATATGCTAACGCAGACGCTTGAAGGGATGAAGGATAAGTCGCATCAATCAGTCAAAAAGGTTGAACATCAGGACGAGGACGTCGATGCATTATTTTTTTCCTTGCAACAGCAAATTATATACGATATGAAAGAGACGCCTGAACAAATTGAAAAGCTTGCGCCGCTTTTCCTGGCGATACGCTACGTGGAGCGAATGGCGGATCATGTCGTGAACATTAACCGAAGGCTGAGCGAAAACCATGAACTGGATCGAAGTTAGCATTCAACTCCTGGGCGGCCTCGCGATCTTCTTATATGGGATGCATGTCGCCAGCGAAGGATTGAGAAAGTCTTCATCCTATCAACTGAATCTGTTTCTTAGAAAGGTAACTAAAAATCAATGGTACGGTGCCTTCGCAGGCATCGTTCTTGCTGCCATTTTACAATCGTCAACGGCAGCAACGGTGATGATTGTTGGTTTTGTCAACGCCGGACTGATCAGTTTGAAGAGAGCGATGGGGATTTTGCTTGGGTCTGCAGTGGGAACGACGTTGACCGTGCAACTCATCGCTTTCGCGATTACGGATTACGCGCTTGTATTTGTGATTATTGGTGTGCTTTTATATTTTTTTGATTCTAAATTCCGCGCTTATGGGGCCATTGTATTAGGCTTCGGGTTTGTTTTTTTCGGTTTGGGTTTGATGACGGGTGCAATGGAACCTTTGCAGTCGAGTGAATTATTCAGGGAATCCCTGATGATGATTGCCGAATACCCGTTGCTTTTTGTCCTCGTGGCAGCATTATTCACAGCAATTATTCAAAACAGCGCGGCCACAATTGCCCTTGCGTTCGCGCTTACAAGCAGTGGTTTAATTTCTTTGGAAGCTGCGGTCTACACCGTTTACGGCGCAAATTTGGGCACCGTTGTTACCGCGATGATTGCCAGTTTGAAAGCATCGAAAGATGCCCAACGCGCAGCGCTTGCCCATGCTATTTTTAAAGCGATCGGCGTTATCGTATTTTTGCCGTTTACGAGTTTGTTCGTGCAAGCACTTCCGCTCTTGGGCGGAGATGTGGAGCGCCAAATCGCAAACGCGCATACAATTTTTAACATCGTGAACATGTTATTGCTCCTTCCATTTTGTGACCGTTTTGCCGATTGGATGGTGAAACTTTTACCGGAAAAACCGGAACCGGCAAAAGATGTTCAATACATCGACCGGGATTCCGTTCAGTTTCCTTCCGTAGGGTTGGTGCAAGCCCGCAAGGAATTAGAACGGGTAGCCGGAAAAATTCGTCATCATATGCTTCCGCATATGATTGCAATGATCCAAAATGAAAGAATCCGGGAAGCCGTTATCGCTGAAGAAAAAGTTATCGACCACCTGTATAAAGCAGTTTATCATCACTTGCAACGAATAATGGAACAAAATTTGAATGATCGGGAATCCGAAGAAGCATTAAAATTGCTCTACTTTAACAACGATATGGAGCGAATGGCGAACACCGTGAAAGATATGACGCGAACGATTGCCAAGCTAGATCGAGGTGGCAAGCAGTTAAGTGAATGGGAACGTGCCAAAGTGGCTGAACTCTATGAAGAAGTGATGAAAAGCTTTGACGATGCCATTCAAGCCTTTAAGGAACAAGATGAAGAGGTGGCGATCCGCGTCATCCACAGCAACCCGAAAATTTTGCGCATGGAACGAGAGTTGCGCTATCAACATTTTTACCAAGGAGCGAGCACCAGCAGCACCGTCAGTGTGGTATTTTCTGACTTAATGAATAGCATGCTCCGCATTCATCAACATTCGGTGAATATCTCTCATACGTTATTGGGGATGGTTTAGCATAGATCGAATTTAGCTGTTGGCGACCTAACGGCAAGTGTGATCATGCGTAAGGGCATCAACCATCACCGCTGACGACCTAACAGCACGCGCGATCAAGAGTTAAGTCGCCAACCTGCCCTGTTGACGACCTAATGGCAAGCGTGATCATGCGTTAGGTAGCCAACCGACTCCAATGATGACCTAACGGCAAGTGTGATCATGCGTAAGGTCGTCAACCATCACCGCTGACGACCTAACAGCACGCGCGATCAAGAGTTAAGTCGCCAACCTGCCCGGCTGACGACCTAATGGCAAGCGTGATCATGCGTTAGGTAGCCAACCGACTCCAATGATGACCTAACGGCAAGTGTGATCATGCGTAAGGGCATCAACCATCACCGCTGACGACCTAACAGCACGCGCGATCAAGAGTTAAGTCGCCAACCTGCCCTGTTGACGACCTAACGGCAAGCGCGATCAGCAGTTAGGCCTTTTTCGTCTGCCACGGACTTGCATTTTCCGACAAACCTTCTTATAATGGATCCAATGAAGAAAGGCACGGAAGAGGACGCAAATGTCAGGATACAGATTCCAGAGAAAAAAGCCGCCGGCTGAAAGCTTTTTATCGACGGCCCTGATGTTTACCACCTCGGAGCTGCAGCGATGAACGAACAGTATTCGTTGCCGTCATCCCGGGCGTTAACCGGTCCAAGCGTCTTGCACATTCGCAAGGCACGAGGGTGGAACCGCGGGTTAAGCTCGTCCCTTTTTGGGGCGGGTTTTTTTATGCTTTTCGTGCGAAAAAAAGAAAGGAGATGAAAAAATGCCTGAATTAACGTTTCCGGATGGATCAGTTAAGGCATTTGATGAAGGCGTAACGTTGGAAGACGTTGCCGCGAATATTAGTCCAGGTTTAAAAAAACAGGCGGCAGCCGGAAAATTAAACGGGGAATCACTTGATTTACGCACCCCGCTCCCGAACGATGGAAAGGTCGAAATATTAACGTTTAAAGATGAGGAAGGTCTTGAAGTCCTGCGCCACAGTAGTGCCCACTTATTGGCGCAAGCGGTGAAGCGGCTTTATCCCGATGCCAAATTCGGCGTTGGTCCGGTCATTGAAGATGGCTTTTACTATGATATCGAAACATCATCGACAATTTCTCCGGACGATTTGCCGAAAATCGAAAAAGAGATGCAAAAGATCATTGATGAAAACCACGAAATTTTGCGCAAGGAAGTGTCACGGGAAGAAGCGAAAAGGTTTTTTGGAGACGATGAGTTAAAACTCGAGCTTCTGGACGCCATTCCGGAAGGCGAAACGGTTTCCCTTTATGAGCAGGGGGAATTCGTCGACCTTTGCCGCGGGGTGCACGTTCCCGAAACAGGTAAACTAAAAAAATTCAAGTTGATGAACATTTCCGGAGCCTATTGGCGCGGCGACAGCAACAATCAAATGTTGCAACGCATTTACGGCACTGCTTTTCCGAAGCAAGGCGAGTTGGATGAACATTTGCGCCTGTTGGAAGAACGAAAAGAAAGGGATCACCGTAAGCTCGGGAAAGAGTTGGATTTGTTTACCGTCGACCAGCAAGTCGGGCAAGGGTTGCCGTTATGGCTGCCAAAAGGAGCAACGATCCGGCGCACAATTGAGCGCTATATTACAGATATTGAAGAACGGCTCGGCTACGACCATGTGTACACCCCGGTGCTGGGAAGCGTTGATCTCTATAAAACCTCGGGGCATTGGGAGCATTATCAGGATGACATGTTCCCGGCGATGGAGATGGACAACGAAGACCTCGTGCTGCGCCCGATGAATTGTCCGCACCATATGATGGTGTATAAGAACGATTTGCACAGTTACCGTGAATTGCCCCTTCGTATTGCCGAACTTGGCACGATGCATCGCCATGAAATGTCCGGTGCTTTGGCGGGATTACAGCGCGTTCGCGCCATGACGTTGAATGACGCCCATATTTTCTGCCGCCCTGATCAAATGAAAGAGGAATTTTTGCGCGTCGTTGACCTTATTCAGAATGTGTACAAAGACTTCGGCATTAACGACTACTATTTCCGTCTGTCATACCGGGATCCGGAGGACAAGGAAAAGTATGTGGATAACGATGAGATGTGGGAAAAAGCACAGGTGCTTTTACAAGAAGCGATGGATGAAAGTGATGTTGAATACGTGGAGGCGGTTGGCGAAGCCGCATTTTACGGTCCTAAACTGGACCTGCAAGTAAAAACGGCGCTCGGAAAAGATGAAACGTTATCAACGGTACAGCTTGATTTTCATTTGCCCAATCAGTTTGATCTCACGTATATCGGCGAAGACGGCAAAGAACATCGGCCGGTCGTTATTCACCGCGGGGTCGTTTCCACGATGGAGCGTTTTGTTGCTTTTCTCATCGAAGAATACAAAGGGGCATTCCCAACATGGCTCGCGCCCGTGCAAGTGCAACTCATTCCTGTTTCTCTGGATGCCCATGGCAAATATATCGAACAGGTAAAAGAAAAATTACAATTCGCCGGGGTTAGAGTGGAAACTGATCTTCGTGACGAAAAGCTCGGCTACAAAATTCGGGAAGCGCAAACGCAAAAAATCCCGTATACGCTTGTACTCGGGGATGCAGAGATGGAAGCCGGCGCTGTAAATATTCGAAAATACGGGGAAAAAGATACAAATACGGCATCCCTGGACACGTTTGTGGAAGATATTAAGCGCGCCATTGAAGAAAGGAAATAACCGTTCATGGAACGCGTCGATTACGAACAGGCAAAGGAAGCGATCAGCAAACATTTGCAAACAGATACGGCAGCTAAACGCCCCGCGTTTATTAATCGGGAAAAGACATTGATCTGTTTTGTGATTCGCGATGAAGGGGAGGTTGTTGC
This sequence comes from Salicibibacter halophilus, assembly GCF_006740705.1. GTDB lineage: Bacteria > Bacillota > Bacilli > Bacillales > Marinococcaceae > Salicibibacter > Salicibibacter halophilus. Next base: position 1,637,384 of record NZ_CP035485.1, on the reverse strand, counting down.
CGGCATTAATGGTGAGATGTTTTGGAGTAATATGCACATCTCACTGTTTGCCGTGCATCCCAATTACCAAGGCCGGGGGTTTGGCAGTCAACTGTTGCAGCGAATGGAAACGGAAGCTCACAGCTACTCGTGCCGAATGATATATTTGGAAACACTAAGTTGGCAAGCGCCGGATTTTTACACAAAGCACGGTTTTGAGATTGTAGGCAAGATGGATGGGTATCCAATCGAAGGAGAATGCCAATACTATATGAGAAAATTTTTGGTTTAACGGAGGGCCCTCATATGTTTTCAAAAGCGATCGTTCGGAAAGTAGCGGAAAGCTATGTCGACGGCCTCAGTGATGATGAAGAGCTGGGACCGCCGGATATCCATGTGGCACGTAAACAACATGAACAGTATGTGGAAGCATTGCAATCGTGCGGGCTTGAAGTAACGGTTCTCGAGGCAGATGAAAAATATCCGGACTCGCTTTACGTCGAGGACCCAGCGGTCGTGGCATCCAATTTCGCGATTATAACGAACCCGGGTGCACCTTCCCGTACCGGAGAAAAACACGACATGAAAAAGGTGTTGGAACGTTTTTATAACAACATCGAAACGATCGGCACGCCCGGATATTTAGATGGCGGCGATGTGATCCATGGGGAGGATCATTATTATGTCGGCCTATCCGAACGGACCAACCGTGAAGGAGCCGAGCAATTTCGGGCTATCGTCGAAAAATATGGGTATACAGCATCGTTTATCCCCGTAAACGACTTCCTTCACCTGAAAACCGGTGCCACCTATATTGGCGACAACCATATGCTCGTCGCTGGTGAATTTGTCGACGTTTCAGCGTTCTCCTCTTTTAACAAAATAATCGTACCTGAGAAAGAAGCATACGCGGCTAACAGCCTTCGCGTGAACGATCACATCCTCATGCCAAAAGGGTTTCCCGACACACACCGGCAACTCATATCGTTAGGCTTCCCGATCATTGAGGTAGAAGCAACAGAATTTCAGAAAAAAGACGGCAGTTTGACGTGCCTGTCGCTCCGATTTTAAAAAGGACTGTCCAAAAAAGACAGTCTCTTTTGTTTAGAATCTCACCTTTTCACACAAAGAAACATACGAAAGGGTATTTTACAAGATTGTGGAAGTGATATCAGCTGTGAGGAGTAAATTTAATCATATGCCTGTCATCAGAGAAAGGCATTTTATTTTTAAGTAAAATTTTTCCATTTTATTTTCCGGTCATTTCGACAAAAAAGACAAGCCGAATTTTCGGATGGTATTTTTTAAAAAATTTTCGTTCGGTCTTTTATTGGCATCACATCCTTGCTATACTAAACCCATCAGGTAAGCCTTACCTGTATAGGTTTTTTAAGGTGCGAGATATCCTCATCTGTTAGCAACCGTGTGCGAATGGCTTCTAACAAGTTTGAGGATATTTCTTTTTTGCTTTTTCTGGTCCTTTTAAGCACGTCCAACCCTTTTTCATACAGTTGCATGAGGATATCCGTGATTTGCGTAAGCAGGTAATGGTTCTTCATCGCTTGATAATCATGGCTATTTGCATGCTCAATATGATAGCGATGATTTTTTTGATGATTGAATCCTTGGTTTTCAATGTGCCAGCGGCTGCGACCCGCACTGATCAGCGCCTTCGCATTTCGCTCGTTCACCTGGATGTTGGTCAAAAATAAAAACTGTTTTTGTTTTTCCTGTTCCTCGACCATTCCCTCTAACATATTCACCGTTCTGGCTTGGTAGGCTAGATCATTTGCCCAAAAGACATTTTTCATCGTGGATTTCTCTAGCTTTTTTTGGGCTTGAAATTCGTCTCCTAAACTTTGGATGCGGCCTTCTTTAAACCGGAGAATATACTTCCAACGATACTGTTCACATAGTTGAAAAACGCCTTCGCAGGCATAAAGGCTATCGCCCAGAATACAGATCGGCAACCGTTTGAATGTCTCTTTAAGTTTTTCTGCTAATCGATAAAAAGCCTTGAGTTCGCAATCTTGTTTGGGCACATCCTTCGATTCATTTTCAATGAACTCGGAGCCGATGCTCAATACCATATCGCCGACCATCAATTTGGCTTCGAGCACATGATGCATGTACACCGTTCGTTTCTCTCCAGTTTCTTCATCGGTGTAAACCCGTCTCAAACAGTGGTCACAATGCTCTTCGTTAAAACTGAAAAGACCTGTCCCATCAATGATGACACCCCAATAACCGCCTTTGATTCGGTATCTCTCCAAGCTTCTCTTCTTCAATAATTCTTGGATGATGTAGGTTCGGATATGTTCCAGTTCCTCAGGCGATACATTCATTAAAAAGTCATTGATCGTGTCGTAGTGCGGGATTTCGTCCAGGCTTTCCAGTCGCAAGACCTTTTTGAGGTTTTCGATGCATTCGTCTCGATTTAATTGATGGCTCATCTCCCTCATGCTTTTACAATTCGATGCATTCTTTATAATGATCATTAGAAGAAAGAGATCGGGGCCATACGTCACATAGCTTTGATGTCTGGGATCTTTCACACGTTTCAATTTTCGATCGAGATCCTTACAGAAATGTTCCTTGATTTTTACGAACTCGAAAAAATAGTTCGCGTCCTTATCGAGCTCCCTTTTTTCTTTCCTGGTCACCATTTCACATTCCCCCTAGAATACGCCTTATAGAAGTATTTGGTATACTTCATTATACCATTTTTGGAATATTCTAGAGGTATATTTGATAGAATTTAGTACGAAAAATATTTACTCTTCAGTGCTGAAGTGATATGATAGCTTTGCCATTCGCATTTTATTGGAGGGTTAAGGAGGTTTGTATGCCTGCATCTGTTGATGATCCGAAGTATTACGCCTTGGCAGAGAACGCTGTAAATATTGTTTTTGGCAACGATATAGATCCGGACATACATACGCGAGTTAAGGCATTCATGAAGACGTTGGAGGAATCGCCTTTTCCGGGCTACGTTGAAAGTGTGCCCAGCTATGTTGGCGTAACGGTTTTTTTTGATTATATGAAGGTTCATAAGTCGATGAATAAAAACGGCTCACCAAGTGAACATGTTTTGGAGCAATTGCAGAAAAAAATAGAGAGCATGAGTGATTGGACCGATCGGAAAGAAGAGACAAAGACGGTAACGATTCCTGTCTGTTACGATCAAGAATTTGGTCCTGATTTAAGGCATGTGGCGGAGGAGAACAAACTGACGGAAGAAGAAGTGATCCGTCTTCACACCAATGGGGACTATTTGGTCTACATGATGGGTTTCGCTCCGGGATTTCCGTTTATTGGCGGGATGCCGAAAGAGATTGCCACCCCCGAAGAAGTGAGCCTCGTACGAAGATCCCCGCCGGGAGTGTCGGAATAGCTGGACCGCAGACAGGGATCTATCCCATCGAGACGCCGGGTGGCTGGCAGCTGATCGGCCAAACGCCGCTCACTTTATTTGACCCCGCCCGTGATCAACCTAGCTTATTGAAATCAGGAGATAAGATCGAATTTAAAGCAATCACGCGAGAGGAGTTTCATGCGTATAAGGAGGGGATGTGTGAGTTTGCAAGTCGTAAAGCCGGGCCTGTTCACAACAGTGCAGGATTTGGGGCGAAACGGATTTCTTCATCAAGGGGTTTTGGAAAGCGGCGCAATGGACCGAATTTCCCTCCGAACGGCAAATATGATTGTCGGCAACGATGAAAATGACGCCGTGTTGGAGTTAACGTTAAATGGCCCTGAAATCAAAATGGAAGCGGACTGTCTGATCACTGTCACGGGCGGAGGGATAGTTCCCGTCATTAATGGGACTCCCTTCTCGCTTGGGGTGCCTATTTTTATTCCCGCTAAAAGCAACTTGAACTTTCAACCGGCAAACCATGGTTCTCGTGCTTACTTAGCGGTGGCCGGTGGTATAGATGTGCCGGTTGTGATGGATAGTAAAAGTACTTATGTCCGGGCTGGCATCGGTGGATTGGAAGGCCGTTCACTGGATAAAGGTGACCGTTTACATGTCGGAAAAAAGAAAGAAAAAGCAAAAAAGCGTTTACAATCCATTTCCGAAAAAGCTTCAGGAAAGCCACTGGCAGAACAATGGGGAGCGAACGGGCCGCTGTTGGAACGCTCCCGCAAGACGATCCGAGTGTTCCCGGGAACGCATTTCGATCAATTTACATCAACGAGCCAAAAGCAGTTTTTCCAACAATCCTATACGGTATCCTCGCGCTCGGACCGTATGGGCTACCGGCTCCAATCGAATGAACCGTTGAAGCGAAGGGAATCAACCAGTCTGTTATCGGAACCGGTCGCTTTTGGAACTGTTCAAGTTCCCAGTGACGGGCAACCGATCGTCTTAATGGCTGACCGGCAGACGACAGGAGGGTATCCACGCTTTGCGCAAGTGGCGGCGGTGGATATTGGAAAGATTGCGCAATCGCGCCCAAATGAGCCGGTGTCTTTTGAAAAAATAACGTTGGAAGAAGCGGAATCACTCTTGATTCGGCAAGAGAAAGCTATGCGTGAAAGGGAGATTGGCATTCATTTGAAATGGGGGGATACAGATGTATTCAGTTGAAGAAATTCAAGCGTTGATGAAGTCACTAAACGAACAAGGGCTAGAAAGGGTAAAAATAAAAAATGGCGAAATGGAAGTCGAGTTGTTAAAAAGCGGTGAAGCATCGGCTTTGAGTAGAAAAACGGAAACGAAAATAGAAGAAAAAAATGAAGAAGAAGTATCTTCGAACGAAGATACGGATGTGCATACGATTAAATCTTCAACCGTCGGCACTTTTTACAGAGCTTCTGAACCGAACGCGGAACCATTCGTTAAAGAAGGAGATTACGTAAGCAACGATACGGTTGTCGGTGTAGTGGAAGCGATGAAACTTTTCAATGAAATCAGCGCGGATGTGGAGGGTGAAATCACGGAAGTGCTCGTGGAAGATGGGACATTCGTTGAATATGAAGACGAATTGTTCAAGGTAAGGAAAGGGTGAACGCACGACGGATGTTTAAAAAAATATTGGTTGCAAACCGGGGGGAAATTGCCGTCCGTGTCATACGTACTTGCATGGAGCTAGGGATAAAAACGGTAGCTGTTTATTCCAAAGCTGACAAAGGGGCCTTACATACACAACTTGCCGATGAAAGCATCTGTATCGGCTCGGGACCTGGGCAAGACAGTTATTTGAACATGGAAAGGCTTATCACGGTCGCCAAAGAAACGAAGGCCGACGCGATTCATCCCGGCTATGGATTCCTCTCGGAAAATGTGGAGTTTGTACGTGTTTGTGCGGATAATGAGATCACATTTATCGGTCCCTCCGTTGATGCCATGAGTAAAATGGGAGCAAAAGACATTGCCTTGGAGACGGTAAAAAGTAACGGTGTTCCAACTGTGAGCGGATCTAATGGCATTGTTCCCACGAAAGACGATGCTGAGCAAGTTGCAAAAGAGATTGGTTTCCCGGTGATGGTTAAAGCAGTTGCAGGAGGCGGCGGGAAGGGCATGCGCTTGGCACAAGAAGAAAACGAACTTGAACGTGCCTTTGAACAAGCCCGTTCGGAGGCTGAAAAATCTTTCGGCAATCCGGATGTTTTCATTGAAAAATATATTCGTAATCCCCGCCATGTTGAAGTTCAGGTTCTCGCGGACCAACACGGGAACGTCGTGCATTTCGGTGAAAGGGATTGCTCCATTCAGCGCCGCCATCAAAAACTCGTGGAAGAAGCCCCTTCTCCTGTTGTTTCTAAAGAACTCCGAAAGAAAATCGGCGAGTCTGCCGTGGGTGCCGCCAAGTCTGTCCATTATGAGGGGGTTGGCACGGTCGAATTTTTAATGGACCAAGACGGTGAGTTTTATTTTATGGAGATGAACACTCGTATTCAAGTTGAGCATCCGGTAACAGAAATGATTACAAACGTTGATTTAGTAAAGCAACAAATTCGCGTGGCTGCGGGCGAAGAACTTGAATATGATCAAGAAGATATCGAGATGAGCGGCTGGGCGATCGAGTGCAGAGTGAACGCCGAAGACCCGGTAAACGCCTTTCGGCCGACACCGGGGACCATTCAGAGCTTTATGGTGCCTGGAGGGTATCATGTGCGTGTGGATACGGGAGTTTTCTCAGGTGCTGTGATCCCGCCGTACTACGACTCAATGGTGGCCAAAGTTATTGTAAAAGGAGCGTCTCGGGAAGAGGCGATCATGCGAATGAAACGTGCATTACAAGAGACAACAATCGAAGGGGTTGCGACGACGATTCCTTTCCAATTGCAATTGTTTGATGATCCGAGGTTTCAAAACAGCGATTATGATATTCATTTTATTGAAGAACATGGGGAAGAACTTATAAAAGCATTGGAAGAAAAGGGGGGGTCAAATTGGATGAGAAACAGCAGTTGATGGAAAAAATCCGGTGCGGAGAGATGACAAGTCCGACCTCTGGTCATGCCGGGGGATTTACCCAGGCCAATCTCGTTATTTTGAAAAAAGACCTCGCTTTTGAGTTTTTGCTGTTTAGCCAACGAAATCCAAAGTCATGTCCGGTGCTTGATGTGAGTGAAGCAGGGTCGTCGGTCGCGCGTAAATTCGCACCGGAAGCCGATTTGCGCATGGATGTGCCAAAGTATCACATATATAGAGATGGAAAATTTGCCCGGGAAGTTATGGATATTACCGAGTATTGGCAAGATGATATGGTCGCTTTCTTATTGGGATGCAGTTTTACATTTGAAGAAGCACTTATTGCTAATGGCATTGGAATGCGCCATAACGATGAAGGGTGCAATGTCCCGATGTACAAGACGAATATTCAAACGGAACCAGCCGGTATTTTTCACGGACCGATGGTCGTCAGTATGCGCCCGATACCGAAAGATCATGTCGTGCGGGCGGTCCAGGTGACCTCCCGTTTTCCGGATGTGCATGGGGCGCCGATACACATCGGTGACCCAGCCTTTATTGGGATTTCGGATTTGGACGAGCCCGATTACGGGGATGCCGTTTCTATTAATGAAAATGAAGTGCCGGTATTTTGGGCATGCGGTGTGACGCCGCAATCCGTGGCGATGGAGAGTAAACCGGAATTGATGATCACACACGCGCCGGGACATATGTTTATTACCGATGTAAGAAATGAAAGACTCGGCGTCATTTAGAGAAGGAGGGATTTTCTTTGAGCAATGGGCTGAATCATCCAATGACCAGTAAGGAGCGTAATAAATTTTTACGCGGTGCCATTTTTTTAATGGCTACTTCAGCCATCGGACCGGCTTTCCTGACGCAAACGGCGTCCTTCACGCAAGATTATATGGCCAGTTTTGCATTCGCGATCGTGGCTTCGCTCGTCATTGATATTGGCGTGCAACTGAATATTTGGCGTGTCATTTCCGTATCAGGCCAGCGCGGCCAGGAGATCGCGAACAAAGTATTGCCTGGGTTAGGATATCTCGTTGCCGGCCTAATTATTTTCGGCGGATTTGCCTTTAACATTGGCAATCTGGGCGGAGCGGGACTCGGGTTAAACGTACTTTTCGACTTGCCGGTAGAAATAGGAGCCATTATTATTACGGTATTCACGATTATCATTTTTTCCGTCCGGCATTTTGGCCGCATTATGGATGTGATCGTGCAAATTGCCGGTGTGGTTATGATTCTTATGACCGGCTATGTTATGTTAAACACGGACCCTCCTTATACGGAGGCATTGGTACAAACAATCTTCCCCGAGGAGAATTACGTAGTGCTTCTTTTGCCGCTAGTGACGATTGTCGGCGGTACGGTCGGCGGTTATATTTCTTTTGCCGGCGGCCACCGGCTCGTAGACGCGGGGATTACCGGAAAGGAAAATGTCGGGTTTGTCAGCAATGCGTCAGTGTTGGGAATATTAACGACGGGCGTTATGCGTGTATTTCTCTTTTTAATGTTTTTGGGCGTCGTCACATCCGGTATTACTCTGGATGAAAATAACCCCGCCGCGACTCCATTTCTATACGCGCTTGGTGATGTTGGATACTACATGTTCGGGATTGTCTTGACGTTCGCTGCCATTAGTTCCGTCATCGGTGTGGCCTATACGAGCATTTCATTTTTACGTTCCTTTCATCCCATTTTCGAAAAATACAACGGCTGGTTTATTGCCGGTTTTATTACGATATCCTCTTTGATATTTATCGCGATTGGGGAGCCGGTCACACTCTTAATTCTCGCTGGTGCAGTTAATGGGATGATCTTGCCGATCGTACTTACGACGATTTTAATTGCCTCCCGAAAAAAATCCATTGTCGGCGATTATCGTCATCCGACTTGGCTTCTTGTTTTTGGAGCGATAACTGTTCTTTTTACGATTGGGGCAAGTATTATCGCTTTTGAAGAAATCGTGGCACTCTGGTTTAACTAATTAGGTGCTGCTGAATAGATAAAAATTCCCTTATTAACAAGGATTTTCGCTATTTTTGTCGAAGTAAAGTGCAAAGGAAAGTCTACAAAGAGACGAAAAAACCTTGCACCTGGAGGACGAAATCATGTATCACCATTCGGAACATCAAATGCTTTTACCCGATGACTTTTTTCTACCATTCGGTGGCCGATTGAACCCGGATAACCGTTGGGTCGTGCTGGCAAGCTTGATCCCGTGGTGGAAAGTAGAAGAAGCGTATAAGGAAACCCTCAAGGACCTGACACAAGGGAATCAAGCGTATTCGGTCCGAATGGCTCTGGGTGCCCTGATTATCAAAGAGAAACTAGGCACGAGTGACCGTGAAACCGTCGAACAGATGACCGAGAATCCGTACCTGCAATACTTCCTTGGCCTGCCTGAATTCACTGAAACAGCGCCTTTCGATGCTTCGACCATGACGCACTTTCGTAAACGTATATCCCGTGAGATGATCGATCAAGTCAATGCGTGGATCGTGGAAGACCAACAATCTCAAAAAGATAGTGGCGATGGCGATGACGATGATGATCATCGCGGAACGCCTTCATCTTCAGCGCCCGCTGAAGAAAAAAAGAAGGAGACAGACGCCGCGGAGACACATCAAGGAAAGCTCTTGATCGATGCCACGTGTGCACCTGCAGCTATCACCTACCCAACGGACTTGAAACTTTTGAATGAAGCCCGTGAAAAGCTGGAAACGATGATTGACGTGTTGCACGAACCATTCCGTGGAAGCCGGAAGAAACCTCGAACTTACCGGAACCAAGCTCGAAAGTCTTACCTGTCCATTGCCAAACAGAAAAGCCCGAAACGCAAGAAGGTACGGAAAGCGATTCGAAAGCAGCTAGGCTATGTGGAGCGAGATCTCAACCATCTGGAGAAACTGTCTCTTCAATCCGGACTCGACCGACTCAGCCGTAAACAGTACGGTGAACTCTTTGTCATCCAAGAATTGTATCGCCAACAAAGGCAGATGTATGATTCAAAGACCCACCGCATTGAGGATCGGATCGTTAGCATTCACCAACCTCATGTTCGGCCGATTGTTCGTGGAAAGGCCCATACGAACGTGGAGTTTGGCGCCAAGTTGTCCATGAGCCTGGTAGACGGATGGGCGTTTCTCGACAACTTGCAGTGGGATGCGTATCACGAAGCCGCTGATCTTCCTGGCGCCGTGGAAGCCTATGCGCAGCGCGCTGGCGTTTATCCCGAAGCTGTTTTGGCGGATAAGATTTATCTCACACGCGAGAACCGAAAGTACTGCAAGGAACGCGGGATTCGCCTAACGGGTCCCAAGCTGGGCCGTCCTCCCAAACAAGAATCCAAAGAACAAAAGCAGATCGAGAAGCAGGATGCCGCAGAACGAAATGCCATCGAAGGGAAATTCGGTGAAGGAAAGCGCACCTATGGCCTTGGTCTTATTCGAGCATGCCTTCGAAATACCAGTGAAACAGTGATTTCCCTCCAAGTGCTCGTCATGAATCTCTCGAAAGCCCTTCGGGAGCATTCTTTTTTTATTTTTTTCATGTATTTGGTTCAGGACGTTCGATGTTCAGAAGGCTCCCCCAAGGTTGCGTGAATGAACGGTAGGTCATTCAGCAACCCCTAATTAGAGGAGGAATTTGAAATGACAACGATTGATATGAACTGTGACATGGGTGAAAGTTTTGGTGTTTATAAAATGGGGGCAGATGAAGAAATTCTTCCCTATATCTCTTCAGCCAATATCGCCTGTGGTTTTCACGCGGGTGACCCTTCCACAATGAGAAAAACGGTGCGGCTCGCCATCGAGAATGGCGCTGCCATTGGTGCACATCCGGGTCTTCCAGATCTCATGGGTTTCGGGAGGCGTCATATAGATCTTTTGCCTGAAGAAGCCTACGATATTGTTGCTTATCAAGTCGGTGCCTTGTGGGGGATTGTCCAATCCGAAGGTGGCCGGATGCGTCACGTGAAAGCACACGGAATGCTCTACAACCGAGCAACGAAAGAGCCTGAATTGTCCGAGGCAATCGCTCGGGCGGTCTATGATATTGATCCGGAGCTTATTCTTTTTGGCCTTGCCGGAGGAGAACTTCTCAAAGCCGGAAAAAACATGGGCTTAAAGACGGGGAGCGAAGTTTTCGCCGATCGGACATATCAGGAAGACGGGACATTAACTTCCCGGCGTGAAGCTAACGCTTTGATCGAAGATGCCGACCAAGCAGCCAATCAAGTCATTCGTATGATTGGCGAACAAAAAGTGCGCTCTCAGCAAGGAAAAGATGTGGACATACACGCAGAAACCGTATGTATACACGGGGACGGGGCATACGCCCTTGATTTCGCGAAAAATGTTCGTGAAAAGGTGGAAAATGCGGGGGTTCAAATACAGGCGATAGGGGGATGAAAAAATAAGTCGTGTTAGACGCATGAAAACAAAAGGTGCGTGATAGCACACCTAGTTGTATAAGCTAAAAAAGTGCACAGGGGAATCCTCCTGTGCACACTCATTAACCCAAAGCATTTTCACTTTGTTGTAAGGCAGGTCGCGAAAGAGAAAAGATGGAAATATCATGTTCTGTCTGTCCATCCAAAGCCAATTGGCTTAAAATTTCTCCGATAACACTTGCAAATTTAAAGCCGTGTCCGGAAAAGCCTGCCGCGATGGCAATATTGGAATGTTTTGGGTGTAGATCGACAACGAAATGTTCGTCCGGTGTTCGAGTGAAAATACAAGCACGTCCCTGCTTTACGTTACCTGCTGCTTGGGGCATATAGGTTTCCAGGAATGTGCGGACATGCCCTTCATCTTCCGGGTATATCCCGTATTCACGGTTGATGTAAGCCGGTTCAGCTTTTTCTCCGGTATCGAAGCGTCCAATTTTCAAGCCGCTGCTATCAAGGCTGGGGAATCCATAATAAACACCGGATGGTACGTCAACGAAAAAAGCAGGAAAACCATTGGCGTCATATAAAGATGGATCGGAGTCAAACCAGGTCGTTGTTTGACGGGTCGGTTGCAGCGGTACATCTATATTTAAATGTCCTAGCACATCTTTGTTCCAAGCTCCGGCACTAATGATTAATTTTTTCGCGGTATACGTTTCATCATCAGTTTTGATAGAAACGGAATCTGTGTCAGCGTCTATATTTTTCACCGGTGTATTAGGCACAATGCTTACACCGTTTTTTTCGGCCAATCGACGATAGGCTCGGATACAATTCTCGCTGTAAAGAACGCCGGAATCGGGTTCAAAACAGCCTTTGTACCCTTCCGGAAGTTGGATCCCCGGCCAGCGTTCATGGATTTCGCTGGCATCCAACAAATCAAGAGACAGGGAATATTCTTTGGAGCTCGCGATCGCTTCGTCAATAAAAGCTGATCCCTCTGGTCCAAATCCTAATACCCCGGTTTTTTCAAAAATGGTCTCGTCCGTTTCTTGCTGCAATTCATCCCACAATGTTTGCGCTCTTAATGCCAGAGGAACATATTCTCTTCCTTCTCCGTAAGCATGGCGAATAATACGCGTCTCCCCGTGGTGGCTACCTTGGGTATGCGGAGGGTCGAAAGCGTCGATGAGCAGTGTTTTTGCTCCTTGTCTGGATAAATAGTAGCCGGCGGCCATTCCCATAGAACCTGCTCCGACAACGATGGCATCATAATCATTTTTGCCCATGGGTGAGGCTTCCTTCAAACTTTGTAACTGCAGCTTCCGCTACTTGTACATCATGCTCGACCGTGCTTCCGCTGACACCGACAGCACCGACGACTTTATCGTCTTTAATCAACGGGATCCCGCCACCGAATACGACAATTTTTCCTTGATTTGTCGTGTTTAGTCCATATAGACTACCGCTAGGTACCGTGGCTTCTTCCAGATTGGATGTCGGCATTTTAAGCGCGACGGATGTCCACGCTTTGTTCTGCGCGATATCGATACTGGCGAGCCACGCATCGTCCATTCGATGGGTAGCGGTGAGGTTGCCGCCTTCGTCCATGATTGAAATTACCATCGATACGCCAAGGTTTTGTGATTCTTGTTCAGCAGCCTCAATTAATGTTTTTGCATCGTTTAAATTCAACAAAATCCCCTCCAAAAAATGAATATTCAAAAATGCATGGCATTTGTTTATAGTATATGTGCCCAGCTATATCACGTAAAATGACTATGATCGATATCTTCGATCATTGAAAATGATACCTTAATAAACCGGTCTTCGTGTCCGTTGTCGTTTGAATCGTTTCAATAAATTTTTTCATTGAATTCGTTAAATACGCATCGGATTGACGAATAAATACGGTTGTTACATGACTGTATTTGTCAGGGAGCTTCATGGTGGAAACCGTACCGTCTTCTTCTAAATGTTGGATGGTGGATTTTGGGAGTAGCGTTACACCTAACCCGGACACAACACAGCCTAGAATGGTTTCCAGCGTGCCAAATTCGATAATTTTAGCCGGGTGTATCCCTTCCGTTTTTATCCATTCTGTTAATTTTGCACGGTAGCTACATCCGGATTTAAAGACAAGCAATGGCTTATGGACAATTTCGTCGATCGTCATAGCTTTATTTGATATTAGCGTTAATTCTTCATGAAAAACATCATGTTGAGTTATTTTAGGATGTTCTTCAAATCCGGTGACAAAGGCACCGTCTAATTGGTGGGTGATGACTTGCTGGACAAGGTCTTCGGTTACTCCCGTGACCAAAGATAAATCTACGTTAGGGTAATCCTCGTGATAAGTAGATAAAATATGAGGGAGTCGTATGATCGTTTCAACTGTGCCTAAATCAAGTTCCCCGGATGGTTCCTCCGAATCTTGAACAACTTTAACCATTTCATCGAGCATTGATAGAACATTATCAGTGTACGATAATAATTTTTTCCCTTCTGGATTTAATTTCATTCCGCGACTGTTACGGTGGAATAATTGGGTGTTTAATTCTTTCTCTAACAGTTGGATTCTTGTCGTAACATGGGATTGCACATAACTTAACTCATTAGCCGCTTTACTGACACTTCCATAAAACGCCACAGTCTTGAATATTTTTAAATCCTTGATTTCCATCTTAAAACGCCTTTCTTTTTAATCCTTATATACATCCGAATGTTGCGACAAAATTAAAACTATGAAATAAACCTTATGCACGACTTTGGCCTTGGAGAAATATAAGGCTCCCTTGTCATTTGTGCGGGAGCCTCTTGTCAAGCAGCCAAATCAACGATCCTGGGAATCCAAAGTAAATTCAAAGGAAAACGAATTGGCATTTTCTACGATTTCTTTAATGTATGTCATCGTAATTTCTGTTGCTTTTTCCGCGGAATAGTCATATCTCCGGTTTAAAACGAGGGTCAACATGCCTTGCCAGGTCAGTTTAATCATCTCCTGGAGGTGTTCTGCGTTTTCTTTCTTAATGTATCCCGCTTCAACACATTCCCCAATTGCGATGCGTTCTCTGTTTGCCATATCAAACTCCATGAACATCGGCTTTAGTTCCGTGGGCAGGTCGTCGAGATCATCCGGGAACTGATCGTAATACTCATCCATCAATTCTTTTGATCCCCCTCCAACATTTGAGGAGAAAATGGCATGATAAATATGCGGTTCAGCAAAGGAATATTTGCAAAAGCATTCCCACATAAGCAAGAATCTTTCCAGGGGGTTGTTTCCTTTCGACATATAGGCGGGGAGTGCTGATGTGTATTTTTTTAAAAACTGTAATGAGGCATAGAATATCAGGTGAGAAAGTTCACTGAAGTAATTATAAATGGTTGCACTGTTATAACCGGCCAAATCAGATACTTTTCGGATGGTGACGTTATCAAATCCTTCCTCTTCAATGATTTGGACGGTGGCATCTATAAAATATCTCATCATCCGGACGGTTTGAATTGCCTTTTTATCCAAGCTTCCACCTCATTTCTGACAGGAGATTGTGAAACCCGACTAATCTCTTTATCAATCTAGCACATTTGGCCCTCGTGCGGCAATAATGGCTCTAATGGTGTCGGAAATCTTTAGAAGAAAAAATTTCAAAATCGGTTTACAATTCTTTATATAGTGATTATTATATAATCACAAATATGTTATAATCATGATTACATTAAATGGCGGGTTAAGAAGAGGGTATTCGAGCACTTGCAGCTATGCTGGAAAAGGTAATTGCTCGAATAAAAAACAGAAAATTATGATTTTAAAAAAGGAGGCTTTTCTTCTGTTGTTGACGGTGGTTTTTGTCACGGGAGATTAGGGAGGGGGATACCAGTGAGTGATCATCCAATGGTGCAAGCTGATTTGCAAACCTTATTTAGTCCGTTAAAAATAGGGAACAAAGAAGCTAAAAATCGAATTGTATCAACTGCACATGCTGTCGCGTGGGATAATGGCACGGGCCTCATCAATGAGCGCCATGTTGGTTATGAAGAAAGAAAAGCTGCAGGTGGTGCCGGAATCGTAATGACGTTTGGTTCGGCTAGTGTCTATGAGGAATCATCGGCTTCCTACGGCTCGATAAGTTTATGGGATGAGCGGAATGAACCTTTATTGAAGGAGCTTGCCGACCGTGTTCATGCACACGGTGCTTTAATCATGTCTCAGGCCACCCATATGGGAAGGCGTGCGGATTCGTCGGTCAGTAGCCGCCCAATACAAGCACCTTCTGCCATTCCGGAAGATGTGCATCGTGAGACTCCTCACGTTTTGCGTATTGAAGAAATACCTCCAATCGTCCAATCCTTTGCTGACGCTGCTAAGCGTTTAGAGCGTTGTGGTTGGGATGGGATTGAAATCACGTCCTTTAGCGGACACTTAATTGAACAGTTTTGGAGCCCCGCCCTTAACCATCGGACGGATAAATATGGGGGAGACTTTACCGGCCGTATGCGCTTTTCAATGGAGGTGCTTCAAGCGGTTAGAGAGGCTGTATCAAGGGAATTCATTATCTGCTTTAGAATGACCGGTGACCCAAAAACCGATGCGCTTGATCTTGATCAGGACGATATGCTCGAAATTGCCACAAAACTTGATGAAACAGGATACATTGATATGTTTAACATTAGCGGTGGTACCGGGGCGACCTATCGCGCCCAGGCAGCAGTGGTTCCCGGAGATACATTTGCAAGAGGGACGTTTAATCATGCGGCACGAAAAATGAAAGCGCAACTTTCTGTCCCTGTTTTAGCGGCCGGGCGGAATCTTGACCCTGGACAGGCGGAACAGGCTTTGACAGATAAGGATTGTGATCTTGTGGGCATGACAAGGGCCATTATCGCGGATCCGGATATGCCACAGCAAGCAAAGACAGGGGAATTTTCAAAAATAAGACCGTGTATTGCTTGTACGGAAGGGTGCATAGGCAGATTATACACCGGCATGCCGGTGATTTGCACGGTGAACCCTGCCATGGGCAACGATGCCTTGGATAATTTCAAACCTGCACAGCATAGACGCAAAATTGTTGTTGTGGGTGGTGGGCCGGCAGGGATGGAAGCCGCACGCGTATCAGCAATTCGCGGACATGAGGTTCATCTGTTGGAAAGCGCAGATAAACTGGGAGGCAAAGTTTATTTTGCTTCTATGGCTTCCGAACGCCCTCATTACGGGAGGCACATTAAATGGCTGGAGCGAGAATTAGACCGGTTCGGCGTAAATGTTCACCTTGATACAAAAGGAACGACGGATAGTGTCTTACTTTTAAATCCTGATGAAGTTGTGCTTGCCACGGGCTCTAATCCTAGAAATGACCATTATGTAACGGATGTCGAGCTTCTTGATGGCAAGATTTCGATCAATGCCGAGCGTAAAGTGTTAGTCTATGACCGGGAAGGGAAATTCAGGGGTGGCAGTGTGGCTCATTTTGCTGCAGAAAAAGGTGCTTCCCAAGTGGAAATCGCCACCCCATTGTGGTCGGTTGCGGAAGATTTGGATGAAATGCAAAAGCCTGAGCTATACCGGTTATTAGCAGAAAAAAATGTGGCGCTGTCTTCAAATAAAAATTTGGTCAAAACGAAGGAAGGCCATCATGTATTAGAGGACATGTGGTCGGAAACAAAGAGGAATGTTGAAAAGGATGAGATCATCGTATTGATCGGTTATGAAGAAGGGGATAATCGTTTGTTTAATCAGATAAAAGCAGCTGCTCCGGAGCTTGAAGTGCAGCTTATTGGTGATGCCGTTTCCCCCCGCCGGTTAAATGATGCGATCTCGGAAGGGGTGCGTGTAGGAAGTACAATATAATCAATGGAAAATGGTTTGAGGCTCCCTTGCAATGTGTGAGGGAGCCTTTATACGGTTTTTTATTTACAGAAGCAGATTTTCGCGATGATAAAGAGACGGATCGTAGTTAACGCAAAATTTATCGAAAAATTTTTATAGGTAAAAATTTCAAAATATGGTTTACAACTCTTTATACGCCGATTATTATATAATCAAGAATATAAAATAATCATGATTACAGAAATACGGAAATAAAATGTTGATGACGTTGCGGAATCCATGGTGCGAAATTGTAAGCGGTTTAGGGGGTGATCATGAGTGGGGAGTAAGTGAGTATTTCTCGTAGCGTTTTATCAGTTTATTTTATCTGAATATTCATTAATTAAGGAGGGAGTTTATATGACATTTGAGGTTAAACCAACAGCAGAGCTCAAAACGTCTAACGATCTTGAGGTGCTGGATGTGCAAAGGCACGTTCCGGTTAACCTGCGGCAAAGCGGGGATAACGGTTCGCGCATGCTGATCTCGCAAAGGGTTCGCAAGTCGCCTTTCTGGCACCTTTCCCAGGAAGCCGGCTGTTGGTGCTATGAGATTTATAACCACATGTACCATCCACGTGCCTACGTGCCGTTGGAGGAGGGCGGGCTCCTCCAAGAATATAAATATCTCACTGAAGACGTCACGCTTTGGAATGTCGCGGTAGAGCGGCAGATTCAGGTGAAAGGTCCCGACGCTGCCAAGCTGGTAGATTTGGCCATTACGCGTTCGGTCGACAAACTCAAGGTGGGAAAAGCTCGCTATGTTATTTTGTGTAACGAAGAAGGCGGAATCTTAAATGATCCGGTCCTCCTTCGTCCGGCCGAAGATGAATTTTGGTTCTCTCTCTCCGACACTGACATTGCCTTGTGGTTGCAAGCGCTCAATTTAAAGAGTGCCTTTGATTGTACGGTGCGAGAAATCGATGTTGCCCCCGTGCAAATTCAAGGCCCAAAGGCAACGGCTCTCATGGCCGATTTGTTTGGTGAGCAGATCCACGAGGTCCCCTATTACGGACTGCTCGAGGGTGAAGTGAACGGTTGTCCCGTCATCGTGTCCCGCACGGGCTTCTCGGGTGAAGCCGGTTATGAGATCTACCTTTATGACGCCAGCGTCAATGCCGAACGGCTCTGGTACCATCTCCTCGATGTCGGCAAGGCTCACAATATAAAAGTGATCGCCCCGGGCCACATCCGTCGAATCGAGGCGGGGATCCTCTCCCACGGACAGGACATGGACCCGGAGACCAATCCATACCAGGTAGGATTGGGTTGGCAAGTGGACCTGAATAAATCCCGATTCGTTGGCAAGGAAGCCCTGGCTCGCATCAAGAGCGAAGGGGTTACCAGCAAACTGGCAGGCCTGAAGTTGGGCGGTAAGCAAATCGATTGGTACCCTGCCGATTTTTACATCGTCTACGCGGAAAATGAGGCCAAACCGGTTGGCTACGTCACCTCCGCATTTTATTCGCCGACCCAAGGGTGTAATATCGGTTACGCGATGTTGCCCGAGTCTTTAAGTGCTATCGGAACGCAGCTTGAAGTGCAACTGCCCGAGCCGTATGCAGGCGGGCGCGTCCCGGCAGAGGTTACAGAGACTCCGTTCAAGCCACCCGAATTCCCGGGCACGGGTTTGACCCAGACCGGCCG
The DNA here is from genome assembly GCF_006740705.1 of Salicibibacter halophilus. Taxonomy (GTDB): domain Bacteria; phylum Bacillota; class Bacilli; order Bacillales; family Marinococcaceae; genus Salicibibacter; species Salicibibacter halophilus. The sequence continues at coordinate 1,619,064 of NZ_CP035485.1, read as the reverse complement.
GAAGCTTTAGATGTGATATTTCTGGAGGTTAGCGTTTAGAGGTTGGAAGTTGGATTCGGAGACATCGTCCAGCCGATGTGCCCAAGATCCAACCTCTACCTTCCAATCTCTATCCTCCAAATGAAAGAGGGGATGGCAATTATGGAAATGATGGATCGACAATCGTCAGCTGAACGGATCGGACGAATGAACGAACCTCGCTTCGAGCTCATACCCGCGAACCGTATCGTTGAGCGGGCAACGGCGGCGCTCCCGCCCCACGCCACACTTACGGTCACCTGCTCGCCAAAGAAAGGCGTCGATGCTACGATTGACACGGCAATCGCGTTGGCACCTCGGTTCGCTGGGGTGGTTCCCCATATTGGAGCGAGGATGGTCCGGAGTGAAAAGCACCTTGAAGGAATACTTGATAAGCTTCGGATAAACGGTTTGGAAGAGATTTTCGTCATCGGAAGTGACCAGAAGCAACCCCTAGGCCCGTACCGCTATGGCTTCGAGCTATTGCGCTCCTTAGCCACGCGTGATCACGGGTTGCGCCGCATCGGCATTCCAGCGTATCCCGAAGGGCATCCTAACATCAATAATGACATCCTCGCCGAGGACCTTTTGGTAAAAGCGCCTTTCGTGCACTACGCCGTGAGTCAAATGTGTTTCGATTCCGACCAGGTCCTAGCCTGGTTACGACAACAGCGGGAAGCCGGCTTGCAACTGCCTGTCTACTTGGGCATCCCCGGACCGGTGAAACCGGATAAACTTCTTCGCATCGCGGCTAATATTGGTGTGACCGACTCGCTTCGTTTCCTCAGGAAAAACCTAAAGTTATCGGGAAAACTGTTGCACGGATACGACGCCTCCGGCTTAATGAATGCCTACACCCCGCACTTAAATGAGTCGGACTACGGGATCGCCGGGTTTCATATTTATACCTTTAATGAACTGGTTACGCTAAAAAAAACTTTTGATCGTGTAGCTACGTGATTGCAACAGCGATATTATCTGGCCTTTTTCTCTGTTTTAATTATTGTACCTTGATTTTATTACCCCTTGCGCTTCCCGAAAATAACCATTGCCTTCCAACACCTTTTTTGCTACACTAATGTCAACGAACATGAATATATGCGAATGAACATTGCGGGAGAGACTGGCTCAAATGTCGGCACCGAAGGGGCAACATTCACATAAAAACCTTGTGAATGAATCTCTCAGGTAAAATGACTGCAATGGGACGCATCTCTGGAGAGCGCTTAAGCCACCAAAGGGGTAAATTCCGTACGACGGAGTTGAACTCTCAGGTACAAGGACAGAGAAAAGGTGTAGATACCTTTTCTCTGTCCTTTTTTATGTCCAAAGAATCATGCAGTTTTTAGGAGGGGTTTCGATGAGTTTAAAGGAAAACGACGCGACTATTTTTTCGGCTATAGAAGACGAACGGGGCAGGCAGCATGAAACGCTCGAGTTAATAGCGTCAGAAAATTTTGTGAGTGAAGATGTTTTGGAAGCTATGGGGTCGGTCATGACAAATAAATATGCGGAAGGTTACGCAGGGAGAAGGTATTATGGCGGATGTGAATTTGTGGATGTGGCAGAGAACGCGGCCATCGAACGTTTGAAAGAGCTTTATGGCGCAGAATATGCGAATGTACAGCCGCATTCCGGGGCGTCTGCCAACTTGGCCGTCTATTACTCGCAGTTAACCCCCGGGGACAAGGTGATGGGGATGAATTTATCCCACGGAGGACATTTGACCCACGGCAGTCCTGTCAGTATTTCCGGCAAGTGGTTTGACGTTGTCTCTTATGGTGTCAGGGAAGACGATCATTTAATTGATTATGATCAATTGGAAGCGCAGGCAAAAAAAGAACAGCCAAAACTCATCATTGCCGGCGCGAGTGCTTATCCAAGAATCATTGACTTTGCAAAATTCAGGGAAATCGCCGATAAGGTTGATGCAAAACTCATGGTCGATATGGCACATATTGCCGGACTTATTGCAGCGAGGGTTCATCCGTCACCAATGCCGCATGCGGATGTCGTAACCAGTACGACACATAAAACGTTAAGAGGCCCTCGCGGCGGGTTTGTTTTAACGAATGACAAAGATATGGCCAAAGCGATTAACAAGGCTGTTTTCCCGGGCTTGCAAGGTGGACCGTTGATGCATGTGATTGCCGCAAAAGCCGTTTCTTTTAAAGAATCGCTTCAGCCTTCATTCAAAACGTACGCCAACCAGGTTGTTGAAAACGCGATCACACTTGGGGATACGCTAAAAGAAAACGGTGCTGCCCTCGTTTCAGGCGGAACAGACAATCATTTATTACTCGTCGATGTCCGTCCGTGGAATCTAACCGGTAAAGAGGCAGAGCAACTGCTTGAAAAAGCCGGGATTACCGTCAATAAAATACGATCCCGTTTGATCCGGAAAGTCCGTTTGTGACGAGCGGCATTAGAATTGGGACGGCGGCGTTGACGACTCGAGGGATGGGGAAAGAAGAAATGATCGATATCGGTGAAACCATTGCCGATGTACTGGGAAGCAATGGTCGTGCCGATGTCCTTGAAAAGGCGAAAAACAAGACGAATGACATCTGCAAAGCTTTTCCTCTTTTCCAACAAGAAGCGCGTGTATGAGGGGAGTGTAAACATGGAACTTCCGGTTATGGTCGGCTCATCCAGTTCCCATAGATTGTTCGGGATGGGGACAGAGGATGTCCGGATGAAAGACGCTCTTGATATCGCGCAAGAAGTACCAATTTCATATCGAAAAGGGTAATTGCCCGTATTAAGACGTAAACGATATAGCTAATAAAGGAGAAATCTATGGGTAAATTATACAGCAAAGACCATGAATGGGTAGAAACACTAGATGATTACATTGTCCGCATCGGCATTTCAAATTACGCGCAGCAAGAACTTGGGGATATCGTCTTCGTGGAGATCCCTGAAGTTGATGACGAAGTCACCGCGAATGAAAGTATCGGATCCATTGAATCAGTAAAAACCGTATCGGAAATCTATGTACCGATCTCCGGCACCGTTGTGAACGTAAATGAACGATTGGAAGATGAGCCGGAATTAGTCAATGACAATCCGGAAGGCAAAGGCTGGTTGATCGAAGTCAAGATGGCTGACAGGGATGGACTTGAAGATCTGATGAGTGAAACGGGATATCAAGATTTTACTAAAGAAGACTAAGCCGTGCTTAGTATCTGCACGAAGGAGGGATTGATCATGAATACTCAGGTGTTGGGTGAGTCAATAGCAAGTTGGGCAAAAGCATTTCCCCTTCTTGAAGACATTACAGCGTTAAGGCCGGTATGGTGGGAAAATCCATTCAAACAAAGGTGGATGGACGCTTCTTCGTCCGGATTCAAGGTAAGTGAAGCTGATATGAAAGAAGCAGCAGACATGTGGGCAAGGTTTCGGCCGTTTATTGAAAGGGAGTTCCCGGAAACGCGAGAAAACGACGGGATCATTGAATCTCCCTTGCGTCCCATCCCGAATGTGCAAACACAACTTGAAAATCATTATAAAGGAAACATCGAAGGGTCTTTGTATTTAAAGTGTGATAATGAATTACCGATCGCGGGATCCATAAAGGCGCGTGGTGGGATTTTTGAAGTGCTCAGACACGCGGAAACGTTGGCGATTGATAACGGGTTGATCACAAAGGAAGATAACTATGAAAAATTTGCCACTACGGCTTTCAAGGAATTTTTCAATCAATACGCCATTGATGTAGGTTCCACCGGTAATTTGGGCCTTAGCATCGGGATCGTCAGTGCCGCGATCGGTTTCGACGTCTCGGTCCACATGTCCGCGGATGCCAAACAATGGAAAAAAGATTTGCTAAAAGAAAGCGGAGCCATCGTTCATGAGTACAGCGCAGATTTCAGTAAGGCGATTAATGAAGGAAGAAAGTTGTCCCGCGAGAATCCGAACGGATACTTTATCGACGATGAAAACTCGCGGGATTTGTTTTTAGGCTACAGTATCGCGGCCTTCGAATTGAAGGCGCAACTTGATGAACAAGATATCCGTGTGGATAGGGACCACCCGCTGTTTCTTTATCTTCCATGTGGTGTAGGAGGATCTCCGGGAGGGCTGACTTTCGGTCTTAAGCAGATTTTCGGCGATAACGTTCATTGCTTTTTTGTGGAACCTACCCATTCTCCATCCGTCTTAATCGGTCTTTTGACGGAAAAACATGAAAAGATAAGTGTCCAGGATTTTGGCATTGATAATATAACGGAAGCGGATGGTTTGGCTGTCGGAAGGCCATCAAGTTTTGCGACCGCCATTAGTGAAAAACTCATCAGTGGCGTGTATACGGTCGAAGACGATGAGCTGTTTAAAATGTTAGCGCTATTGATGCGCTCAGAAGGTTTAAAAGTCGAACCCTCTGCCGCTTCTGGCTTGCAAGGGCCAATGCAATTATCAAAACACCCTCTTTATATCGAAAATCACGATTTATCATCGCGAATGAAGAAAGCAACCCATGTGGCATGGGCAACAGGGGGATCGCTCATTCCGGAAACAGATTGGAAAGCCATTTATCAAAAAGGGAAATCGCTGTTGGGTGTTTGAAAGGAAAATATATAAATAAGGGCGCTATGAACATGGCCAAGTGGACCTCGAACCGGCAAAAACTCGATCGTGGGTGCGATGGGAGGTCCAACGCACCCCGAGCAGGAGAAAAACGTTAAACAGGGGTGCGATGGGAGGTCCAACGCACCCCGAACGGGTGAAAAACGTTGAATAGAGGTGCGATGGGATGTCCAACGCACCCCGAACAGGAGAAAAACGTTGAACAGGGGTGCGATGGGATGTCCAACGCACCCCGAGCAGGAGAAAAATGTTGAATAGAGGTGCGGGAAGGTCCAACGCACCCCGAACAGGAGAAAAACGTTGAATAGAGGTACGATGGGATGTCCAACGCACCCCGAACGGGTGAAAAACGTTAAACAGGGGTGCGATGGGATGTCCAACGCACCCCGAACAGGAGAAAAACGTTGAATAGAGGTGCGATGGAAGGTCCAACGTACCTCTGGAGGCCAGCCAATACATCTCTGAAAGGAAGAAAACGTAAAATCAAGGTACCGACTCACATCGGGGGCATACTACCCACACCACATGCGCCCTCTTGACATTCCAGCCTTCAGATTGTACACTGAATAAAGAATTGAACATGTTGCACACAAGCAGAAGTACCCACTTCTCACCTGATCGACGCCTTCGGGTTGTTGACTGGTCTGCAATCGAATGAATCGGATTGGATAAGTGGGTGTCGTGTGTGTAAAACGGCGCTCACTTTTTACGTGTGCAAAGCTTTGCTGTGCGCATGTTGCAATGCAATTGTCGGCACATTTCTATGGGTTATTTTTAAGGCTTTCGCCATAAAAGCTTGGCGAAAAGCCAAGTTTTCTAATAAAAATTTAATGGAGGTGGCTCTTTATTCGTAAGGATATGAAGCTTAATGACGGGATTCGCGCCCGCGAGGTTCGCCTCATCGACGCGAATGGGGACCAAGTGGGGATAGTATCGAAACGAGAGGCGCTGGATCGTGCCGAGCAAGCTGAACTGGATCTTGTTCTCGTCGCACCGAATGCAAAACCACCGGTCTGTCGCATCATGGACTATGGGAAATACCGCTTTGAGCAACAGAAAAAAGAGCGTGAAGCACGTAAAAAGCAAAAAGTGGTTAATGTAAAGGAAGTGCGTTTGAGTCCAAACATTGAAGAGCATGACTTCAATACGAAGCTTCGCAATGCACGTAAATTTTTGTCGAAAGGCGACAAAGTGAAAGCAGCCATTCGTTTCCGCGGTCGCGCCATTACGCATTCATCCATTGGCCGTGATATTTTGGAACGTCTTGCAGACGAAACGAAAGATGTTGCAACCGTTGAAACAAAGCCTAAGATGGAAGGGCGCAGCATGTTTTTGATGTTGGCCCCCATGTCAGACAAAGACAATAAGAAAAAGTCGTAGCAAGGAGGAAACCGCCATGCCAAAAATGAAAACTCACCGAGGAGCAGCCAAGCGCTTTAAACGTACCGGCAAAGGCAACCTGAAGCGCAACCGTGCTTTCACGAGTCACTTGTCCCGTAACCAGACGCAAAAACAAAAGCGGCATTTACGAAAAGCCACGGTAATGGATAAGAGTGACCAAAAACGTGTTGAGCCAATGCTCCCTTATAAAAAATAAAGATACAATCGAGAGTGAATAGGAGGGATCGACGATGCCTAGAGTTAAAGGCGGAACAGTCGCCCGTAGTCGTCGCAAAAAGGTATTAAAACTTGCAAAAGGATATTATGGATCGAAACATCGTTTATTTCGCACTGCCCAGCAACAAGTAAGAAAATCACTTCAATATGCTTATCGCGACCGTCGTCAGCGCAAGCGTGATTTTCGTAAACTATGGATCACACGTATCAATGCGGCAGCTCGTTTGAACGGACTTTCGTACAGCCGTCTCATGCACGGGTTGAAGCAAGCGGACATTAACGTTAACCGTAAAATGCTTGCCGACCTGGCTGTAAACGATAAAGATGCATTTGCAGACCTTGCTGAAAAAGCAAAAGCTGAATTGAAATAAGCAAGAGCATTAAAAGCGAATCCCATTACCCGGGGTTCGCTTTTTTTATTGTAAAATGCGCCAACCAGCAGCATTCAATTTTTAAGAAAATAAAGAAAAAATAATGACAGAAAAAAATTTACGAAAAACGGTTGCATAATTAGTGACTCTGTTATATATTAAAAACATAAGATATTAACTGTATTAAAACAGCGTTGAAAAGCCTTGAAATTAGGCTTCGCGCGTTTTATCAGAGAGGAGAATGGGTTATGGCACAACAATCATTCCAACAGCAGGTAGACGAATTAAACAGACAGTGGGAAACAGAAGAACGTTGGCAAGGGATAAAGCGCCCGTATTCGGCCGAAGATGTTGTACGGTTGCGCGGTTCTTTGCAAATTGAACATACGCTTGCTCGCAAAGGGGCGGAAAAGCTGTGGGATAGCTTGAAAAATGAAGATTATGTAAACTCTCTAGGCGCTCTTACCGGGAATCAGGCCGTGCAACAAGTGAAAGCCGGGTTGAATGCGATCTACTTAAGTGGATGGCAAGTGGCCGCAGATGCGAACGTTGCCGGTGAAATGTATCCGGATCAAAGCTTGTATCCGGCGAACTCCGTTCCGAACGTGGTTAAACGGATTAATAATGCATTAATGCGTGCGGATCAAATTCAGCACATGGAAGGCGAAGGGGACATCGATTATTTCGCCCCGATCGTTGCCGATGCCGAAGCAGGTTTTGGCGGGCAGCTGAACGTTTTTGAATTAATGAAAGCGATGATTGAAGCCGGCGCTTCCGGGGTGCACCTTGAAGACCAATTGGCCTCGGAAAAGAAATGCGGCCACCTTGGCGGAAAAGTGTTGCTTCCAACACAAAACGCCGTAAGAAATCTTGTATCCGCGCGTTTGGCTGCAGATGTTTCAGGTGTACCGACCGTCTTACTCGCACGTACAGACGCGGACGCGGCTGACTTGATCACCAGCGATGTCGATCCTGCCGATGCGGAATTTATTACCGGTGAACGGACGGATGAAGGCTTTTACCGCACGAGGGCTGGTATCGACCAGGCGATTGCACGCGGGTTGGCATATGCGCCTTACGCTGATTTAATCTGGTGTGAAACATCGACGCCGAACTTGGAAGAAGCGCAAAAGTTTGCAGACGCGATCCATGAGCAGTATCCGGATAAAATGCTTGCCTATAACTGCTCGCCATCCTTTAATTGGGAAGGAAACCTCGATAAAGATACGATTGAAACGTTCCAGCAAGAGATTGCCAAGATGGGATATAAATTTCAATTCGTTACCCTCGCTGGATTCCATGCCCTTAATCACAGCATGTTCCAACTTGCTCGAGGCTACAAAGAAAGAGGAATGGGGGCGTATTCCGAATTGCAACAGGCCGAGTTTGCCGCGGAAAAAGACGGATATACCGCAACCCGCCATCAACGGGAAGTCGGTACTGGATATTTCGACGAAGTTTCACAGACCATTTCAGGAGGAACCTCGTCAACAACCGCCCTTTCAGGCTCGACAGAAACCGCTCAATTCCAAAATTAACTATAAAAAAACAGCCGGTCCACGGGGCACCGGCTGTTTTTCTGTATTATAACAAAAAGTAAAAACGACTCCTGTGTGGAGTCGTTTTTACTTAGTCATTGTTTACGCGCATGCATTTTTCGCACTGTGTAAAATAGGCTTCCGGGACTTCGCTGATGGTTTCTCCGCAATCATGGCAAATGCGTGGTTCGTTTGATGGCGGGGGATAAACAAAGTTCGTTGTGCGCTCCATAATGTTTGTGCTTTTCATAAGGAAACCCTCCACTCTTGTTTGTTAAAATCATTGTATTATAACAGTTGTTAAAAATCAATACCTGTTGCACAAAAATATTGAAAAAATTTTTGGAGCTTCATTGTAAAATCAAATGCAACACTCTGAAACTAGGAAAGCCATGGTAAGACCGTGTATCATGAAAGTTACCAAAACCCATGATTACGGAGGTCTTACCGATGGCTCACACCGATTCTAGCACAGTGGAGCGTAAGAACAAACATCTCACCCAAACCGAGCGCGGCGAAATCCAGGGCCTACACAAACAAGGATTGGGTCCTCGTGCCATTGCAAGGGAACTTGGCCGTCCAGCGAGTACCATCAAGCGCGAGTTAGATCGTGGGAGCGTAGAGCAGCTCGGTTCCAACTTGAAGGTGACACGGAAATATTTCGCCGATACGAGTCAGTGTGTGTATGAAACGAACCGGCAGAACTGCGGACGTAAGCGCCGATGGTTGATGGAGGCAGCCAGCCCATTTTTGGGTTGGGCGGTAAAGAAAATGCTCCAAGAGAAATGGTCACCGGATGTGTGCGTGGGACGTGCAAGAGCGCAAGGAGACTGGGAGGTTCCGATCCCGTGTACGCGCACCCTTTACACCTACATCGACGATGGGCTCCTTGACGTGAAGAACATTGATCTGCACTTGAAAGTGCGCCGTTCCACGAAGAAGCGACGTTCTCGCCAGCACAAAAAAGTGTTGGGCCCGAGCATCGAAGAACGTGAGTCGGACGTGGACACCCGCGGAACCGTCGGGCATTGGGAGATCGACACGGTACGAGGCAAACGCACGAAAGGCCAGGCCCTCCTGACGCTTACGGAGCGAAGCACACGCAAGGAGATTGTGCGCCGGTTGTCGGAGCCGACAGCTGAAGCCGTCAACGCTGCCCTCACCGATCTTTTCAAAGGGTATGGGCATCAGGCCCCATCGATCTTTCAAACGATCACCGCAGACAACGGCGGAGAATTCAGCGACCTTCATGACTGGTGCCAGCATCAGAACGTCCGCGCTTATTTCGCCCATCCGTATGCTTCATTCGAACGAGGCACAAATGAACGACACAACGAGCTTCTGCGCCGCTTTATCCCGAAGGGCAAAGCCATCCAGGAGATTCCGGACGAAACCATCGAACGGGCCGAAGCGTGGACGAACGAGCTGCCGCGAAAGATTTTGGGCTATCAAACGCCCGACGAGGCCTTTGAGGCCGCGATCCAAGGGGCGGGCTAGCCCGCCCCTTGGAAGGAAAACCCTTTCCGCTGATACACGGAATCCCAAGTTGTCCCAAAGTGTTGCATTTATACTTGCATTTAAGGAAAAATTTTTGGAGTTAAAAAAAACCGCTGTTAAAACAACAACGGGCACCTCTAGCTAGGGAGCATCTTGAGACGATTGAAAAAATCGATTCGCTGTCTCCACGAAGGCGCGGGCGGCGTGTGACAAATACATATTTTTTTTCCAAAGCATTCCTAGCTCCAAATGGATGAGGTCAGATTCACGTAACGGAAGGCTGGACAACATGCCATTCGGCATTTCATTCGCAATTTGCCGTGGGAGCAGGGCGACACCCAGCCTGGCATTGACCATTTCCAGCATAAAATCTTTTTGGGTGCTTTCACAAACGACTTGCGGATAAAAGCCATTTTTAAGGCATGCATCAATGATGGAATCATGCAAGGAAAAATCGTTTTGATATAAGACGAGCGGCTCGTTTTCCAACTCGGCTATGGAGATTGTCTCCCGTTTACTGAATGGATGCTCCTGGTGCGCGACAAACACAAGTGGATCTTTGAACATTTTAACCACTTCAAAATTTTCTTTTTGATAAGGGATGTTGCAGATAAATCCGATATCCAGTGTTCCGTCATCGATGCCTTGTTTAATGCGTTTGCTGCCAACCTCCGTTAACCGCAAGTCAACGGCAGGGTGTTGTTCCTTGTATGCGCTAATGAGTTGCGCGATAAAAGAAGCGCCGATAATCGGAGGGATGCCTATTTTTATTTCCCCTTTTTTCAAATCCATCATATCCGAGAGCTCGGCGGTTAAATGATGAAAAGAGTCTAAAACATGCTTCGTATTGTTTAAAACTGCTTTGCCGGCATCCGTTAAATGCAATTGTTTGGAGGAACGGTGGAACAAGGGGACGTCGAGTTCGTCTTCCAAACGCTTGATAGCCTTGCTTAAAGAAGGTTGGGAGATGTGCAAATATGAGGCTGCTTTTGTGAAGCTTTGGCTTTTTGCAACTTCGGTGAAATATTGCAATTGCCGAATATCCATTCTGACCCCGCCTTTTTTCGATAACGTTGTGCTAATATAACTTATATGCATAATAACCATTCTAAATATTCATTTTAAATCATTCTACCTGTGTTATATAATAGAAGCAAGCATAAATCAATCATTTGGGAGGCGAAGGGTATGAGTGAAAAAATAGGAAATCTTACCGTCGAGGCGTCGCTCTATGAATTTATCAATCAGGAAGCGCTCGTCGATAGCGGTTTAACGGCGGAGCAATTTTGGGCAGATTTTGAACGGCTTATTCGGGACTTTTCCGGACGAAATAAAAAATTATTAAAAAAACGCGAGGAAATCCAGGAAAAGATCGATCAGTGGAATCGAGACAATCAGGACGATTATTTTCAAGAAGCATATGAAGCTTTCTTAAAGGAAATCGGGTATTTGGAAAAGGAAGTTGATGATTTCGAGATTACTACGGAAAATGTAGATCCGGAAATCACCGCGCAGCCGGGACCGCAACTCGTTGTACCGGTTAAAAACGGCCGCTATGCGTTGAACGCAGCCAACGCCCGCTGGGGAAGTTTATATGACGCGCTGTATGGCAGCGACATTATTCCTGAAAAAGATGGAGCCGAGCAGGGGACATCTTATAACCCGGTGCGTGGAGACAAAGTGGTGGCTTACGCAAAACGTTGGTTGGATGAAGCGATTCCGTTGACGGAAGGTTCCCATAAAGACGCCAAGCAGTACAAAGTTGAAAATGGCATTCTTTACGTAGATATCGGCGGAAAATCCGTTACGCTTCAAAATGCCAAACAGTTTTTAGGCACACAAGGAGAAAAAGGGGACAGTCCCGCCGCTATGTTGTTTAAAAATCATGGGTTGTATTTTGAAATCCAGATTGACGCTAATCATCCTATTGGGAAAACGGATGAAGCCCACGTAAAAGACGTGTATGTAGAGTCTGCGATCACGACGATCATTGATTGTGAAGATTCCGTTGCGGCGGTAGACGCTGAAGACAAAGTGGACGTTTACCGGAATTGGCTTGGGTTAATGAACGGCACATTAACAAAAACGTTCACCAAGGGAAATCAAACGATCACGCGAAAACTACATCCGGATCGCACGTATTCAAGTCCATTCGGCGAATCGTTCACGCTGCCCGGCCGTTCGCTCATGTTCAACCGTAACGTCGGCCATTTGATGACGAGTGACGCCATTTTGGATGAAAACGGACAGCCGGTGCCGGAAGGCATTTTGGATGCTGTCGTTACAAGTCTCGCGGCAAAACAAGATGTGCTCGGCAATGGAAATTTTCAGAACTCCGCCGAAGGTTCTATCTATATTGTGAAGCCGAAAATGCACGGTTCGGAAGAAGTCGCCTTTACAAATGACCTCTTCGACCGCGTCGAGGATATGCTCGGTTTGAAACGCCATACGATTAAAGTCGGGGTGATGGACGAGGAACGACGCACCTCGTTGAACCTTAAAAATTGTATTTACGAGGCGCGGGAACGTATTATTTTTATTAACACAGGTTTTCTCGACCGTACAGGGGATGAAATTCACACTTCGATGGAACTCGGGCCGATGATTCGAAAAAACGAGATGAAGGCTTCTACATGGTTACAAGCCTATGAAGATTCGAATGTCAATGTAGGGGTGAACAGTGGTTTCCGCGGGAAAGCCCAAATCGGCAAAGGGATGTGGGCCATGCCGAAACTCATGAAAGACATGATGGACAAGAAAGACGGCCAGCTAAAAGCAGGTGCGAATACAGCTTGGGTACCGTCTCCGACGGCGGCAACGCTTCATGCCCTTCACTATCATGATGTTGACGTGTTTAAAGTGCAACAAGCAATCACACAAGGCGAATATCGAGATGAGATGCTGGAGCTTCCGATTGACGCTACTCGACAGTGGAGCGAGAAGGAAATTCAGCAAGAGCTGGACAATAACGCACAGGGCATTCTCGGCTATGTCGTGCGCTGGATTGACCAAGGTGTCGGAAGTTCTTCCGTTCCGGATATTGACAACGTCGATCTCATGGAAGATCGGGCAACGTTAAGAATTTCCAGCCAGCATATGACGAACTGGCTCCATCACGGTATCTGCAGCGAAGAACAAGTGCTGGAGACACTCAAACGCATGGCTAAGGTTGTCGACGAACAAAACGCCGGGGACCCGAACTATACGCCGATGGCGCCGGATTACGATAACTCTGTTGCTTTCCAAGCAGGTTGCGACCTCGTATTCAAAGGGAAGGAACAACCGAATGGATATACAGAGCCAATCTTGCACCGCCGGCGGCAAGAAGCAAAAGCTAAGATGGTTGCACGATAAATAAAAAAGCAGCGCTCGTGATGGCATCACGAGCGCTGCTTTTCCGTTGCATCCAAATGACGTGCCTGATCCTGGGTTGCGTTTATTTTCTTTTTTTCATCAACTCATTAACCGGACTTTTCCAATCGATCGAAGCATGAGGGTAGTGGTCTTTGATTTCTTTTTCAATAAACATGAAGTCATCATATTCCAAGCCTTCCAGCTTATCTGTTCGTTTTGGGCGTACCGATATGCGAACGACTTCAAAAGAGCGGTCGGTGGATCCGACGTGTTTTTCTCCTTCAAACATCGCGCCTTTATACGTGAGGAATAAATTTTTACGCACATGTTCCCTATCATCATACAGAAAATATTGATTGTCGTTTTGCGCCTGCTCCAATTTTCGTAAAGGGCTGCGCAAATAGCGGACAATGGTATAAACAAGAATGATCAGAGCGGCCAGCACGAACAATTGAAGCAACAGGGTCATCATTTTATCCCCCTCATTTCAGGTTCCCCTGATATCGTGTACCCTTATTATAGATGTTTACCCGCTTTCACGACAATAGAAACAGAAGGTCTTTTGATTGTGGGAACGATGAATGGGGCGTATACTGCCAATAGATGTTCAGGATGGGAGAAGGAGGCCGTTAAGGTGACACAATTAGACGAAACACAAACAATGCTAAAAGAGTTAACAGACGCGAACGCTGTGCCGGGGAACGAACGGGAGTCCCGCGAAGTGATGGAGAAGCATATTGCTCCGTATGCGGATGAAGTCACCACCGACAATTTGGGAAGCTTAATTGCAAAAAAGACGGGGAAAGAAGGCGGACCGAAGGTAATGGTTGCCGGCCATCTTGATGAAGTCGGCTTCATGGTCACGCAAATTGACGATAACGGTTTTTTGAAGTTTCAAACCCTCGGTGGTTGGTGGGAGCAAGTGATGCTCGCGCAACGCGTCAATGTGCTCACAAAAAAAGGGACCATTGTCGGCGTGATCGGATCAAAGCCACCGCATGTGCTTCCTGCCGATCAACGCAAAAAAGTGGTTGATAAAAAAGAGATGTTTATTGATATCGGCGCCGCAAACAAAGAAGAAGCTGAAGAATTTGGCGTGCGGCCGGGCGATTCGGTGGTCCCTATTTGTGACTTTACCGTTATGAATAACGAGAAATTGATGATGGCAAAAGCATGGGATAACCGGATCGGGTGCGCGATTGCTATTGAAGTGTTGAAAAAACTGGAAGGGAAAACGCATCCGAACGTTGTCTACGGGGTCGGTACCGTCCAGGAAGAAGTTGGGTTGCGAGGGGCGCGAACATCAGCGCATGCCATTCAACCTGATATTGGTTTTGCCGTCGATGTCGGTATTGCCGGTGATACACCGGGCATTTCCAAGGATGAAGCACGGGCCGATATCGGACACGGGCCGCAAATCCTCGTTTATGACGCATCCCTGATTTCACACAAAGGCTTGCGTGACTTCGTCGTCGATACAGCTGAAGAAATTGACATCCCTTACCAATTTGACGCGATGGCTGCAGGCGGAACCGACGGAGGGGCGATCCATTTAACCGCGGACGGTGTCCCTGCCCTTTCCATCAGTGTAGCAACCCGTTATATTCATACGCATGCCGGAATTTTGCATCGGGATGATTTTGAGCATGCCGTTGATTTAATCGTGGCGGTCATTGAAAAACTCGATGACGACACGGTGAAACAAATTACATTCCAATGATAGGACAGAATGGTGAACGTCCCCGTAACGATTAGTTGCGGGGACGCTGTCTTCGGGTTGTTAGCGGACCCCGTTTGCAATCTGATTGATCACTTCCTGTCTTTCCTCTTGATCCACTTCATTCCAGTACACTTCAAACAATACGCCTAAGCCGGGCAACATTTTCTCTTCGCCGCTATTCATGGCATCGTTGATCGTGGCTTCGATTTGTGACGTATCACTTCCGGATACGTTATCCAATATAGCATTGCGCAAGTTAAAATCCATGGGATTCCCTCCTTATGTGAAAACGAGTCATTCGCTTTACTAGGATGAGAAATGCTATGCTCTCTTATACATACGTGTGAGCGAGGGATACGAATGATAACATCCGTAAACAATCCATTAATCAAAAAGATTAAGAAATATCGGCAAAAAAAATACCGTATGAAGGAACGCCGCTTTCTCGTTGAAGGGGTCCATTTAGTCGAAGAAGCGTTAGCGGCGAATGCTTATGTAGACATGCTTGTAACAAGCGAGGAGGCCCCATTGCTGTCGGTTGATATCGGAGATCATCGCGTCGTTGAAGTGAGCGGTTCCGTATTTGCGATGATTTCGGCCACCGAGTCCCCCCAGGGGTGGCTCGCGGTTTGCAAAATTCCCCCTGAAGATGAAGGGACGAACGGAAGTGTTTTGCTCCTTGATGGGATACGCGACCCGGGAAACCTTGGCACAATGATCCGCACCGCGGAAGCGGCAGGATTGGCCGGAATTTATGTAAGTGAAGACACCGTTGATCTGTACAACCCGAAAGTGATTCGCGCGACTCAAGGGCCATGTTTCATCTTCCGGTAATTACGTCAGATTTAAAAAATGTGGTTTCTGCTTTGAAGGCGGAAGGAATCATGATCTATGGTACCGACATGCATACGGGGCTTTCTTATCGAGACGCGAAGCCTCAGGGAGCACCGTATGCATTGCTCCTCGGAAATGAGGCGCAAGGAATATCTCCGGCTTTATTGAGCGTAGCAGACGAAAAAGTGTCCGTCCCCATTTTAGGGAAAGCTGAATCATTGAACGTAGCTGTGGCCGCGGGAATCATCATGTATGACTGGATTCGCTAAAGAAAGAGGGATACGATGATTTTTTCAGAAACTGCTTTGCAAAATGAACATGTGCTGATTACGGGAGCCACAGGCGGGATTGGCAAGGAAACAGCAAAGGTGGCTGTCTCCATGGGGGCTCTTGTTACCATTACCGCCCGGAACGAAGAAAAACTACATGATTTGCAAAAAGAACTGGAAGAAATAACGGACGCGAGTAATATTTATGTGCGTCCGGCTGATCTCAATTCCGAAGAAAGCCGTCGCGCGCTTGTGGAAGATGCACGGGGACGGTTTGGTTTGATCTCAGGATTGGTCAATTCGGCGGGCATAGCCGGCAATCAAAAGATAGAAGACATGGATGAAGGTTTTTTGCATGAGTTGATGGCGTTAAATTATTATTCGGCTGTAATGCTCAGCAAACACGCGTACAAGCAAATGATGGAAAAACAACAGGGAGCGATCGTGAACGTTTCATCCTTATCCGGCATGCGGGGAACTTTTGCGAATACTGCTTATGCCGGCAGCAAATTTGCTTTGATTGGTTTTACGCAATCGTTTGCCGTTGAAGCAATCGAACACGGGGTGCGAGTAAATGCGGTTTCCCCAGGGTTTGTGAACACAGAGATGGGTAAACAATCCATTGAACGAAAAGCGGAGCGAAATGATCGTTCATATTTAGAGCAGATGAGAGACGTACAAGCAGGTTTGCCTTCCGGCCGTATCACGGAACCGGAAGAAGTGGCGAATACCATAGCCTATCTCCTCACGGACGCTGCTGTAAACATCGTTGGAGAAAGCGTAAAAATCTCCGGCGGCAGTGTCATGCGGTAAAAGGCTAATTAAATGGAAAAATTTACCTATATGAGATCCGGTTCGGACAATGAATGAATCGGTCCCTTTAGAATTGTCCGAACCAGTGCATAGCTCGGACACTTTGGATTTGGAGCATGAAAACAATTGTCCGAACCATGGATTAGTTCGGACTGTTTATGGATCTAAGCCTATAAAAATGTCCGAATCTCCAAGCCTGAGATTGTCCCAAAAGAAAAATGGACGTTTTCGGCCGCAACGAAATGGGAAACGGAATTATAGCAGAAGATATTAAAGGAGGATTTTGATCATGGCGATGGCAGACATTTCCATTGTACCGATTGTGGAAGAGAAAAACAGTAGTCTAGGCGAAGAAGTCGCGGCTATCCATGAAGAATTGGATAAACACAAAGATAAAGTGAAATATGAATTAACTCCGATGAGTACCGTCATTGAAGGCGATATCGAGGATTTGTTCACCGTGATTCAAGCGCTTCACAATGTGCCGGTGCAGCGCGGATGGACAAGAATTTCTACCGATATTCGTATCGATGACCGAAGAGACGGGGAAGCACATACAATCGAAGAGAAAAAAGCACGCGTCAATCAATTTAAAAATTAAACCTTGTGGTGTGAAGGCGAACGGGGAGGATCCCGTTCGCCTTATTTAGAGGCTGCTGAACAACTTGATCGCAAGGGCGGGATGTCGCTTCCATGGCTTCGCTTTCCGCGGACGAACGGCCATGCCTCCTCGCGCAAGATCAGCGCTGCGGGGTCTTGGCTCGTCCGTTTTTCCGCTGGAGTCTTCGCCATTGCAGCGCCATCCCCCGCATGTTGACCATAAGGTGCAAAGGTTTAGCCATGAGCGGCCATTTTTCCTTGCATTTCTCTTTCTACACATCAGGGGAAACCCCCTGCAACAGAAAGAATTTTTTCATTTCAGCAAACCCTATTTAGTGTATGGCCGCTTCATGGCGCCCGAGAAGGCCGGCCTCGATCAAGTTCGGTCGCCATGTTCCCTGAGCTCGGGAATGCGATAGCACGCACCTCCTTCACACGCATACCCAGATATAAGTTGTAAATAATAATCGCATCTTATATTTATGAAGGAGCGCATTTGAATGGCAGATCAACATACCGAAGAAAAGTTTGCGGAAACGTCTTGGCAAGCATCGGCAGACATCCCGGACTTTGATCCGTTAAAAGATGATATTAACACAGATGTTGTTATTGTGGGCGGGGGGATTACAGGCATTACCGCCGCCTATCTCCTCGTCCGGGAAGGGTTTCAAGTTGCGTTGGTAGAAGCCGGAAAACTGCTCAATGGAACAACCGGGCATACCACCGCGAAAGTTACCGCTCAACACGGCATGATCTACGATGAATTTATCCAACATTTTGGACAGACAAATGCACGGTTGTACTATGAAGCGAGTCAGGAAGCAATGGCGTTTATTCGTGAAACGATTGACGAGCATGGGATCAACTGTGATTTTCGCACGCAAGACGCTTATCTTTACGCAACAACTCCGAAATATAAAAAGAAATTGGAAAAAGAAGCAGCGGCTTATGAAAAGCTAAATATCGACGGGGAGCTTCTTGAGGAACTTCCGATTGATATGAACGTCAAAAATGCGTTGGTGATGAAGGATCAGGCCCAATTCCATCCCCTCCATTATTTATCACCGCTTATAAAAACCATCGTTGACAAAGGCGGCCGGATTTTTGAAAACACAACGGCCGTCCATGTGGAACGGGGAGAGGAGCAATCCGTGATTACCCGCGGGGATGCCCGTGTCCAGGCAAAATATATTTTATCTTGTTCACATTTTCCATTTTATGAAGGAACTGGTTTTTATTTTACCAGAATGCACGCGGAGCGTTCCTATGTCGTTGCCATAAAACCAAAGACGGAGTACCAGGGCGGCATGTATTTAAGCGTGGATCATCCCACGCGATCGCTTCGTTCTGCCAACATTGACGGGGAAGAGTTGGTTTTGGTTGGCGGAGAAAGCCATAAGACGGGACAGGGAATAGACACACATGAACACTACAACGCTTTGCAAACGTTCGGAGATGATGTGCTAGGCATCGAAAAACAGGTCAACCGTTGGTCCACGCAAGATTTGACGACGCTGGACAAACTTCCTTATATCGGCCCTTTGACCTCGCAAACTTCCGAGCAAAACATTCTTGTTGCCACCGGTTACCGAAAGTGGGGGATGACTAATGGGACAGCTGCTGCGCTGTTGCTGAAAGATCTTGTGCTGGAAAAAGAGAACCGTTACGCGTCCCTTTTTACACCCTCCCGTTTTCATGCCGATCCCAGCCTGAAACATTTTTTGAAAGAAAATTTCGATGTGGCGAAGCATCTCGTCGAAGGCAAAGCAGAGTCATCCAACAAGGAAATGAAAGGCTTGGCAAAGGACGAAGGCGCTGTCGTGCGGGTTGACGGAAAACGAAAGGGTGCGTATAGAGATAAAGATGGTGAGCTTCACGTCGTTGACACCACTTGCACCCACGTTGGCTGCGAGGTGAATTGGAACGGTGCGGACCGCACTTGGGACTGTCCTTGCCACGGCTCAAGGTTTTCCTACTCCGGCGAAGTGATCGAGGGGCCGGCAGAAAAACCTTTGCAAAAAGAATATAAAATGATTGAAAGCATGATGAGCGAGCGGTCCGGTTATTGAGGTATGACTTGAAACAGATAAAAAAACGGATTATACTGGTTGTTAGACAAGAATATTGATCAAAAAACAAGGAAAGAGCGTAGTACTTGGAACACTGGCGGCCAGGAAGGGGGAGTCATGGATTGGAAGCTTCCCTGCGTTAAGAACCTTGGAATTCACTCTGGAGTTGGCACTGAAAAAGTACGGGGACGTCATCGTTCACCGATAGAAAAAAGTGTACCGGGCGCAAGCCGTTACTTGCAAGAGTGAGCGACAGTTGTTGTCGTTAACAAGGGTGGTACCGCGAAACCTTCGTCCCTTTTTTAGGGGGCGGAGGTTTTTTATGTGCACTTTAAGAATGAAAAAATAAACCGGCGGCCTCGCCGTGCGAAGGAGGATATACGAGATGATTGAACGATTAAAGACGCTTGAATCAGAAGCGCTCGAAGCCATACAGACAAGCGATGACAAGAAGGCACTCGAACAAGTGCGTATCCGTTATCTTGGAAAAAAAGGCGCCATTACAGAAGTGCTTCGCGGGATGGGGCAACTATCTGCCGAAGAAAGACCTGTCGTTGGCCAAAAGGCCAATGAGGTCCGCGAGCGTATACAAGAGGAACTGGCCAAGAAAGCAGAGGTTTTTGAGCAAGCCGAATTGGAACAAAGGCTTGCAAACGAAGAAATCGATGTGACCTTGCCGGGACGGCCGATGAATCAGGGGTCCACCCATCCGCTTACCGCCGTTGTGGAAGAGATCGAGGATATTTTTATCGGCTTGGGGTTTGAAGTGACGGAAGGGCCTGAAGTTGAAACGGATTATTATAACTTCGAAATGATCAATTTACCTCCGAATCATCCAGCCCGTGATATGCAAGATTCTTTTTACATTAGTGATGACACCCTTTTGCGAACGCAAACGTCACCGGTGCAGGCACGGACATTGCAAAAGCATGAGGGGGAAGGGCCGGTAAGGATTATTTGTCCGGGAAAAGTCTATCGCCGCGACGAAGATGACGCCACCCACTCCCATCAATTTATGCAAATTGAAGGGCTGTACGTCGATGAAAATGTGCGAATGAGTGACTTGAAAGGGATATTTGATACGTTTGTGAAACAATATTTTGGCCGGGACCGAGAAATTCGGTTGCGCCCCAGCTTCTTTCCATTTACTGAACCTTCAGCTGAGATCGATGTCACTTGCGGCATTTGTGCCGGTGAAGGTTGCAGAATATGCAAGCAAAGCGGCTGGATTGAAGTGTTAGGTTCGGGGATGGTTCACCCGCGTGTTTTGGAATTAAATGGTTTTGATCCCGATGTCTATAGTGGATTCGCGTTTGGCATGGGCGTGGAACGTTTTGCCATGCTGAAATACGGCATTGACGATATCCGTCATTTTTACACGAATGACACGCGCTTTTTATCACAGTTCCAACATTTATAAGCCATCACAAAAAGAAGGAAGGTGAAGCGACGATGCTCGTTTCCTATCAATGGTTAACGGATTATATTGATTTATCGGATGTTACCCCGGAGGAGGTCGCTGAAAAACTCACCCGCGGAGGGGTAGAAGTTGATCGACTTCATCGCTATCATAACGGAACCGATGGTGTCATCGTCGGGGAGGTGCAGGAGACAACTCCTCACCCGGAAGCAGAAAAATTAACGGTTTGCCAAGTGGATGTTGGGGAGCAGACGCAGCAAATCATCTGTGGCGCAAGTAATGTGCAAAAAGGACAAAAAGTTGCCGTAGCAATGCCGGGGACGATTTTGCCTGGAAATAAAAAAATAGAAGAAACGACCATTCGCGGTGAACCATCCGCGGGCATGATTTGCGCATTGGATGAACTGGGGTTCAATGAACAGTTGCTGGCAAAAACGGAGCAAGATCAAATTGTGGAATTGCCGGAAAAAGCAGCATCCGGGGATGACGCACTTGAGATACTGGGGTTGAACGATGTGATCATGGAACTTGATTTGACCCCGAACCGGCCGGACTGTTTAAGCATGCTCGGGGTCGCTTACGAATTGTCCGCGTTGTTGGATCGCCCGATTCACCATCCCGAGTACACACATGGAGTGATTCGTAAAAATGCCGCCGATCGTATCGCCGTTGAAGTCACCAATGGCGAAGACGTTCCTTATTACGGGGCGAAAGTGATCGATAAAGTAACGGTGGCTCCATCGCCGCTATGGCTGCAGACACGTTTAATGGCTGCCGGCATTCGTCCGATCAACAATATTGTGGATATTACAAACTACGTCTTGTTGGAGTATGGGCAACCCCTCCATGCTTTTGACTATGACCGGTTTGGTTCCGAGGAAATCGTGACGAGACGAGCGGAACAAGAGGAAAAAATCGAGACGTTGGATGGACAGGATCGAACTCTCTCCGGCGGGGAAGTGTTGATCACGAATGGCAATGCTCCGATGGCAATCGCTGGCGTGATGGGCGGTGCCTCAGCAGAAGTGCAGACGGACACCACCAGCGTTTTGTTGGAATCCGCACAATTTGATGCGTTGCAAGTCAGAAAAACATCGGGAAAGTTAGGATTGCGCAGTGAATCAAGCCAGCGATTCGAAAAAGGGCTTGATTTCGAGCGCACTGCCGAAGCTGCGGAAAGGGCAGCCACATTAATAGAACAAATTACCGGCGGCCTTGTGCTGAAAGGTACAGTTGAATCGGGGGAACTGCCGCCTGTTGTACAAGAAGTTCACTTGAATTTAGGGCGGGTAAACATGCGGCTTGGCACGGAACTTGGCGCGGAGGAAGTCGAGACGTTGTTGCATCGGCTCGGTTTGGAAGTGACGGATATCGGAAATAAATGGCAGGTCCGTATCCCTTCAAGACGCCTCGACCTTTCGATTGAAGAAGATTTAATGGAAGAAATCGCGCGTTTGTATGGGTATGATCGTATCCCGACTACATTGCCGGTTGGTGCGCGCTCAGCCGGGGCTTTGACAGACGAGCAAAAACGCCGTCGCAGATTGCGCCGGTTTCTGGAAAGCACGGGCATGCAAGAAGCAATCACTTATTCTCTCACAAGTGTACAAAAGGCAAATAAATTTTTACTGCCCCAAAGTAACCACAAGATGCGTGTGCTGATGCCTATGAGTGAAGAGCGTGAAGTTTTGCGAAGAAGCCTGATCCCTCATCTTTTGGAGGGCGGTGTTTATAACGCGAACCGCCAGCTTGATGATTTCTTTTTGTTTGAGATAGGTACAGTTTTTGAAGCCCAAGCGGATGAAAATAAGCAACCGGCGGAGCATGAACATGTAGCTGGCGTTTTAAGCGGCCAGTGGTACAATCATGCTTGGAACGGGGAAGAAATCGAGGTTGATTTCTATGTCGTAAAAGGAATGGTTGAAGGCATGTTAAAGCAAGCGGGAAAAGAAAAGAACGTATCATTTCGCGCCCGCAAACGGGAAGGGATGCATCCGGGACGATCCGCTGAGGTGCTTATTGATGGCGAAACCGTTGGTTTCCTTGGGCAGCTTCATCCGCTCGAACAAGAGGCGTATGGATTGTCGGCCACTTATCTGTTTGAATTAAATGCAAAAGTGATATTTGCCGCGGATAACGAGGAGTTCCGCTACCAACCGTTGCCTCGCTTTCCTGCCATAAGAAGAGATTTGGCCGTTGTTGCCGATGCGAATATTGCCGCGGCTGAAGTGGAAGCGGTCATCGCGGAGGCTTCGGGAGAATGGTTGGAAGATATTCATCTGTTTGATGTCTATCAAGGGGACAACATCGAAGCAGGCAAAAAATCGCTCGCGTATTCGCTGCTTTATCTAAACCGCGAACGCACACTGAAAGATGAAGAGATCGCGGAGATTCACGATGAAATTGTAGCTTCCCTGCGCTCGCGCCTAGGCGCATCCTTGCGCGAGTAGGAAAAAGCACCCCTGGCGGGTGCTTTTTTTACGTACAAGACGTTCCGTGCTGTCACGCTTCGGGGGTTCCCCTACCTCTTCGTGAGATTGAAGAACGGTTGGAAATTGATCTAAGTCCGTTATTTTTCATTGGCTCCGGAATCTGTTATGATGAGAGATATCATAGGGTTAGTATGTTCGTTTTTCATTGATTTTGATTTTCAATGAGCCAATGTGCAGGGAAGCGCGGCTTCGGGCACTCTGCTTTTAACCTCGAAGCACCTGCTTCTTAAGACTTTTTCTGGATCTTTTTTACAGACTTTTGAACAACTTCTGATAGAAATTATAACACGTACGCGGTGTAAAGGGAGGCGCTCGCAGGTGGCTGGTCAGCAAGCAAACAATCAGGATAAAAGACGAACAACGGTCACGATCTATGGGGATCAATATACGGTTATCAGTGATGAATCAAAGAATCATGTCAATGATGTTTCCAAGCATGTGGATGCTAAAATGAGAGAAATGAAAAGGGTGAACCCTTACCTTGATACGAGGCGCCTCGCTGTCCTTACAGCGATCAATATTGCGGATGAGTATTTGAAAATGCAAAAGGATCAAGGATACATTTCGGAAGAAGAGGACTAAATACGCATGTTAAGTCTGTTTATACTGTTGATATTGCTCGCGAAATTCTTTGTAGGGCTGCGCCGGGGATTTGTCTTGCAATTTTTTCACCTTATCAGTTTTTTCGGGTCATTGATTGTTGCCTTTTTATTTTTTGGCCCATTCGCCGATTATTTACGGCTATGGCTGCCGTACCCCCAATTTTTGGACGGGGGCAATGGAGGCATGATGATCCCCGAATTTAGTTTGGAAAGCGTGTATTATAACGGGATTGCCTTCGCCATCCTTTTTTTTGCCACGCGCATTTTGTTGCGTATGATTGCTTCCTTGTTGGACTTCGTTCGCTACCTGCCTATTGTGCGCACCTTGAATAATCTGCTCGGAGCTGTTTTAGGCTTCATTGAAGGGTATCTCATCGTTTTTGTCTTATTGCTTGTGGCCGCATTAATCCCTGTTGAAGCTGTTCAGGATACGATTGCGGGTTCTGCGGTCGCCAGACTGATCATTGAACAAACGCCGTTTTTATCCCAATGGTTGCCGGATGTATGGACGTAAGGAGGCAGAAGTTTGGACAAAAAAGAAGTGATGCAAACGCTGGAAACGATTGCGATCTATCAAGAAATCTCCGGAGAAAATCCGTTTAAGATTGCCGCTTACCGAAAAGCGGCGCAAGCGTTGGAGCGTGAAGCGCGCACCCTTGAAGAGATCGGCAGCCCCGAAATGTTGAATGGCATTGGAAAAGGAACGGCCGCTGTCATTGAATCGCTTAGAGATACCGGAACAGCCGAAGTGCTGGATGAGTTGAAAGCTAAAGTGCCCGCGGGCTTGCCTGTTCTTTTGCAATTACCTGGGTTGGGCGGAAAAAAAGTCGGTAAGCTATACCAAGAACTTGGCATCACGGATGTTGCCTCGTTAAAACAAGCCTGTGAACAAAAACAGGTACAAACGCTGCCTGGTTTCGGGGCAAAAACGGAGGAAAAAATCCTTGAAGCATTAAACGCAACTAATGAGCGCCCTGAACGCTTGCCGGTTGCTTTTATGTTGCAGGTTGCCGAAGAAATGGAAGCAGCGTTGGGGCAATTTCATGCCATCAACCGTTTTGCCCGGGCAGGAAGTTTACGGCGCTTAAAAGAGACGGTGCGCGACCTGGATTACGTCATTTCCAGCGATGAACCCGAACGCGTGCGAGAACAGCTGAAAGGTTTATCCGACATTGCCGAGGTTGTCGCCGATGGAGAAAAGAAAGTGTCGTTGCAATTGGACAAAGGCTACCTTGTCAACGTCGATGTTAGAATCGTGAGCGACGATGCATTCGCGAGCGCTCTTCATCATTTTACCGGCTCCAAGGGCCACCACCTGCTTATGCGAAGAATTGCGAAGGGGCAAAAAGAGAAGATTAACGAATATGGCGTTGAAGATAGCGAAACAGGCAAAATCACCACTTTTCAAAACGAAAAGGAATTTTTTGCCCATTTCGGTTTGGAAGACATTCCGCCGGAGGCAAGGGAAGGGACGATCGAAACAGATTGGTTTCAATCAACCCGGGAAAATATAGATTTGATGCAGGTGAAAGGGGATCTCCACATGCACACCGTGTGGAGTGATGGTGCGAATTCTATCGAGGAAATGGCCAAAGCAGCCATTGAGCGCGGGTACACGTATATGGCCATCACCGACCATTCCCGTTTTTTGCAAGTGGCCAACGGATTAAGCGAGGCGCGTGTCCTCCGGCAGCAAGACGAAATCCGCGCTGCCAATGAAAAATTCGATGATATCCGGATCTTTTCGGGCATCGAAATGGATATCCGTCCGGACGGCACGCTCGACTACTCGGATGAAACGCTCCGGCAATTGGATTTTGTTATCGCATCGATTCATTCCGCGTTCTCTCAATCGGAAGCAACCATCCACGCTCGTTTAAATGCAGCGCTGGATCACCCGTGTGTTGATCTCATTGCCCATCCGACAGGGCGCCTCATCGGCAAACGGCAAGGGTATTCGGTAGACTTGGACTGGCTTTTCAAACGGGCGGCTGAAACAGGAACCGCGTTGGAACTGAATGCAAATCCCAATCGCCTGGATTTGTCAGCAGACGCGCTCAAACGCGCGGTGGCCCAAGGAGTGACCGTAGCCATCAACACCGATGCGCACCGCGCGGAAGGATTGAGCCAAATGGCGTTTGGCATCGGGACGGCTAAGAAGGCTTTTCTCCTTGCAAACCAAGTGATGAACACCTGGCCGCTGGAAAAACTGGAAAGCCATTTAAAAAACAAACGAATGTTGACGGAAAAATGAGGTGCAATTATGCAGGAGGATATGCTACGAACGTTAGAATATCAAAAAATGAAAAATCAACTAATGGAACACGTAGCATCTGACTTAGGCAAAGACAAAATCCATCACCTTTTCCCCCATAGGGAGCTGAAGGCTGTGCAACTCGCCCAGGAGGAAACCGGGGATGGGGAGCAAGTCCTTCGTTTTCGTGGACATGTCCCTCTTGGAGGCGTCCATGACATCCGGGCGGAACTTAAACGAGCCCAATTAGGGAGTGTGCTCGACCCCCAAGATTTTACGGACATTAATGATACCATCCGTGCCGGGAACCAATTGAAGGCCTTTATCGATCAATTACTCGAAGAGGAAGAAGAGATTTCCATCCCTCATTTGCACGCGTATGTTTCAGACCTTTTTCCCTTGAAAAACCTGGAAGCGAGCATCCGAAGAAAGATTAGTGAAGATGGCTATGTGCTGGATAGCGCGAGTGATGCATTGAGAACAACAAGACAGCAAATCCGCACGTTTGAATCAACGGTCCGTTCGAAACTTGAACAGATTCTGCGTTCGAAAGATGCAGAGACCAAGCTCTCCGACCGTGTCGTTACAATACGGAACGAGCGCTATGTAATTCCCGTCAAACAAGCCTATCGAAATGCCTTTGGCGGTATTGTGCACGACCAATCTTCCTCCGGGCAAACGCTGTTTATTGAACCGCAATCTGTTGTGACGGCAAATAATCAACTCCGTGAGGCAAAGGTAAAAGAGAAACAGGAAATTGAGCGGATTTTGCGCGTGTTGACGGAAGAGGTGGCAGCAGAAGGGGAGCAATTATCAAGCAATACAGAGATTCTTGCCCAGCTTGATTTTATCTCCGCCAAAGCCTTGTATGCACAGAGGTTGAGAGGGGTTCAACCGCGGCTAAATGACCGCCGCTACGTTTATTTCCCGCGAGCCCGGCATCCATTATTGGGGGAAGATGATGTCGTTCCCATCGATTTGGAGATCGGGGGCGACTATCATTCACTCGTGATTACCGGCCCCAACACCGGCGGTAAAACAGTCGCTTTAAAAACCGTTGGACTCTTTACGCTAATGGCCCAATCCGGTTTATTTTTGCCAACTGCGGAAAAAGCGGAAGCGACGGTTTTCACAAATGTTTTTGCCGACATCGGCGATGAGCAATCCATTGAGCAAAGCTTGAGCACGTTTTCGTCTCATATGACGAATATCGTTTCCATTCTGCGAGAGGTCGATGATCAAAGCCTCGTCTTATTCGATGAATTGGGGGCAGGAACCGATCCTGCTGAAGGGGCGGCACTTGCCGTTTCCATTTTGGATGAAGCCCATGCCCGCGATGCACGCACGGTAGCCACCACGCACTACACGGAATTGAAAGGCTATGCCTATAACCGAAATGGCGTGATGAATGCCAGCGTTGAATTTGATGTCGACACGTTAAGCCCGACGTATCGGCTGCTTACAGGAGTGCCGGGGCGCAGCAATGCTTTTGCAATCTCCCGGCGGCTCGGCCTTCCGGAAAATATCATAGCAGCGGCCGAAAGTGAAATGGCGGCGGATACGAAGCAGGCGGAACAAATGATTACGTCGCTCGAAGCCCGCTACCAAGAAGCAGAACGAGCGCAAGAAGAGGCGGATGAAACGCGGAAACAGGCAGAGAAACTGCACCGCGAGCTGGACCGTGCATTTACAGAGATGCAAAAGCAAAAACAGGCGATCTACGAGGACGCAGAGGCAAAGGCACAAGCGGAAGTGGAAAAGGCAAAACAAGAAGCGGAAACAATTGTTGCCGATTTGCGCCGCCTCCAGCAAGAAGGCCATGCGGTGAAGGAGCATGAGCTCATTGAGGCACGGAAGGGACTTGAAGATGCGCCCCCCC
This sequence comes from Salicibibacter halophilus, assembly GCF_006740705.1. GTDB lineage: Bacteria > Bacillota > Bacilli > Bacillales > Marinococcaceae > Salicibibacter > Salicibibacter halophilus. The sequence continues at coordinate 1,591,130 of NZ_CP035485.1, read as the reverse complement.
AATTAACGAAAAAGCAGCAACAAGTGAAGAGAAAAGCCGAAAAAGCGGCCAGCTATGAGCCGGGCGAAGAAGTCTTCGTGCCCCGCTTTAATCAAAGCGGATACGTAGTGGAAACTTCCGGAAAAGACGAATACAGCGTCCAACTCGGTATTATGAAAATGACATTAAAGGCAGATGATCTAGAAAAAACCTCACAGCCAAAGCCTGAAAAAGCCGGGAAAAGCGTCACACGTGTCTCCGGACGTTCGTCTCATGTAAAACCGGAATTGGATTTGCGCGGGGAACGTTATGAGAATGCCATGGCAGAAGTGGAAAAATATCTCGATGATGCTGTCCTCGCCGGCTATGGGCGCGTTCATATCGTTCATGGCAAAGGAACGGGCGCTTTGCGCAAAGGTGTGAAAGAACTGCTGGCAAAACACCCAGGTGTAAAAAATACAAGAGACGGCGGAATGAACGAAGGCGGGATCGGCAACACAGTGGTAGAATTAAAATAATGAAGGGAGCGAACGCTCTGCTCTCTTCTTTTTTTGGGGGGCATTTGCATGGAAACGCTGGGGAAAATATTGATCACATGCTGCATAGGATTTATCCTCGTCGGAATCATCTATCTGGTGGTCGCGCTATAGGGCAAAGTGTGACGATCAGATTTAGTTTTTTTAATAAAATAATAAAAAAATATTTATTATTGGTAGCGTTTGCATTATGATAGAAGGTGGGGATACCTATAAGACACCAGGAGGAGGTAGTGACATGACAACGAAAGAAAGCCATGCTTGGCTGAACAGCTATCCAGCAGAGGTAGCTCCTTCCTACCCATATTCCGAAACGGGGTTGCACGAATTTTTAAAGCAGGCCGCCGAGGAATATCCGGAAAAAACAGCCATTCACTTTAAGGGAAAGGATTTAACGTATCAAGAGCTGTTTGATTACAGCCTTCGGTTTGCGAATGCTCTGAAAACGTTAGGGGTAGAAAAAGGCGATCGTGTGGCGGTAATGCTTGCAAACACCCCTCAATCGGTGATTTGCTATTATGGAGCATTGTTTGCCGGCGGGGTCGTTGTGCAGATGAATCCTTTATTCGTGGAAAGGGAAATCGAGCAACAATTGATAGATTCAGATGCAAAAGTGCTCGTTTGTTTGGACATGGTCTTTCCGCGTGTGCAAAAAATTCGGCAAAATACTAGTTTAGAGCATGTGCTTGTCACGGGCATCAAAGATTTCTTGCCGTTCCCGAAAAACAAAATCTATCCTTTGATTCAAAAGAAAAATATGGGGATAAAAGTTGAAGTGACATATGACAGCGAGACCCACAATTGGAAGAGAATTGTGGAGAATGCAAGTAAGAAATTCGAGGAAGTGGCGATTGATTCCAAAAAAGACTTGGCTTTGATTCAGTATACGGGCGGGACGACTGGTGCTCCCAAAGGCGTGATGCTCACCCACTACAATCTTGTCGTTAACGCCGAACAGTGCATCCGGTGGATGTATAAAACCGAAAGAGGCGGGGAACGAATTTTGGCAGCGCTTCCGTTTTTTCACGTGTACGGCATGACGACGGCCATGAACCTTGGGATATTAAATATTGCCGAGTTAGTCATCGTGCCGAAATTCGACCCGAAAGAAGTGCTAAAGACGATCGAGAAGAAAAAAATCACGATGTTTCCGGGTGCTCCTACCATGTACATCGGATTAACGAACCATCCCGATATTGAAAAGCACGACCTTAGTTCGATAAAGGCTTGCTTAAGCGGGGCGGCACCGTTGCCGAGAGAAGTTCAACTTTCATTTGAAGAGAAAACGGGCGGCAAACTGGTCGAGGGGTACGGATTAACCGAAACCTCCCCGGTGGCATCTGCCAATCCGATTTGGGAGATGAACAAGAACGGCAGTATCGGCTTGCCGTGGCCGGACACGGAGATGGCAGCATTGGACCAAGAAACCGGGGAAATAGCCGGTATCAATGAAGTCGGAGAACTTGCCGTTCGCGGACCGCAGGTTATGCAAGGCTATTGGAAAAATGAAGAAGAGACGAACGCGGTTTTTAGCGGCGACTGGTTTAAAACCGGAGACATGGGTTATCAAGATGAAGATGGTTTTTTCTATATCGTCGATCGAAAAAAAGATATGATCATTGCCGGAGGATTTAATATCTACCCGAGAGAAGTGGAAGAAGTGCTCTATGAACACGAAGCCATTCTCGAGGCCGCAGTGGTCGGAGTTCCGCATCCTTATCGGGGGGAGACGGTAAAAGCATTTGTCGTATTAAAAGAAGGAAAAGAAGCCAGTAGCGAAGATCTGGAGACATTCTGCCGTTCAAAGCTGGCGGCATATAAAATTCCCCGTATTTTTGAACAAAGGGAAGAATTGCCGAAAACATTTGTCGGGAAGGTACTCAGACGCGCGCTTGTCGAGGAAGAAATGGAGAAAAATGAAGCAGATGAAACAGAGAAGAAACATGGGTAACAGGGATGGTTCCCATTTGACAGTTTTATCAACGTAAGATAGAATGAATGAAGAATCATTCATATATTGGGGCATCGCTCAGTGATCTGAAGCGCGTAAGGAGAAATCATGGCTTTAGATAAGAAAAACTCTCAAAAATACCAGTTGATTATTGACGCGGCAGTTACCGTTATTGCAAACCATGGGTATCACAATGCACAAGTCTCGAAGATTGCAAAAGAAGCAGGCGTGGCCGATGGTACCATCTATCTCTATTTTAAGAATAAAGAAGATATCCTTGTTTCCCTTTTCCGTATGAAAATGGGAGGGTTCATTTCCGCGATTGAAGATCGAATGGCAACATGCGACAATGCAGAAGAGAAGTTAAGGCAAGTTGTTCATATGCATTTCACCCAATTTTCGGCTCAACCGAATTTAAGCGTGGTGATGCAATTGGAAATGCGCCAATCCGAACGGGACTTGAGATTACAGATTAATGAAGTTCTCAAAGTGTACGTGCATTTAATGGAAGAAGTGATTGTGAGCGGAAAAGAGGAAGGTACCTTTAGTCAAAACCTTGATGAAAAACTTGGGCGGCAAATGCTCTTTGGCACCCTAGATGAAATGGTAACCAATTGGGTGATGAAAGAACGCAGATATGATTTGCGGAATCTTTCCAAGCCTGCATTTGACATGTTGCTGGGAGCCTTTAAAAGTGGTAGCTTAAGTGAAGACGCATGATTTCGTCTGAATCGCGCGCTCAAGCTTTCATAAAGCATTCCATTTTGTTCTTTTTAGAAAAGAAAGGGAGGAGAGAGGCATGAATATCTATGTCGTTATGAAAAGAACGTTCGACACAGAGGAAAAAGTAGAAATCAACGATGGCGTGATTGATGAGGAAGGTGCAGAATTTGTCATCAATCCATATGATGAGTATGCAATCGAAGAAGCGATCGTGCTAAAGGAAGCCCATGACGGGGAAGTTACCGTCGTCACTGTCGGGGATGAAGACGCGGAAAAGGAATTGCGCACCGCGCTTGCCATGGGAGCGGATCAAGCAGTTCTATTGGATACGGAAGACTTGGATGAGGAAGTTGACCATTACACCATTTCCGAAATGTTGACAGCTTATTTCAAAGATAAAGAGTATGATATCATCCTCGGTGGAAACGTTGCCGTCGATGACGGAGCGGGGCAAGTAGCTCCGAGGCTCGCAGAGAAACTTGATATCAATCAATTGACAACGATTACAAAACTTGAGATCGAAGGAACGACTGCGAACATTGAACGTGACATCGAGGGGGACGTGGAAATTATTGAAGCACAACTGCCTCTGCTTGTTACGTGCCAGCAAGGGTTGAACGAGCCTCGTTACCCGTCGTTGCCGGGAATCATGAAAGCGAAGAAAAAACCATTGGATACGCTGGATCTCGATGATCTCGATCTCGATGAAGATGACCTGGAAGCGAAAACAAAAACGATTGATCGCTTCTTGCCGCCGGAAAAAGAAGCGGGCAAGAAATTGGAAGGCGAACCTGCAGAACAAGTTCGGGAACTCGTCGATCTACTCAAAAATGAAGCCAAAGTTATATAAAGGAGGGGCCCATTCATGCCTGAAAAAGTATTGGTACTTGCAGAAGTCAGTGAAGGCGAATTAAGAAATGTCAGTTTCGAAACGATAGCCGCAGGACGGAAAATTGCCGGGGACAATGAAGTGGTAGCCCTGCTATGCGGCGAAAATGTAAGCGGTTTGAGCGAAGACCTTATTCACCACGGGGCAGATCGTGTCTTGGTTGCTGAAAATGAACATTTGAAAAGTTACACAACTGATGCGTATAAACAAGCGTTGCTGCAGGTGGTAGAAAAAGAATCACCGGACGCCTTGCTCCTTCCGCATACATCTCCCGGAAAAGATTTGGCACCGCGCATCGCGGCTAAATTGAACAATGGACTTGTGTCCGACGCGGTTGATTTAGAAGTAGATGGGGATGAAGTGATTTTCACCCGGCCGATTTATTCAGGCAAAGCGTTTGAAAAGAAAAGTGTTACGGACGGCGTAATTTTTGCAACCTTCAGGCCGAACAACATTCCGCCGTTGGAGGCAGACAGCAGCCGCAGCGGGGATGCGAGTACGGTGGACGTAGAGATTAAAGATCTGCGGACGGTTATCAAAGATGTCGTGAAAAAGACGAGCGGAGGCGTTGACTTGTCTGAAGCAAACGTCATCATTGCCGGCGGTCGCGGGGTTAAAAGTGCCGAAGGCTTTGAACCGCTCTATGAACTTGCAGACGTTCTTGGCGGAGCAGTAGGAGCTTCACGCGGAGCCTGTGACGCCGAATATTGTGATTACTCTTTGCAAATCGGTCAAACAGGGAAAGTTGTTACCCCGGATCTTTATATAGCTGTAGGCATTTCCGGGGCCATCCAACACTTGGCCGGGATGTCCAACTCGAAATGCATCGTAGCGATTAATAAGGATGCGGAATCGCCGATCTTTGATGTGGCCGATTACAGCCTGACCGGTGACCTTTTTGAGATCGTTCCATTGTTGATCGAAGAGTTTAAAAAAGTAACCGCTGACGCATAATAGCATGGAAACGGAGAGACAGTAACATTCATTATAGGATGTGCTGTCTCTTTCTAACTGACTTAATACTTCTCATCTCTAGAATAAGCAGATTGTTCGCAGCAATATCAATTCAATGCTACAATGCACATGTGGAATGAAGAAGAAAGGAAAGGAGATTATAAAGATGGCGATTAAGAATGTAACGGACCAGGATTTTGCCCAAGAAACTTCTGAAGGCGTCGTACTCGCTGACTTCTGGGCGACATGGTGCGGTCCTTGTAAAATGGTTGCTCCTGTTCTCGAGGAAATTGACGGCGAGATGGGCGACAAAATTACGATTGCTAAAGTAGACGTAGATGAAAATAAAGAAACGGCAGGAAAGTTTGGCGTTATGAGCATCCCTACGTTAATGGTATTCAAAGATGGAGAACAAGTAGAGCAAGTGGTTGGTTTCCAACCGAAAGAAGCGCTTGTTGAATTGCTGGAAAAGCACATTAGCTAAGCAAAATGAAAGCAGATGGAAAAGGGCCTGGTGTTGCATCAGGCTCTTTTCGGCTTGCGAATAGAGTGAAACTTCCATCAGCTGGCAAAAAGAAGGGAGGTGGCGGCAATGCAAGCATTGAAACAAAAAAGTGAAGTGATTCCGAGAAACCCGGGCTGTTATTTAATGAAAGACAAAAACGGCGTCGTCATATATGTCGGCAAAGCGGAAGTCCTTCGCAATCGTGTGCGGTCGTATTTTATCGGGAGCCATGATACGAAAACCCAAACCCTCGTTTCGCAAATCGTGGATTTTGAGTATATCTTGACCTCTTCGAATATTGAAGCCTTGATTTTGGAAATGAACTTGATTAAAAAATACGAGCCTAAATATAATGTGATGCTCAAAGACGACAAATCGTATCCTTATTTGAAAATAACAAACGAGGAACACCCCGACTTATTAAAACACGGCAAGTAAAAAAAGACGGAGGGCGTTACTTTGGCCCTTATCCCAACGCATTGGCCGCAAATGAAACGAAAAAGCTGTTGGACCGGTTGTATCCGCTCAGGAAATGCCGCACGCTCCCGGACCGGGTTTGTTTGTATTATCACATCGGCCAGTGTCTCGCTCCTTGTGAATTTCCTGTGTCCCCGCAAAAAAATGAAGCCCTCGTAAACGATATCCAGCGTTTTCTAAATAACGGCCATCAAGAAGTGCGCGCCGAGCTTGAAGAAAAAATGCACGCAGCATCGGAAGAATTAAACTTCGAGCGGGCAAAGGAAATGCGGGATCAAATTGAACATATTGATTCTGTCATGCAGAAGCAAAAGATGATGGCAACCGACGGGACGAATCGGGATGTTTTTGCATACGCGTATGACAAGGGCTGGATGTGTGTACAAGTCTTTTTTATTCGGCAAGGAAAGTTGATTGAGCGGGATGTGTCCCTGTTTCCTTTTTATCAAACGCCGGAAGAGGATTTTTTGACGTTTGTCGGGCAATTTTATTGGGATGACAATCATCTTAAACCGAAAGAAATTATAGTCCCGCCGAATGACTCTGCAACGTACATGAGGGAGATGCTCGGCATTAAAGTGTTGGAACCCAAACGAGGGCAAAAAAAGGAATTATTGGATCTCGCGACGAAAAATGCGGAAGCAGCCCTTAAAGAACGGTTTGACCTCATTGAACGTGATGAAGCACGAACGATACGGGCGGTGGAAAAGCTTGGGGAAGCGCTTGATATCGATCCGCCATATCGAATAGAGGCGTTTGACAATTCCAACATCCAGGGCACGAACCCTGTATCGGCCATGGTCGTTTTTGCAGACGGAAAGCCTTATAAAAAGGATTACCGCAAATATCGCGTCAAAGAAGTGCAGGGCCCGGATGATTACGCATCCATGAAAGAAGTGATCCGCAGACGTTACCTGCGTTTGTTGCGTGAAGAAGCGCCGCTTCCGGATTTGGTACTCGTCGATGGTGGAAAAGGGCAGTTGTCGGCGGCGGTCAGTGTTCTCCAAGATGAGCTCAATTTGCCGTTGCCCGTCGCGGGAATGGCAAAAGACGAAAAGCATAAAACATCGCAGCTATTGTTCGGGGAAGAGGCAGCTCCGGTGCAGCTCCCGAGAGACAGCCATGAGTTTTACCTCTTGCAAAGGATTCAGGATGAAGTTCACCGTTTTGCCGTTCAATTTCACCGGCAAACACGGGGGAAACGTTCCTTTGCATCTGTGCTTGATGATGTACCCGGCATTGGAGAAAAACGAAAACGGAAAATGCTGCGCCATTTCGGCTCATTGAAAAAAATGAAGGAAGCGAGCCTTGAAGATTTTAGGCAAGCATCGATTCCCGACCAAGTGGCGAAAGCTGTAATGGAGAAACTGCAAGAAAAGTAAAGGGCCTGAGGATGGGCCCTTGCTAAAACGGGTCAATATGAATGTGAAGTTTGATTCCGTTTCGTTTTTTTTCCATGGTCGCTTCCGCTACCGTGCCGTAGAGCAGTTCGAATTGCCCGGCTAAGAATCCTGCTTCCAAATGCCTGGAGAAAGCAGGTTTTTTTTCATCGCTCATTAATTGTAACTCGTATTTCCATTGGGTTTTGCTTTCCTTCTGTTTTTCAATCTTTCCCCAACCCGCGCGTTCAAAAAACGATGGAATTTCTTCTATGTCATCGAGAGGGGTCTTGCGGGCCAGTAATTTCCCCCCCAGTACATAATGGCATCATGGTCTTCATTAAGTAGTTCCGGCAACAAGGTTTTTCTAAGTAATTCATACCCATAATCACTGTATTTTCGACTTGTTTCTGACACACAAACCTCCCCACTTTCTTTTTCCATTATAAGCGTTACTGCAAAAGAAGACTATAGATAAGCGGGAATTTTTTTCGGTTGAAACCATTGGCATGGAGAAATTTGTCGACACCGGGCATTCAATGTGGCGTCCCTTTCTTGACGATATATGAGTGCACGAGTACAATAAAATTGTCGGAAAGATGAACGAACGTGTGACTTCTCGGATGCCCAGCTTGGAAACTTCACTGTATTTATTAGATTACATACTTGGCCAAAGGTTTCTATAGCCATACGTTTAAGATGATCCACGGGGCAACCTTGAAGCGCCGTGTATGTTCAGTGTCGAAAAGGAGGAATCTATAGAGAGACAGATAGGAGAATAGCGAGAGAGAATGGTTAAAAAAAGAGAGATCTTGTTGTGTTTTTGAAATCGTTTTTAATCCTATATGAAACAAGCAATATAGAGGGGAGCCTAATCGATGCCTCAGAATCAGGAATTCATGAATCGCAGACTGCATTCGCTGCTTGGTGTTATCCCGGTCGGTGCATTTCTTATTCAGCATTTAATTGTCAATCACTTTGCTGTTTATGGCGCAAGTTCATTTAATACGGCAGCGAACTTTATGGAAAGTTTGCCGTTTCGTTATGCGTTAGAAATCTTTTTGATCTTCCTCCCGCTTATGTATCACGCCATTTACGGTATTTACATTACGTTTACCGGCAAGAACAACACCCGTATGTTCGGTTTTTTCCGAAACGTTATGTTTTTAATTCAACGCATCACCGGAATTTTCCTGCTCATCTTTATCAGTTGGCACGTGTGGGAAACGAGGATTCAGGCCCAGTTTGGTGCAGAGGTTAACTATGATATGATGGCAGATATATTAAGCAGTCCGTTTATGCTTGTTTTTTATTTTGCTGGTGTACTGGCTGCTACGTTCCATTTTTCAAACGGACTTTGGTCGTTTGCCGTTACTTGGGGAATCACGGTTTCTCCTCGTTCTCAGCAAATCATGACATATGTAAGTCTAGGGGTCTTCATTGTCTTATCATTCATCGGCGTTCGTGCCATTTTGGCATTTATTGACCCCGGACTAGCAAACATGTAAGGAGTGGGAGTTCATGAGCAAAGAAAATATTATTGTTGTCGGAGGCGGTCTCGCCGGTTTAATGGCAACAATTAAAGCCGCGGAAGCGGGCATAAATGTAGATTTGTTCTCCATTGTACCGGTGAAACGATCACATTCCGTCTGTGCCCAAGGGGGCATAAATGGTGCCGTAAATACGAAAGGGGAAGGCGATTCGCCTTGGGAACATTTTGACGATACATTGTACGGGGGAGACTACCTTGCCAATCAGCCGCCCGTAAAAGCAATGACTGATGCAGCCCGAGCATTATCCATCTGCTGGACCGCATGGGCGTCATGTTTAACCGCAGCCCGGAAGGTTTGTTGGACTTCCGCCGCTTTGGAGGCACGCAATACCACCGTACCGCATACGCGGGCGCTACGACAGGCCAGCAATTGCTCTATGCGTTGGATGAGCAGGTGCGTCGCCATGAAGTAAACGGACTCGTACAAAAATATGAGAACTGGGAGTTCACCTCCGCGGTGATTGATGATGATGGACGCTGTCGAGGCATAACCGCCCAAAATTTAACGTCCATGGAAACGCAAAGCTTTCGGGCAGATGCCGTGATCGTAGCTACGGGCGGTCCGGGGATTATCTTTGGCAAATCCACGAACTCCATGATAAACACGGGCTTTGCGGCGGCCAAGTTGTATGAGCAAGGGGCTTATTATGCCAATGGCGAGTTTATTCAAATCCACCCGACGGCCATCCCCGGGGATGATAAATTGCGTCTCATGAGTGAGTCGGCACGCGGGGAAGGCGGTCGTGTATGGACGTATAAAGATAATAAACCATGGTACTTCCTGGAAGAAAAATACCCTGCTTATGGCAACCTGGTCCCTCGTGATATCGCGACGCGCGAGATCTTCGATGTGTGTGTGGAGCAGAAGCTGGGCATTAACGGCGAAAACATGGTTTATCTCGACCTCTCCCACAAAGATGCTCATGAGCTTGATGTGAAACTCGGCGGGATCATGGAAATTTATGAGAAATTTATGGGAGATGACCCTCGGAAAGTGCCAATGAAAATCTTCCCTGCCGTACATTACTCCATGGGCGGACTGTGGGTCGATTATGACCAAATGACGAATATCCCGGGGCTGTTCGCGGCCGGTGAAGTTGATTTTTCCCAGCATGGCGCGAACCGATTAGGTGCCAATTCGTTGCTGTCCGCGATCTATGGCGGCATGGTTGCCGGGCCGAAAGCAGTCGAATATATTCAGGGGCTGGATAAATCTGCAGAAGACCTTTCCTCTTCACTTTATGACGATGAGGTGAAGAAGGTCAGTGAAGAATATGAAAACATCCTTAAAAGCGACGGGAAAGAGAACGCGTATGAGCTTCATAGAGAGCTCGGTGAGTGGATGACCGATAACGTTACCGTCGTGCGTAATAATGAGAATCTCCTCAAAACCGATAATAAACTGCAAGAACTACTGGAGCGGATGGGAGACCTCAACATGCATGACACCGCGCGTTGGAGCAATCAAGCCGCGCCATTTGCCCGCCAAATGAAAGGGATGGTGGATTTAGCCCGTGTCATTACGATGGGCGCTTACCATCGGAATGAAAGCCGCGGTGCCCACTACAAGCCGGAATACCCGGACCGTAACGACGAAGACTTTTTAAAGACAACAAAAGCCAAGTACGATCCGTCGAAAAAAGGGCCGGCCATTGAATATGAAGATGTAGACACATCGTTGATCACACCAAGAAAACGGGACTACTCCAAGAATAAAACGACAGAGCAACAAGGAGCTGGGAAATCATGAGCGATCAACAAACGATTCGCATGCTTATTACTCGCCAAGACAGTCCGGATGATCAACCCTATGATGAAGAGTTTGAACTTGAATATAAACCGAACATGAATGTGATCAGCGCATTAATGGAGATTCGCCGAAATCCTGTCACCGCTGATGGTAAAGAATCCAAGCCCGTCGTTTGGGACATGAATTGTTTGGAGGAAGTGTGCGGTGCATGCTCGATGATCATCAATGGGAAACCCCAACAATCTTGTACAGCGCTTATTGATGATTTTGAGCAGCCCATTCGGCTGGAGCCGATGAAAACTTTTCCGGTCGTTCGGGATCTCATCGTTGACCGCAGCCGGATGTTCGACTCCTTGAAGAAAGTGAAAGCATGGATTCCGATTGATGGCACTTACGACCTTGGCCCGGGACCTCGAATTGCCGAAAACCGGCGCCAATGGGCATATGAATTATCCAAATGCATGACGTGCGGCGTTTGTTTGGAAGCTTGCCCAAATGTCAATAGCAATTCTGAATTCATTGGGCCCGCGGCTGTATCACAAGTTCGTCTTTTTAACGCGCACCCAACAGGAGAAATGAACAAACCGGACCGTCTGAATGCTTTGATGGGAGAAGGCGGTTTGCAGAACTGCGGCAACTCCCAAAACTGTGTGGAGTCTTGCCCGAAAGGCATTCCGCTCACGACCTCAATTGCAGCGCTAAACCGGGATCAAACGTTGCAGGCGTTTAAAAACTTTTTCGGCGGCGGCCAATAAATCCAGACGACAGAAAGCAGAAGCCGGAAATCGGAGGATCCTGAAAAAAGCCCTTTCCGACCTCTGGAAACGTATCATCGAGATAAAAAAATACGGATGTCCATCTTTGTGGGCATCCGTATTTTTTTGGCAGGGTATTTTGCGCGATCAGTTATAAATTTATGGATGACAGTATAAAAAGTTGGCGGAAGCCGATTTTTTTCTAATTTATTTATTCCATGAAGGAAAAATATGAAAAAACCGGCCTTCCACCGAAAGCCGGTGCTCATTAAATCTGGATTTCGCCAAGACGTATTAATTCGATTACTGCCTGTGAACGACCTTTAACCCCTAATTTTTGCATGGCGTTTGAGATGTGGTTGCGGACTGTTTTTTCGCTAATGTAAAGCTGTCCGGCGATCTCCTTTGTTGTTTGGTCCTTGACAAGCAGGTCAAAGACCTCTTTTTCCCTTTTTGTCAAAAGGGAGCGCGGAGCGCGTTCCAAATCCTTCACTCTCGTGTCACCCTTTCTATCCAGGCCACCTTTAGTACACGTCTTTTACAATTGAACATACGGAAGAAAGATTTTAGTCATCATATCGTATGTTTATAGGAGCCCGTCGGTGAGTGTCAAGGAAAAAAGTGGCGGACGACTAGTGGACGGTTTCGGCGTTTCTTGTAGCGAGCGTATATAATAAGGGTGTTGAATGGAAGCTTCCTGCTGTACCTTGTTTTATCCATGCATATATAATAAAATGTGTGCATGTACGTATAAAATAACGCTACTTACAAGCAGGGTTAGCCGTTCGCCCGCTTGCGGGGGTTGAAGCGAGAGTCTTACTGGCGCATCTATAATAAAAGATGCACATGTGCATATTCAGGAAGGCTTCGTACTAAGCAAAGGAACATAAAGGAGTCGAGATACATGAAACAAAAAACATTTACCATTACTGCAGAAACGGGATTGCACGCGCGTCCGGCTACCAACTTGGTGAATAAAGCCGGCCAGTTTTCTTCTGAAATTACAATTGAGGCCAAGGGAAAATCCGTAAACCTTAAGTCGATTATGGGCGTGATGTCATTAGGTGTTGGAAAGGGCGGCGAGGTACTCGTTACGGCGGACGGAGATGATGAAGAAAGGGCAATGGAAGCCCTGACAGAAACGATTCAAGAAGGATTGGGAGAATAATGGCGAATCAATTAAAAGGAATCGCCGCGTCCAGCGGCATAGCCATCGCCCATGCATTCCTCCTGGAGCAACCGGATTTAAACATTCAAAAGGAAATCGTGTCTGATGCTGACCGGGAAATCACGCGATTTCAAGATGCGCTGGATAAAGCAAAAATGGAACTGGAAACCATTCGGGAAAAAACGTCCGTGCAACAAGGCGAGGAAAATGCCGAAATTTTTTCAGCCCATATACTCGTACTTGAAGACCCGGAGATGATCGAAGCTGTCCAAGCAAAAATAAAAGATGACGGCGTCAACGCTTCGTTTGCGCTTCATGAGGTTTCTTCCATGTACATACAAATGTTTGAAGATATGGATAATGCGTACATGCAGGAACGGGCCGCGGATATTAAAGATGTTTCCCAACGCGTGCTTTTGCATTTGGCAGGGGTGGAAAATACGAGCCTTGCTGCTATCGAAGAAGAAACGATTATTTTATCGCATGATTTAACACCTTCCGATACTGCGCAACTGGATCGGCAGTATACGCTTGGTTTTGTAACAAACATCGGCGGCAGAACGTCCCATTCCGCGATTATGGCCCGCTCACTGGAGATTCCGGCGGTCGTTGGAACACAAAACATTACTTCCCTCGTACAGAGCGGGGATCTGCTTATTGTGGACGGCGCAAACGGGGAAATCGTTATTAACCCGGATGAGCCAACTTTAAACATGTATCGGGAGCGGCAACGGCAGATTGCGGCAGATAAAGCAGAGCAGAAAAAGCTCGTCGGCGAACCGTCTGTCACGGCGGAAGGAACGTGCGTGGAACTGGCTGCCAATATCGGCACACCCGATGACATGAAAGGGGTGCTCGAAAACGGAGCGGAAGGGATCGGTCTTTACCGGACAGAGTTTCTTTACATGGGACGGGACCGTTTGCCGGAAGAAGAGGAACAGTTTGAAGCCTATCGTACCGTTGTTGACCAAATGAATGGTGCCCCTGTGGTCATCCGCACGCTGGATATCGGAGGAGACAAAAAGCTTCCGTATCTTGATCTCCCTGAAGAGTTGAATCCGTTTCTTGGATTTCGGGCTATTCGGCTATGTTTGGAGAAAACGGAGATGTTCCGCACCCAGCTGCGCGCATTGCTTCGCGCGAGCCATTACGGAAACTTGAAAATCATGTTTCCCATGGTAGCGACATTGGAAGAATTTCGTGCGGCAAAAGCCCTTGTCGAGGAAGAAAAGAAACGGTTAAACGAAGCAGGGTACTCCTTTGATGAACATGTATCGGTCGGCATCATGGTCGAAATACCTTCCACCGCCGTTGCCGCTGCTGCATTTGCAAAAGAAGTGGATTTTTTCAGCATCGGAACCAATGATCTGGTGCAGTATACGTTGGCCGCTGACCGTATGAGCGAGCGTGTGGCTCATCTGTATCAACCGTATCATCCCGCGGTTTTGCAATTAATTAAAAATGTAATCGATGCTTCTCACGCAGAAGGTAAATGGACAGGGATGTGCGGGGAAATGGCCGGTGAAGAAACGGCACTCCCGCTATTGTTAGGGATGGGTTTGGATGAGTTCAGCATGAGTGCTGCCTCTATTTTACCAGCCCGAAGCCTTATGAGAACGTTAAATGTGAATGATGCCCAAGCGTTGGTTGAACGTGCGTTGGTCTGCGGCACAGCAGGTGAAGTAAAAGAAATGGTCCATACGCATGCCAAATAGGCGCCTGTCCGTTTTCTGGTATCTGACCTTAAAAAAGACGCGGAAGGCGTCTTTTTTTGGTCAAGTTTTCTAATGCAAACATTGTCTGGGACCTCTGCTTGCAATTCCATGAAAAAAAAGTGAAAATAAAAGGGGAGCGATTATCCAACCTGATATGTAAAGGGGGATTACATGGTGGATGCAGAAGCAGAGAGGGTTGAACAAATAGAAAAATCACTCCGGCGCATTTCCTATACGGTGAAACAGCGTGGACGCGAAATATTAAACCATTTTCCAATTACTCCCCCACAATTTATCGCTTTGCAATATTTGCAGGAAAAAGGTGACCTTACGATAGGAGAACTATCCTCGAAAATGTATCTGGCGTTTAGCACAACCACGGACCTCGTAGACCGTTTGGAAAGCAACGGGATGGTTGAACGCGTGAAAGACCAACAGGATCGCAGAGTGGTACGCGTGCATATCTTGGACCGCGGCAAAGACATTATTCGGGAAGTCATCCAAAAGCGGCAAGATTATTTAAGTGATATTTTGGCACATGTTTCAGTAGTAGAAATTGACCAGCTGCAACAAACACTTGCGTCGCTTCACGCGCAAATGGAAAAGGATCAATAGGAGCGAAAAACATTGAATACACCCATTGGCATCATTGATTCAGGGATCGGGGGGTTAACCGTCGCCAAGGAAATTGCCCGCCAACTACCAAAAGAGCCCATGATTTATATTGGCGATACCGCCCGTTGTCCGTATGGTCCGAGAACGGCTGCAGAGGTTCGAACGTTCACTTGGCAGATGATTGATCACCTTTTAAATGAAAATATTAAAATGCTCATTATTGCATGCAATACAGCGACAGCCGTCGTTCTTGAAGAGGTGCAGAAACAACTGCCGATACCGGTCGTCGGCGTTGTGCAACCGGGCGCATTGACGGCGCTAAATGTTACGAAAACAAAAGAGATCGCGGTGATTGGAACAGAGGGAACGGTAAAAAGCAACGCCTATCCGCAGGCCATTACAAGCATTCAAGGAGAAAAGGTTACCGTACATAGCCTCGCTTGCCCGGCGTTTGTCCCCCTTGTGGAGCAAGGAAGGGTGAGCGTTGAGGAGGCGCAGGAGGTCGTTACAGATACTTTAAAGCCTCTTCTGAAAAATTCTTTTGATACGCTGATCTTGGGATGCACCCATTATCCATTGCTTGCCCCGGTCATTAAGAATGTGGTCGGCGAGGACGTTCAAGTGATTTCGTCCGGTTCTGAAACAGCTCGGGAAGTGAGTACGCTTCTTCAATACCAAGGGTTGAATCAGAAAGACAATCGAACGCGGGATCATATATTCTTTACAACGGGATCGGTTCAACAATTTCAAGCGATCGCGAAGCGATGGATTGGACTTGAGGAAAAAATCGTTAATCATCTTATTTTGCCTTCCTATCTAGAAAGCTTTTCCTAATAATCCCCCAAGAAGGCTGGTCTATTTTTCCCTGCTAGCTCGTATACTTTGGATAGATAAGCTTTCTTAAGGAGGGGAAAAAGCGTGCGAAAGTTCTTGAAGGGGTCCTCTTTTCTCATGTTGACGGTGCTATTGGTGTATGGTTGTAGTTCAGGGAGCGATGAAGCAGAACAAAATGAGGCAGCGAGCAACGACGTACAGGAGGAAGGAACCTCCGAAATGGATACAGAGGAGGAAGATTCAGACGGGGAGGAACCGGCCGAAGACGAAGGAAATAAGGATGCTGAAGAAGAAGGGGTGGAAAGGGAGCTGTACTTGCTTGATGAAAATGGTCTTGTCGTCCCCCGGACATTTCAGTTTGAAAATGAGTCGGAAGTTCTCAAACAATCCCTTGAACACCTTGTCGTAGAGGGGCCGATTACGAACCAATTACCGAGCGGGCTCCAGGCAGTGTTGCCTCCGGACACGGAGGTTCAGGGCATTGATTTATCGGAGGATGGCACGGTTGCTGTGGATTTTTCACCTGAATTTGCAGAGTATCCCGAAGAACATGAAGAGGCCCTTTTACAAGCGGTTACGTGGACATTGACACAATTTGACGAGGTTGAACAAGTGGAAATCCAAATCAATGGCCATACACAAGAAACGCTTCCGAACGCGGACACGCCGGTCGGTGACGGCACAGCTGAAACAGTGGGCATTAACCTTGAAGGAAACGGTCCCGCTGATATAACGGCGAGCGAAGCAACAACGGTTTATTTTATTAGCGTGAAAGAAGATGATGAGTATTATGTGCCTGTTACCAGGCGAATCGATGGAGATGTAAATGAAGCTGAAGCTGTGGTTGATGCATTATTGAGCGGCCCGAGCCCGGAAACCGATTTAATTTCGGCATTACGCCAAAATGTGGAACTGGTTGACGAGCCTGAATTGGAAGATGGGGTTTTAACAGTAAACTTCAATGAAGCGTTGTTGGCTGAAAATGACGGAGAGGCTTTGGCCGAAGAAGCAATGGCCATGTTGACCCTTTCTTTGACAGGGATTGAAGGGGTAGAAGAAGTTGATTATCACGTTGAGGGAGAGTCCCAACTTGAACAGGTGGACGGCGAATCGTTTGCAGAACCGGTTTCGAGGCCTGCGATGGTCAACCAAGGGGAGTTTTAAGGGAAATGCAAGCAGGCTTAAAAAATGGTATAATCTGAATGGAAAAGGTAGCATCGTCGCCAATGCTGCCTTTTTCTGATGGAGGATGGAGAGATTAGCTCCCGAGGATAACATATACATAGGAATGCTAAGCATAGAAAAGAAAAAAGCAGGCAAGTGGAGGAGGAAACAGACATGCGCTTGGATGATAGAGAAAATCGGGAAGAATTGCGAGAAACGGTGATCGAGACGGATTATTTAAAGCATCCGGAAGGCTCCGTTTTCATCCGTGTCGGGGACACAAAGGTGATTTGTACAGCCAGTATTGAGAAGCGTGTACCGCCATTTTTACGCGGGCAAGGGAAAGGATGGATAACAGCGGAATACGCGATGCTTCCACGCGCGACGGGAGAACGCAATATCCGTGAATCTTCAAAAGGGAAAGTATCCGGACGGACGATGGAAATCCAGCGGTTGATCGGACGTGCGCTTCGTTCCGTCATTGACCTTGAAGCTTTTGGCGAGCGTACGGTCTGGGTTGATTGTGATGTGATTCAGGCGGATGGGGGAACGCGGACAGCCTCGATTACGGGAGCGTTTGTCGCGACCGTGATGGCATTTTCACGCTTGGCTCAAGATGTGGCCTTAAAATCTTTTCCGATTGTCGATTACCTGGCTGCAGTCTCCGTTGGCATTGACGATAAAGGAGAAGCGCTGCTTGACTTATGTTACGAAGAGGATTCGGCTGCTGCGGTGGACTTTAACGTCGTCATGACGGGATCCGGTCAATTTGTTGAGGTTCAGGGAACCGGTGAAGAAGCCACATTTTCCCGGGATCAATTGGATGAGATGCTTGGTTTGGCTGAAGAGGGCATTCAAAATCTGATCGGGATTCAAAAACAGGTATTGGATGACGCGGGGACGACACTTCCTGTAACGAGAGAAGGGAAAACATGAAAAACATTGTTTTGGCCACCAAAAACGAGGGTAAAAGAAAAGAATTGGAGACACTGTTGGCAGGTGCGGCAGCGGTATATTCTCTGCGCGACTATCCTGATTGCCCGGAAATTGAAGAGACAGGGGAAACATTTGTTGCCAATGCCCGCATCAAAGCCGATTATGTAGCGCAATTCACCGGCCTCCCTTCCCTTGCCGATGATTCCGGTTTGGCCGTTGATGCGCTCGATGGCTCCCCCGGAGTATATTCGGCCCGGTTTGCAGGAGAGGAAAAAAATGACGGAAAAAATAATGAAAAGCTGCTCCATTGTCTAGAGGGAGTGCCCCGGGAAGAACGAACGGCCCGATTTATTTGTGCCCTCGTGTATAAAAACCCAAATGGAGAGGCGATCGAAGTAGAGGGAACGTGTGAAGGAGAAATAGTGTCAGAACCGAAGGGGACGAATGGTTTCGGTTATGACCCGCTTATGTATATTCCCCAGTTGTACAAGACGTTAGCCGAACTTTCTTCGGAAGAAAAAAACCGCATCAGTCACCGCGGCAAAGCGTTGCAAAAAATGAAAGCTGAATGGGAAAAGTCGGGAATGTAGGGTTGCAACTGGTTGGATTTCCGGTTCATCATCTGTGGTGATCGGCCTTTCTAGGTGCAAAGGCTTAATGATGAAAGAGTAACAACTTATGAACATAAAAAGGGGTGAGGTTAGATGCAATGGCTTGTCGTCAGTGACACACATGGAGATCGCGAGGGTTTAAAAAAGCTCAGAGAACGCCATGCACAGCATGTTGAGGCCATGTTTCATTGTGGGGATTCCGAATTGGACAAGCAGGATCCGCTCCTGGAATCTTTTTATGTAGTGAGCGGAAATACGGATGCACCCGGAGAATTTCCCGAACATGAGGTTCCCGCTATCGGCGGGATTGACGTCTGGCTTACCCATGGGCATTTGTATCAAGTAAAGAGCACCAATCAACTTTTGCAACAAACCGCATTGGAAAAAGGCGCCTGTCTCGTTTTCCATGGCCATTCCCATCATGCCGGTGCCTACGAAAAAGACGGAATTACTTACGTGAACCCCGGCAGTTTAACATTGCCAAAAAAACCAACGGAACCAACTTATGCCCTCGTTACGATTGATTACGGGGAAGTCCAAGCGGTTCATTTTTATGAAAAAGACAGTGGAAATGAGATGAAAGACCTATCTTTCATGAAGTAATGGCCAAAAAATAAATTGGCCATTGACTCTGCCCTCACAATTCGCTATTATAGGTAATGTCGCTATGTCCCAGTAGCTCAGCTGGATAGAGCAACAGCCTTCTAAGCTGTAGGCCGCAGGTTCGAGTCCTGCCTGGGACGCCATTTACAGCGTTCGCATTAGCGATTTGGGGAGCGAATTTTCAACTTAGCACATACGTTCCCTGATAGAGAGAAAAAAAAGCGAAGGGAAAAAGGCTATTCGCCTGTCCCTTCTTGCTTAAAAAATCGGCTGAAATGAGAAGCGGAAACATGATCGATATCGACGATGTTGTGTCCGTATATATCCATCGTTGTCCCAATATTCGAATGGCGAGCACGTTCCGAGATTGATTTCATCGGGACGTTTTTTTGATCAAAAATGTGAAGGATAGATGTCGCAAGTCATGAAAACGTATTTTTCCAAGTTGTTTTTGGTGATAAACTTCCGCCACCAACGGGAAAAGCCATCCGGTCGCAGGGGTTTGCCGTAAATATCCCCAAACAAAAAGAGCGTGTCTTGATATTGCCAGCGATCGCGCATCTTCATTTTTTCTTGACGCTTCTCATGGATCACGCCTTGAATCATGTGCATAAGTTCCGGAGGAACGGCAGCTGTCCCCTCCAAGTGGTTTTTGATGGCCTTCACGCCAACGCCGCCGCCTTTCTTTTCATAGAGCGATTGCTCGAAAAAGATCGCTTGTCGATCCGCTAAGATGTGTTTTTCTTCTAAGGCTACGATCTCCGCTTCGCGTGCGGAGGTCACAAAGGCGATCCAAAACAAAAGCTGCTTGTCCTTCGGCTCGTGTTTAATGCATTCGATCAAATTCCACAACATTTCCGAGGAATAATTCAACTGCACCTTTCGCCCGGTTGTGGATGGCGTTTCGACCCCTTTCGCCGGTTTGCTCTGGATCAATCCGTACTTTTCAGCGCAATGAAACAGCGTATTGATAGCCTTGTAACAATTCGTTATACTAGATGCGGAAAGTTTGCTGAGTTTTCCATCCAATCGACGACCATCTTTTTTGAGATCTTCGATAAAGTTCACAATGTGGATGGTTTGGAATTCGGATATTGCCATCGCTCCGAACTTCGGCAATATTCTCTTTTCAATGATCGACTGCATTTCATGAAGCGTGTTCACCCCGAAACGCTCCGGCGCATATTTTTCGAGCCATTCGTTTACATAAAAATCTTTAAGTAGCATTTTATCAGGGCGTATGTAATGCCCGCTAAGGATCTCGCTTTCAAATTTGGCGAGTTTTTTTTTTGCTTCTGTTTGATTCTTCGCTTCGATCATTCGCCGTTCATAAATTTTTTTCTTCTTATCGGTGTAACCGATCACAACATTTAGGCGGTATTTATTATTTCGGCGTTTTTCAATGTATCCCACGTTATCCCTCCATTAGTCCATCTTTATCCGCTTCAAAGCAAAATCACTCGATACACCAAAATGTTCTTTCGTATCTTCGACCGCTTTCGCATAATGCGGCGATAAAATCAACTGTAAAAGAAAGTCAGGAACGCAAAAATATTACGCAAAATCCTCGTGCTCATGGGTCGGAAAATCAGTACCGATCGCCTTTTGACAGGGCGTGGCTTTTATAGTCGCGTCCCTTTTTACATAAAAAGCCCCCGCAATAGCGAGGGCAGGGAGATTAACAAGGCGATTCGCCATCGATAGCGTGCCAAGCATATTGTGTCCCGGATGATTCGAGGTTATTCCGATCGGAGTCGGTGTAAATCTCGAAATCTTGCTCGTAGTATCGTTGCGGCTGGCATCCGAACTGTCCATCAACCGCGCTTATGGTTACATCGACGTAAGCCGTTCTATCTTCCAAATTTTGAGTGAAAGCCGCTGAAAGCCCCGCCGCTAAAGATCCATGTAAACGATTCGAAACCCCAGAGCCGACGAGATAAGACGCGGAAGCGCTTGCGAATGCTTCGGCGGTCGATGTGTCCGCGGTGGAATAACTACGTTCATTAACCACTTGCATGTTGCTTGAATCCGGCATATGCGGAGGTGGATCGGAGGATGATTGGGCGCTTGCTTCGTCCGGACTAAGTACACCGAATGCAAAAATCGACGCGACAACCATCGACGCAAATGCACCTATAATATTTTTTTGTGGGATGCTTGCGATACTAGCAAACATAAAGGAAACACCTCCTAATAGAATTACACGGGAGATGCTACCTTATTTGATGGCAAATTTTAACCCTTTTTGTCATAAAATGTCGGAAATGATAAAAATGACCACATATATCGCCGCCCATGTCGGGATTTCGAGCAACATTCTTTTTTTGGATATAAGCGTGTGGCGATATGCTACATACGAATAGACAGACGTAATCACGAATAACAGAAACAGGGAAACGGCGAGTGGGAAAATCAGCGCCGATAGAACTGCCAAGGCTAAAGCTATTGCCCATACTTGCCTTATCCAATTTGGCATGGTTGTTTGTTCACGAGCATGTTGCATCATTGGTTTTCATCCTTTCTGTATGTCTGAACCCTTTTTTATTCGGCGGTCTTTTTTGGCATATAAGATAACTTCCAGCAAAACGATGCATGTCAAAGCAGACGCTATAAAACCATATAATGCAACGTTATCCCATCCAAATATACCAATAACAAGCAAAATGAAAATACTAGCAAATATAATTTGTCGGTAGCCTTTTTTTGCGATTCATCTTCCTTCCCTCCATAATGTGGTATTTTTGTTTGTTCGCGAGTATGTTGCATCATTGTTCTTTCATCCTTTTTTTTATAGATAAAGCCTTTTTATTCGGGGGCTTTATGTTGTTCTTTAAACCATTGCACGATCATAACGATGATGTAAATATAGGGAATAGCGACCAAAACAGATGTAGGGGCATCAATAAGAAGGAGAACGCCCGTCAAAATAAGCGTGACGATCGTTACTTCGACGTAAGGCCGCAATCGTTTAAGCATTATTGTTACCCCTTTGTTTTTTTCTCCGATGGATGAACAGATATTCCAGCGCATTGATCAAGGCCAAAAGAGTAAAAATTGCAATCGCCGATCCATAAATGATTTGCTCCAAATCAGAGGGGTTTAACGTAAGCAACCCCCAAATAGGGCGATTTGAACGATCAACAATATGTGATACATCACTTGCGGAACCGTTGTAAAAAACTTCCTCTGTTCTTGCGAAAAAAGGCCACGTTATCCCTCCAAAACCGTTCAATCATAGATGAATAGTGTGGCGGCAGATCCGCTCAGCATGGATGGCAATACAGCATCAATGCCGTAAAGCACACCTTTTATATTAGCATCAACCATTTCCTCCCATTCCTCAACCTCACCGGATCGTACGGCTCCTGTTAGCATTTGTGCCCAGCATTGTTGACAAAAATATCTACATAGCCTAATTCGGTTTGTACCTTTTCGGCGAGGTGATTAACGTCGTTTCGATCTGACATATCTGCTTGGACCGCCTCCGGACTATTCGTTATCTCTGTCATTTCACTTTTTACGTCGTTTAATTTGTCCAATCGACGGGCAGCCAGGGCAACATTTGCTCCTTCTGATTCTTTCTATTTGCTATTGGAAGTGTGTGGATGGCGGGCGATGGCCCGGCTAAGCCCCGAACGCCCGCCTGTTCTAGCGCTACCTTTTTTTCTTTGGTCATTGTAACATACCTCCTTATAAGTACACATGACCACTACCCATATAACGCACAAGACAACACGCGTTTGACGGTGAAAAAATGCTCAGGGACATCCCTCAGATGTCCGCACAGGAAGCTGCTTAGTAAGCCAGATAATGGGAACAACAAATCGTGGTCTGACAATGGAAGCGCAGAGCCGATCTTATCCATGCCATTAGGGCAACAGGCCCTAAACAAAAAAACACGAGCCGGAGCTCGTGCTAATTAAAGGAAGTCCTGTTCATAACTTGTAGCCACCGCTATTTTAATAAAGGACTCCTCAGTTTTATTATCTCCATTATTTAACAGATGATTCTAGTTAAGCGTTTGTTTTTGCGGACAAGTAGGTACCTGCATTACAAGCATTTCTTCTCGTTACATAAAGTATTGTATACCTCAATAAGAAAGGGGTATACGAAATGTTTAAAAAGTGGGATGAACTCGTCTTCGGTCTTGACTACGATGGTGATCGATATGAATGTACCTGCGAGCCTGTGAAGAAGAAACATGATCATCGCGAGCGCCGCCGCAAGCATAATCACTGTGGGTGCAACAATCACCATGGATGTGGATGCAAGGAAAAAGACGACAAAGAGCGCGAGAAAGAGTGCACAGTCAAATTCTATGTTGATTGTGACTAATCATAGTCCTCCGCGATCCCCTTTCCCCGATCCCTTGGCTTCCGTCAGGGGATCGTTCTTTATTCCTCAACAAAAAATACGAGCTGTAGCCCGTGTCAATTGATTGAATAATGGTCTGCAACGTTTTCAAGCTTAGCTGGATTGAAGTTTTCCAGTTAAATCTGAACGGCTGTATTCTCTAAAGAGTTTACAGACATAGCTTGTTTGTCTACCACCTTTTTATGTCGAAAATTCTTTGTTTTCAAAAGCTTATAACCTTGTTTAAAATGGAAATAGATACACAAATTACCATTCTTAGGAGGTTGAAACTATGGTAAAAAAAGCATTCATACAAGGAATAGTGGCGCTTTTCGTTGTAACCATCATCAGCTATGGCATGGTGGACAGTGCGGAAGCATCGCCCAGTTCATTAGTGGTTACGCAAAGTGAAGCGAACGAATTAGGGCAGAGTTTCACAACCACGCAAAACGTGACAAGGGATGAAATGTGGTCGTTTTATGATGATGCTGTATATGCTGAAAATAACGAAGCCTTTGTCACGGGAGTGGCAACAAGCATCGCTCTTTCTCCTCTCCGAAGGGTTGGGATTTCTGTATCCTCAGGAGCGGTAGCGTCTTACTTTTCCACATTTATCATTGACCATGGCTCAGATGCCGTTGTCAATGCGATCCGTAACAATCCAGACGCTCAAAGTTTCGATGTTACGCTTTCATATAGCAAAAATAGCGCCCGTGGACAAGACAATATTTATGATGTAGACGGGATGTCTATTAGTCCATCATCATAAAAGGAAAAGCCCCTATTTACGGAGCTTTACTTCGTTTCAAATATTCTTTGACTTCAATAGTTATAATCCCGAGAAGAGATACAGTCACAACGGTTGCAAGCACCA
Organism: Salicibibacter halophilus; assembly: GCF_006740705.1. Lineage (GTDB taxonomy): Bacteria > Bacillota > Bacilli > Bacillales > Marinococcaceae > Salicibibacter > Salicibibacter halophilus. The sequence continues at coordinate 1,566,807 of NZ_CP035485.1, read as the reverse complement.
CTTGTGGGAGGTCAAAGGATATAATCAAGGTGATGAGTACCAATGAAACGATGACTAGTTCAACATATCTTTTCCCACGTTCACTCATTTTTTTCTCCCCCTTTTCCCATGTTATAATGAACTAATGTAAGAAGGTATCTTTTGCAGGGTTGGGGGATTCTAGCCACCCCGTTTGCACTCTCTATTTTGCGTATGTGATTGTTTTTCGGATATCTTTTTATGACTGACTTTTTCTATACTATAGTACATATACCTGCACATTCTCAACAATCTATTAGGTGGCAAGTCCATCATGGGGGTAGACGCTCTTGCGGTTGCCCTTTTTTGAAAGGGTAAGAAATTATAAATTTTGGAGCCCGCTATGCCGGGGAGGGGTTAGGGTGGAGATATGGAACCTAATATTCTTCGACGTATATTCTGTTGGAACAATTTGTCGGAAAACATGGGGATCATACCCGCCCTATTGTCCTGCCAATGAACGATGCAAATCAGGTATTGCTAATCACCAAAAAAAACAGCAGAGATCTCTGCTGCTCCTTAAGGCCCGGTTTTCCATTAATTGAGTTTTCATTTTGTCACGATTCTGAATCAATGTTTCTTTTAATGGCAGCGCTTATGCATCAGCCGCGACGGCCAGTTGGGCTTCTTCATCATCTTCTTCGGCGGTCGTGGATATAAAAGTTCCGAATAGAAGCAAGACAATGAATAAAATAAAAATAATCCCTTGATTAAACGTTACTCCATCAAAACCTTCATACATGCCTAATTTCCCCTTTCTTGTTTTAAACGCTCATTTATTTTTTCCATAAGATCATTGACCGTCATATCACCGTTTTCCTTGATAAAATTATCGACCTGATTTTCATTGCCGTCATTATTTAAAGAAGGAAATTCTCCTGTAAGCAGCACTTCTATCGTAGGCTCATCACGGAATATGGAGACGAAGTTGGTTCTAAGTTTGCCCGTCACAAGCAAAGCAGCCGCAATGATCTCTATATTCCTTTCCTGTAATAAATCGAGCGTGTTATATGGGGGTCTCTTGTGATTCATAGTTACTCTCCTTTCCTCCTTGTATGTACGAATCGCTTTGTAAATAGCCTATGCAACATCCTTATGTATGGTGAACGAGGTGGTGCAAGGAGTGATACTTATCTTGTGATACTGCCAAAATTACTTAGCTGTGTTTTTAAAAAAATGAATCTGCAAAAGCCCGATCCATTCAAGGGTGGCCATTATATTTAATGGGATTTCTAGATGCGTTGCCACTTTTTTGGCCAAACAAAAGCTCCCGGTTTTAAAACCGGGAGCTTTTGTTCATCGATGGCGCTTACACAACCCCTTGTGCAACCATGGCGTCGGCGACTTTTAGGAAGCCGGAAATGTTTGCGCCGATGACCAAGTCGCCGGCGTAGCCATACTTTTCGGCAGCTTCCGAGCTGTTATCATAGATGTTTTTCATAATTTCACGAAGCCTTCCGTCCACTTCTTCAAAGGACCAGGAAAAACCCATGTTGTTTTGGGCCATTTCAAGTGATGAAACTGCTACACCGCCGGCGTTTGCCGCTTTTGCGGGAGCAAAATGGACGTTGTTTTTCTTAAAGGTATTAATCGCCTCCAGTGATGTCGGCATGTTTGCCCCTTCTCCAACGGCGATGACTCCATTTTTAATTAACAAGTTGGCTGTCTCATCATCGATCTCTTGTTGGGTGGCGCAAGGAAGCGCGACAGTGCACGGAATGGTCCATACATCTGTGGGGGTATCGTAGTATTTCGCGTGCGGATGCTCTTCGAGATAATCTTCAATTCGTCTTCTTTCCACTTCTTTCAGACGTTTGACGGTTTCGACGTCAATGCCTTTTTCATCATAAATATACCCATCGGAATCACTGCAAGTAATAACCTTCGCCCCCAGGTCTTGCGCTTTTTCTATCGCGTAGATGGAAACGTTCCCGGAACCGGAAACGGCGACGGTTTGGTCCTTAAAGTTAACGCCTTGTTTTTCCAGCATTTTTTCGACAAAATAAATGGTTCCGTAGCCTGTGGCCTCTTTTCGGACGAGGCTGCCTCCGTAGTCTAACCCTTTGCCGGTGATCGTGCCAGCTTCAAAGCGGCCGTGCATTTTTTTGTACTGGCCAAACATATATCCGATTTCCCTCGGCCCTACTCCGATGTCGCCGGCAGGTATATCGATGTCGGGGCCTATGTGTTGGCCGAGCTCGTGCATAAAGCTCTGCGAAAAACGCATGATTTCCGCATCGGATTTGCCTTTTGGATCGAAATCGGCTCCACCTTTGCCGCCGCCGATCGGCTGTCCCGTAAGGGAGTTTTTAAAAATTTGTTCAAAACCGAGGAATTTAACGACACTTGGGTTTACGGACGGATGGAAGCGTAGGCCGCCTTTATAAGGTCCGATCGCGCTGTTAAACTGGACGCGGTAGCCTCGGTTTACATGGATGTGACCTTTGTCATCCACCCAAGGCACACGGAAAGTGATCAGACGTTCCGGTTCAACGATTCGCTCAAGGATGCTCTCCTTCATATATTCAGGATGTTGAGCAATGACCGGAACTAATGAGTCAAAAATTTCCTTTACAACTTGATGGAATTCAGCCTCGTCCGGATTTCGGCTGCAGACAGTCTCATAAACGCTGTCTACATATTCTTTCGCTATTTCTTCAGAACTTTTTTGCTGTGTTTGTGTGACCAATGGAGATAGCCCCTTTCTTATTAGCTTCGACGTTCTTCTTAACAGTGGATGGTTGTGCAAACGCTCAACTAGAGGACGAACCAACCTAATATTTTTTTATCTTATCACAAATGAATAAAATTGTTTAGTCAAGTCGAAAAAAACCTATCCAACAGTTAATTGGAAAAGGAAACGTGGGCCATAAAGGAATGAACAAACAAAATCTAAAAATGTTATATAATTTTTTAGAAAATGGTTGACCTTATTAATGAATCGGCGTAACATATACGGTATACAATTTGTCGCTCTTGAAGAAACATTTGACCACTCGACGTGAACAAATGGGGGAAGTGAAGTATTACGAGGTGGTGGTGAGAAGGTATGGAAGACGATCAATGGATTTTTTTAAGCGGGGAATTTGTCCGGAAAGAAGAGGCGAAGATTTCCGTTTACGATCATGGTTTTCTATATGGAGATGGCGTGTTTGAAGGCATTCGTGCCTACGACGGTAATATATACAGGCTCAACGAACACCTCGTGCGACTCTATGAGTCTGCGAAATCGATCATGCTCGACATCCCTTACGAGTTCGAAGCTATGAAAGAATTGGTCGCCGAAACCGTCCGAAAGAACAGCTTAAGAGATGCATATGTAAGAGTGGTCGTCTCGAGAGGCGTCGGCAATCTTGGCCTGGATCCGAAATCATGCGGCATGGCCCAAGTTGTTGTGATCGCGGAAGAATTGGCGCTTTTTCCTAAAGAGCTGTATGAAACCGGACTTGAAATTGTCAGTGTGGCGACGAGACGCAACCGGCCGGATGTGTTGAGTCCGAAGGTTAAATCGCTCAATTATCTCAATAATATTCTCGTCAAAATTGAAGCCAACCTCGCGAATGTTCCCGAAGCGCTCATGATGAACAATGAAGGATATGTGGCAGAAGGCTCGGGAGACAACATTTTCCTCGTGAAAAATAAAGCGCTCTATACTCCGCCCGGTTATGTCGGCGCATTGGAGGGCATTACTCGGGAGGCGATTCTCGAGATTGCCGAAGAGGAAGGTTATACGATAAAAGAAGAACCTTTTACACGCCACGATGTTTATGTTGCCGATGAAGTGTTCCTTACCGGAACGGCCGCTGAAGTGATCGCGGTTGTTAAAGTCGACGGGCGCGTCATCAATGATGGAGCCCCGGGAGTGGAAACGGAATATATTACAAAGTGCTTCCGGAATAAAGTGGCAACCGACGGCATGCAGATCTATGCACAGGAAGCCGAAATCGGTGGATAACGAAAAATAGCTATTGCATTTATATTAAAGCACGTTATAATGAAGGATAAACCCAAACGAAATAAAAAAACACGTTGATGAGGATAAGTAATTGGAAAATCGGCATTTAACAGAGAACCGCGTCAGCTGAGAAGCGGAAGTGCCCTTTCCGATGAACTCCCCTCTGAGTGCTGGGATGAACAGATGGATGATTAGTTCCAGCCGGTCCGGAGCCATTAACTCTTCCGGGTCGTTAGGCAAAAGGCGCAAACGTTGCGCCGAGCGTCCGCACATATGGAACAGTGCGGGAAACAGGGTGGTACCGCGGAAACCTTTTCGCCCCTTTGGCATGATTGCCAATGGGACGAAAAGGTTTTTTTTTAGTAGGTAAGAAAGTATAAATCAACTTTCTTACCTACATAAGTGCAACTAAGGCTTTCGGAGCGACCGAGCATAGGTCGTGTCATTTAACAGGTGGAACCCCTGTTTGATAAGGCTCTAACCAAGCCATCAATAGCGAGTCTTGGACTCAACGGAGTAATCCATTGGGTTAAGCGTAGACAGTTAGGTCGTAGGCCTGAAAGTGATTGAGCCTCGTAAATAGTTAAAACGGGGAGGTTGACGGTGTCGAAAGACCGGAAAACGACACTCCGTATGTCATTATCGGTGAGATATACGGAGCTCCCTCGGGGTCGGAGAGCCAGGCATGCGATACAATGATGACACGAGAACTCGGGAGATCCTGTTTGTTCTTTCTTCAGTCGAAGGGAGTATGGTTGACCAAGCGATACAAAGCGAGGAAACCAGACGACAGCAGGAAGTCGGATGACCGCGTAGTACCGATGACGTCGGGTAACGCCGAAAGAGGGAAGGCAAGTGTCACGCCGACATCACCTTAACAAGGGACACATTCCCTACACACGGAGGTAGGAACACGGAATGGAAACAAAACTTGCTAGGATAGCAGAATTAGCTAAGCACAACCCAGCTATGACATTCACATCTCTTGCGCACCTGCTGAATCCTGAATACCTTATGCAATGCCATCACCAACTCCCTAACCGTAAGGCAGCTGGTGTAAAGGGAACAACCAAGATAACGTACGAGCAAAATCTTGAGGAAAATATCGAAGACTTAGTGTCTAGAATGAAACAGAAGAGCTATCGGCCCAGCCCAGATAAGCGGGTCTATATTCCAAAGGATGAAAAGGGAAAGAAGAGACCCCTGGGGATTCCTGAACACGAAGATAAAATTGTTCAGAAAGGGATGGCGCCCATTTTGAACGCCATCTATGAGAATGATTTTCTGGATTGTTCATTTGGATTTCGTCCCCAGCGTAATTGTCATGATGCATTGAAGGTATTAAATGGGTATATAGAGAGAAGATATGTGAATTACATCGTGGATGTGGATATCAAAGGTTTCTTTGATCATGTTGACCACAAGTGGATGATGGCATTTCTGAAAGAACGTATTGGAGACCCGAGCTTTCTCCGAATCATTGCCCGTTTCCTCAAGGGCGGATACATGGAGCAAGCGAAACATTATAAGACGGAGAGCGGAACGCCGCAGGGAAACCTGATATCGCCGATACTAGCGAATGTGTATCTGCACTATGTTTTGGACCTGTGGTTTGAACAGCATGTGAAGAAAAGAATCAAAGGGCAGGCATATCTTGTGCGATACGCAGATGACTTTGTCTGCTGCTTTCAGTATCATGAAGATGCGCATGCATTCTACGATGCACTCAAGTTGAGGTTGAACAAATTTAACCTGGAAGTGGCGGAAGATAAAACGCAAATTATTCCGTTTGGGAGGTTCGCTGCGGAGAATCATAAAAAGGCGGGGAAAGGGAACCCGCCAACGTTTGATTTTCTTGGTTTCACCCATTATTGCGGCAAAAGCAAGAAAGGCAAATTTCGTGTGAAACGCAAAACAAGCAAGAAGAAAATAGCCTCCAAGCTCAAACAAACGAACCAATGGCTGAAAGCTCACCGTCATCTGGCTATGAAGGACATTGTCCGTAGACTAAGCCGTTCTCTGAATGGTTATTACAACTACTACTGTATCACAGACAACGTAACCGCAGTGGTGAGGTTCCGGGATGCGGTCATCCAACAATTTTTCAAATGGATGAACCGGAGAAGCCAACGAAAGTCGTTCGGTTGGGAGAAGTTTCAGTTATTTCTTATTAAGTTTCCCTTACCGAAACCAAGGGCCAAGGTGAACATCTATGAACGAAGGAACCATATTAGCTATATTTTGTGAAAGATGTTGGTGAGGAGCCGTGTGCGTTAATTGCGCCCGCACGGATCTGTGAGGGGGGAGGAGCACAATCCATACAAAAGGTGAGGCTCCCTCCTACTCGACCCATAAAAGCTTGGCGAAAAGCCAAGTTTTCTAAATAAAAAGTCCGTCAAAAGCCTAGATCTTTAAGAAAAGGAGCGGAGTGCCAATGGTGGAGAACCAACGCGAAGAAGGAGGACTAGAGATGGGCACAAGCGTAAGGACACAGGCAGAGAAAACTGCAAATGAAGAGCAGCAAACACAAAAATTGAATGGAAGTCAGATCGTATTACGTGCTTTGGCGGAAGAAAATGTAGATATCATCTTTGGCTATCCGGGCGGGGCTATCTTGCCTACGTACGACGAAATTTACAAAATGGGAATTCACCACATTCTCGCCCGCCACGAACAAGGGGCAATTCATGCTGCAGAAGGATATGCGCGTGTTTCCGGAAAACCGGGCGTTTGTGTTGTTACATCCGGCCCGGGGGCAACAAACGTTGTCACCGGGATCGCGGATGCCATGATCGACTCATTGCCGATGATCGTAATCACGGGCCAGGTGGCAACGAACGTGATCGGAACGGATGCATTTCAAGAAGCGGACGTGGTCGGGGTAACGATGCCGATCACGAAGCATAACATCCAATTGCGTGATGTGAACGAGATTCCGCGTGTAATGAAAGAAGCTTTTCATATTGCAACGACGGGAAGACCGGGACCGGTGTTGATTGATCTTCCAAAAGACGTTTCGACGGCTATCGGAGCATTTAAATATCCGAAAAAGGTCCATATGCCCGGTTATCAGCCAACGGTAAACCCGAATCGATTGCAAATCAAAAAAGTTGCGGACGCCGTTGAGCGGGCAAACAAACCGGTGATCCTTGCCGGCGCTGGCGTTCTCCACGCGGATGGGGCGGATGAACTGTTTGAATATGCTACAAAACAGCAGATTCCGGTGACCAACACATTATTGGGATTAGGTTCGTTCCCAGGGAATCACCCGCTTTTTCTCGGCATGGCGGGCATGCATGGACTATACGCAGCCAACATGGCGCTTCATGAATGCGATTTGCTCATAAATGTCGGCGCCCGCTTTGACGACCGGCTGACCGGAAGTTTAAACCACTTTGCACCGGGAGCCGAGATTGTCCACATTGACGTTGATCCCGCGGAAATCGGCAAAAATATCGAAACCGCGATTCCGGTCGTGGGGGATGCAAGAGAAGCGCTGAAAAGTTTGTCGGCGCTCGCCAAATCCCCTGTTCCTTATGATGATTGGCACCGTCACCTCCGGAGTTACAGTGATGACTATCCACTTTGGTATAACGATGACGGAAAAACGATAAAGCCACAGGCGCTCCTTGACATGATTTATGAGGAAACGAACGGGGAGGCCATCGTTACTACCGATGTTGGGCAGCATCAGATGTGGGCGGCACAGTATTATCGTTTCGCAAACCCTCATCGTTGGGTGACTTCAGGCGGATTGGGAACCATGGGCTTTGGTTTTCCCGCTGCCATTGGCGCACAGTTCGCGGAACCGAACTTGGATGTGGTGGCGGTCATCGGGGACGCGGGTTTTCAAATGACAATGCAGGAAATGTCGATTTTACAAGAATTAAACTTGCCGGTGAAAATCGTCATCGTTAACAACGCATCATTGGGGATGGTCCGTCAATGGCAGGAGCTGTTCTACGAGGAACGTTATTCCCACTCGTTATTTCCGATCCAGCCTGACTTTATGAAGCTTGCCGAAGCATACAATATCAAAGCTTATAAAGTTGAAAACCCGTCTGAAGTCCGCGCAACGTTTCAAAAGGGTCTCAAGGAAGATGGACCGGTACTGTTTGATTTTCGCGTAACGGCTGATGAGAATTGTTACCCGATGATTGCTCCCGGCAAAGGACACCATGAAATGGAGGGGATCCGTCCGTGAAGCGCACCATCTCGGCCACCGTCAATAATTCGTCGGGAGTGTTAAACCGCATTACCGGTTTATTTTCCCGGCGACAATTCAACATTGAAAGCATTACCGTCGGCAGGACCGAAAACCCGGATGTTTCGAGAATGACGTTTGTCGTCAACGTAGACAGCCAACGGGGACTTGACCAAGTGGTCAAGCAGCTCAATAAACAAGTCGACGTTTTGAAAGTCCGGGACATTTCGGAAGAAAATATTGTCGCGCGTGAACTCGCGCTCATCAAGGTTGTTGCCAACCCTCAGACGCGCGGCGAAATCGAAACGCTGGCACGCCCATTTCGGGCATCTATCATCGATGTGGGACGTGAGAGCATGACATTGCAAGTGACCGGCGATCACCAAAAAGTGGAAGCCTTCATTGACTTAATCAAACCATACGGATTAAAAGAATTGGCGAGAACAGGCACAACCGCGTTAAAAAGAAGCTCCAAACAACAGTCGCAGGATCTGCATTATTCAATTATCCAATAATAAAAGAAATAAGGGAGAGATTTAGAAATGGTAGAAGTATATTACAACAATGATGTAAATGAAGGTGCACTACAGGGAAAAACGGTCGCGGTCATCGGTTTCGGTTCTCAAGGCCACGCCCATGCGCTTAATTTAAAAGAAAGCGGCGTTGATGTGATTGTCGGCCTTCGGAGAGGCAAGTCTTGGGAAAAAGCGGAACAAGAAGGCTTTAATGTGCATGAAGTAAAAGAAGCTACGGAAAAGGCTGACATTCTCATGCTCGCCCTTCCGGATGAAACACAGCCCGGCATCTATGAAAACCAAATCAAACCTGCGCTTACAGCCGGAAAATCATTGGTTTTCGCCCATGGATTCAACATTCATTTTAGTCAAATTCAACCGCCGTCTGATGTGAATGTTTTCATGGTCGCTCCGAAGGGCCCCGGGCATATCGTCCGCCGTACCTATGAATCCGGAGCAGGAGTGCCGGCGCTTTACGCGATCGAGCAAGATCCTCACGGGGAAGCGAAAGACCTCGCCCTTGCGTATGCGAAGCAAATCGGAGCCGGCCGTGCCGGAATCATTGCTACTACGTTCCGCGAAGAAACGGAAACAGACCTTTTCGGCGAGCAGGCCGTGCTCTGCGGAGGAACAACCGAACTCGTTAAAGCCGGATTTGAAACGCTCGTCGAAGCAGGGTATCAACCGGAAGTTGCCTATTTTGAATGCCTGCACGAGATGAAATTGATCGTCGATCTCATGTATGAAGGCGGTCTTGAGTATATGAGATATTCCATCTCGGACACGGCGCAATGGGGCGATTTCCAGTCAGGGAAACGGATCATTACCGAAGATACGAAACAAGAAATGCGTGAAATATTGAAAGATATTCAATCAGGAAAATTCGCGAAAGGCTGGATTTTGGAAAACCAGGCCAACCGTCCGGAATTCAATGCCATTAATCAGCGCGAGCTTGAGCATGAAATTACAGCTGTTGGCCAGAAGCTTCGTGAAATGATGCCATTTGTCAAAGGCGATCAAAAAGGAGTGGTTTCGCGTGCGGAGAATTAAGTTTTTTGACACGACGTTACGAGATGGAGAACAGCAGCCGGGCCTTAATCTTAACCGGGAAGAAAAACTGAAGATTGCCAAGCAGCTTGATCGTCTCGGCGTTGACATCATTGAGGCCGGTTTTCCGGCCTCCAATGAGGGAGACTTTTATTCCGTGCAGCAAATCGCGAGAGCGGTGAAAAAAAGTTCGGTTACGGGGCTCTCGCGGCTTTCGAAAAGCGATATCGATACCGCCTGGGAAGCATTGAAAGATTCACCGGAGCCCCGCATTCACCTTTTCATAGCCACTTCCGATGTGCACATTGACCACAAGTTAATGTCGACACAAGAAGAAGTGATTCAAGATTCGGTCGAGGCCGTTCGTTATGCAAAAGAACGTTTTTCGGTCGTGCAATGGTCGGCAGAAGATGCCTGCCGTACGGACTGGGATTTTCTGAAGCATATTATGGAAAAAGTGATCGAAGCTGGTGTCGATGTCATCAATTTGCCGGATACGGTCGGTTACACGACAGCCCAGGAAATTCGAGCGATGTTCCACCATTTGAAGGAAAACGTAAAAGGGGCAAAAGACATTACCCTTTCCACCCATTGCCATGATGACTTGGGCATGGCCGTCGCCAATTCGCTGGCTGCCATTGAAGGGGGCGCCGATCAAGTAGAATGTACCATTAACGGCATTGGGGAACGCGCCGGAAATGCGTCGTTAGAGGAAATTGCCGTTGCCCTTCACATTCGTCACGATCACTATGGCGCTGAGCAAAATCTTACCCTTCAAGAAATTAAACGCACGAGCAGCCTCGTGAGCAAGCTTTCCGGGAACGTGGTCCCAGGCAATAAAGCGATTGTCGGTAACAATGCATTTGCCCACGAATCAGGCATCCACCAAGATGGGGTGTTGAAAGAAAGCAGCACCTATGAAATTATCACGCCTGAGCTTGTTGGCGTGGACGCGAACAAGTTGGTGCTCGGTAAACTTTCCGGGAAGCACGCGTTTCAGAACAAAGTATCCGAACTCGGATTTGACCCTCCGGAAGATGAATTAAAACGAGTGTTTAAAGCATTTAAACAATTGGCCAATAAAAAGAAAGACATCTCCGACGATGATATTTTCGCGTTGTTGGTGGCCGATAAATCGGAAAACGAAACGAAAGCTTATGAAATGCTCTCATTGCAGGTGAACGTGGGAACGCATAATATCCCGACGGCGACAATTACCATGAAGTCGCCGGACGGGGAAGAAACGCAAGAAGCCGCCACTGGTTCAGGCAGTGTGGAGGCAGTCTACAATACACTCGAGCGCATTGTAGGCGCCCCGATTCAATTGGATGATTATCGCATTCAATCGGTAAGCAGCGGCGAAGACGCCCTTGCGGAAGTTGTCGTCCACGTAACGTATGCGGAGCAAACGTCCATTGGACGCGGAACCGCCCATGATGTGCTGGAAGCTTCGGCCTATGCGTATGTAAATGCCATTAATCGCATTCTGGCAGCCGCACCGGGCGGAGTGCCGGAACCTTCGGTTCATTCGCAATGAAGGAGACTGTTTATGACTAAGAAAACAATTGCCGTACTCCCCGGGGACGGGATTGGTCCCGAGGTGACAAGAGCAGCAATAAAAGTACTGGAAAACATCGCGGATTTGCACGACCATGAATTCGTTTTTCAAGAAGGGTTGATCGGCGGGAGCGCCATTGATGAAAAAGGGGCCCCGTTGCCGCATGAAACAAAAGAACTCAGCGCTTTAAGCGATGGGATTTTGCTTGGCGCCGTGGGCGGGCCTAAGTGGGACCACCTTCCAGGTGGAAACCGTCCGGAAAAAGGGTTATTGGAAATCAGAAAATCGCTTGATTTATATGCAAATTTGCGTCCTGTTAAAGCTTACGCTTCGCTTATCGAATCCTCTCCATTAAAAGAAGAAATTGTTGCGGACGTCGATTTTTTGATTGTTAGAGAATTGACGGGAGGCCTTTATTTCGGAGAGCCGAAAATGCGCGAAGAGAACGAGGGAGAAATGCAGGCGGTGGATACGCTCGTCTATAAGACGTCGGAAATCAAGCGCATTGCCGAGCGAGCATTTCAATCCGCGCGCTTGCGAAAAGGAAAAGTCGTGTCTGTGGATAAGGCGAATGTGCTGGAATCGAGCCGATTGTGGCGGGAAATAGTGGATGACGTTCGAGGCGGATATCCCGATGTGGAGCTCGAGCATATGCTCGTTGATAACGCGGCGATGCAGCTGATTGCACAACCGGCAAGCTTCGATGTGATCGTTACCGAAAACACGTTCGGGGACATCCTGAGCGATGAAGCCTCGATGCTAACCGGCTCACTAGGGTTGTTGCCGTCTGCCAGCATGGGATCGACGGGTGTCGGCCTTTACGAGCCGGTACACGGGTCCGCGCCTGATATCGCCGGTGAAAATCGTGCGAATCCGTTGGCCGCCATCGCCTCGGCAGCGATGATGTTAAAATACGGGTTTGAAATGGAAAAGGAAGCGGAGCGAATCGAAGCAGCGATCGAAAAAGTCTTGGCAGATGGGTATCGCACGGCAGATATTGCGTCCAAGTCGGAGGAAGCGGTGACAACAGCGGAAATGACCGATGCCGTCGTAAAAGCACTTGAATAAGGAGGGGAAGCGTGAAGGGGAAAACAATTATTGAGAAAATCTGGGATCGCCACACGGTTTATCAAGAAGAAGAGAAACCGGATTTGCTATATATTGACCTTCATTTAGTTCATGAAGTGACATCCCCGCAAGCATTTGAAGGGTTAAGGCTTGCGGGGCGAAACGTAAGGCGCCCCGATTTGACGTACGCGACGATGGACCATAACATTCCGACGGATGATCGCCAATCGATTACTGATAAAATTGCCAAAAAACAAATCGATGTGCTTGTGGAAAATTGTCGGGAATTCGGGGTGGAGTTGGCCGGTCTGGACAGTCCGCATAACGGAATCGTGCATATTATAGGTCCCGAGCTCGGGCTCACACAGCCCGGAAAGACGATTGTGTGCGGAGACAGCCATACGTCCACACATGGAGCATTCGGGGCATTGGCATTCGGCATCGGCACGAGTGAAGTGGAACATGTGTTGGCAGCGCAAAGCTTGTGGCAAAATCGGCCGAAAACGATGGAAGTGCGCGTTGATGGTCGTCTTTCCGCCGGAGTCAGTGCCAAAGATATCATCTTGGCGTTGATTGCCAAATACGGAGTGAACTTCGGAAGCGGGCATGTCGTGGAGTACCGCGGAGAAGCGATTCGGGGACTTACGATGGAAGAACGGATGACCATTTGCAACATGTCCATTGAAGGCGGCGCCCGCGCCGGTTTAATCAGCCCCGATCAGGTTACGTTTGATTATTTGGAAGGACGCCCTAACGTGGAAAAAGGATCGGCTTATCAAAAGCAAGTGGAAGAATGGGAGCAACTGGCTACAGATGACGATGCCACTTTTGACAGCACGTTGGTCTTGGATGCGTCCGAAGTGAAACCGATGATCACTTGGGGCACAAACCCCGGCCAGGGTGTATCCATTGACGGAGAGGTTCCTTCCCCTGATGATGGCGAAACGGAAGCAGATCGAAAGGCGATTGAACAGTCGTTGGAATATATGGCGCTCACGCCGGGAACGAAAATGACCGACATCCCTATTCAGCACGTGTTTCTCGGTTCGTGCACGAACGCGCGAATCAGTGATTTGCGTGAGGCAGCCAAGTATTTGGAAGGAAGGAAAGTTGCCCCGGGGATTCGGGCGCTCGTCGTGCCAGGCTCCATGAAGGTGAAGCGCCAGGCGGAAGATGAAGGGTTGGCGGAAGTGTTTATCGATGCCGGTTTTGAGTGGAGAGGTGCCGGTTGCAGCATGTGTTTAGGCATGAATCCGGATCAGGTGCCGGAAGGAGAGCGCTGTGCATCCACCTCCAACCGAAATTTTGAGGGACGTCAAGGAAAAGGCGCACGCACGCACTTGATGAGCCCGATTATGGCAGCTGCCGCTGCTGTGCACGGGCGATTCGTGGACGTTCGTGAACTTGACGCCACTGCACAAGTATAGGGAGGGGAGAGAATGGAAGCTTTTCACGAACATGAGGGGAGTGTTGCTTCGCTTCCCTATGTTAATGTCGACACGGATCAAATCATCCCGAAACAATTTTTGAAGCGGGTGGAACGAACCGGCTTTGGTCAATTCCTCTTCTTTAATTGGCGTTTTCTGGATGACGACAGCGAGAATCCCGAATTCCCCTTAAACCAGCCACATATGAAGGGGGCATCCATATTACTGAGCGATCATAACTTTGGTTGCGGCTCTTCGCGGGAACACGCGGCTTGGGCATTGAAGGATTATGGCTTTCAAGTAATTATCGCGCCGAGCTTTGGGGATATTTTTTATAACAATAGCATTAAAAATGGTCTGCTGCCCCTTCGATTGCCGGAGAGGACGGTTCAAGATTGGATGGAAAAAGGAAAAGGCAAAGCACTCACCTTCAAGGTCAATCTTGAAGAACAAACGGTAGAAGATGACCAGGGTGCCATTCACTCGTTTGACATTGACCCATATTGGAAAAACATGCTTGTTTATGGCCTGGATGAAATTGGAGTTACCTTGCAATACGACGACTATATTCAAGCATATGAACAGCAACGATAATGAAAAATGCGCCCGCTTCGGGCGTATTTTTCTCGCCATTTCCTTGTCTGCACGTAAATGTTCTTTTTTCTGCAACTCATTTCAATTTTCTAATGTTTTTACACTGCTTGCTACATCGATGTGCAAGCGGTAAAATTATGACGAATCATGCAGAAATAGAGAGCGAGGGTTTGACATTGGAAGTCGTAGGGTTTGCACTAATTATAATGACTGTTATATTGCTAATAGGAAAGTGGATCCGGCTTAAGGTCCCGTTATTTCAAAAGCTCTTCCTGCCAAGTTCCATCATTGGCGGTTTTTTTGCGCTTCTACTGGGGCCTGAGGTGCTCGGTAGAATCCTTACGGCAACGACCGGCAATGAGGCAATGGCATACGGGGTTTTTACGGAAGGGATGTTTGACGTATGGGCTGAGCTGCCCGGCTTGCTCATTAACGTCGTATTTGCCAGTTTATTTATCGGATTTGCGATTCCGAGGCTGCAGGAAATCTGGCAGATCGGCGGTCCGCAAGTGGCGCTCGGGTACACGATCTCCTGGGCGCAATATGTGGTCGGAATTCTATTGGCCATGACGGTACTAACACCTATCTTTAATTTACCTCCCGCGGTGGGGGCTATCATCGAGATTAGTTTTGTCGGCGGACATGGCACGGCTGCCGGTTTAGGCGACACGTTTGAAGCGGTCGGGTTTGAAGAAGGTCTTGACCTGGCGCTTGGTCTGGCGACCATCGGGATATTAAGCGGCGTTGTCGTTGGTATTATTTTCATTAACTGGGCAGCCAGAAAAGGGATAACCACTACCATCGGCCATCCCGATGATCTTTCCGCAGATCAGAGAACCGGGATTATCCAAAAAGATAACCGTGAATCTGCCGGAGAGTTGACAACGTCCCCAATATCCATTGAACCGTTGTCTTTACACGCAGGGCTTGTCGGACTGGCGATTTTTATCGGTTATCTCATTTTGGAATTCTTTGTGTGGTTGGAAGATGTCACTTGGGGCAGCGCTTATGACTTGTATTTGTTTGAATACGTTCCGTTATTTCCGCTCGCGATGATCGGCGGGATCATCGTACAGCTGGTAATATCCAGAACAGACAAGTCGGAGATTGTCGATCGGTCTACGATCAGCCGAATCCAAGGCTTGGCGCTTGATGTATTAATCGTTAGCGCGATGGCGACGTTAAGCCTTCAAGTCATTGGAGACAACATTATTCCGTTCGTGATACTTGCCGTTGTCGGGGTCGTAATGAACGTTGTCATGTTCCTGTTCCTGGCTCCACGCATGATTCCGAGTCACTGGTTTGAAAGAGGGATGGGTGACTTCGGCCAATCCACGGGTGTGGCGGCAACCGGGATCATGTTGATGCAGATCGTTGATCCTGAAAACCGAACACCAGCGTTGAAGGCATTTGGCTATAAACAAATTTTATTCGAACCGATGGTCGGTGGCGGTTTGGTTACCGCAGCCTCGATTCCGTTTATTCTTCAGTTTGGACCGATTCCTGTCTTAATTGTAATGACAATCTTAATGATTGCATTCTGGTTGTTAGGCGTATTGTATTTCGGCAAAAATAAGCATAAGGAATAGCATCTTCATCCTGAAATTAGGTGAAAGGCAGTGAGTGACAAAAATAATGTGGTCCGTTTCCCGGGGAGTATTCGTCTCTTGCTGAACGAAGGGCTAAATGCGCTGAAAGCAGGAGATTTTGAGCAGGGGCTGAAACACTTTAACGAAACGCTCATGCATGATATAAGAGATGAACAAGCGCGCTACGGGCGTCTTGTTTGTCTACTTGAATTGGGATACCTTCAAGATAGCAAAACAACAGCGGAAGAAATGCTGCATGAAGGCATCGGTGAATATGGAGATGTGTTGTTTTTTTATGTGTCCGCGCTAGTGCAACTGGGCGAATGGGACACCGTTGTTGAGGCGATTGAAACGGCTCGGCAATCGTCCCGTCTGCCGACAAAATATGCCGAGCACTTCTTTCAATTTTTGGCTACGGCGAGAACGATGAAAAGGGAACCTTTCACCCGGGAGGCAGAGGACGAGAAAGAGGAGCATGATCCGGCGGACGTTTTTCGGGACGAGGTGATCGCGGGACTTTTTGACCCGTCGACAGAAGTGCAGTGGCAAACGTTTCAACAATTGAAAAAGCGGAGCTGGCGCCAGGTAAAAGCGGCATTTGAAACAGCGCTTCTTCATGAAAATACATCGCCGATGATCAAAACGTTGCTTTTATTAGTAATGAAAGATTGGGAAGTGGGCGCTTCCTGCAAGGTCCGCAAGCGCGAGCGTGAAAAAACCATCATTCCCGTTCAATTGAATAGTTTTTCAGAATATGAAGCCGAGCTTAAAACGAGCACTTTGGAGCAACTGGATGAGGGGTTGGCACAGGATAATCCGATGTTGCATGAAACGGCTCAGTCTATTCTGGAGTGGATTTTTATGGAACATTATCCTTTCCCGCTCCCGGATGCAACTGCAAACGTATGGGCTGCCGCTATTCACTTGGAAAGCCTGCGATATATGGGCGATGAAGATGAGCAAGAAGCGGTTAGCATGTTGTACGATGCAAATCATTCCGAGGTAGGGGAATTATTAAATCAAGTGGCGTCCGATTCTTCATCGTTAAACTAATTGTCCATTGATTGAAATGATGTTGGTTTATGTTATAATGTAGGGGTTGTAAATCAGGACGTAATCGTTGAAACATGGAGGGACAAATAAATGACTGCTAAATGGGAAAAGGGCGAAGGAAATCAAGGCGTCCTCACCGTAGAAGTAGGAGCAGATGAATTCAAATCTGCGTTGGATCAAGCATTTGAAAAAGTAAAAAAAGACGTGAGCATCCCGGGTTTCCGAAAAGGGAAAGTGCCAAGAAAATTATTTGAACAACGGTTTGGCGTTGAATCGCTCTATCAAGATGCGGTTGATATCGTCCTCCCGTCTGCATATTCAAATGCCGTTGAAGAAGCCGGGATTGAACCGGTTGATCAGCCGGAAATCGATATAGAAGAAATTGAAAAAGACAAACCGCTCGTTTTCACAGCTACGGTAGAAGTGAAACCTGAAGTTGAACTCGGACAGTACAAAGGGCTCGAAATCGAAGAATTCGACACGTCTGTCAGTGAAGAAGACGTCGAGGAGGAAATGGAAAAGTTGCGTGAACAACACGCAGACCTCGTCGTTACCGAAGATGCTGCCCAGGACGGCGACACGGTTGTGTTTGATTTCAAAGGATTCGTGGACGGCGAAGCGTTCGAAGGCGGAGAAGCAGAAAATCACTCGCTTGAACTAGGTTCCGGACAGTTTATCCCAGGTTTTGAAGAACAAATGGTAGGCATGGAACCGGGAACGGAAACAACCGTTGAGGTTACATTTCCGGAAGATTATCATGCGGAAAACCTTGCCGGCCAAGCAGCAACATTCAATGTAACGTTGCATGAAGTTAAACGGAAAGAGTCCCCGGAACTGGATGATGAATTTGCGGTTGATGTCGATGAAAACATCGAAACGCTTGACGAATTGAAAAAGAAAAAGCGCGAAGAGCTGGAACACAACAAAGAGCATGAAAAAGAGCACCATGAACAGGATAGTGTCGTGGAGCAAGTGACGGAAAATGCGAATGTTGATATACCGGGCGCGATGATCACGACTGAAACCGACCGCATGCATCAAGAGATGAGCCAACGCTTCGAGGCCCAAGGGATCACCATGGATATGTATTATCAGATGGCGGGCACCGATGAAGAAGGCATGAAGGAACAATTTCGTCCCGAAGCTGAAAAACGGGTGAAAATGAATCTTGCGCTCGAAGCCATCGCGGATGCCGAGGAAATCGAAGCCGATGATGAGCAAGTCGAAGAACAGCTGGACCAGATGGCGGAAGCCTATGAACGGGACAAAGAAGAAATTCGCCAATTGCTCAGCCTTCAAGGCGCGCTTGATACACTGAAAAGTGAACTTCGGATGCAATCTGCCCTTAAGTACCTCGTTGAGCAAGCGGTAACGGTAGAAGCTAAAAATGAAGAGACGGAAACCGAGGAAACAGAAGAGGAGAATAAACAGGATTAAAGACGTTTCTTGAATGTTCATCCTATCGATTGTAGCTACCCCGGACACTAAGAAAAAAGACACGAGCAAGCGTCGTGTCTTCCTTTTTTTAAACAATGCAGAGGCGTTTTTCTAAAAATAAACGCATGAATTCGCTCTTCGTAACGTAAAGCTGAGGTAGTATGGGTAGCCTAGGTTTAGCCGACGTATTTTGTTTGACTGGGAGTAAGGGTAGGGTGTAAGGTACAATATACAGTGAGGGGTGAATGACATGATCAAGTTCAATGAGGAAAAGGGTCAACTTAAATGCTCTTTTTGTGGAAAAACACAAGATCAAGTCCGTAAGTTAGTGGCCGGACCGGGTGTATATATATGCGATGAGTGTATTGAACTTTGCACGGAAATCGTGGAAGAGGAATTGGGCACGGATGAAGAGGTCGAATTGGAATCCGTTCCTAAGCCGCAGGAAATTGATGAAATCCTTAAAGATTATGTGATTGGGCAGGATGGCGCCAAGAAATCGCTATCGGTTGCGGTATACAATCATTATAAGCGGGTGAATGCATCGGTCGCGTCCGATAACGACGGGGAAAATGTTGAGATCGCCAAAAGTAACATCTGCCTAATCGGGCCGACAGGAAGCGGGAAAACATTAATGGCGCAAACGCTTGCCCGCATCTTAAATGTTCCATTCGCCATCGCCGATGCCACATCTTTAACGGAAGCAGGTTACGTCGGTGAAGACGTGGAAAATATTCTCTTGAAGCTGATTCAAGCGGCCGATTATGATGTGGAAAAAGCGGAAAAAGGCATTATCTACATTGATGAAATCGACAAAGTGGCTCGGAAGTCGGAAAACGCATCAATTACAAGAGACGTATCCGGCGAGGGGGTCCAACAGGCGCTCTTGAAAATCCTCGAGGGAACAACTGCAAGCGTTCCACCGCAAGGAGGGCGTAAACACCCTCACCAGGAATTTATTCAAATCGATACGAGCAATGTCCTCTTCATTGTCGGCGGAGCCTTTGATGGCATTGAACAAGTCGTTAAGCGCAGACTCGGCAAAAAGGTCATCGGTTTCGGATCTGAGTCCGAAAGTGGCGATATTGCTGACGAAGAATACCTTGATAAAATTCTACCCGAAGACATGCTCCGCTATGGTTTGATTCCGGAATTCATCGGCAGAATACCGGTTATTTCCAGCTTGAAACCGTTGGATGAAGATGCGTTGATGCAGATATTAACAAAACCGAAAAACGCCCTTGTCAAACAGTTCCAGAAGCTATTGGAAATTGACGAAGTCGAGCTTGCGTTTACGGATGACGCCTTGCGGGCAATTGCGAATAAGGCAATTGAACGTAAAACAGGCGCACGCGGTCTTCGGTCTATTATTGAAGACATCATGCGGGACGTTATGTACGATCTTCCATCCAAGGAAGAGATCACAAAATGTACGATTACGGAAGAATGTGTACTGGAAGACGCTTCTCCGGAACTGACAACGAAAGATGGCGAATTAATCAAGCTTAATGAACCGAGAGAAAGTGCATAACGACAAAAATAACGAAGAAAAACGGCATGGGCATATAGCTCTTGCCGGTTTTTTTATTTGGACGGGTGTTCCAGCGGTTTTCTGCGATCGCTCCCATTTAAGGCAGGAAGCATGTCTTAACAAATTTTCCACTTACTTCTCTCCTCGTGAATGGCATACTGTATCGTTTGAAGAGTCATACTAACGGGCAGTTAGCGATTATGACGGCTGACGAAAGCGACCGTTAAACGAGGAGGAACTCCGCATGGATTGGACATCGTTAATCATGCTCATTCAAGTTTTCTTCGGAATTGTGATTGGACTATATTTCTGGAATCTACTTAAAAATCAACGCACCCAACGGGTATCGGTGGACCGGGAATCAAAAAAAGAAATGGACCAACTCCAAAAATTGCGTTCGGTATCATTAAATGAACCATTGGCAGAAAAAGTACGGCCGTTAACGTTCTCCGACATTATCGGCCAAGATGAAGGCGTGCGATCACTGGAGGCCGCCCTTTGCGGCCCCAATCCGCAACATGTGCTCATCTATGGACCGCCTGGAGTAGGCAAAACAGCAGCCGCTCGCTTGATTATGGAAAGAGCAAAAATGAACCGCGATTCTCCGTTTAAAATTGAGGCTCCTTTCGTTGAACTCGACGGCACGACCGCCCGCTTTGACGAACGGGGAATTGCCGATCCGTTAATCGGCTCCGTTCATGATCCGATTTATCAGGGGGCTGGGTCGATGGGACAAGCGGGCATCCCTCAACCAAAACCGGGAGCGATCACAAAAGCGCACGGGGGGATGCTTTTTATTGATGAAATCGGTGAATTGCATCCGATTCAGTTAAATAAACTCTTAAAAGTGCTAGAAGACCGAAAAGTTTTCTTGGAAAGCGCATACTATAGTGAAGAAAATGCCTCCATTCCAAGTCACGTTCATGATATTTTTCAAAATGGGCTTCCTGCGGATTTTCGTTTGATCGGAGCAACGACGCGAACTCCTGATGAGGTCCCCCCCGCTGTCCGGTCGCGTTGCCTCGAAGTTTTTTTTCGCCCGCTGAAGCAAAAGGAATTGTCGATTGTGGCAAAAAGTGCAGCGGATCGTTTGAAAATGGAAATACAGGAAGAAGGACTGGAGACGGTTTCGTCTTATGTGACAAATGGCCGGGAAGCGGTTAATACGGTGCAAATCGCTGCCGGCTTGGCAACAACGGCTGAACGGGAATCCATTGACGTTTCCGATATTGAATGGGTCGTGCATGCTAGTCGCTTAAGCCGTCGACCCGAGAAAAAAATACATCCGGAGCCCGTGGTGGGCCGGGTAAATGGTTTGGCGGTATATGGACCGGATTTGGGGATGTTGTTGGAAATTGAAGCGACCGCACAAGAAACGACTGGGGATGGGATGCTCACGGTTACGGGGATCGCGGAAGAAGAAAACGCAGGCAATCAAATGCGTTCGATTCGGCGCAAAAGTATGGCGAGGAGTTCTGTGGACAACGTTATGACCGTATTGCGCCATCTGAAAGTGCCGGTCGACCGATATGATATCCACGTGAACTTTCCCGGCGGGACACCGATTGACGGACCGTCAGCGGGGTCGGCGATTGCCACGGCGATCTATTCAGCCGTCAATCAACGCAAAGTAAAAAATGATGTGGCCATCACCGGTGAGTTGAGCATTTGGGGGAAATTGAAACCGGTCGGCGGGGTTCCTTCAAAAGTGGCAGCTGCCGAGGAAGCCGGCGTAACAGAAGCATTTGTTCCTAAAGAAAACGATGAGACAGTCCTGCATCAAATACAAGGGATTACGGTAAAACCTTTGAACACGTTAGATGAGTTGTTTACCAATGTGCTCGTGGAGGAAACCGATATGCAGCGGCAAGGGCTCCCTATAACTGAAACGTCTTCTCCCTCGATTCATATGTGAAATCCATGCAATTCAATAGACACGGCTATGCTCTTAAGCTAAAATGGAACCTATGAGTAAAGATCCTCTTACGAACCAATGCGATGGAAGCAATAAAAAAATCGGGAGGCTTTGCCTCCCTTTTCCCATATGTAACATTAATGAAAACAGAACGGGGGTTGATGATGCCGAAAACGGAAACCAGTCAAAAAATCCCGCTTTTGCCGCTGAGAGGCGCGCTTGTTTTTCCGGGGATGGTTTTACACTTGGACGTGGGACGTGATAAATCGGTGCGTGCCATTGAACAAGTGATGGAAGATGATCAGCGGATCCTGCTTGCGAGCCAAATTGACTTGGCCGTTGAAGAACCGGAGAAAAAAGACTTATATCAAACGGGAACACTTGCTTATGTGAAACAAATGTTAAAAATGCCAAATGGAACAACCCGTATTCTCGTTGAAGGTTTGCAACGGGCAACGATCAATGAACTTACAAACAGTGATGAGTATTACGAAGTGAAGATCGAACCATTAACTGCTGAAATAAGCAACCAATCGGACTCGGAAATAACGGCATTAAAGCGAATGGTCAATGATCATTTTGAACAATACGCAAAGGCCTCCAGCAAAATTTCCGACGAAACGATACAAGCTATTCGCGCGATTAATGATCCTGGCCATTTTGCCGATACAATCGCTTCTCACTTGCCGCTAAAAATCGAACGGAAGCAAGAGATTCTCGACGCGCTCCAAGTCGATGGCCGATTGCAAAAATTGCTTGATATTTTAACAAACGAAAAAGAAGTGTTGGATTTAGAACAAAAAATCGGCCAACGTGTAAAAAAATCCATGGAACGAACGCAAAAAGAATATTATTTGCGCGAACAAATGAAAGCCATTCAAAATGAGCTTGGGGATAAAGAGGGGAAAGGCGGGGAAATCGAAACCCTGCGCACGCAAATTGAAGAAGCGAACATGCCGGAAAACGTAGAACAGAAAGCGCAAAAAGAATTAGCGCGTTATGAGCGGGTGCCGACGGCTTCAGCGGAGAACTCGGTGATCCGTACATACCTTGATTGGCTCGTGTCGCTCCCTTGGCATGAGAAAACGACGGATCATTTAGATATTGCCAATGCGGAAAACGTGTTGGATGAAGATCATTACGGCCTCGAAAAAGTAAAAGAACGGGTATTGGAACATCTGGCCGTCCAACAGCTCACCCAATCGTTGCAAGGTCCGATCATTTGCTTGACCGGCCCTCCGGGTGTTGGCAAAACATCGCTTGCCAAATCGGTGGCCCGCGCCCTTGACCGTGAATTCGTTCGTATGTCTTTGGGCGGTGTCCGGGATGAGGCAGAAATTCGTGGACACCGGCGCACGTACGTAGGTGCCCTCCCCGGGAAAATTATACAAGGGATGAACAATTCTGGCGTCATGAACCCTGTTTTTTTGCTTGATGAAGTGGATAAAATGGCCAACGATTTTCGCGGCGATCCATCTTCCGCCCTTTTGGAAGTGCTGGATCCGGAACAGAATCACGAGTTTAGCGACCACTACATTGAAGAACCATATGATCTTTCCAATGTCATGTTCATTACAACGGCAAATAATGCCTCGATGATTCCGGCGCCTTTGCTTGACCGTATGGAAACGATCTCGATCGCAGGGTATACGGAAATCGAGAAAAAAGCCATCGCCACGAATTACTTATTGCCGAAACAGTTAGAACGGCACGGACTTACCAAAACCAATCTGCAAATCAAGGAAGATGCACTTGTAAAAGTCATCCGTTACTATACGAGGGAAGCCGGAGTGCGGAATTTAGAGCGGCAGTTGGCAAACATTTGCCGAAAAGCGGCAAAAACGATTGTTACCGGAGAAAAGAAGAAAGTGATTGTTACGTTGAACACGTTGGAGGACATGCTCGGGAAACCGCGGATGCGTTACGGGCAAATGGAAGAAAACGATCAAGTCGGAGCCGCGACCGGGCTCGCGTATACAAACGCCGGAGGCGATACGCTTTCCATCGAGGTTTCCTTAGCGAAAGGAAAAGGGGAGCTTACACTTACCGGGCACCTTGGCGATGTGATGAAAGAGTCCGCACGTGCCGCATTCAGTTACATTCGTACCAATGCCGAGCATTTGGGGATCGATGAACATTTCCATGAAAATACCGACATTCATATTCATGTGCCTGAAGGGGCGACCCCGAAAGACGGTCCATCCGCAGGGATTACGATCGCTATCGCGCTCATTTCTGCCTTAACCGGGCGTGTGGTCAGAAAAGAAGTCGGCATGACTGGTGAAATCACGCTTCGGGGAAGAGTGCTTCCCATCGGCGGCGTAAAAGAGAAAGCAATGAGTGCTCATCGCGCGGGGTTGAAGACGATCCTTTTGCCGAAAGACAATGAAAAAGACTTGGAAGACATTCCGGAGAGTATTCGAGAAACTATTTCCATTTCTCTCGTTTCTCACCTTGATGAAGTGATTCAATACGCATTGGGGGATCCGTCGGCATGAAAGTGAATAAGGCTGAACTCATCATCAGTGCAGTGGGTCCCGATCAATATCCGGAGGCAGCACTTCCGGAAATTGCGTTTGCCGGGCGTTCCAATGTAGGAAAGTCGTCGTTTATCAATACGATCACCCAACGAAAAAAACTGGCATATACCTCCCAACAGCCTGGGAAGACACGAACGTTAAATTTTTATAACATTGATGATGTCTGCCATTTCGTGGACATTCCCGGCTATGGGTATGCGAAAGTGTCAAAAAAAGAGCGGGCGTTTTGGGGACGGATGATTGAGGAATATATACAAACACGCCCGCGGCTGAAAGGCGTCGTATTGCTTTTGGACGCTCGTCACGATCCTTCGGAGCAGGATTTAATGATGTACGACTGGTTAAAGCATTATCAAATCCCCATCATTCTCGTGCTGACAAAAATGGATAAACTGAAAAAAACAAAACGAACTGCACATGTCAAACAAGTCATTGATGTGCTGGAGCCATTGCCGGAAGATAACCATGTGCTGTTTTCCGCGGAAACCGGCGAGGGGAAAGAAGAAGCCTGGGGTTTCATTCGCGCGCTCGGGGGATTTTAGTCACGCACCACTGCGCGTCAAGGCTGCATATGAGCCATAACCCCGTGCTGCTATCTTTTTCGGAAGGCTCCTTTTCGGTGCCTTTTTTTCTTCCTCCTGAACAATAAGAAAACGCCGAGGACCAGGAGCAGAAGCGGCCAAATAAACGAAAAGGAGTCAGATGCCTCCGCAATTCTCTCCACGGCCGGTTCAAAAAAGAGGAATAATGCTCCGATGCAGATCGATAAGATACCTACAAAAAGAAAGTCTTTCTGTGTTCGCAAAAAAGCGATCATACAGGCAATGCCGAAAAAGGCGGCGAGGATGCCGATGTTGTTCGGCCAGTTTGGATAAAGGGCAATGGCATGAAAATGCACCCCAATCCCGATCATAAAGATCCCCGGCAAAAGGGCTGAGCCTGCCTTGGAAAAAAAGCCGTCCATGGAGAGCGCGAGCCCCAGCCAAATGAGCAATGTTTCCCAAGTCATCCATTGAGCGGCAACTTCAGGAGCAAATAAATGCGTCAGATAATAAGCGCCGGCCCCGATAAAAATCATAGCCGGAAAAATTTGATTGTTTTTCATTATAAAACGCTCCAATGCTGCTTAAATGTATAAGAATAATCATTTGCCCCATTTTTCCAAACACGCCCGTATGCCATGACGGTGATTGGGCATCCTATTTACCGTGTTGGGGCCTAAAAACAAGAAATTTGCGAATCAGGAAGCAAATGTGTTTCAATAAAGTTGCCAGCGAGATTATCGTAACATATCCTTTCAGTGCTTGTTCACATTTTCCAAACGATAAACAGGCATGTTCATGTTATAATAGTTTTTAGGATAAAGTGAAATTTCCATCCAAGGGGAAGATTATCCCCTCTGATGCATTTAGATGGAGATCAGATGGCGGTCTGTGTTCCGATCCCCTGGTCTCTGAAATCTGACTTCTGTAATAGCCATCGATACTTGGCAGAGGCCAAGTTTTTCGAATAATGATGTAGGGGTGAAGAAAGTAATGCACGTCATTGTTGCCAGCATCGATTATAAAAATGCCCCTGTTGATTTACGTGAGCAATTTGCTTTTGATGATGAAGAATTGCCGGAGGCGCTTGGGACTTTGCGAGAGATGAAAAGTATACTTGAGTGTACGATCGTTTCCACGTGTAATCGAACGGAAGTGTATGTAGTTGCCGACCAACTCCATACCGGCCGACACTTTACGAAGAAATTTTTGTCCCAATGGTTTGATGCTCCCCAAGAATCGTTTTCACACGTGCTAAACATCCGGGAAAACGATGACGCTATCGTTCATCTTATGCGCGTAAGCACAGGATTGGAGTCCATGGTTATCGGCGAAACCCAAATCCTCGGACAAGTAAAGATGAGCTTTCGGACCGCGCAAAAGCTTGGTGCA
Source organism: Salicibibacter halophilus (assembly GCF_006740705.1). Classification (GTDB taxonomy): domain Bacteria; phylum Bacillota; class Bacilli; order Bacillales; family Marinococcaceae; genus Salicibibacter; species Salicibibacter halophilus. Next base: position 1,540,422 of record NZ_CP035485.1, on the reverse strand, counting down.
ACAGGGACGGTTTTTAACCAGTTGTTTCGCCAGGTGATTACCTTTGCAAAAAAGGCACATAGGGAAACAGAGATTAATGATAAACCGGCTTCAGTGAGCTATGCAGCCGTTGAACTTGGCAAGCAAATGTTTGGAGATTTCACAGGCAAACATGTGCTCATTTTTGGCGCCGGGAAAATGAGTGAATTGACGGCACAACATTTACGTTCCAATGGATCTGAAACGATTACCGTTATGAATCGTACGTATGAACGGGCGGAAGAACTTGCAGGCCATGTGATGGGACAGGCACGATCGATGGAAGAAATGGAAAATGTACTCCTCGATACGGATGTTCTCATCTCCTCCACAGGTTCGGACCAATATGTGTTGCAACCGGAGAATGTCGCCAATATCATCAAAAAACGAAAAGGGCGCCCGCTGTTTATGGTTGATATCGCGGTCCCCCGTGACATTGATCCGGCGCTTGGGAAACTGGAAGATGTTTACTTGTATGATATTGATGATCTCCAAGGGATCGTTGCCGCGAATATGGAGGAACGGAAGACAGCCGCTGCTAAAATTGAAGCGATGTTGGAAAAGGAAATGGAAGTCTTTAAGGATTGGCTCCACGAGCTTGGTGTCGTCCCCGTGATTTCTGCACTACGCACAAAAGCGTTATCGATTCAGTCCGAGACGATGAATAGCATCGAACGTAAAATTCCCGACCTTGATGAACGCGAGCGGAAGGTTTTACGCAAACATACAAAAAGCATTGTGAATCAACTGTTAAAAGAACCGATTACTCGCGCAAAAGAAATGGCCGCTGAAGAGAATAGGGAAGACGCTTTGGAATTATTCACGGAAATCTTCGGGCTGGAAGAAGAAGTCGCGGAAGCCAAAGAAGCGGAAGCGTTGAAAATCCTAGAAGAAGCCCAGAAAGAAGTTCAATCAGAGCCGGAAGAAATAGAAGATGAGCAGCAGGCATCGTTCCTTTTTCAGGGAAACACGGATAACCTTTATTATCGACGGGATGCAACAGTGTAGAACCCATTTTCCGCAAAGGTGGTAGGAATCGATTGGCCGCCTCAAATATCATCTATGTGTTGACGATCATCTTATACAGCCTGAGTGTATTTGCATACTTTATTGATTTTCTCCAGAATAACCGGAAGGCCAATCGGTTGGCCTTCTGGTTCCTTTCTATCGTCTGGGTGCTCCAGACCATCTTCTTATTATTGCGTGCTTTTCAGTTTGAGCGTCTCCCGCTCTTAACCCCTTTTGAAGGATTATTCTTTTATGCTTGGGCGATGGTTACCCTTTCTTTAATTGTTAATTTTTATTTTCGTGTTGATTTCCTTGTTTTTTTTATGAATGTGGCAGGCTTTTCGTTGATGGCCGTAAGTCTGTTCATGCCCACTGGCAATCTGTCCCCGGTTTGGGAAGATATCCTCACTTCCGAACTGCTGATCTTGCATGTGACGTTAATTATTCTTTCGTATGCCGGTTTTACCGTTGCTTTTGCTTGCTCGATGTTGTACTTGATCGAACACCAAATGCTAAAGAAAAAAAAGTGGGGGAAGCGATTATTACGGTTTGGAAGCCTGAATAAACTGGACCGTTTTTCATACGTGGCCACGATGTGCGCGTATCCGCTAATGTTGTTAGGCGTTATTCTTGGTTTTATATGGGCGTACAGCGGGGATGGAGGACATATAATCCCTATTTTTGACCCGAAGGTTCTCGGTTCTTTAGCGGTATTGGTTTTTTATGGCGCTTACTTATATCAAAAAACGGTAAAAGGGAAACAAGGATATAGTATGGCTTTTTATAACATGCTTGGATTTTTAATTTTGCTCGCGAACTATTTGTTGACGAGTGAATGGTCAAGCTTTCACATATGGAGTGTGTAGGAGGCAAAAAAATGAGAACAATCGTAATTGGAACAAGGAAAAGCAACTTGGCACTCAAGCAAGCGGAATGGGTCAAGGAGAAGTTGGAAGGATTAGGGCTCCCGTATAAGTTTGAACTGAAAAAGATCGTGACAAAAGGCGATCGGATCCTTGACGTGACGCTGTCCAAAGTAGGCGGGAAAGCGCTGTTCGTCAAAGAGATCGAAAAGGCGATGGAAGACGGGGAGATTGACCTCGCTGTTCACAGCATGAAGGACATCCCCTCGGTCATTCCGGAGGGCTTCTCGCTCGGTGCGGTGACGGAACGTGTGGACCCTCGGGATGTACTGATCTCGGAATCGGAAAAAAAACTTCATGAGCTTCCGGCAGGATCCGTGATCGGAACGAGCAGTTTGCGGCGCCAATCGCAAATTTTGGCCGCCCGACCGGACGTGGAAGTAAAATGGATTCGCGGCAATATCGAAACGCGGATGAGGAAAATGAAGGAAGAAGATTTTGATGCCATCATTTTGGCAGCAGCCGGTTTAGAAAGAATGGGTTGGTCCGAGAAAATAGTCACCGAATATTTGGCGCCGGAAAATAGCCTGCCTTCCGTTGGCCAAGGTGCCCTCGGCATTGAATGCCGAACGGATGACACAGACATACTGGAACTCCTTCAACATATCCACGATGCGGAGGTAGCCCGCACGGTACAAGCGGAACGGGCATTTTTAAAGAATGTGGAAGGCAGTTGCCAAGTGCCGGTTGCGGGACATGCAGTGCTGGAGGAAGGGGATGATGTCACGTTGCGAGCCCTTGTGGCTTCCCCGGATGGCAAAACATTGCTTCAAGATGAACAAACCGGCAGCGACCCGGAACGTTTAGGGAAAGTCATTGCAGCCAACCTTCTTGAACGTGGCGGCAAAGAAATTCTCGATCAAGTGAAAAAAGATCTGGAGGAGTAGGGCGCATGGCTTCAAATGCCCCTGTTGCCCTTGTGACCAGAGGGAAAGCAGATCAAACGGAGGAAGATCCTTTAGTCTCTCAACTGCAAGCGTTGTCCGTTCCTGTGCAGCATATCCCGCTTGTAACGCAGCAAGTGCTTAAGGCTCCCGGGAAAATGCCGGCGCCACGCGAGGTAGACTGGCTCGTTTTTACGAGTGCGAAAGCCGTTCACTATTTTGATTGCTTGATGTCCGCGAAAGAATGGATAAAGTCGAATGCCCATGTAGCCGCCGTTGGCCCGAAAACAGCGGAAGCTGCTGTTTCCCGTGGGTTTACCGTCGATCTTGTTCCGGAAAATACCTATACGGCAGAATCGCTTGCCGAGGAATTGGCGGCCGTTATTCGGCCGGGGGATACGGTTGTAATCCCGAAAAGCAAGCAGGCGAGGAAAATGCTCCCCAACCGCTTAAATGAAGTAGGGGCCAATGTCGCGGACCCTGCCATTTACGAAACAAAGGCACGGGCAGAAAACGCGCGTGCGTTGGCTGCATTTTTAAACGGGAATCATCAAGGGGTTATTACATTTACGAGTCCGAGCGCTGTCCATGCTTTTAAGCAGATGTATCCCAATCTTCCAGAATGGCCTGCCATTTGCATAGGCACGATTACCGCAAATGCCGCTTCAGAGGCAGGGTTTTCGCAAGTGGAAGCGGCTGTCCCCCATACTTTTGCAAGCTTGGCTGAACAAGTTTCAAACTATATGAATGAGGTGAATAACCGATGAGTGAACTTCTGTTTGACCGTCATCGCCGAATGCGGATGACCGGTGCCTTGCGTGATCTCGTACGGGAAACGGCTGTCCATAAAGACGATTTGATTTATCCTGTTTTTGCCATCGAGGGAACGGACACGAAGCACGAAGTTCCGTCGATGCCCGGAGTGTATCAATATTCGTTAGATTTGTTAAAAAAAGAAATCGATGACGTAGTGGCACACGGGATTAAAGCCATTCTCTTGTTCGGTGTGCCGGGCACAAAGGATGAACTCGGAAGCAATGCGTACAGTGAAAACGGCATCGTCCAGCGCGCGATTCGAGAGTTGAAATTTGAACACCCGGAGCTAATGATTATTGCGGATACGTGCCTGTGCCAATTTACAGAACATGGACACTGTGGTGTGATTGAAGATGGGCATATTTTAAATGACCGATCGTTGGATTTGCTTGTTAAAACAGCCGTTTCCCAAGTGGAAGCAGGCGCGGATGTGATCGCTCCGTCGAATATGATGGATGGATTCGTAGCCGCTATTCGTGCCGGTTTGGATGAAGCGGGCTTTAAGCATATCCCGATCATGTCCTATGCAGTAAAATATGCCTCTGCGTATTACGGTCCGTTTCGGGATGCTGCCCATAGTTCCCCGTCATTTGGGGATCGGCGAACGTATCAAATGGATCCCGCCAATCGAAACGAAGCGCTTCGTGAGGCGATGTCCGATGATCGGGAAGGGGCAGATTTTTTAATTGTGAAACCGGCACTTTCCTACTTGGACATTGTCAGTGATGTGAAAAGTACGATTAATCGCCCGGTGGTCGCCTACAATGTGTCGGGAGAATATTCCATGATCAAAGCGGCTGCCGCTCAAGGTTGGCTCGATGAAAAAGAAACGGTGATGGAAAAATTAACGAGTATGAAACGGGCAGGGGCGGATTTGATTGTCACTTATTTTGCCAAGGACATGGCCCGTTGGATCAATGAATCCGACATGTAACGCTTAGAGCAAAAGGCTTGTCATCGAAATAAAAAAGGAGGCAGTGAAGATGCGTACATTTGAACGATCGAAACAAGCATTCCAAAGAGCAAAACCTCTCATGCCGGGTGGGGTGAGCAGTGCCGTCCGTGCATATAAATCGGTGGGAATGGACCACGGGATTTATATGAACAAAGGGGAAGGGCCTTACATTACAGATCTGGATGAGCAGACGTATATTGATTATGTTTTATCATGGGGTCCCTTGATCCTCGGGCACGCAGATCCTCGTGTCGTGCGTCGTTTGCAGGAAACCGCGGCCTTGGGAACAAGCTTTGGAACTTCCCATGAAATGGAAACGGCTCTTGCCGAGCTTGTCATTGATCGCGTGCCTTCCGTTGAAGTCGTTCGGTTTGTGAACTCGGGAACGGAAGCTACGATGAGCGCACTCCGTCTTGCCCGCGGCTTTACCGGCAGAAGCAAAATCGTGAAAATGGAAGGAAATTACCACGGTCACGGAGATTCGTTGTTAATTAAAGCCGGATCCGGTGTAGCTACTTTAGGATTGCCCGATAGCCCCGGCGTACCTGAAGGAACAGCGTCGCAGACGCTTACGGTTCCTTATAACGACCTCGAAAGCCTATCCCTCGTGTTTGAGGAATTCGGCGACGACATCGCGGCTGTTATCATGGAACCGGTTGCCGGAAATATGAACGTTGTTCCGCCGGAGGAAGGCTATCTCGAGGGTGTGCGCAAGGTCACTGAAGACCACGGAAGTTTGCTGATTTTTGATGAAGTCATGACCGGCTTCCGCGTCGGGTACCATTCCGCACAAGGACGCTTTGGCGTCACTCCCGACCTGACAACGTTGGGCAAAGTCATTGGCGGCGGCCTTCCCGTCGGCGCATATGGCGGCAGAGGAGATATTATGGAGCATATCGCCCCGGAAGGTCCGATTTATCAGGCGGGAACGCTTTCGGGAAATCCTCTGGCGATGACCGCGGGATATGAAACATTGGCGCAATTGAATGAGGCAGATTATGAGCAGTTTGATCAGCGCGGCGCACGCCTGGAAGAAGGGCTCCAATCGGCAGCGGAAAAGAATGGCATTCCTCACCATATTAATCGGGCAGGCTCGATGCTGGGACTCTTCTTTACCGATGAACATGTGAAGAACTTTGAAACCGCCAAAACCTCGGATGTGGATCTATTTGCGAGCTATTTTCAGGAAATGTTGCAAGAAGGCATATCCGTCGCTCCATCCCAATTCGAGGGAATGTTCTTGTCCACAAAACATGATGATGAAACGATCGAAAAAACGATTGCCGCTGCAGAGCGGGCATTCGCGAGAATCGGAAAATAATGAAGGGAAGCTATCCTCGAATGATGGGGATAGCTTTTGTTTTTAAGTGGAGATCTGTTTAGTAAGCGTTCCTCTATTCACATTTCTAGTGTAACAAACCAGAAATTTTTTCCTAAGAAGCAAATATCAACCTCCTATGACTGATATAGCTGTGGACGGCGTCACGAACCTTCAAAATGCTGGTATGTCTCACGTCGAATGGATCCAGGAGGCAAGACATGAGGGGATTTTGAGACAGCAAAGATTGAACCGTGGAAAAGGAAGCCAGATGAAAGGTTTAACGCACCCCGGAATGCCAGAAATCGTAGAGCCGGGGTACGATGGCGGGGTCAACGCACCCCGGAATGCCAGAAATGGTAGAGCCGGGGTACGATGGCGGGGTCAACGCACCCCGAAATGCCAGAAATCGTAGAGTCGGGGTACGATGAAGATGGTCTGTTCCGTTCCCGTGCCGCCCCGGAACAGCTCTGGCCTCTTTTTGTGCCGATGTTGAGCATACTTCGGCATCCGTTGATAACGGAAATGTCCGAATTTAGGCTGAGCTCGGACAGTGTTAACAAAAAAGAGAGCGAAAGTGTCCACAGAACAGGGAGTGATACCTGAAGCGCCCCCTCCTCCCCCACCGTTACTGAAGAAACCAGTCATAACCATTCACTTGGACACATACGTTGGTAGCGTACGAGAAAACGGTGGGACGGACGTATTTTTTATGAAGAGGGGGAGCAAACCGTGACCCAAGAACAACCTTCAGCTTTATCATTTAACCTTGAAGAAGCAGTATGGCTTGATCAAGGTGAACGTATTCAATCCATTCTCGGGTTGGAATTAGAGCCGGATATTACGATGCAAGAGGATGATCATGAAGTGATCATTAAAGGAGGATTGCATCTTGTCGGCCAGTACCAACCTTATGAAAACAACGAAGATGACACATATGATGAAGAGAGACAGGACCAAGTGCCGCAAACGGCGGATCGTTTGAGCACAGCAGAAACGGGAGAGCGGGAGATTAAGCATTTCTTTCCCATTGATGTAACCATTCCGCTTCATCGCATTCAAAGTTTGGATGATTTGTATGTGCAAATTGACAGTTTTGATTACGATTTGCCGGAACCTAGTTGCATTCAGTTAACGGCGGATGTGACTATTTCAGGTATGAAGGAGGGCGAGGCAGCAAAAAGAGAATCCAGCCCAACACCTGAAGGGTTTCCAACGTTTAAACACGAATTGAAGGCACCTTTGCCCAAGGAAGAGAATGTTCACCCGCCTTCTGAGACCTCCGATAGCTTTCGAGAGGAAGCAGAGGAAGCAGAGGAAGAAGAGCAGGAGGAAGAAGAACAGGAATTAGGACCGGCGCTGAATTTTGAAAAACAGGAACCGGAAGCGGAAACCGAAGAAGAAGCACCTGAACAAGAAGAAAAAAGTGACTTAGAGGCGCAAAAAGAATCGGAACCGAAAAAAGCACAGCATAGTGACGAGACGGTGGTGTCAAGGGAGAACGTTGACAGCGGCCATTCCAATGCCGAGCCGGAACCGGCGCAAGAAGAACTGAAATATGAGGTCGTACAGGCTGACGACGAAGAAGAACAAGATGCGTCACCGCCAGACGAAGAGGAAACACCTAAAACCAACAAGCGGGATAATGCCCTTTACCTGACGGAAATGCTGGGGAGCGACGATCGGGAATCTTTTACAAAAATGCGGATGTGTATCATTCAAGAGAACGAGTCTTTGGATATCATCGCCGATCGCTATGGCTATACAGTCCAACAGCTGCTCAGATGGAACAGAATGGATATGAATCACGTTGATCAAGGGGAAATTATTTATATCCCGGTGCATTCCTCGAATGAATGACGTCATCGAAGAGCTATTAAATAAAGCAGGGCTTCAACATGCGCCCTGGACTTGGGTGAGTGAACGTGTCGTCAAGATTGAAACGCGAGATGGTCCTTATGCACTGAAACGCTGGGAACGGACCCCCCAAGAACGTGAACATTTTCTGCATCACTTACGGTATGCGGAACGTGCAGGAATGAAAGGTATCATCCCTCTTACAAATACGAGGGGTGATATGTCTATGTTTGAAACAGGCCGGCATTACTTTTACTTGGAGCCTTGGATGGAGAAGCAACCGCTAAGGTCCCCGCCCTCGGAAGAACTTAGACTGTTAACGATTCTCGCCCTTAATCACAAAATTTCCGAAGATGAAGAAGGGATGACCGAAGAGGATCTTTCTACGTACAAAAATGAAGTACAGCGTGGCTGGCAGCAAGAAATACTGCTGATGAACCGGTTGGCCGCTCAATTCGAACAATCCAGGTTTATCTCTCCATTTGAACTCACGTTTTTAAACGGCTGCCCGTTTTATGAAATGATGTTCGCAGAAATGAAAAAAGGGTTCCAAAAATGGTCGCGGCAAGTGAAGGAAAAAGAAGGGTATCGCTTTGCTTTTTGTCATGGCCGGCCTTCGTTGGAGCATGGGTTTATTGCCGCGGATGGGAATGCGTGGTTTACCAATTGGGAAACCAGCGGCCCCGGGCATCCTGCATATGACCTTGCCTATTTTTATCAAGATTTGGCGCAACGTTATCCTTTTGTCCCGTTGGAGGGCAAACAGCTTTTTGGGACATATGAAGCCCACGGACCTGCATGGGGAGAAGCGGACACCGGCCTTTTAAAAGCACTCACGCTTACCCCTGCACCGATTTTGATGTTTGCGCAAGCGTATGCCACAGACCCTATGCGGTATGCGGAACATCAGTGGACGGCTATGCTGGAATCCAAATTAAGCAGTTTGCGTTATTTGCAGCAAATGATGCTATGGAAGGAAAAACAGGAAGCGGCCATGCACGGTTCATAATCCGGCATGGTCGTTTTTAATGACGGTAATCCCTTTCAATCCATGTTTCTGACGGCTTGTACGAGAAGCGTATCAATATGGCTTTTTTCGGAAATACCAATAAAAAGACACAAGTGCGACTAGAAGAAGCACATCAAACGTCGTAGGCAAAAAAATCGTACGAATCGTTTGAAAGCAAATAAGGATCAATAAGATCTGTGCGGCGGCATAGCGCCACTTAAAAAATGAAGGCGGACGTTTTTTCCCATATCCGGGTGGCGGTTTATAATAATGGCGTGTCATGACAGGTTCTTTCCCCTTTCCTTGTGCGATCAGACCATAAAATTACCGGGGAGCTTTGATTTCGCCATGTTTTGCGAAAAACCAAATGTTTATCATCACTAATACATCCTATGTGAAGAGAAAAGGGGCTGATACCTATTATTTCCTTCGTTGACGAAATTGTCTCTGTTGCGTAGAATATAGGAAAATAACGATTAAAAAAGCATTGAAAAGCAATGAAACAGAAGGAGTAGGCACTGACCCCTCTGCAGAGAAGGAATCCACGGCTGGGAGGTTCCCGGGGGCGCTCGTGCTGAAGTCGTCTGTATAGCTGCTGTTCCGAGATAAAAGTAAGAACGGCCGTTGGCTGCGTTACAGCTATCCAAGTGTATGAACGAATAATCGTTCATAAACAAAGGTGGTACCGCGAGCGCTTTCGTCCTTTGAGGGAGGGAGCGCTTTTTGTATTTCAAGGAGGTTTAGATATGGTGGATATGGATAAAAAATATGACCCAAAGCGGACGGAAGCGAAATGGTATCCGTTCTGGGTAAACAATGGTTATTTTGAAGCGACCACACATGGAGAACGCAAAGGAGACCCTTTCTCAATTGTGATTCCTCCACCGAATGTGACCGGCCGTCTGCATCTCGGGCACGCTTGGGATGTGACGCTCCAGGATATCATTGCCCGCCAAAAGCGCATGGAGGGCCGTGATATGCTTTGGCTGCCGGGCATGGATCACGCAGGGATTGCCACCCAGGCCAAGGTGGAAGCCCAATTAAAAGAAAAGGGACAAAACCGCCATGATCTCGGACGCGAAAAATTTCTCGACGTCAGTTGGGATTGGAAAGAAGAGTATGCAAATTTTATTCGTGAACAATGGGCGACGCTCGGCCTGTCTCTCGATTACACGCGAGAGCGGTTCACGCTTGATGACGGCCTTTCCAATGCCGTGCGCGAAGTTTTCGTCCGCCTTTACGAAAAAGGCCTCGTTTATCGGGGGCAGTACATTATCAACTGGGATCCGGCTGCGCAAACGGCACTTTCCGATATCGAAGTGGAGTATAAAGAAGTTGAAGGCGCAATGTATCACATGAAGTACCCATTGAAAAATGGCGAAGGCCACATTGAAGTGGCGACGACCCGTCCGGAGACGATGCTCGGGGATACGGCAGTTGCTGTTCATCCGGATGATGAACGGTATCAGGCGCTTATCGGGGAAACGGTTATTTTACCGATCGTGGGAAGAGAGATTCCGATTGTGGCCGATGAATACGTGGAACGTGAATTCGGTTCCGGAGCGGTGAAAATAACACCCGCCCATGACCCGAACGATTTTGAGATGGGCGAGCGCCATGACCTCCCGAGAGTTTTAGTGATGGATGAAGCCGGCATCATGAACGAAAATGCCGCGGATTATCAGGGGCTTGAGCGATTTAAATGCCGCAAAACAATCGTCCGGGATTTGCAAGACGCGGGCACGTTATTTCAAGTGGAGACGCACATGCATGCCGTCGGCCATTCGGAGCGCTCGGGCGCAGTCGTCGAGCCGTATTTGTCCACCCAATGGTTCGTGGACATGAAACCTCTGGCACAAGCGGCTATTGACCTGCAAAATGAAGGGAATGAAAAAGTCCATTTCGTTCCGCCGCGCTTTGAGCATACTTATTTACAATGGCTTGAAAATATTCGCGATTGGTGCATTTCCAGACAACTATGGTGGGGGCATCGAATTCCGGCTTGGTACCATAAGGAAACCGGTGAGATGCATGTCGGAAAAGAAGCACCTGTCGACAGCGAAAACTGGGAACAAGATGAAGATGTGCTTGACACATGGTTCAGTTCAGCGCTTTGGCCGTTTTCAACGATGGGGTGGCCGGATGTAGAGGCGGAAGACTTGACCTATTTTTATCCAACCAATGTGCTTGTGACCGGTTATGACATTATCTTTTTCTGGGTTTCCCGCATGATTTTCCAAGGATTGGAGTTTACGGACGAGCGTCCGTTTCAAGACGTGTTGATCCACGGGCTTGTCCGCGATGCAGAGGGGCGGAAAATGAGTAAATCCCTTGGCAACGGGGTAGACCCGATGGATGTCGTGGAACAATATGGGGCGGACGCGCTGCGCTTTACGTTGGCGACAGGCACTTCCCCGGGGAACGATTTAACGTTTCAATGGGAAAAGGTGACGGCGAACTGGAATTTTGGCAATAAAATCTGGAACGCTTCCCGGTTTGCGCTCATGCATATGGAAGGAATGGCCCATAAAGATATCGATTTAAGTGCAGTGACTGCAACGGCCGACCGTTGGATTCTCACGAAATTGCAACAGACGATCTCCCACGTGAGCCAAATGATGGATCGTTATGAATTCGGCGAAGCCGGAAGGGCGCTCTACAATTTCATCTGGGATGACGTTTGCGACTGGTACATTGAGATGGCCAAACTCTCCCTTTACGGAGAAAATGAAAAAGAAAAACAAACGACGCGCTCCGTGCTCGCCCATGTCCTTGATGAAACATTGCGGCTCTTGCACCCTTTCATGCCCTTCTTGACTGAAGAAATTTGGCAGCACCTTCCGCACGACGGAGAGACGATTACGCGTGCGCCATGGCCGCAAACAAAGGATCAGTGGGTCGACGAAGAAGCGCTGATGGATATGGAACTGTATCAAACGGTCATTCGCACCGTCCGCAATACCAGGGCGGAAATGGACGTTCCGCCGCGGAAAGCAATTCCGCTCCATTTAAAACCAACATCCGATGATGCAAAAGAACGATTGTTGCGCGGCAAACCGTATATCGAAAACTTTTGCCATCCGGAAACGTTGGAAATTAACACGGACCTTGAGGTGCCGGAACAAGCCATCTCTCATGTGTTAAGCGGCGTGGAGCTCTATATCCCGCAAGCCGGGCTTATTGATATTGATGCCGAATTGGAACGGTTGCAAACAGAGAAAGAAAAAATGGATAAAGAAGTGGAACGGCTGGATCAAAAGCTTGCCAACGAAGGTTTTGTAAAGAACGCCCCTGCCGACGTTGTGGAAAAAGAACGTGCAAAGCACGCAGATTACGTCGAAAAACGCAAAACGATTTTGGAACAAATAAACGAATTGGCGAAAAACAACTAAGGAGCAACGCGTGGATGGATACATTTGCAGAAGTGATGGCGTGGCTCAAAAACCATCGCCCATTCGGGATAAAGCCGGGGCTCGAGCGTGTCGAGCATTTATTGGAAGCGCTCGGCCACCCCGAGCGCCGTCTTTTGTCGGTTCATATCGGCGGCACGAACGGAAAAGGGTCAACGCTTACGTATGTACAATCAATTTTACAAGCATCGGGTTTCCGGGTGGGCACGTTTACTTCCCCCTATATCATTCAGTTTGAAGAGCGCATCAGCGTGAACGGTACCCCAATCCCTCAAGAAGATTTCATTTCCGCGGCACGTGCCGTGGCTCCGCATGCGGCTTCCCTGGAAAAGACGGAATGGGGGCCTCCGACGGAATTCGAAATTTTAACAGTGATTGCGAACTGGTATTTTGCCAAAATTGCCGTTCCCGACATCGTCCTATGGGAAGTGGGGCTTGGCGGGCGTTTGGATTCGACGAATGTCATTCAACCCATCTTGAGCGCGATCACAAACGTCGGAAAGGATCATATGCACATTCTCGGTTCGGAAATCACCGATATCGCGAAGGAAAAAGCAGGGATTATCAAACCTGCCGTTCCGGTGATCACCGCTTCTCGGGACTCGGAAGCGTCAGCGGTAATTCGTGCCTGTGCCAGGGAAATGCACGCGCCGTATTATGCGTTTCACGAGCATTTTGAGCTCATCGATGGGTCCATGGACGAAGATGGAGGAACGTTTTCCGTCGGCACGCCGTTTCACCGGTATAAGGACCTTCGTGTATTCCTGCGCGGGGAGCATCAGCTGGAAAATGGCGCCCTTGCGGTTATGATCGCCGATTACCTGCGAGTCTATCGGTCCTTTCCGATTGATGAACAGTCGCTCGCGGAAGGGTTGGCAAACGCTTATTGGCCGGGCCGTCTTGAAAAAATGCAAAAGTCTCCGCTCGTGCTTATGGATGGCGCGCACAACCCGGAAGGCGTCGAGCGTTTGGCCCGTTATCTTGCAGAGGTGTATCCAGACCGGACGCTTCATATTTTAACCGCTTTTACGGTAGAAAAAGATCCGTCAACGATGTTTGCTCCTTTGCTCTCCTTGCATCCCGAGAGTTTCATCATGACGACATTTTCCCATCCAAGGGCAACAGATCCTGCGCAAGTTTCACTGGATGCGGAGGTCTTTTACGATTGGAAAAATGGATACAGAGAGCTGACGAGACGCGCGAGTGCAAATGATGTCATTTTGTTTGCCGGTTCTTTATATTTCATCTCGGAAGTGCGGCGAAATTTTTTGGGTGAATAAAGCAGGAAAATGGGAGTTAACGGCGAATAGTGTATGGTGGAGTGGTTCGTTATATCGGAGTTTGAGAAAAGGGGTTCCGTTTGCTGTCCGAACTGATTGTTATGTTGATGCTGGGGCTTGTATTCGGATCATTTTTCCAAGTGGTCGCTGTACGCGTGCCGGCGGGGAAGCCGATCGCTTGGAGTCGTTCCGTATGCCCCAATTGTAAAACAACCTTGCAGGCACGTGATCTTTTTCCTGTTTTTTCGTTCCTGTCTACAATGGGAAAGTGCCGCTATTGTTCTGCGCGCATCTCTGCACAATATGTCATTGTGGAGCTTGCCACTGCTTTTCTCTTTATTCTTATCTACGTACGCTTTTATCCTCTATCGGTCGAGATGATCGCCGCGCTCCTCGTCCTTTCCCTGGCTGTTATTGTTACCATCACCGATCTTCGTTACATGCGCATCCCAAATGCTATTCTTCTCTTTTTTGCCATCCTCTTCGTTTTGATCCGTCTTTTCATTGATCCCCTGGAACCTTGGTGGAGCCCATTTTTGGCCGCGGCAATCAGCTATATCATTTTGTATTTCATCCTGCGTGCGAGCGGTGGCGGAATCGGTGGCGGAGACGTTAAATTTTTCGCTGTGCTCGGGCTCGCGTTTGGCATGTGGGATTTGCTGCTCGTGTTTTTTCTATCGACGTTTTTCGGCACGTTGATCGGTTTGCTTGCGCTCGTAAACGGCCGTTTAAAAACAGGCCAGGCCTTCCCGTTTGCGCCAAGCATTGCATTAGCGGTGGTCATCGTTCTATTGTTCGGTGACGCGATTTGGCGCTTTTATCCAATGCTTTAAATCGATGTTTTGTCGGACGGTTGCCTATGCCCATTGACAAAACTCCCCATTCTTCTGGTTGAGGCTGTGATAAAGTAAGGCAACAGAAGACGGATGGATGAGGAGGCTGAAATGGGACAAGGCCACCGCAAAATAACCTTTAAAATAAACGGGAAGGAAATCACTCGAAGCGAAGAAACGGTAGAAAATAGGGAAAACACGAAGGAAAAAAATACTGGGAAAGAGCAGGTTTCCGAGGAAAAAAAAGAACTCGGGCCCGCTCTTTCCGGCAAGGATGCCGGAGGCGATATCAAGGACCGGGGAAGGGAACGGCACGAGGTCGTCGATCTTAGTGAAAAGCGGAAGGAATGGGCCGAACGGGATCGTAAACCAATCACGAATAGTCCCGGATTGCCCCTTCATCGGAAGAAAAAAAAACCAGGCGCTCCTTTTCCAAGAAAAAGAGGATCTTTCAAGCATTTAAAAATCCCCGTAACCATTGCCGCGGCCTTGATCGTGGGACTTATATTTGGTCTCCCGCTGCTTCATTTAGCCACAAATTTTTCACTGACCTCCGATGCCGGCACAGCAGGCAATGTTTCCGGCAATCAAACCGGGTCCATGGCTGTTGATGAAGAAGAAACGGAACAAATGCAGCTGGATATTGTGCAGGCAGGGGCGTTCGACACGAATGAAGCCGGGCAAGAAATGCAAGAAGTATTCGCTGAAGCAGGTTTTCCGGCACTTTTGCATGAAGATGAAGAGATGATCTATTTGTATGTCGGTATGACTGCCCAAGGGGAAGCGAATAGCGAAGTGATTCCAGAAATAGAGGAAGAAGGGTTGGAAGGATATGTGAAGACATTGTCGGTTCCGGTCCCATCAGAAGGAATGGACGAAGAAACCGAACAATTGGCAAGGGATACAGGAGAAGCTTTATTGACCGGGCTGGAAGCGACCGGTTCAGGAGGAGATGAAAAAGAAGCAGAAGAGGCCCTCATGGATATGAATGCCATTGAAGGGGAAGGCAGCCAAGAAAGCGAGCGCTTTTCAGAAACGATACAAGCATTGCACGAAGAAGGAAACGCCGAGGACCACGAAGCCTGGATGGAAGCAACTATGGAATATGAGAATTGGATGAACAGTTTCTAGAAAACGAGGGTTTAGTCCATGTTGACACTAGCGTCCGCTTCATCGCGCCGACAGCAACTATTAAATGAAAGTGGCTATGAATATAGGGTGGCCGTCAGCAATATAGAAGAGCAAATCGATATGGAACAAACACCTGCGGAAAATGCCGTTCGATTGGCAACAGCTAAAGCCGAAGACGTGCACGAACGCTATCCGGAAGATGTCATTCTCGCTGCCGATACGATCGTGGGAATGGATAACATCATGCTCGGTAAACCGACGGATGCCGAAGATGCGGAACGCATGCTTACCCATTTATCCGGAAGGCAACACGAAGTTTATACCGGCATCTGCATTAAAAAAGGAACAGAGACACGAACTTATTCGGATAAAACGAGTATCTATTTTTACCATTTGGATACGAAGTATATCAAAGCGTATGTTGAAACGGGCGAACCGTTGGATAAGGCCGGCGCCTACGGCATCCAGGGCAAGGGTGCCCTCTTGGTCGAACGCTTTACCGGTGATTATTTTAACGTCGTAGGGTTGCCGATTTCCAAAGTCGCTCGCGTTCTGGAAGGTTTTAACATCTATCCGCGATGGGTAAAAAATCATGAATGAGGTGAAGCATTGACACAATCCCCCGCGACAAAACCCACCCTCCCGTTACAAGAAATGCCCCGTGAACGCCTCGTTCAAGAAGGGGCTGCTTACCTTTCCAACCAGGAACTTCTCGCTATATTGTTAAGAACCGGAACAACGAATGAAAGCGTCTTGCAGTTGGCAAACCGACTGCTTGTCGAATTCGATGGCATTATGATGCTCAAAGAAGCCAGTCTTGAAGAATTGCAGGCGATCAAGGGCATCGGACAAGTGAAGGCGGTTGAATTGCGTGCAGCGCTGGAGCTCGGGAAACGCATCCACACCACCCAGCAAGGGGAAAGGTACTCCATCAAAACTCCCGAAGACGCCTCCGATTATGTAATGGAAGAAATGCGTTTCCTCACCCAGGAACACTTTGTAGCTATTTACCTCAACACGAAAAATCAGGTGTTGCACAAGAAAACGCTGTTTATCGGGAGTCTGAACGCGAGCATCGTCCATCCGCGGGAAGTTTTCAAAGAAGCTTTGCGGCGTTCGGCGGCTTCTATCGTTTGTTTGCATAACCACCCCTCCGGCGATCCGTCCCCGAGCCAAGAGGACCGTGAAGTTACGAAACGCCTCGTCGATTGCGGAAAAGTCCTTGGCGTGGAAGTGCTGGATCATATTATTATCGGCGATCAACGTTATACAAGCTTACGGGAACACGGGATCATTCCATAGGATAAATGGTTGTGAGCTTACAGGGCCAGTGCATTTACGCGCTGGTTCTATTCTGTGTCTTATGGCGAGTGAGTTAAATGAGCAAGAAGGATCGCGTAAATCGGCGGATATGAGGCCCCGCAGGTGTAGCATGCTAAATGATGGATGAATGGTTACTTTAAGGAGAGATTTGGTTATCAGGTACCGGTCCCTCAAAGATGGAACCCAATATATGTTAAGAAAGCGAGGAGAGGCGTTATGCATCGCTTGGACAAACATAGACTGAACGAGTATGCGAAGGAAACCATGGATTTTTTGCGAAATGAGAATATCCCTCTCTTTCGAAAGACATTCCTTAAATTGCATTCGATGGATCAAGCCACAATTTTCGTTGCCCTGGATCTTAAGGAACGAGCCAAACTTTATCATAATATTTCAGCTGAAGAATTTTCAAACATCTTCCAAGAGCTTGACTACAAAGTACAACGAATGATCTTACAAGAACTTCATGAAACGTATGCAGCCGATATGTTTAATGAAATGAATACGGATGATGCTGCATCATTTCTAGTTGCATTGCCTGAAAAAATGCAACGTGGCCTTCTTCAAAAGATGAATGACACCGAGGCCTCGGAAATTCAAGAGTTAATGGGCTATCCTGAGGAAACCGCGGGATCCATTATGACAAAAGATTATGTGCAAATAAGAGCGGCTTCCACAGCTCGTGAAGTTTTGGCATATTTGCAAACAGAGAAGCCCGATGCAGAAACGATTTATTATCTATACGTCGTCAATGAACATAATAAATTGACGGGCATTCTGTCTCTGCGAGAACTTATCACGAATAATCCTTCAGAGCGCGTAGAGAATTTAATGCGCACTCAATTGATTACAATACAGGACGATGATGACCAGGAAGATGTAGCCCGAATAATCCAGCATTACGATCTTTTGGCACTTCCAGTATTAACGGATGCAGGAGCATTAGTTGGAATTGTAACGGTCGATGATGTGATGGATGTCGTTGAAGATGAAACAACGGAAGATATCGGTGAATTATCTGCCGTTAGAGGGGCTACGGATGTAAATTTATCCGCATTTGCCTCCGCCCGTAAACGGGCGCCTTGGCTTATTTTGTTGATGTTTTTAGGCTTGTTGACAGGGGGTGTGATTGATCAGTTTGAAGAAACGTTAGAAGCGGTTGTGATCTTGGCTGTATTTATCCCCATGATTATGGATTCTGCCGGAAATATAGGCACTCAATCGTTGGCCGTGGTTGTGCGCGGGATTGCTGTGGGAACGTTTCAACGCGAGAGTATCCGCCAGTTATTAAAACGACAGCTGGGCACGGGCCTTATGGTCGGTTTGATGTGCGGAGCCGTTATATTTGTCGTCGTTCCCCTGATTCCGTTTTTTGATGGGTCTTGGATGCTTGGTGCAATTGTAGGTATTTCCATCTTTTTATCTTTAAGCATAGCCTGCGTTGTAGGAGCCATTATGCCTTTAATCATTAACAAGTTGAAGCTTGATCCTGCTCTTGCATCCGGACCATTCGTTACAACCATTGGTGATGTCGTGGGCTTGTTTATTTATTTTTCTATCGCGACATCATTGCTTCAGTATCTTTAAGATCTATAAAGAACCCTCCCAAGCCCTGAACCCTTCCATGTTACATGTAGGAAAACCGATGGAAAGGTTCCTCCATGTCAGGTGGCAACGAATAGTTCTAAAGTTTCATATCCTTATTTTCTCGGCTTCTTAAACGTATGTTGTATGAATAGTACATGCTATGTTAGCCTAAGACGTTTTGAGGAAATTTATGAAAGCTTAGTGAAATGCTATGTTTTTCGAGAAATTTTGCGTATAATATAAAAGGGAATTTTAGATGAAAACGACAATGATTTGGGGTTGTGTTTGCAACGCCATGTTCAATAAAATGAAGAAGTGTAACGGATTCATCGACAATAAAGAATAGGGCTTGAATGAAGGGAGATACATAGATGTTTGGTGGTTTTTCAAAGGATTTAGGAATTGATTTAGGAACGGCGAATACGCTCGTCTATGCAAAAGGCAAAGGTGTTGTAGTGAGAGAACCATCGGTTGTAGCGATTCGTTCGGACGAACAAACGATTGAAGCCGTCGGGGATGATGCGAAAAACATGATCGGAAGGACCCCGGGAAACATTGTAGCTGTCCGGCCGATGAAAGACGGCGTTATTGCTGATTTCGATACGACTGCAACGATGATGAAGTATTTTATTCGCCAAGCACAGAAAAGCCGCTCCATTTTCACCCGCAAGCCTAACGTGATGGTTTGTGTTCCATCGGGAATTACGGCTGTGGAAAAAAGAGCGGTTGAAGATGCGACGAAACAAGCAGGTGCCCGCGAGGCGTACACGATTGAAGAACCGTTTGCTTCCGCCATCGGGGCGGATCTTCCGGTGTGGGAGCCGACCGGCAGCATGGTCGTGGATATCGGTGGCGGCACAACGGAAGTTGCAATCATCTCCCTTGGCGGGATCGTGACAAGCCAATCGATTCGAGTAGCCGGAGATGAATTGGACGACGCTATTATTCAA
This sequence comes from Salicibibacter halophilus, assembly GCF_006740705.1. GTDB lineage: Bacteria > Bacillota > Bacilli > Bacillales > Marinococcaceae > Salicibibacter > Salicibibacter halophilus. Next base: position 1,521,120 of record NZ_CP035485.1, on the reverse strand, counting down.
TACATTAAAAAGACGTACAATCTAATGATTGGAGAACGGACGAGCGAAAGCTTGAAGATGGAAATAGGTTCAGCGGGCAAATTGGAGAACGTGAGCAGTATGGACATTCGCGGACGTGACCTTGTTACGGGGCTGCCAAAAACAATTACGATCCAATCGGATGAGATTTCCCATGCGATAAGCGATACCGTCACTACAATTATGGAGACGGTAAAAGCAACCCTTGAACGAACGCCCCCGGAACTGGCTGCGGATATCATGGATCGGGGAATTGTGCTGACAGGCGGTGGTTCTCTTTTAAATGGTCTTGATAAAGTACTTGGCGAGGAGACGGATATGCCGGTACTCGTTGCAGAGAATCCGCTGGACTGTGTGGCGCTTGGAACGGGAAGAGCGTTGGAGAACCTCCACCTTTTTCGGTCGCGCGCCGGGATTACCGCGAGATCAAACCGAAAATAGGCTGTTTAAAGCGGTGTCCCGTCTACTGGAAAACAAAATAAATGTTTCCATTTAAATGTGTAATGGTTTGAAAGGACGTAAATCCCCGCTTAACCGGCGGGGATTGTTCAAGAAGATCAATCTAGAAGGTGTCGTCCATGCCCCATTTTTTTTCTAATAAACGCTTGATATTGCTTATGGTCAGCATTATTGTGCTCGTCATTTTGGTCGGTCTGACGATGAATGAGCGAGAAGAGGTGACGTGGCCGGAGCAATTTATTAATGATTCCGTCGGGGTTGTTCAATCTGCATTCCAACGTCCGGCGAACTTTTTGGGTGGTATTTTTGATGATATCGGTAATATCGCCAATATTTATGAAGAAAACGAACGATTGAAATCCCAGATGGATGATTATGCATTTCTGTCTTCAGAAGTGGATGGGCTGCGTGAAGAAAATGCCAGTTTACGGGAAGCACAGGATATGGAGGAAAGCTTGGGGGATTATTCGAGTTTGACGGCGCTTGTCATTGAACGCCAGCCAGACCGTTGGACGGAAACGATTGGCATTAATCGTGGTTCCCAACATGGTATCGAGAATGATATGGCGGTGATTACCGCGGGTGGATTGGTTGGTCGTATTCAACACACCGGAATGTTTACCTCTCAAGTGCAATTGCTATCCGACGGAGAGCGTATGAATCGAATCTCCGCGAAAGTAGCCATTGAAGATGAAGCCCCTGCCTATGGATTCATTGAAGGTTGGGATGATGAAGAAGGTGCGTTCGTTTTAAGCAAAATTGAGGCTGAAGAAGAACTCGAAGAAGGCCAGGAAGTAAGCACCTCAGGGTTAGGTGGACTCGGATTTCCTGCCGATCTTCCTATCGGGAAGATTACGGGAGTGGAAAGTGATGAATATGGCTTAACGATGAATGCTTTTGTGGAACCGGCCGCCGACTACCACAATATTGAACACGTCATGGTGTTGGACCGGAACAGTCCTGAACTTGAGGATTTTGACGAAGAGGAAGAGGAAGAAGAAACCGAGGGTGCAGAGGAACCGGTGGAGCTTGATCCTGAAGGGGGCGCGGATTGATGCGTTACTTGCTCCCCGTCCTGATCGCCGTTGTATTTTTAATTGAAGGAACGTGGTTTCAGGTATTGGTCCCGCCGACAGATGAATTCGTATGGGTCCCGCGCTTCGTGTTTGTGATGATCGTTATCATATCCATATACAAAGGTGCGATGACAGGACTCATGTATGGAGGCATAACAGGTCTTTTTCAAGATGTGGTCTATTCGTCATTGATCGGTGTTTATATGTTTTCTTATGGGTTCCTTGCCTATTTGGGCGGTGTCTCTTATGAATCGGTAAAAAACCGGTTAATGCTCATGGTGTTGGTGATTGTTCTTGCTGTTAGCGGGTTGGAGCTTCTAACCTATGGCATATATCAAGGGATAGGCTATACGTCGGTCCCCTTTGGTGACTTTGCCTGGCAGCGTTGGCTGCCTTCCGTGTTATTGAACGGGGCATTTGGCATTTTGATCCTATTCCCGTTGCGAAAAATCTTTGCAAAACTGGAGCGCGAAGACCGTTTTAAAAACAGATCGTTGTAAAGCATGAAAGAACGGGTGAGCGGGAGGGGAGGAAAACTCCCGGTTCTCACCCGGTGCCTCGTTCCGGACTTTTGCACAACCTCTAGAAGGAAAAAAAGCGACATATATCGAAACTATCATAAGGACGGCATAGCGGAGACCTGGAGTGAAGCGGGGTGAGCAAGTGAAGACGGGCTATTCAAATCAGCTTGTTACGATCAGAGGGACAAAAGAAGGGCTAATCGTTCATTTGGACGACCGGTGTGCCTACTCGGAACTGATGGAAGAGTTGCAAGCGAAAATGGCGGAAAACAATAATGGGCACGGACAAAGCAAAGAAGTTCATGTGCGTGTTCATGTAGGCAAGCGTTATGTGGATGACGGGCAGCGGGAGGAAATCCGCTCTATCATCGAGCAGTCAGGGACGATCATGGTTAGCGAAATTGCCTCTGAAGTCATTACAATGGCGGAGGCTCTGAAAATAAAAGAAGATAACCAAATCCAGTCATACACCCGCCTCGTTCGTTCCGGCCAAGTGCTGAGTGTGAAAGGGGACGCTTTAATTCTCGGAGACGTTAACCCGGGGGGACGGTTGAAGCAACCGGAGATGTGTACGTAATGGGAGCTTTGAAAGGGACCGCCCGTGCCGGCACAAAAGGAAACGAGGAAGCGGTAATCGCGGCCGCCATATTGGTGCCTGCTCAGATGATGATTGCCGATCATCTATACTTAACGGAATTAAATCGCGAGGAATTGGCAAAGGAAGCGACGCTCGCGTGGCCTCGTTGTGCATATGTTGAAAAGGAACAACAAGCGATCGTATTTCAGCCTATGATCAGTTTAGCGGAGCTGCGAAAACAACGAAGCAAACAAAAAGAACAAGAATAAGGAGGGGAACCGTTGTGGGAGAGGCTATCGTCATCACATCAGGGAAAGGCGGCGTCGGAAAAACGACGACTTCGGCGAATATCGGGACGGCTTTGGCCTTGCAAGGCAAACAAGTTTGCTTGCTCGATACCGATATTGGACTGCGAAACCTTGATGTCGTCATGGGATTGGAAAACCGGATCATTTATGATCTGGTCGATGTTCTGGAAGAACGCTGTAAAGTTCAACAAGCGTTGATTCGGGATAAACGTTTTGATTGTCTGCACGTGCTTCCCGCGGCGCAAACGAAAGAAAAAACAGCAGTCACGCCGGAACAGATGGAAGAAATTGTTGATGCGTTAAAACCGGATTACGATTACTTGATTATCGATTCCCCGGCCGGCATCGAGCACGGGTTTCGAATTGCGGTAGCCGGTGCCGACCAAGCAATCGTCGTTACTACCCCCGATACATCAGCTGTCCGTGATGCCGACCGCATTATCGGTTTATTGGAGCAAGAGAATATCCCTTCGCCGAAACTGATCGTGAACCGTGTTCGTACAAACGCATCGAAAGAAGAAGCAGAAGATATGTTGGATGTGGACGATGTCGCGGCCACGTTGGCCATTGATCTTCTCGGCATTGTCTTTGATGATGAAAATGTTTTGCGTGCCGCCAATAAAGGCGAGCCCGTGGCGACAACCCCGAACACTTCCGCCTCATTCGCATATCGAAACATTGCCAGGCGCATTCTCGGAGAATCCGTCCCCCTCCTTTCCATTGAACCTAAAAAAGGATTTCTCGCGAAAGTAAAAAAATTATTTGGGATTGAAGCTTAAAGGGATAGTTTCCCGTGGCGGCCTGTTGCCTATGAATGGAACGGGTCGCTTTTTACTATCATCTCCCGTTGATTCGGACATTTTTGTTCTTTGTAAATAAAAATGTGTTAATCCCAGGTCATTAAACTGTCCGAACTGAGCCCCGAAAAAGCCCCATTAGGAAACGACCTCTACGTTCATTCCGGCGCCTCTTGCTCTTACGCATATCCTTGTCCTTTCGTTCATATGATGTACAAATCGGATGATGTGCGGGGAGGGGTGCTATGAGCCGGGATATTGAACGTGTGCGAAAACAGTTATCCAAGAAACGAAAGCATGAACCGGCGGGAAAAAAAGAGCCGACACCGAAACCAAAAAATCAAAAGCCATATTACGGATACTATCCCAGCCGTGAAGAAATGAATGAACATGAACCAGAATTCTATCTATGGAGGGATCGTGAGGGCCAGCAACCATCAAATCCACGCAAAGAAAAAATGAAACAACGTTTTTTCATTCAGTGGTTGGGCGCGCTGGCGATTTTTTTACTGACCGCGATGATTGTGCAAACGAACGTGCCGTTGTCTGCAGATACGAGACAAGCGGCCTTAAATCTGTATGAAAATGAATTCCAGTTTGCAGCTGTATCAAATTGGTATGAAGATCAATTTGGCCGTCCGCTCGCCCTTTTCCCGGAAGATCAGACCCATGAATCGGAATTGGTTGACTCCGATGGGTATGCGTTGCCGGCTGCGGGAGCAGGCATTGCGGAGAGTTTTTCGGAAAATGGCCGCGCGCTCGTTCTTGAAACGATGGAAGATGAAGAAGTCATTGCTACTCGCGGCGGGGTTGTCATACAGGCAGGTGACGATGAAGATTGGGGACCAGTCGTTGTTGTCCAACATGATGACGGAACGGAAGCATGGTATGGCACCTTGGATTCCATCGATGTTAGTTTATATGATCATGTGGATGCCGGTGATTCATTGGGAGATGTCACGAGCGATAATGAGGGGGACAGTGGACGTTTTACATTTGCGATTCGGGAAAATAACGAATATATTGATCCTAACGAAGTGATGTCCTTTGATTAATCTCCTGTTGCTCGTCCGTGTGCACCCTTTGTTCTGGGTCGTAATTGCACTGGGTGTCGCTACAGGTTATTTTCGTGAACTGCTCATGCTATTTGTGATTGTCTGTTGCCATGAACTTGGCCATGCGATTGCTGCAAAATATTTCGGTTGGCGTTTGCGAAAAATTGAATTACTGCCATTCGGGGGCGTTGCGGAGACAGAGGAATATGGAAATCGCCCTTACCGGGAAGAACTCATTGTTATACTGGCAGGCCCCTTTCAACACCTTATCCTCATGCCTTTGTCATGGGTTGCAGTTGCCATCTTTCCTTTCTGGACAACCAGCGATCATGAACTATTTTTGTTTCATAACACTGCCCTTTTATTTTTTAATTTATTACCGCTTTGGCCTTTGGATGGAGGAAAGCTCTTGCAACTGATCACTTGTAAGTTTTTGCCGTTTCGAGACGCACAAACATGGGCGCTTCGTTTTTCCTTCGGCTTTCTTGCGGTGGTTGCTTTGATTACAGCCATTTCGTATCCGATGCATTTACAGTGGTGGGTAATATTGGTGTTTCTTTCCGTGTGCCATTACCTGGAATGGCGTCAACAACCGTACGGGTTTTTGCGTTTTCTATTGGAAAGGCGTTTGCTTGGAAAAACATATGGGGGAAGAAACGTAGCAATGATCCAAGTAGCTTCGAAGGAAAGCGTACATGTGGCGTTGCGACGTCTCTATAAAGGGAAGCGAGCAGTTTATAAAATTAAAGAAACGGGACAATTGATCGATGAAAGAGATGTGCTCGACCACTGGTTCAAAACACGAAAAAGCCACGTTTCCATCGGAACGCTTGCGCATCTTTAAATACGTTTTAAACTGGATTGGAGTTATTGACAGTGTTAGAGCGCTATGATAACATAGCTATGTTGTTTGGAGCCTCCAAACTACAACCGCGCAACGTAAGGTTATAAGCTGAAGTGAAGAGGCACCTTACATGGCGAGTCTTAGAAAAGCAGGAGGTGCATGAAATGTACGCGATTATTGAGACAGGTGGAAAACAAGTCAAAGTCGAAGAAGGCCAGTCCATTTTTGTCGAAAAATTGCCGGCGGAAGCCGGGGAAGACGTTACTTTCGATAAAGTGATGTTGGTCGGCGGCGACGAAACAAAAGTAGGCGCTCCCTATGTGGAGGGCGCAAAAGTGGCAGGAAAAGTCGAAAAGAATGGCAAAGGCAAGAAAATCATTGTATACAAATTTAAGCGTCGCAAAGGCTATCGTCGTAAACAAGGTCATCGCCAGCCTTATACGAAAGTCACCATCGACAGTATTCAAGCATAAGGCCTAGTTGCGATGATTAAAATGACGATCGTGCGCGACGAAGCCGATCATACGATTCAATCATTCACGCTATCCGGCCATGCCGATGCCGCCGATTACGGGGAGGACATCGTTTGTGCCGGTGTATCAGCGGTTGCGATTGGCGCGGTTAATGCCATTGAATCCCTGTGTGTATCCCCCCTGCACGTGGAAAGTGGGGAAAATGGCGGTTACTTGCATGGGGCCATTCCCGACGCCTGGAGTGGACGGGAGGCTGAAGACGGCCAATTGTTGTTGGAAGGCATGCTTGTATCCATCTATGGCATACAGGAATCTTACGGAGATTTTATAGAAGTGACGGAAAAATAGAAGGAGGTGTACGACAATGCTAAACATGGACTTGCAATTTTTCGCTCAGAAAAAAGGGGTTGGGAGTACGAAAAACGGTCGTGACTCGATCGCGAAACGCCTCGGCGCAAAACGCGGCGATGGCCAAAACGTGACGGGAGGCTCAATCCTCGTTCGTCAGCGCGGCACAAAAATCCATCCCGGTGAAAACGTCGGAAAAGGCGGCGATGACACATTGTTCGCCAAAATTGACGGCGTTGTAAAGTTTGAGCGTGTCGATAAAAAACGTAAACGCGTGAGTGTATACGCACAAGAAGCATAACCTTTTGATCATTGACCCGGCTGCGCGCCGGGTTTTTTTGTGCGTAGCAGAGTGCATCATTAAACATGATAGAAGTCGTTAGGGCAGCAACGCGGTTATGATGGAGCCCTAACGCGAGATTGCGAAACTCGTTAGGTCTCCAATGCTCCTCATCTTTCCCCATGGTCGAGCAACCACGGACGCCTCTCCCCGTCTACCACACGGCATCTAAAACGTTTCCGCCAAAAAGATTTTTATCAATGTTACAAATCTCATCGTCTAGTTCTTGGGGCTTATCTACTGGGTGAACGCTGATAGATGGGTATGATTTCGTAAGACTTGCGAACGTATTTACATGAATATGGAAATTTGTCGTTTATTCCGATCTTTTTACGGGCAATAGCACACCGTGAACATATTGAATTGGGGAGTTGAAGCCGATGAAGAAAAATTTATTTTCATTTGTATTGGCAGGCGGTGTGTCAATCCTGTTGGCTGCCTGTTCTCCGGAAGATACGGATGAGGAAGATGAGTCGTTGGATAATGGTGAAGGCAATGGCGAAGCGGAAGAAACGGATAATGAGGAGGCAGAAGATGCAGAGGAGCCAGACGCGGTCGCCGAATTGTATGATCCAGACGAGGAATCGATAGGGACGGTAAGTTTTTATGAAACCGATGGCAACACACGAATCAGTGCAGAAGTTGAAAATCTCGATCAAGGTTTTCATGGTTTCCATATCCATGAAGAAGGGGTATGCGAACCTGATGCCGAAGAAGGGCCGTTTGAGACAGCGGAAGGCCATTATGCGCCGGAAGACAATGATCACGGGGAGCACGCCGGCGACTTGCCGCCACTTTATGTAAAAGAAGATGGAACAGCTGATATGTCGGTAGAAGTCGACCGCTTCGATCCTGATGAACTCGTTGAAGAAGAAACAGCCATGATCGTTCATGAGGATCCTGATAATTTCGCCAATATTCCGGATCGCTACACTTCCGATGAACAAGACGAAGGCGATTCCGGACCGGACGAAGATACGCTTGACACCGGAGACGCCGGAGACCGTGCTGCTTGTGCTGTCATTGAAGAAGCGTAAAAAGAAGCGATGGCTTTCGCTTCTTTTTTTTAAAATGAAATATAGGAAAAAATACTCATTTCAATACTTATTATGTTAAAATAGAACAATAGAATGGCCGAAATGAGTTGATGAAATGGCACGATCGAATTACATGCAATTGTTTATCGATGAAGGCCGGGAACATGTCCAAAATATGACCAACCATTTATTGGAGTTGGAAAAAAGCCCGGGCACACTCCCTATCGTTGAAGAAGTTTTCCGTTCTGCCCATACGTTAAAAGGAATGGCGGCAACGATGGAGTTTCACAATCTTAGCGAACTTACGCACACGATGGAAAATGTGTTGGATGCCCTTCGGAATGAAACGCTGGCGGCGACCTCCGAAACACTCGATCATGTCTTTGAGGCTGTAGATTTAGTGGAAGAAATGATTGACGATGTTGCCGAAGGCGGAAATGACAATAAAGATATTGCCGTCCATCTCGCTCTTTTGAAAGCCTTGACTTCCGATGACGGAAAAGAAGAAGGGGCGGTAACCGAGAAAGTCCAATCGCTATCCTATGATGAATTCGAGCAGACCGTATTGACCCAATCGGCAGAACAAGGGTACACGCCGTATGATATTACGGTTACTTTGGATCCATCCACCCTTTTGAAAGCGGCGCGGGTGCATATGGTATTCAATGGATTGGGGAACCATGGAGAGGTCATTAAAACCAGCCCGCCCGTGGAAGATTTGGAAGAGGAAAATTTTGAACATACGTTTAGACTAGCTTTTATATCGAAAAGAAGCATCGAAGAGTTGGAAGCAATCCTATACAAGGTGTCCGAGATCACTTCTGTACGTATTGAAACGATTACAGGTAAACGCATGCAGCGAAAGGAAACGTCTCAAGAAGAAACGGCAAACGATCCGACGACCTTCCCGGAAAAAAAAGAAACGAAGCGAATGATCAAGGTTGATATAGAACGTTTGGATAGGTTGATGAATTTGTTTGAGGAATGGGTCGTGGATCGGAGCCGATTGGAAAGGAATGCGCAAGCGTTGCAAAACCAATCGTTAACGGAAACGGTAGAGCGAATGAGCCGTATATCTGAAGAGTTGCAAACGGTTATTTTGAACATGCGCATGGTGCCCGTCGAACATGTTTTTAACCGTTTTCCGCGCATGGTTCGAAAAGTGTCCAAAGATCTTGGGAAAAAAGTGAAAATAGAAATCGAAGGGGAAAAAACGGAACTGGACCGTTCGATCATCGATGAAATCGGGGATCCACTCGTTCATTTGTTGAGAAACTCCATCGATCACGGAATTGAATTGCCCGAGACACGAATGGCCGCCGGTAAAAATGAAGCAGGAACGGTTCGCCTTAGCGCTTATCACAGCGGCAATCATGTATACATACAGGTCTCGGATGACGGGGCGGGCATCGATAAAGAAAAGCTCGTTAAAAAAGCAATAAGTCAAAGCATCATAACTGAATCAGATGCAAAAACGATGACGGATCCCGAGAAGTATGACTTATTGTTCTCGCCGGGTTTCAGTACGGCGGAAACAATTACGGATGTATCGGGAAGAGGGGTTGGCCTTGATGTTGTTCGGCAAACTTTTGAATCCTTAGGCGGTGTCGTCTCCGTTGATTCCGAACTTGGAAAAGGATCGTTTTTTTCTGTTCAGTTGCCATTGACGCTTTCCATTATTGAAGTTTTGCTCGTGCAAGTGAAAAAGGAAACCTATGGCATTCCCATCTCGGCAATTATGGAAACGGCGATTATAACGGAAGCGGAAGTCCGTGAAACGCACGACCGAAAGGTTATGGAATTCAGGGGACACATTATACCGCTGCTGTTTTTGCACGATGTGTTTCAAGCGCCAAATACGAAAGGGGCTCAACAAGGGGGAAAATTCCATTCCGTTGTCATTATAAATAAAGAAGACCGATATGTAGGGCTTGTGGTGGATCAATTTATCGGCCATCATGAAGTGGTGTTAAAGTCACTTGGATCTTTTTTACAGGATGTTTTTGCGATTTCGGGTGCAACCGTTGTAGGCGATGGAGAAGCAGCGTTAATTATTGACACAGATGCACTCGTTAAAAAATAAGAGGGAGTGGAAACGGTGACGAATACAGATACTGCTCAATGGAAAATCGTTATCTTTGAATTGAACGGACAAGAATATGGCCTGGAGATTACCCGCGTGCAGTCGATCGAACGTATGTTGCCAATTACTCATGTTCCCGGCGCCCATCGCCGGGACATTGCCGGCGTTGTGAATTTGCGGGGCAAAATGACACCTGTCATTGATCTCAGGCTTTGTCTTGGACTCGAGGCTTCCCCTTATGATAAACAGACGCGAATATTGGTGGTTGACGAAAACGAGGGTGCGATCGGTCTCATTGTTGATCGTGCGAACGACCTTTTGGATATTGCGGAAACGGATATAGAGGATGTATCTGTCGTACGTGGAGGTGAAACATATGCATTTGGCCAAAGTGTTGTGAAAATAGAACAGCGGATCATAACATTACTGGAAACCGATAAAGTGCTTCAATGACCTTGTTGACGGATGAAGTAATCCGAAGCAAGCACTGCCAGCCAAATAAGGGTTAATGGGATGAGGACGATGGATGCATCTTCAAAGTAGAAAGCAATGGCTATGAGTATGCCATTCAAGGCCCAAATATTATAGAACCAACCTGTGGTTAGGAGGCTGAAAAACAAAAAATAACTGATCAAGGAAAGCCCGAAAAACGAAACGGCCAACACTAGAAAGGGAATCTCATGCGTTCCTTCCATACCAAAGATGACCGTTCCCAGAGCCAGGCAGGCAATGATGATATAAAAAATCCGATCCCATGTTTTCATAAACGTCTTTCCTTTCCGGCCGAACAATGTTCGGACATATATCCCGCATTCTAACACATAAAGCCAAGCACCTTGTCCAAACTAACAAAAATGTTATTTATGGAAAGGGGCAAGTTTGTGAAGAAAAAATGGATGTTTTTAATTCTGCTATCTTTAATAAGCTATGGGATTGGATCGGGCGCAGTCCAAGCGGATCATGACGATGATCCTCCGTCCCTCCGCGGTGGAAGTGAAGAAGATGTTCGGAACCCGGACCCTGTTTCCATTATGGAGTTGCAAATGCAATTTCCAGGGGTTGTGTTTTTCCAAGGGGATCCGGCGAGTAATCAGATTGCGCTTACGTTTGACGATGGCCCTGATCCTCGTTTTACCGAGCCTATTCTTGACACTTTGCAATTCCATGATGTCCCGGCCACTTTTTTTGTGATGGGGGCACGGGCGGAAACTTATCCGGAATTTTTAGAGCGGATGGATGAGGAAGGGCATGATGTTGGCAACCATACTTTTTGGCATCCGAATCTGGCTGAGGAAAGCGTGGAGCAAATGGAATGGGAAGTGGAACAGACGGAGGAGGTCGTCGAAGATGTGATTGGCTATCGGCCGCGTCTGTTTCGCCCGCCGTATGGCAATGTGACCGTAGAGCAAACCGAAAGGCTCGCGGCACTGGATAACGTGGTCATCGGCTGGTCCGTTGATTCAATGGATTGGGAACAAATCCCCGCTGGTGAAATTGTCGAAAACGTCCTTGATCACACCGGCGGGGGTGACATCATGCTCATGCACGACGGCGGCGATTGGACACAGGAGATCCAGACGCCCGAAGCGTTAAATGACGTTATTACCGAGTTGCAAGAACAAGGATATGAATTCGTAACGGTATCGACGATGTTTGACATTCCGAGGGAAAAATGAAAGCATAAAGACCGGTTGCATACAGGGACTGGTCTTTTCTTATTTTGTTCATATACGATCGCCTAAAATTCATGTATGATTAAAACAGAATTGAAAGTAAAAACAGGGGATGAAGACGTGAGACCGTATAATAACGAAAAGCAATACGACATCAATATGATGTTCGTGCTGTTCATTTTTGCTGTCGTGAGTTGTTTTTATGTCTTTTTGGCTCAACAACAAGAGCAATATGATACAAATTTTGTCATCATGCAAATCGCATTTTATATTATTTCATTTCTTATCGCGTTTGTTGTATTACACTTTGATTTTGAGTACTATTTGAATTTGCACTGGATCTTTTACGGTTTTGGGATATTTATGTTAATCGTATTGGTGCTTGCGCCTGATAGTATCGCTCCGGAAACAGAGGGGGCGACAAGGTGGTTTAACATTGGTCCGATTAACCTTCAACCATCGGAGTTTATGAAAGTGTTTGTCATTATCACCCTTAGTTCGGTTATTTATCGGCATAACAATATGTTCACGCCTAAAGAGTTCCGGTCGGACATATGGTTGCTTGCGAAAATGGGAGCCGTTATTTTGCCTCCGATTATTTTATTATATTTTCAGCCGGACATGGGCATGATCATGATGATGGTCGCGATCGCTATCGGATTAACCCTGGTGTCAGGGATTTCCTACAAGCTGCTTTCCGTTTTGTATGGAGTGCCCGCGTTTTTGTTTGGCTCCTTTATCGTTGCTTATTTCCGCTTTCCGGAGGTTGTGCAACGGCTATTGTTTGACCATATGAGAGATTACCAGGTCAATCGTTTTCACGGGTGGCTGCAGCCGCTGGAATATTCGGATGACGGTTTTCAAGTGGCACAAGCGATGACCGCGATCGGTTCGGGCGGGCTGACCGGCAGTTCCGAACACAATGTCTATTTTCCCGAGGCCCACACGGATTTAATTTTTGCCGTTATCGGGATGGAGACCGGATTTATCGGAACCGCGATTGTGATCACCCTTTATTTTATTTTGTTCTATCAAATTATGATGACAGCCATCCGCAGCCATCATAGTTTTGGCACATATATCTGCGCGGGAGTCATTGCCCTTTTTACGTTCCAAGTATTTCAAAACATTGGCATGAACATTGGTTTATTGCCTGTTACCGGGTTTACGTTGCCGCTCATAAGCTACGGGGGAAGCTCGCTGTTAAGTTCATTGCTGGCGCTAGGTCTTGTTCTCGGCGTTCGGTATCATTCGAAATCGTATTTCTTTGAGGAAGAATGAAGGGAGCGCTCCGAGCGGTAGGCAAGAGAAAGGAAAGGACAATGAGGTCGAACTTCCAGGAGTTCGACCTCTAATACGTTATTCAGGACGGGGCTGTTCCGGGTAGTCTCCTCCCTCCGGTTTAACCGGCGGTTTTCGAAGCAGGCACATCAGACCTGCAATAATGAAGAGAGCTGCGTACAAGAAACTGAATCCAACGGTTAATAACAACAGTCCTCCTCCGGCCACTAAGAACAGAATGCCGGCTGTTTTGGCATTGCGGTTTAGTTTTACGAGGGCGATAATGCCTAAAACCAAACCGATGGCATGGACGGCAAGAAACCACCAACCCGCACTCGATACAACACCTAAAACCATCGCTGAAAGTTCTTCCGCTTCTTGAGCCGGTATATTCGGGTCATTTGCAAGCTCTTGTTCGATCATATTGGTCATTTGGGTGAGGTCGGCTTGTTGCACACCTATCACCGTGAACATAACAAGAAAAAATGCAAGAAATGTAATGACAACACCAATAATTCCCAACACCATTTCACCTGTACGTTTCAACGCTTTAAATCCTCCTTTTAACGGCAAGGGTTGTGCAGGTATATTATACCCGCAGCTTTCTGTTGCTAATCGTGAAATCACGTTCATAAAAACAGAGGTTTAAAATCTCGCGGGAACGTAAATATATAAAGTAGAACAAATTGAATGAAGAAGGAGACGTAGATGTACAATGGCAGACAAAGTTTTTACAACAAAAGCTACTGTAACCGGCGGAGGAAGAGAAGGGCACGTAAAATCAGATAATGGGGTTATCGATGTTGACCTGTCGATGCCCAGCGGTGATAATATCCCATCCGATTCGTCCAACCCTGAGCAATTATTCGCTTCCGGTTATGCGTCATGTTTTGATGGAGCGTTTAATTTAATGGCAAGCAAAAGCAATGAAGATGTGGAAACGGAAACGGAAGCAGCCGTAACCTTGTTGAAAGATCCAAGCGATGATGGTTTTCAACTTGGGGTGGAATTGAATGTATCCGTGAAGGGTGTGGATCAGGCCAAAGCTGAAGAATTAATTGAAAAAGCACATGAATTTTGCCCTTATTCCAAAGCAACAAGAGGCAACATTGACGTATCGTTGAATGTAACGGCAAAATAATACCGGAAAGCGCCCGTTGTTGGATTTTCCTGCTCGGGCGCTTCTATTGCATATGACTAATATACCGAATATCAACTCTCTTCTATAGGCTTTCGTCCCTATTTTTGAGCCGATGACTTGATAATATTGAGAGGGTAGTATACGTTTAAGAGAGAAAAAAACTTGCCATCCATCAGCTAATTTATAAAAGGGGGTTTTTTCAATTAATGTAGGGAATATAGAAAAAACATCGGTTTGGCTGCTTGAATCCATACGCCTGAACAACGTAAGGAAACCAGAGATTCAATGCAACATATGTAAAAAAAACATCAAAAACAAATATTTAAAATTAGGCACACGCAGAGGTTGCTACTACTGTTTATTGAAATTTTTGAATCACACCAAGTTTGACCGTTATCGGGAGAGGGTGAACGCTGACCCTAAGACCCCCGGTATTGATACGGTCCAGTTAATGGCTGATTTACGGTTTATTATTCAAAAACGTTCGATTGCAGGCCTTGTTCGCGACGAGCGGCAGAAGGAAGAAGATGAGGAAGTCCAGCAACTTGTTGAACAGTACAAACAAGTGGAGTAAGCAGGCATAGGGTGTTGGGAGATGCGAGATATCTCTTAAGGCTTAGGAGAGAGGAGAGTCGTTTATGAAGGTGGTGTGGCATGGTGTGTTGCTACTCACCGGTTTGTTGCTCTCGGTTTCTTGTTTTCATGAATCGGATGTTTCTCATTCGAATGATGTGGATGACGACTCGGGTGACCAGCATGCGGAAGATACAGACGTTGATCATGAAGAGAGCGCGTCAGCTGACAGCAGCAGTGAAGAAATGTTGCAATCATTTATCTTTCATTACTTTGAGGCGGTCAATAGCGGGGACGAAGAAGAAATTGAGCTAATGAGCCAGCTTAGAAGTGACGAAAATGACATCCAAAATATTTTAGAACAATTCGATAATTTCCAAATAGAAAGCATTAATATTAAAACCATGGAACAGGAACAAGCATCCCCTCTTCAACATTTTTATGAACATGATATCGAAGAAGCAGAGGCGGCAAGCGTCCTCTTGGAAGGGCACTTTCAAGGAGAGGAAGGGGATAGATATGGAAACGGGGATGTGGTGATCCGCAATGACTTATTAGTAAATGAACAGGGGGAAAACTCGGAAGTAATTGACAGTTTCATTCATACGCCGGTATCTCCCGAGCAATCAGCAACTGCGCAGGGTGGTCTGCTTTTTACACCGGAGGCTTTTGTGGCAGAATACTATAATAGACTAGAAAACGAAAATTATGAGCAACTTTTCGAGTTGTTTTCTGAAGAATACCGGCAAGATGAACTGCAAATGACTGCCGATCAATACGTGGAATTATTAGCCGAGGGAGAAGCCCAATTTCAAGACGTACATGTCACGATGGGTGAATTGTATGAGGAAGAGATTCAGGAAGTCGTTCCGGATTTATTGGCATACACGACAGACAACGATGATTATATCGTGCGTGCCCAATATCGTCCTGGTTCCGACGAGCGCTTGTTTACCGAAGATGTTCTCGTCTCCGAGATCGGCGGCGAATGGCGGATTTCCATGATTCATCGTTATGAGTGAATGGTCAAAAAGCATTGTTCCTGGTCAGTAGGCGCAATGCTTTTTGTGTTGAAAAAAGAGGATGAAGTGGCTGATATCGTTTGTTTCGGCTAATAAACGCTGCTGCGAAACATCCCCCCGGCACACCGTAGTGAATCGGGGTATTCGTGTTATTGCCACGTTTCCATTAGTAGATCAACTTGAGAACTAAGCATGGCAAACGTGTTTTCCGAGATCGATCTTTTGTCCAATTGTTGATCAAGCAAGTCCTGGAATCCCCCCATATGATTGACAAATTTATCCCCGTCTCCTTGATCTTCGTAATGGGTTAGCGCTGTCATATGAAGCGATAGTGCATGAGCGGCCTCGTTATCATCAACAGACTGTTCGATCAGTTCCTGTGTGGCGTTGGTGGTTGCCTCAATAGAGATAACAGGGCTTTGGGCATAATCGACTTGCCCTTCTTGATTGGCATAACCGACGAGGACATAGTCTCCGCCCGGCAATGGATCTCCGACGATGGTGCCGTCCCAAGTGCCGGTATATTCACCCGTTGACACCTCCGTGTCAACTTCGGCCAATCCCACATATTCGAAAGGTTCTGCTTGGTATACCAAAAGGCCGAATTCCTCGGCTCCGCCCGGAAGATAAGCGGTGTAGCCAAAGCCGCCCTCGTCATTTTCGTCAACGCCGAGTTCAGTGATGCGAGGGTAATCGGGCTCGTCCACGAATAGAATCGTCGGTACTTCAATCGTCTCATTCATGCTGTCTACGGTAATCGTCCCCTCGTAATAATCGTCTTCCAATTGATCAGGATCGACTTGAATATTAACGCGAATCTCTTCGGATTCTCCCGGGTTCAAAGCAACATCGCTGCTCGTCAACACATCAATTCCATCCGGGTTGGCGTCAAAATTGATATCAAAAGCGTAGGGCTGGCGTTCGTCCGAACGATTTTGAATCGTATAGGAGCTGCGCTCGGATTGTACCCCGTCTTCTTCAGCAAATGTGCCGA
Organism: Salicibibacter halophilus; assembly: GCF_006740705.1. Classification (GTDB taxonomy): domain Bacteria; phylum Bacillota; class Bacilli; order Bacillales; family Marinococcaceae; genus Salicibibacter; species Salicibibacter halophilus. Next base: position 1,504,500 of record NZ_CP035485.1, on the reverse strand, counting down.
AAGAATGGCTTCCCGGTGTGACTACCGTGTTGGATTCAATCGCATCGGGAACCCGGATGCTTCCAGCTCCTTGCGTGTTGTACGGGTAAATGTCGCCATCGGGGTCATGTAACGTCTCGGACGTATTCATGAGAAGCCCTTTTAATTCTTCCACTTCCGCATCGGGATCCGATTCCATCAGAACGGCTGTAGCTCCGGCAACGTGAGGTGCCGCCATGCTTGTCCCTTGCAAGGAAGCATATCCGTACGGGTCATCCTCTTCATGGGTTGGAATTGTGCTGATAATATCCACGCCGGGGGCAGTCACATCCGGCTTAATCATCCACGTGTCCATTACCGGCCCGCGTGAAGAAAAATCGGCAATCGTCTCATCGACTTCCCGTTCAAACGCCAGGTTAAAAGAAACCATGTTGTCCCCCTGTTCCAGTGCCGACTGCATTTGTTGGCCGTCCTCAAGCGAGAGCATCATCGTTGGCAAAGGCAGGCCAGGAACTAAAGGTTGTTCCTCATCTTCGATGTTGTTAAAAATAATCGTGCCAACCGCGCCCGCTTCTTCAGCATTTTCCACTTTTTCCACATATGGAATATCACCGCGAACCATGAGCGCGATCTGACCTTCAAGATCTTCACCCTCAAAATCTTCCGGGTGTCCCTGACCGGCATCTACGAATTCATATTCTGCCCTGTCAAGCGCTAACAAATCCAGCTCATTCGGGTATCCCATAACCTCTGCGGAAAGATACTCATTATCGGTTTCTATCTCTGCACTGTACTCGCTGTAAGGTAGCTCTGAAGCTCCAACGGAGATGGCATCTCTTGATGTGCCGGGGGAGCCGACCGTCCAATTGTCCGGTCCGGCGTTTCCATTGGAGGTGACCGCAGCTACGCCCTCTTCCATCGCCCAATCCAACGCGATGCTCGTCGCGTAATCAGGGTCGTTTAACGTATTCCCAAGCGAGAGGTTCATGACATCAGTGCCATCGATAACCGCTTGCTCAATACCGGCGATGACATCGATGTTTGTGCCGGAGCCGCCGGGTCCTAATACTCGATAGGCGAGCAACTCGGCATCCGGCGCTACACCAACAGCTAAGCCATCAGCCGCAACAGTTCCGGCTACATGCGTGCCGTGGTTCGTCTCTCCCCCACGCGGATCGCCCGGAGGCGTTTCCTGTGGATCGTCGGTGTTATCCACAAAGTCATAGCCTTTATAATCATCAAACGCGTGTTCAAGATCGGGGTGGGTATAATCGACACCGGTATCAATAATTGCAACTGTCGATCCTTCTCCGGTGTACCCTAAGTCCCAGGCCTCATCAGCTCCGATAAACGGGCCGCTGTCCAACATGAGCGGGTCCATTTCTTCTTCCTGAATGAGCAAAGGTTCTCCGATGTCGGTCGTCTCGTATTCCACCTCGGGATAAATGGCTTTTACATCTTCTACTGTTAAAAGATTGGGAATTTCATCTTCCGGCACATCAAGGGAAAAGCCAGAAAAGACATGCCGGTAAGTATGACCGACTTCATAATCGGCAGCAAATGTCTCAATCTCGGAAAGCACTTGTGTTTGTTGGCTTTCAATCGTGTCTTCGGACTGGGAGAAACCCATGTGTTTGGCTTCTGCCACCGATTCTTCTTCCAACTCGACGATAACGGTGGCATCATCTGAAGAGGAGAAATCATGCTCCCCATAGAGTTCCGCTGTGGGCTCATCCTCTTCGGCCAATGAAGCGTTCGGAAAAGCTCCCGACACTAATAGAATGACCACGCTGAAAATTGCAATAGAACGACTTTTGTCAAACATACAATACCTCCTATGCACGTAGCGTTTTCCTGGCTCGTTCTTCGACCCTCCTTTTAAGTATTTATTACTAGATTCTTGGACCTAATGAATTTTCCTGCATAATTAGACAAATCAGGAGGTATTTCCTTATTTTACCGAAAAATAGAGAGGGATCTTTAGCTATATATAAAAGCTCTTCCTTCTTCAGCGTCCAATTGAAAAGATTTCTCAATAAACATTGACCGTAGTAGTAAAAATGATATAATTGATAATGAATCTCATTATCGGGATGACATACAGAAGCTTAAGCATGAAAAAGGGGGCAATGGCACTTATCAGAGTTGCTGCTGTTGAATGATTTATGAGAATAAAATACTTACTGCCACTGCTCATTGTATTATCGATCACATCTCTATTTATCGGCGTTCAGGAGATATCCCCGGCCGACATTTTTAACCTTCAAGACGAACAGATACAAACCATCCTTATCAGCCGGATCCCCCGATTGATGAGTATTATTATTGTCGGAGTAAGCTTGAGTGTTTGCGGGCTGATCATGCAGCAGCTCACACAGAACAAATTTGTTTCTCCCACGACTGCCGGAACGATGGATTGGGCGCGGCTTGGCATTCTCGTCGCCATCCTCTTGTTCTCGCAAGCGGGTACGTTGGAGCGAATGTTCGTTGCCATGTTGTTTGCCCTCGGCGGCACATTCCTTTTCATGAAGATTTTGGAACGCATTCGCTATAAAAATGTGATTTTCGTCCCGCTTGTCGGCTTAATGCTCGGAAGCGTTGTAGAAGCGATTACGACATTTTTTGCCTATCAATATGATTTGATGCAAAGCCTTTCCTCCTGGATGCAAGGAAGCTTTTCGCTTGTCGTCAGGGGAAATTATGAGATTTTATATATCGGCATTCCGCTTGTGATTATTGCCTTTTTATTCGCCAACCGCTTTACGGTTGCCGGGATGGGCCGGGATTTTTCAGCCAATTTGGGGATGAACTACAATCGGATTATGAACGCAGGGCTATTCATCGTAGCGATGATAACGGCAACGGTTGTCGTTACGATCGGCTCCATTCCGTTCTTGGGGTTGATCATTCCGAATATCGTTTCGATCATGAAAGGCGACAATCTAAAAAACAGCCTTCCACATACGGCTTTATTTGGAGCCATCTTTTTATTGGCCTGCGATATATTGGGAAGGGTCATTATCTATCCGTATGAGGTGCCGATCGGGCTTATGGTGGGTATCATTGGCAGCGCCATATTTCTTTACCTTCTCTTAAGGAGAAACGCTCATGCAGGCTAGATGGATCTTTACCTTACTTATTGCTGTCTCCGTCATACTGACTATTACGTATATGTTTATCGGCCTTAGCCCTGAAGGCTGGGATTACGCACTCCCTAGAAGAGGGAGGAGTGTAACAGCGATTATCATTGTCGGCGCAGCCATCGCGTTTTCGACCATGATCTTCCAAACGATTACCAATAACCGGATTTTAACTCCGAGTATTATCGGATTGGATTCGCTGTATGTGCTCGTACAAACTTCTTTGATCTTTTTTGCCGGCACAGCCGGGTTTGCATCATTTGGCCAAGGCACAAATTTTATCGTTTCGATTATCGTCATGGTTTTCTTCGCCCTCGTGTTATACGCGCTATTATTTCGAGGCGAACAACAGAACATTTACTTTCTTTTGCTTGTCGGAATTGTATTCGGAACGCTATTTTCAAGTTTGTCCACGTTTATGCAAGTCCTGATTGACCCGAATGAATTTTTAACGATCCAGAACCAGATGTTTGCAAGCTTTAGCAACATTAATGAGGATCTTCTATGGCTTTCCATTGTGATTCTCATCCTTACGACGGTCTATGTGTGGCCGTACCTTAAATACTTGGATGCTCTCTCTCTCGGCAGGGATCAGGCGGTTAATCTGGGGGTTCCTTACGATCGTGTGATACGCAGATACCTGATTGTTATAGCGATCATGGTCTCGGTGTCAACCGCGCTTGTCGGTCCCATTATGTTTCTGGGATTACTCGTGGTGAACGTAGCCAGAGAGATCGTTCGGTCGTTTAAACATACGCACTTAATTAATGCTTCGATTCTCGTCAGTGTTATCGCCCTCGTCGGCGGAACGCTAGTCGTTGAACGGATGTTTAACTATGCGGTGCCACTCAGTGTCATCATTAATTTCATCGGTGGAACCTATTTCATTTACCTGTTGTTAAGGGGGACCAAAAAATGAGCATGAAAATGTTGGAGAGGGAAGAAAAGTCGGCTGTAAAAAATGAGTACGTGCTTGAAGCAAGAAATCTAACGAAAATATACGATGGAAAAAGAGTGGTGGATGATGTCTCGGTTCAAGTAAAAAAAGGAACGATTACATCTTTCATTGGCCCGAACGGCGCTGGTAAAAGCACGCTCATTGGGATGATTAGCCGTTTGATCAAAAAAGACGAAGGCGATGTATTTTTTGACGGCAAGAACATTAATAACTTTAAAAGCAACGAACTGGCGAAAAAAATATCGATTTTAAAACAATCCAACGATATTAATATTCGCTTAACGATCCGGGAGCTCGTAAGTTTTGGCCGTTTTCCCTATTCCCAAAACAGGTTAACGAAAGAAGATTGGATGCACGTAGATGACGCCATTGACTACATGGCGCTTAGGGACATCCAGGGTAAATTCCTCGATCAACTGAGCGGGGGGCAAAGGCAAAGGGCCTATATCGCCATGGTCCTCGCCCAAAACACGGATTATATTATTTTGGATGAGCCGCTCAACAATTTAGATATGAAGCATTCGGTCCAGATCATGAAAACATTGCGTAGCTTGGTCGACGATTTAGGCAAAACAATCATGATCGTCGTCCACGACATTAATTTTGCTTCCTGTTATTCCGATGAGATCGTTGCCTTGAAAGATGGGGAGCTCGTAAAAAAAGGACATTGCCACGACATTATTAATCGGGATACGTTGCGCGAGATTTATGACATGGAGATTGACATTGAAGAAGTGAATTGTAATCGAATTTGTGTTTATTTTACCTAGCAGAAGTGAGTTTGATGAGAAAGCGGCTATCTCCGAATATGGAGTAGTCGTTTTTTCATGACGAAACAAGGTTGTGTTAAGCTATTGAAAGACAGAGTTTGGGAGGAGGGCATTGATGAGTCTGTTAGTCGCGAACGATCTCAGAAAAACATTTGGGGATAAAACGTTATTGGACGATGTATCTTTTGTCATCGAACCGAAACAACGAATCGGATTAATCGGCGCAAATGGGACAGGGAAATCAACGTTGCTGCACGTCCTCGCCGGAACGGAAGGGGTTGAAAAAGGGGAAATTCGCCACGCGAATGCTTTTTCCATTTCTTATGTGGAGCAAGAGCCGGTGCTGGAAGGGGAGCAATCGATCCTCGAAGCGGTTTATGAGGGGGAAGCTCCGGTAATGCGCGCCCTTCATGATTATGATAAAGCCCTCCGCCGTTTCCAGGAAAACCCCGGGGATGAAAAGGCCGAAAAAAATCTATATGACGCGCAGGCCATGATGGATGCGCACGATGCTTGGGAAGCGGAAACATCGGCAAAGACTGTCTTGTCGAAATTAGGATTAAGCAATTATCATGCGAAGGTCGGTGAACTATCCGGCGGTCAGGAGAAACGGGTAGCCCTTGCAAAAGCACTCATTCAACCTGCGGACCTTCTTATTCTCGATGAGCCGACGAACCATCTCGATGCGTCCTCGATCGCTTGGCTGGAATCTTACTTAACGGCTTATCAAGGTGCGCTATTGCTCGTCACCCACGATCGTTATTTTTTAAATCGGGTCACCGAGGCGATATTTGAGCTTGAACATGGAAACCTTCATTATTATGAAGGGAACTATGAAACGTATCTTGAAAAGAAAGCAGAACGGGAAGCCCAGGCTGAGCAAGAAGAAGAAAAACGCCAGAATACGTTGCGAAGGGAAATGGCCTGGTTAAAGCGGATGCCGAAGGCCCGGGGGACGAAGCAAAAGGCACGTGTCGACCGGGTGGAAGCGTTAAAAGCCGATGCTCCCGAGCAAAGAGAAGGCACACTGGATTTTGTGTCCGATTCGAAAAGACTCGGAAAGAAAGTTATTGAAGCGACGGATATTTCGAAATGGTATGGCGATCAAAAAATTCTCGACGGCATAAGTATGCGCATAGATCGCGGGGCTCGCATAGGGATAACCGGTGAAAACGGAACGGGAAAAAGTACGTTTTTACATATCCTGGCCGGACGTTTGCAAGCCGACAGCGGTGTTGTCGATATCGGCGAGACGGTTCGCGTCGGTTATTTTACGCAAGGTGAAACAGATATTGACGATTCGTTGCGCGTGCTTGAATATATTCGCGAAGGCGCTGAAGTGATTACAACGAAAGATGGGGCTACAATTACGGCCGAGCAAATGCTTGAGCGCTTTTTATTTCCCCGCTCTCAACAATGGACGTATGTCAGCCGACTTTCCGGAGGGGAACGCCGCCGTCTGTATTTGCTGCGCATATTGATGGAAGAGCCGAATGTTTTGTTTTTGGATGAACCGACGAATAACCTTGACATCCCTACGCTTCGTTTGCTCGAAGACTATTTGGCCCAATTCCCCGGCGCGGTTGTCAGTGTCTCCCACGACCGTTATTTTCTTGATCGGGTTGCCGAACGATTGCTCATATTTGAATCTAATGGCCGTATCGAGCGGTTTCACGGTCGTTTTGAAGAATATTTGGAGCAACAAGAAGCGGCGAAAACGGATAAAAAGGCGGTCAAAAAAGAACCAAGGCGCCGACCGAGAAAAAAGGTTTCCTACAAGGATCAACAAGAGTGGAAAACAATTGAAGATACCATCGACCAGCTGGAGCAAGAACAAGCGGAATTGGAAAAGGAAATGGCACAGGCTGGAAGCGATTCAGCGCGTATCCAGGAACTGCTGAAAGACCAGGAAACGGTGGCCAATGAATTGGAAGAAGCCATGGAACGCTGGACAGAACTTGCAGCGGTGATGGAAGAAAGTGGTCAGGAAAAATAAGCGCCGGAAGACTTCAAAGCATGAAAAAGAATGGATGTTAAGCTATAATGGCAGGGGATGTTTCGTGTGATGAAACAGAAGCAATCCTTTACAAAAGATGGAGGTCTCAGTAATGAAAAAAACAGGGTACATTGAACTGGAAAACGGGGAAAAACTAACCATTGAATTATACCCGGAAGAAGCGCCGAAAACCGTTGAGAATTTCGAAAAGCTTGCGAACGAGGGTTTTTATAATGGTTTGACGTTTCACCGCGTGATCCCGGGATTCGTTTCCCAAGGTGGTTGCCCGAAAGGGGATGGCACGGGCAACGCAGGTTATACGATAAAGTGTGAGACAGAAGGGAATCCGCACAAACACGAAGTCGGCTCATTGTCGATGGCCCACGCGGGGAAAGATACCGGAAGCTCGCAATTTTTCATCGCACATGAACCGCAGCCGCATTTGGATGGCGTTCATACCGTATTTGGCAAAGTAACGGAAAACGCCGAGCTTGCCCGCGAAATGAAAGCCGGCGACGGCATGAAACGGATTGTCGTAAAATAATATGCAAAAGGCTTGCACACATCGTTGTGCGGGTCTTTTTTTTGCAATACGTTTTGGATTGTGGTATGTTGTTATGAAAAAAACACAGGGAGGGAGGAGCCATGCAAAACGTAACACTAACGCAGGTTTACAAACATCCCATTGCGAAAAAGTACGTCGCGAGAGCAGGTTTGGACCATGCGATCAACACAGCTTTCTCCGCCTTCGATATTGCCATTCGTGAAAATGTTGATACGGATTTGGCGACAAAAGCGGCATTTTTGCATGACATGGGCCATTATCAATGGTATACCGAAGGGGAATGGGATTTTCATTCATATAAGGAAAATGATATCCATGCGATTAAAGGTGCAGAACGCGCCCATAAACTGTTGATCCGTCTCGGGGAAGACCGTAAAGCAGCCAAAGAAATCGCGCTCGCGATCCTGTTGCATACGGATTCCTATCTTCCGGAAGGACAGTTGCATCTCGATCCGTTACAACAAGTTGTGGCGTGTGCGGACGAGGCCAACGAAGAACCGAACGGCATGCACCATTACCGTGAAATAACGGAAGAAACCGCGCTCCTGCGATTGCAATCGTTAGACCGGCTTGTAGCCGGATCAAAAGTGAAAAAGAAAACGAGTTAACCCGAAGTGATGGAAGCACCGCATTTCGGGTTTATTTTTGTGCTTTGCAGGCATATTCAACTCTTTATGAGTTCGCCCGAGGTCCCTGCAGTTTGCTCGGCTTTTTGAAATAGAGGGCGAGAAAGGGCTTTTGAAACAGGTTCTCTTATTTAGGGGCTGCTGAACAACGTGAAACGGTTGTCATATAGGGGTTAACCGCCAGTATAACCGTAGTTGCGTGCAAGGGTTACGCACGTATATCGCTCAAAAAGCTTGCACATTAATCTCACCTTGTCATGGATTGGATCAAATTTGTAACCGAAATAAATTTTTGGTCGAGATGTCAAACGTCTGCTAAGCGTTGAATTTGGCAACTTTGCGCCGTTTTCTATAACTGTGTGAATCATCATCCAGTTGTATGTGGTTGTTCAGCAAGCCCTATTTATCTCGCGATTTTTGTTCTTTTCGCTCTTGCCGCAAGGATTTGAGCAAGGCGTATACCATGAGTAGCATCACGATGGAGAAAGGGAACGCGGCTACGATCATGGTGTTTTCTACTGCTTGCAAGCCACCGGAATATAAAAGGATGGAGGCAACCGCCGAAAGCAAAATCCCCCAAATAAACTTGATCCTTCTCGCGGGATTTGTGGCTCCATTGGTCGTTTGCATCCCGAGAACAAAGGTGGCTGAATCGCCGGATGTGATGAAAAAGATGGCGATGAGGACGAGCGCCAAAATGGAGGTGGCAGTCGCGAAAGGAAAATGGGTCAATAGACCAAACAGCATTTCCTCAATCTCCAGGGAGGCAAGATCGGCGCCTTGTTCGCTTTCAAAAAGGATTGCTGATCCGCCAAGAAAGGAAAACCAGATAAAACCGATGATCGATGGCACAAAAAGCACACCTATCATGAATTGACGCAAAGTACGCCCCTTCGAGACCCGGGCGACAAATGTGCCAACATAAGGCGACCAAGCCATCCACCAAGCCCAGTAGAAAATGGTCCAATCGTTAATCCATTCTCGTGCTTCCGGATCCGTCGGGGCAATGCGCAAACTCATTTCCGGCAATGTTTGGACGTATTGCCCCAATGTGTTTGTAAAAATATTCAATGCATCGAGTGTAGGTCCGGCAATTATCACAAATAAAAGCAATATGCCGGCCAAAATCATGTTCGTGTTGCTCAAATAACGAATCCCTTTTTGAATGCCAGTAGAAGCGGAAATAAGATATAATACGGTCACCACTACGATAATGCCTAATTGAAAGAGAAAACTCTCGCCAAGGCCGGTTAAAAACGTAATGCCGCCATTGATTTGCACGGCACCGAATCCGAGTGTGGTGGCGATCCCGGTAACGGTAGCAACAACGCCAATGACATTAACCGTCTTTCCAATTGCCCCGTCCGCATCCATCAGGGGAGAAAGGGCAGAGCTTATCGTGCCGGACGCCTCTTTTCGAAACTTGAAATAACCGAGGCAGAGGGCGACAATGGCATAAATCCCCCAAGCATGGAGCCCCCAATGGAAGAACGTAAATCGCATGGACTCTAGGACCGCCTCGTCTGTTCCGGCTTCCCCTGTCGGAGAATCAATGGCATAATGTGAAATCGGCTCAGCGGCACCCCAGAAAAGAAGTCCGGTGCCCATGCCGGCACTAAAAAGCAGCGCAAACCAGGTGGGCATGTTAAATTCCGGTTGGTCTTCGTCCTTGCCCAATTTAAGCTTTCCATAGGGGCTGGCAATAAAAAACAGACAGACGATCGCAAATAGGGAGACAATGATTAAGTAATACCATCCAAAGACAGAAGAAATGAATTCCTGTGTTTGTGCGGTGATCATCTCAAGGAAGTCGGGGACGAAAAATCCAACGAGAACGATCAATGAAATAATGCCCGCCGACCAATAAAAGACGGAGTCTACTTTTTTACTCACTTGGCCACCCTCTTCTTCCTTGAAAATCAATATTTTTTATTGTCTGCAAATGAACAGAAATCATGTGTCCATCGATGATTAAGCGAGAAAGGAGTCATTACATTGGAAGGAAGCAGGAGAGAAGTGAAGGATGTTTATGCACGTATGAAGCAGTCGAAATCGGTCAACCGCGCTTTGGAATTTCTTTTTGAAGATGATATACGTACCTTGAAAGAACAAATTGCACTCGCTGAAATACCGGCTCCCCCTTTTTCCGAACACACCCGTGCTGTTGATTTCGAAAAACGTCTGCAATCCCTCGGGTTGGAAAATGTTCGGCGCGATGAAGAGGGAAATGTATATGGCGATCACAAGGGGAGCGGCGGCGGGCCCACGTTATTTGTGAGCGCCCACCTTGATAGTGTGTTTTCGGCGGATGTGGATACGGCGGTAACGGAAAAAGACGGTGTTTATTACGGCCCCGGAATCACGGATGACGCACGTGGGCTCGCGGCGCTTTTATCCGTCGTTCGAGCATTGAAAGCAGCAGGGATTGAAACGACCGGAGATGTGATTTTCGGGGGAACCGTCGGTGAAGAAGGGCAGGGGGATTTGCGGGGCGTGAAGACGTTTTTTTCAGAAAATAAGAATGTAGACGGCTTTCTCTCTATCGATACCGTATCTCCTCAAGAAATCATTTATACGGGTACCGGCAGCTATCGGTATATGATTCGGTTTCGGGGACCGGGAGGTCACAGCTTTGGCTCCTTCGGCACCCCGAGCGCTGTACATGCGGCAGCACGGGCAACTGCAGCCATTGCGGATCTTGAAACCGAAAGCGAACCGAAAACGACATTTAATGTGGGCATGATCGAAGGGGGCGCCATTCCGACGGCCATTGCCGAAACATGTGAGATGGGGGTAGATATTCGTTCGGATGGAATAGCGCAATTGAAAGCGCTGGAGGAAAAAATACAAAGAATCGTTGAACGTGCGGTTAGGGTGGAAAACGAGCGTTGGGGTTATGGCGAAACAAAGGGCGTAGCGGCCACTATGGAAAAAATCGGCGATCGGCCCGTCGCCCCGCAATCCGACGGACATATTATCGTTCAAACCGCTTGGCACGCAACAGAGGCGCTTGCTTTAACGCCTCGGCTGGCAAAACCGGTGAGCACCGATGCCAATTTCCCGATCAGCATCGGCGTTCCCTCCCTAACCTTGGGCGGCGGGGGAGAGGCCGGTGCCGCCCATTCCTTGGACGAATGGTATCAACCGAAGCGAAGCTATCTCGGCCCCCAACGCATTTTGTTAATCATTCTCGGGCTGGCGGGGATCTCTTTAGAAAGCATACTCAGCCCTCCCCTTTTGCCGAAGCGCTAGAGATGTTTGTTTTTATGGCTAAAAGGGTACAACAAGTTTATGGAACCAACAATCAGAAGGAGGGCATCCATCATGAATGTATTAGTGGTCGGAGCAAACGGAAAAATAGGAAAGCAACTCGTAGAAAAACTCGCCAACGATGAGAGTTATACACCGAAAGCGATGGTTCGCAAAGAAGAGCAATTGCAACCGTTTAAGGATATGGGCGCGGATACGGTGCTGGCCGACGTAGAAGGTTCGGTCGACGATTTGGCCGCTGCCGCAAAAGGAATGGATGCCGTCGTGTTTACCGCAGGCTCAGGTGCCCATACGGGTGCGGATAAAACGATGATGGTAGATTTCGATGGTGCGGTGAAATCCGTGCAAGCGGCTGAACAAGCCGGTGTCAAACGCTTCGTCATCGTGAGCGCGATTGGTGTTCATCGCCGTGAAAAATGGATGGAAAAAGCTCCGTATTATAGTGCGGCGAAACACTATGCCGATGAATGGCTCGCCTCCAGCGGCCTTGATTATACGATTCTTCGACCCGGGCTCCTCACCAATGATGCAGGGAAAGAAAAAATTAAGACAGACGTTGATCTTGAACGGGCAGAAATCCCCCGGGAAGACGTCGCCAATACAATTATCGCGTCGTTAAAGGATGAAGGCACGATCGGAAAAGCGTTTGATCTTACCACGGGCGAGGACACTATTGAATCGGCACTGCAAAAGGTATAAAAAATTTTCTCTTCTGCAAATGGGGGAAATCCATTGCGACAGAAAGCGTTTGTTATTTTTGCAGGTAAGGCTTCCGCTATATTGCTTGGTGGGAGCCAAGTTTATTAAAGTGGGCTAAACACCTCTTGCATTCATTCAATCTTTCCTCCCCGAATTTCCATCATTTGAAAAATGAGGGCGCGCCAGTATGAAACGAAAAATTGGGCAGGCACTGCTATTGGTGCTTTTAACCATTGGGATGACTTGGGCATTCAGACCATTCGGTTTATGGTTGGACGAATACGTGATGGAGCGTTTGGAAGCGGCACATGCGGCTGCCGAAGCTTCCTTTCTTTATCGGATGGCTGAAATAGCCGCCATACCGGGAAGCACGACGGTATTTACTGTCGTGTCCATTGGCGTGCTTCTCTTTCTTTTAAAGTTGCGCCAAAAGTACATGTTTTGGTTTATGGCTGTTTTTTTGTATGGCGGTGTTATCGTAAATACAGGGTTGAAACTATTGATGAGCCGTCCAAGGCCTTATGGGATTGTGAAAAGCATGGATGGCTTTGGAGATTTCTTTCATCTCATTTCATATAGTTTTCCGAGCGGGCATGCTTTTCGGGCAGTTTTGCTCGCGTTGGCTTTAGGGATACTGATCGCCTGTTTTTCGAGATTTTCACTGAAAGTTAGACAATCGTTGTACAGCCTTCTTTTGCTATTGGCAGTGGGCGCAATTGCAAGCAGACCCATTCTGGGGGTCCATTATCCGACAGATGTTTTAGCTGCGGCTATTTATGCTTTTATATGGCTAGGTATTGTTTTACGATTCTACCCCCGAAAAATCATGGAGAAAAAAGGTTGAAATTGACAAAATTGGGTACGCTAGTGGTAGAGTGTAACGGTGCGTCAAAACCATTACATAATGGAACGAAGAATGACCAAAGATTGTAACCAAATTGATATTTTTGAAGGTAGATAATTGCACTAGATTTGACGTATACTTTTTATGGCGTTCATTTATTGTCGAAGTGCGTCATTATTTTCTATCTAAAGCCAGAAAGAAGGGTTGAAAGTTGTTTACCCTTATCGTTGCGATTAGCTTGCTCATTTTGCTCGTGTTTGGAATGCGGGAAAAAGAGCAGAATGACAAAAACGTGAACAAAATTCCAATCCGCATTAATATTAATGGGACTCGCGGCAAATCAACGGTCACGCGTCTTGTCGCCGGAGCACTGATGGAAGCTGACATTAAGACGGTCGGGAAAATGACCGGCACGCAGGCGCGAATGTTTTATTGGTATCAGGAAGAGGAGAAACCGATCGTACGGCGATTAGAGGGGCCGAACATTCGCGAACAAAAGGTAGCAATAAAAGAAGCTGCCGATGACGGGGCTGAAGCATTTGTGAGTGAATGTATGGCTGTTCACCCCGAGTATCAGAGGATTTTTCAGGATGATTGGATGCAAGCGAATATCGGGGTCGTTGTCAATGTTGTGGAAGATCACATGGAAGTGTTGGGACCGACGGTTGAACACGTCGTCGATGCTTACAAGTACACTATTCCCTATGACGGGATATTTATTACATCACCGTCCCCGTATCTTGAAGCGTTTGAAAAGGAAGCGGCATTACGGAATACCGAGGTTTTTGTAGCGGATACAAAAGCAGTGCCCGACCATTTTCTTGCAAAATTTGAGTATATGATTTTTCCTGAAAATGTCGCGCTGGCATTGGCAGTGGCGAGAGCGCTTGGCATTGACGAAAATACGGCAAGCCGGGGAATGCTAAATGCGAAAGCGGCTCCTGGTGTGACGACAGTATTGCCAATTGTGGATAGACATCAAAAGGCTTCTTTTTTTGTGAATGGATTTTCAGCCAATGAACCGACATCGACGCTTAATATTTGGGAAAACGCGCGATACCTTGGATATCCTACGGATAATCCCATTGTTGTTATGAACTGCCGTGAAGATCGCCCGGAACGCACGAAGCAATTTGCGGAGCAGCTCCTTCCTTATATCGCGATCGATAAACTCGTGTTAATCGGTGAAGGTACGAACCCCATTGTACAAGCTTACGAGCAAGGGAAATTGGATGTGAACGAACTCTGTAACCTGGAAGACGAAGAAACCGACAAAATATATGAATTCATTGTCTCTTCAATGGACCAGTCGACGATTTTCGGTATCGGTAACTTTCATGGTGCGGCAGAGCCTCTCATACATGAGTTGGAAAAAAATAAAGATTTGTCGACTGTTTAACAGGGAGTTGGGTGAGCATTGTTTGGAACAGAATTATACATCGCACTCGTGATAGGAACGATATTAAGCCTTATTTACACAGAGCGGACAGGTGTTATGCCGGCAGGTCTTATCGTGCCGGGGTATCTTGCTTTAGTGTTTGACCAGCCAATCTTTATGGTGATGATTTTTTTCATCAGTTTCTTGACGTACATCATAACGATGCAAGTGGTTGGGCGCTTGACGGTTTTGTACGGACGCCGAAAATTTGCGGCAATGATGACGATAGGCATCTTGTTGAAGATGGTTTTTGATTATTTTTATCCGGTATTTCCGTTTGAGACGGTAGAATTTCGAGGGCTCGGGGTCATTGTGCCCGGGTTGGTCGCGAATTCGTTTCAACGGCAAGGTGTCATGCCGACATTGCTAAGCACGTTGGTGATCAGCGGGGTCACCTTTTTCATCATCACAATTCTGTATTTAATTTAAGGTGTGGAAGAAAGATGAGATCAAGACATAGCCGCAAATTCAATTTGCAGGAATCCATGCTTGCACATACGAAAAAACATAAAAAACGTGCGTTGCCACATGCCATTATCGGGATTGCCGTTTCCTTGGCCATCCTATTTGGCGCTCAATTGTGGCCTGCTCCGGAGGTGGAATCGACAGGTGCCGACAGCGATGACAACAACGCCTTCACCGCTTCATTTGTCGGGGACATTATGACCGGACGTTATGTGGAGCAAGTGATCGACCACCAAGGACTGGATTTTTTATTCCGGTACGCCAAGCCTTACTTTGAGGAATCCGATTACGTAACCGGAAATTTTGAAAACCCGATCTTGCTTGAAGAGGAAGAATACGAGCCGGAAGATAAAGAAATTCATCTGGAAGCAGGGCAAGAATCCGT
The DNA here is from genome assembly GCF_006740705.1 of Salicibibacter halophilus. Classification (GTDB taxonomy): domain Bacteria; phylum Bacillota; class Bacilli; order Bacillales; family Marinococcaceae; genus Salicibibacter; species Salicibibacter halophilus. The sequence continues at coordinate 1,489,365 of NZ_CP035485.1, read as the reverse complement.
GGAGCTTCTTTCGGATGCCGGATTTACGAATATCAACCTCGCCAATAACCATATTCGTGATTATGGTTCAAAAGGGGTGCAAGATACACTCACGGCTTTTGAAGATTCAGACGTAGACACGGTCGGCGCTTATTTCGGCGAAGAGGAAGAAGCGGTATCCTTCGAGGAGTATAACGATTTAACCGTGGCTACCGTCGGCTTCAACGATGTTTGGTCGCAATCGGGAAGAGAGGGGGTCGCTGACTCTGATCCTGCCCACTCGCTGAGCGTGATAGAGCGCGCAAATGAGGAAGCGGATCTCGTCGTCGCTCATCTCCATAGCGGTGTGGAGTATACAAGTACGGTATCGGACCGCCAGGAAGATTTAATGAAAGCTTATGTGGATGCAGGGGCTGATATTGTCGTTGGCCATCATCCGCACGTGTTGCAATCCGTCGATGTTTATAATGATGGCATTATCTTTTATTCCCTCGGAAATTTTGTGTTCGATCAAGGATGGACAAGAACGAGAGACACTGCTTTGGCCCAATATGAATTAGGTGAAGATGGAATGGCTGAAATCGAACTTGTTCCATTTCGAATTCATGAATCGCAACCGAGACCTATTGATGGGTTTGCAGAGTCGTATTATCGCGAGCGTATTTTTCAACAACTGACAAAAGATGTCTCAGATGAAGCTGTATATGAAAAGACCGACGATGGACGCTTAGTATTCGAAGTTGACCATGGACATGTGTTAGAATAATTGGTATGCAGTAGGGTTATGGAGAAGGAGGTCACGTTTTGTCACGAAACATGATCGTGGTCATGTCGATTTTAGCAGTAATTATGCTGGCAGCCGCGTTTTTAATGAATGAAACTGACGATAATGGGGAAGAGGTAAATGACTCCCCGATGAAGAAGCCGACACGGATGAAAGGCAAGAGGCTGTTGAATTCGACGGAGATTATGGCGTGAGCACTTCCAATCCAACAGTGCAGCAAGTGGGCATCGACGTTCTTGAAGAAGGCGGAAATGCAGTGGATGCGGCTATCGCCGTATCGTTTGCCCTTGGCGTTGTAGAACCTTACGGTTCAGGCCTCGGGGGAGGCGGAGCAATGTTGGTCCTTGATAATCCCGCGGCCGAGCCTGATTATTACGATTACCGGGAAATGTCCCCTGCAGATGGCAGAGAATACGAAGCAGCCGTTCCCGGGTTTTTAAAAGGAATGGAACAAATTCATGAGGAGCATGGTTCTCTTCCCATGGAACAGTTGATGGAACCTGCCATTGATTATGCCGAGAATGGTTATGAAGTAGATCATATGTTGGCAAATCGATTGGATTACGCGGGAAGCATCGAGAATCCGGATGGCCGAATTGATCCGGATGCAGCAGAAGAATTCTATCCCGGCGGCATGGCGATCCAGGAAGGGGAAGAACTTGTGCAGCCGAGGCTTGCAGATACGTTGGCCCACCTTCAGGAGCATGGCCTTGAAGACTTTTACACAGGGGCTATGGCATCTGAAGTCGCCGGGGACCGCTCAAGCATAACAGAAGAAGATCTAGCCAATTATGAAGTGTTGGAACCCGACGTCGCTTCCGGAACATTTAACGGAAATCAAGTGTACTCATCAGGGGCGCCGACGTCTGGAGTAACATTTATCCAAATGTTGCAGATGGCCGAGCAAGTGCAAATAAACGATGAAGCGGACGACGGGGCAGCCTTTGCGCATTTGTTCGCGGAAATCAGCGAGCAAGCGTATTCGGACCGAGTTTCAACGATTGGAGACCCCCAATTTTCGGATGTGAATGTCGATCGGTTAACGAGTGAAGAATACACACAAGAGATGGCGAGTAACATCGATACCGACCCAGCCGGTTCCGGAGAAGAACAAGCTGCAGCGCCGGAAGTGGATGATGACGGAAACACGACCCATTTTGTCGTTGTCGATGAAGATGGGCACATGGTTTCGGCAACAAATACACTGAGCAACTTTTTCGGCTCAGGCCAAATGACGGAAACCGGTTTTTTCCTGAATGACCAAATGAGCAATTTCGCCCCGGAGGATCTGCCGCCCAACGATTATGACAGCGGCAAACGCGCGCGTAGCTTTATCGCTCCATCGATTATCATCAATGAAGATGAAGGAACCGTCACCGGCATGGGGAGCCCGGGTGGCCGGCGGATCCCTCAAATCATGAGCCAGGTGCTTATCAACAATGAACGTTTGGATGGAGACATAGAAGAAGCCATGAACGTTCCGCGCTTTGTTCATGATAATCAAGAAGGCGTCGACCAGATTCTTTATGAAGATGGATGGGAAGACGAGGAGAGAATAGAAAGGTTATCCGAGATGGGCTACCTTGCTGAAGAACGAGTGACCACGGTCTTTTTCGGCGGGGTGCAAATGCTCGAAGTTGATTATGGGGAAGGAACGGTTGAAGATATCCTTGATGAACGCCGTCGCTAAATCCTGGAAGAAATGAAGGAGAGAACGATGAGTCTATTAAAAAGAACACTGCCATATTTAATTGTTGTCGTCATCGTCACCGTCTTATATAGTTTGCAGCACGAACAGACATTAAGCGTGGGAGAAGCGCAGTATATTGAGCAGTTCTCCACCATTCAACAGGATGAATCGGCATCTGAAGAGGCGGGGAATCCTTCAGGTGACGTTGAGGAAGAGCTTCAAGAAGATGCCAATGAAATTTTACAGCAACACGAATCCGGTGATGTGGTTAATTTGGCTGTATTTACCTCCAATAGCGAAGAGGATGTGCAATGGGAAAATTATTTCCCTGAAGATGCAAGCGACCAGTATGAATTTCACGTTGAAGCCTTTAATATTGATGATTTTAACAGCAGTAATTCCGAGGAATTCGTCGAATTTGAGGAATGGAACGTCATTAATGATCAAGCGCCGGATATGGTGATTTATGAACCGCTTGCCCATCGTGATGCTTCACTGGAAGAATCAATGGCAATGACGACCCATATCATCAATGGTTTTGACGGACATCCTGTTTTAAAGATCCCTTCTTATGAAAATGCGGTCGATCCGGAACCATACGTTCAAGAATGGACAGAGTATGCCCAAGAGGCAGACGTCCAATATGTCGGTCCGGACCAACAAGCAATCAGTGATTCCGCCCTGACCCAGGGAGAGGGATCGGATAGTGAATCATGATCGAATTTGTAGGAGCACGCTCGAGACGGAGGGTGCTTTTTTTATTGTCTTGAGCGGAAAAAAGAGGTCGCAATCGGAGTTCGACCTCTAACATTTGGAAAAACGGGGGAAGCGTCTTTCTTACGTATCCGCATCAAAGGTACGGATGTGTTTTTGTGAAAGGGCCTTTGCAATCATCCCATGTGTCGGGGAGAAAATAAACGCGAGCAAAAAGAGCACGCCCGCCATTGTGGCCATCATCCCGGCAATCGAAGCATTGAGCCATGCCGCCATATAATAGCCTGAAATAGCTGCAATTACACCAAATGTTGCGCTCAAGACGAACATCATGCTGAAGCGTTCCGTCAGCAAATACGCGGTTGCGCCAGGCGCGATCAACATGGCAACGACAAGAATTGCACCGACCGCGTCAAAAGAGGCAACTGCTGTAATGGATGTCATCCCCATGAGGAGGTAATGCAAAAGGCCGACGGGGAGACCAAGCGCTGCCGCGAGTTCAGGATCAAACGTGCTGAGCTTAAATTCCTTGTAAAAGAAAAGCAGGAGGATAACGTCGATCACGAGTACAATACTTAGCATCCATACGGCTTGTGGAGCTTCAATGCCAAACCAATTCACGGTCTCCCAAGGAATGAAGGCTATTTCCCCCATGATGGTATGTTCCACGTCAATGTGGACATTCCTTGCAAACATGGAGACAAGAATGACCCCGATAGCAAATAAAAATGTAAAAACAATGCCGATCGAAGCATCGGATTGTACTCCTGCAGAATTGAGCATTTGTATAAACACGGTCGTTAACACGCCGACAATCGCTGCCCCGATAAACATCGTCCATCCATCCAACGATTGGGTAATGAGGAAAGCAGAAATAATACCGAGTAACACCGTATGACTAATGGCATCGGATACCATCGCCAACTTCCGTAAAATGAGCAGGACACCAATGATCCCACATGTAATGCCTACAAGTGAGGCGGTTAGGAGGATCCAAAATGTGTAGTCCGTCATGTTGAGGTCCTCCCTTCTTGAAGCATCTGCAATAATGTGGGCTCCAGTTTGTGCTCATGCAATAAAGCCTGTAAACGCCCTTGCTCTTCTTCAGGGAGAGATAAAAAATCCCAGTTTTGTTTTTCCATATGAAGGTTAGCAAAGCGAACCTCATGCATGGCATACATTTGCATATAGCGATTGTTGAGGGTGACCCTATGCGCTTTTTCCCTTCCGGAGGCCGTCAAATAAAAGCCTTCGTTCGTCACGTTGACGTATCCGGATTGCTGTAATCCTTTTAAAGCTTTCTGAAACCTGCGTGCGGATAATGGGCGTAACGCTTGAATGTCTTCGCCAGGGAATGTTTTTAGCGATCGGGTCGCTGCATAGTGTTCCTCGGCGAGTTCATAGAGACTTTGTAATATTTGCTCTCTCGCGGTTTGCTTTCGCAAATGTTTTAAACGATAAGCTTTGATCAATAACCCTTTTTTTGGAGCGATTACAAGGGAAACGAAAAACAACATACAAGCGGAAACAACAATGAGCGGACCTGTCGGCATTCCGGAGATCGGTGCGGAAATGAGCGTGCCTGAAATGCCGGAAAGTGCGCCGACAATACCGGATAAAATTACCATATGATCGAGGCGGTCCGTCCAATAGCGAGCGGTAATTGCCGGTGCAATCAGCATTGAAACCATTAAAACAACCCCCACGGCCTGAAGGCCAATCACGACAGCAGCAACGATCATTGTCATGAGCAGGCCATTGAGAACGGTGGTCGGCAATCCGATGCCTTGCGCGAACTCCCGATCAAAGATGAGTAATTTCAGCTCTTTAAAAAGCAAAACGACAATTGCCACCAAAATTATGGCTACGATGGAAATAATGCGTACATCACTGCTCACCATCGCGGCCGCCTGCCCGAAAATAAACTCATCCAAACCGCTTTGGTCTCCGACCGGGAGTTGGTTGATATACGTGAGGAGCACGATACCGATCCCAAAAAAAACAGACAGAATCAGTCCAATGGCCGTATCTGTTTTTAAGCGCGTGTGGCGGATGATCGCTTGAACGCAATATGTCCCAGATAAGCAGCTATCCCAGCGCCCAGAAGCAATGCACCCATCATTTTTTCACCGACGATCAGAAAAGCAACGCAAATTCCGGGGAGGGCAGCGTGGCTCATGGCGTCCCCGATCAAGCTTTGTCTGCGCAAAAGGGAGAAACTTCCGAGCACACCGCTTGCGATGCCGAGGATGGTGGTCCCAAAAAGAACCCATTGGAAATTCGGATCGCTGAGCATATTAAACAAGGGGCGTCACTTCCTCTTCCCTGTCAAGAAGTGTTAATCGTCCTCCATACGTTTTTTGTAATAGATCATTTTTAAAGGTTTCTTTTGTAGGCCCAAAAGCAATTTTACGAACATTTAAAAGCATGATCCAGTCAAAATAATCCTGGACGGTCTGTAAATCATGATGGACGACGAGAACAGTTTTTCCCTGATTTTTAAGCTCGCTTAACAAGTTAATAATCGCTTTTTCCGTAGCGGCATCAACCCCGACAAATGGTTCATCCATAAAATAAACCTGAGCGTTTTGAGCAAGCGCGCGGGCGAGAAACACACGTTGTTGCTGCCCGCCCGATAATTGGCTGATTTGCCGCTGTGCATATTGGTCCATCCCGACTTTTTCCAGACAGGTCATGGCTTCTTTAACATCCTTTTTTTTCACTTTCCGGAAAAGCCCGATTTGCCCATAACGTCCCATGAGCACAACATCAAGGGCATTTGTCGGGAAGTCCCAATCTACCGACCCTCGTTGTGGCACATAACCGACCATTTGCCTTTGTTTACGATAGGGCTTGCCGTATATATTGACGTCTCCGGAAGCCTTGGGCACGAGGCCGAGGATCGATTTTAACAATGTTGATTTCCCCGCGCCATTGGGACCGATGATGCCAATCAGTTTTCCTTCCGGCGCTTCAAAATTTATGCTTTGAAGCACCGGTTTGCGGTGATAAGCAACAGTAATGTTACTAGCGGTTACCGGATTCATGAGATAATACTCCTTTTAGTGTTTATGCGACGATTTAACTGATATCATGTCGTTCATTCTTTCATTTCAATGCGTCCACAATTTGATTGATATTTGCCTGGTACATGCCGACATACGTCCCTTCCTCGGTGCCCGGTTCACCCATGGCATCGGAGTAGAGCGTGCCGCCGTTTTCGACTTCGTGCCCCCGTTGTCCGGCACCTTCGATCACGGCTTCAATGGCGCTGTCGGAGACACTGGTTTCTCCGAAAATCGCTCCGACATCCCGATCTTCCATTTCATCGATCACATTTTGCACGTCACTAAGCCCGTATTCAGCATCGGTGCTAATGCCTTGCAAGCCGATGACATCCATCCCAGCGGCATCTCCAAAATATTGAAAAGCATCATGGGCGGTCACCAACACACGGCTTTCTTCGTCAATTTCTTGGATTTGTTCTTCGGACCATGTTTGCAATTCCTGGAGTTCATCGAGGTATTCTTCAGCATTTGCTTGATACTCCTCTTCGTTATCCGGGTCGAGTTCAATGAGACCGTCTTTTACGCCTTCAACAGCATAGGACCACAGCTCAATATCAAACCAAATATGGGGGTCAGGCATCCCGGCTTCTTCTTCGTCTTCTAAAATGTATTCGTCCGGCACTTGTTCACCAAGTGCATATACCGGTTTTTCCTCGCCTAAATGATCCATCATATCCGTCATCTGTTCCTCTAAATTTAATCCGTTCCAAAAAATCATATCAGCGTCTTCCAGCAATTCCACATCCCCATGGGACGCCTGGTAAACGTGAGGGTCAGTCCCGGGTCCCATTAACGGGGTAGAGTCAACGTGTTCCCCGCCGACATTTTCAACAATGTCATCAATTTGAGCAATTGTGGTCGTCACTTGGATGGGCTCTCCTTCTTCGGGTGGTGACGCATCGGTTTCTCCATCCCCACAGGCTGCCGCCAACAGCCCAAAACTCGCTAATATAGATAAAAAGAGAGGTTCTGGTTTTTTCAAGTTTCTTTCCCTCATTTCTCGATGATTTGAAAAAATGATTCATTAACAGAGCAACAAATTTCCTTGGGACAAACAATTTTGCACGAACTATAAATTTTGCCTTAGGGCAAATTATAGTTACATGGTATGCCCAGAGGCGTGATTTGTCAATAAGTGATGAGCAAAAATATAAGCATGCATAAAAACAAAAAACCGATAAGGATCGCCCGTGGGCATCCTTACCGGTTTCAAAACGTATCCCTTAATCATCGTCCATCGTCGATAAATCTCCGGTTGGCAAATCAAGTTCCCATGCCTTGAGGACACGGCGCATGATTTTCCCGCTCCGGGTCTTCGGCAATGTGTCTCGAATGACCATTTCCCGCGGCGCCGCGTGGGCGGCCAATCCGTTTTTCACGAAGACGCGGATGTCCTCTTTGAGTTCATCTGTCTCTTCATAGCCTTCGCGAAGCGCGACAAAGGCTTTAATGATTTCTCCGCGCACCGGGTCCGGTTTGCCAATCACACCCGCTTCACCGACAGCCGGGTGCTCCACGAGCTTGCTTTCCACTTCAAATGGACCAACGCGCTCACCGGCTGTTAAAATCACATCATCCACCCGGCCTTGGAACCAATAGTAACCTTCTTCGTCTTTATAGGCGGAATCCCCGGATACGTACCAGCCCGGAAATTCAAAATATCCTTTATACTTTTCTTCGTTGTTCCAAATCGTGCGCATCATCGCCGGCCAGCCCGTGCGCAACGCAAGATTCCCCATGCGATTGGGCGGCAGTTCATGGCCCTGGTCATCCAGAATACCGGCTTCGACGCCCGGGATGGGTTTGCCCATCGAACCAGGTTTGATCGTCAAGCTCGGAAAATTCGTAATCATGATCGCGCCCGTTTCGGTCATCCACCAGGAATCGTGAATACGCAAGCCATAGACTTCCTCTCCCCAACGGACCACTTCAGGATTTAACGGTTCGCCGACGCTGAGAATATGCCGCAAGCTTGAGAGATCATAATGTTTTACGATGTCATCCCCGGCGCTCGCCAACATTCGCAGCGCCGTCGGCGCGCTGTACCACACGGTGACCTTGTATTTTTCCAATGTCCCGTACCAGGACTCGGGACTAAACCGTCCGCCGCGCACGACATTCGTGACGCCATTCAGCCACGGGGCAAAGATGCCATAGGACGTGCCGGTGACCCAACCCGGATCTGCCGTGCACCAATACACATCATCTTCCTTCAAGTCCAGCACCCATTTGCCCGTTTGGTAATGCTGGATCATCGCCGCGTGCACGTGCAATACGCCTTTCGGCGTGCCTGTTGAACCGGACGTATAATGCAAAATCAAGCCATCTTCACGATCCACCCAGGTGATGGCATGGTTTTCCGATGCCTGTGCCAGCCGTGTTTGAAAGTCAAGGGTTTTTCCTTCTTCCTTGACATCGTCCCCCTGGATAAATACGTTTTCCAACGCCGGAAGCTCCGAGACGGGCACGCGCCCGACCAGATCATTGGTCGTGACAATCGCTTTTGCTTCGCTGTTTTCCAGCCGGTCCCTAACGGCTCCTTCCATAAAAGCTTCAAACAATGGCCCGACGATCGCGCCCACCTTAATCGCCCCAAGGGCGGCAAAGTATAATTCAGGCGAACGCGGCATGAAAATAAACACCCGGTCCCCTTTTTCAATCCCGGCTTCCTGAAAAACATTGGCGGCCTTATCGGTCATTTTTTTCATGTCGGCAAATGTATAAGCCTCATCGCGCTGATCATCGCTATAATAGAGCGCAACTTGATCTTTTTTATCAGCTCTCTCGGCGTGACGGTCAATGGCTTCATACGCCATATTTACTTTCCCGGTTTCGTAAAAGGAAAATGCTTTCTCGACTTCTGCCCAATCAAATTGTTGCGTTGCTTCTTCGTAATTGTTTAAATTGTGGTCTCCACCTTTAGGGGGGAGTGCTTTCAATTCTTCCATGACCATTCTTCCTTTCTTAAAAATATATTTTCCAGGTGTTGGATTTACGCTTTTTCATCCGAATCTGAATAGCCAGTATGTGCTTTAACTTTAATTTCTCGATATTTTTCTTTATCCAGTGGTGTTTTAGCAAGATAAGTCCCAATGATTGCACCTAGGAAACCGACCGGAACAGATATGATTGCCGGATTTTCAAGCGGAAAGAGCGGCGTACCGACAAAAATCGCGTCTCCATCCGGGGATAGTACACTTGGACTAACAAGCACGAGAGCGAGTGCCGTAATTAAACCTGACAAAATCCCCGTGATTGCTCCGGTTGTATTAAACCGTTTCCAATAGATGGTGAAAACAATCACCGGCAAGTTCGCGCTGGCCGCGACAGCAAACGCTAACGCGACTAGAAAAGCAACATTTAAATTTTGCGCTGCAAGTGCTAGGATAATCGACATCACTGCTACGCCAAGCGTCGCGGAACGGGCAGCGATCATTTGCTGTCTTTGGGTTGCCTGCCCTTTTTTAATGATGTGACCATATAAATCATGGGCAAAAGCTGTCGCCCCTGATAATACAAGTCCGGCTACAACGGCCAGAATCGTTGCGAAAGAAACCGCGGCAATGAATGCGAAGAGAAGATCGCCCCCAAGTGCCTCTGCGAGCATTGGAGCTGCCATATTCCCCGCCGGGTTTGTCTCCACAATATCACTGTGCCCAACGAAATAAAGAGCGCCCATGCCTAAAAATACCGTAAGGAGATAGAAAAAGCCGATAATCCAAGTCGCGACAACAACTGAAGTCCGTGCCGTCTTTGCATCTTTTACGGTAAAGAACCTGAGTAAAATATGAGGCAAACCGGCAGTCCCTAATACAAGGGCAAGCATTAAGGAAATCGTATCCAAAGGAAGTTCGGCTTGAACACCTGGATTTAAATAAGCATCTCCATGCGGGGAAGCATCCCTGGCTGATGAAAACAATTCCACCAGATTAAAATTAAAATAAAAGAGAACTAAAATGGAAAGGACAAACATACCAACCATTAATAGAACAGCTTTAATGATTTGTACCCAGCTCGTGGCGGTCATCCCACCCCACATCACATACGTCGTCATCATGGCACCAACGATAATCACTGCCAACCAGTAATCAATCCCGAATAATAATTGGATTAATGCCCCGGCACCGACAAGCTGGGCAATCATATAAAACGTCACAATCGTAATCGTACTCAAAGCAGCAATTCCACGCACTTTTTTTAAATCAAAACGAGCCGTGACCATGTCGGCTATGGTGTATTTTCCAATGTTTCTCATTGGCTCAGCAACAATAAAGAGAACCACTAGGAATCCGACGAGGTAACCGATGCTGTAATAAAAACCATCATACCCATCAAGCGCGATAGCTCCGGCAATTCCAAGAAAAGAAGCTGCGGATAAATAGTCTCCCGCGATGGCCAAACCATTTTGCCAACCAGTGAGTCCGCCACCTGCAGTGTAAAAATCATCGGCTGAACTCGTTCGCTTCGCCGCAAAATAAGTAATTACGAGTGTTGCTATTACGAAAACAAGGAATAGTGTAATAACGGTTAGGTTCATTTTCTTGGCTCTCCTTCCTCATTCAACACTTTTTGGGCGAGTTGGTCAAAATGTGCAGCCTTACGCGTATACAGAATACAAAGCGTCCAAGTCATAACAAATTGCGCGAATGCAAGGACCCACGCCCAAGTGATCACTCCTCCTATGGCATCCCCGTCTAAAACAGTTGTGTAAGATGCAAGCGTTGGCAAGGAAAAATAAAAAATCAAAAAGAAAATAGAACAGGGAATAATGAACTTCTTTTTTTCTGAAATTAACTGTCTGAACGTTGAACTTTTTTCCACCTGTTTATAATTTATCCCGTGACGATGGTCGGATGACTTTTCAACAGCCATAAAAACCTCCTTGTAAGCGGATACATAATTGTGACTTCAAAACTGTTGCATAAAACGAATTAATGAGCAGTATTCGTTTCATTTTCCTTGCTACTCCTGATTTTTTATTACACAACAGCATTAATTTTCATACATTATAGAACAGTTTCATTATTACGTAAGTGCTTTCGGACAGGCCATTCTATTTACTGATAGAAGAAAATAATTGACGATGAATTGTCGAAAAGTGTTAGTATAAATATAAATATACAGATTAAGGGAGCGACACCGATGAGCACGATTAATATTCAGCAATTAACAAGATTCATGAAAGATTGGACTCCCGATGAAGCATCGATTGCTGTCGCGAATTCAGATAAATATCTGGATTATTACGCAGGCACCCATGATATTCGTCTGTACCCCGAACAACCTGTCCCTTTTGGGAGTATTTCCCATGAGGTAGCCCGTAAAAAAAGGCGTGTTGAATCACTTGTGGATCAATCGGTCTTCGGTCTTTCTTATTACGGAATTGGATACCCATTTGAGGAAGACAAGTCTGCCGATATTATTGTGACAGTCATCCTCCCTCCGGACTATTTCTTGAAAAGGCAGATTTCCTTTTTAACTGGACAGCAGGATGAAATGTGGACGCCGATCCCGGTTGAAGAAATCACCTATATTGAAAGCTATCAAAAGAAAACGTGGTTTTACACAACCGACAACCAATATCATACGATTTATGCTTTGAAAACGATGGAACAATACTTACCGAGTTCCTTCCTGCGGATTCATCGTTCCTATATTGTAAATATCAGATTCATCCAACAAATTTTCCGTGACCTGTCAGGAAATTTAGTCATCACTTTAAAGAAAACCGAACATCCGCCACTCATCGTGAGCCAAACATACGTAAAACATGTAAGAAGAATTTTAGGGTTCTAATGCTTGATGGAGAGAAATCGGTGCATAAAAAAATGCCCGATAGCTCATTATTTCGGACATTTTGCTTCGTGTTGATTTTTTTAAAACCAGGATTTAACGCAACTCTTTAATCACATTTTGCGGCGTATCCCCAAAAACACCTTGGACCATATTTTCAGCCGCCCGCATCATCATCGCTTCATCGGTTTCTCGGGTAGCGGACCCGATGTGCGGGGTTAACGTCACATTGCGCAGAGACAACAGTGGGTGATCTTTTGGGAGCGGCTCATTTTCAAATACATCGAGCGCGGCACTGAAGATCGTCTCCTCTTTTAAAGCTTGGACAACTGCCTCCTCATCAACAACCGGACCTCGTGCCCCGTTAATCAAAACCGCGCTGGACTTCATTAACTGAAGCTCGCGTTCACCGATTAATTGGTGGGTAGCTTCTGTTAAAGGAACGATGAGCACGACGAAATCGGCTTGTGCCAGAAGGTCGTCCAATTCAAGGCGGACGGCATCGTATTTTTCTTCCATTTCCGGTTTCCGCGACCGATTATAATAACGAATGTCCATGTCAAAACCAAAGCGTGCCCGTTTGGCGATTTTTTCACCGATTCTTCCCATGCCGATAAGCCCGAGCGTTCGTTGATGAATATCATAGCCGTAAAACGCGCTATCCGGTTCTAAGCCCCAATGTCCCCCTTTTACGTATTCGTGGAGTTCGGCAATTCTGCGTCCACCGGATAACACGAGTCCGAAGATCAGGTCGGCGACCGTTTCATCGAGCACATGGGGCGTGTGGGTGCCATAAACGTTGTGCTTTTTTAACGCGGCAGTGTCGTAGCGGTCATACCCAACGGAGACAGTGCTGACTACTTTGAGATTCTCCGCGTCCGCTAGCAGCGTTTCGTCGACGTCATACCCTGTTAGAATGGCGCCATCAGCGCTTTTTAATTCTTCTTTTAATTGGTCCTGGGGCACTTTCTTGTTTTCGTCATTCCAGATTTTATACTCGCAATGTTCGGCAATATAAGCTTCAACATGTGCTGGAATTGGGTGTGCAATGTAAACGTATGGCTTCATGATATGATCCTCGCTTTCTATGGTGTTTTAATCGGAAACGACAGTCGCGCCGAGGCAATTCTTAAAATGGGCGAGCGCCCAGGTGTGCCCATCGGGATTGAAACTTTGTACGGCGTCCTCGTGGACGGTGAGCGCGAATCCGCGATTATAGGCATCGACGGCGGTATGCAAAATACAGATGTCCGTGCAAACGCCAACGAGGTGGAGGTGGGTGATGCCTCTCTCCCTCAATTGTAGTTCCAAAGGTGTACCGGCGAATGCGCTGTAGCGTGTTTTGTCGTGCCAGTGAATATGCGCCGGCCACTCCGCACCGAGTTCATCAAGAAACGTCTGGACCTTTCCGTATTGGTCACGCCCGCTTGTTCCGCGGATGTTATGGGGCGGAAACAAAGCGGTTTCCGGGTGGCAAGGATCATTTTCTTCATGTACGTCGACAGCGAAGAAAATCTCTTGTTCCTGCCGATGGAACTGCTGCAAGATGGACACTAGCCTCCCCTCGATGTTTTGCCCCGGTTCCCCACATGTTAATCTTCCTTCCGGTGCCACGAAATCATTCGTATAATCAATAACAATTAACGCTTCACGCACAATCATACCCCCTCGTTAAGATAGAAAATTGGCATAGACAGCAATAATCGGAATCGTAGCCAGGCAAAGCATCGTTGAATAGATGATCGTCATCACCGATTCATCTTCCTGCTCCGTATACCGTGAAAAAAGAACTGTTGCCAATGTAAATGTCGGCAGTGGAACAAGAATAATGAACAGCTGCTTTAAAAAATCATCCATCGGCATAAAAGCGATGATGGTAATGCTAATGACCGGAATGACCAGTAAACGCATGGATAATGGAAACCAAAGCCCCGGGAATACAAATGTTTGTCCTTTTTTAAAAAAGGGAGGCAACAAAAAACCGATGTATAACATCGAGAGCGGCGCCGAAAGGCTGGACAGCATCTCGGTCAAATCTTGGAAGATGACAGGAGCATCCAGGCCGCTGAATGCAAACAAGCCACCGGCGACTAGGGCCATTAACGGGGCGTTGAACAACGCTTTTAATTGCCTGAAGTCAAAGCGTCCATGGGATTGCAACATGAAAATCCCGAGTGAAAAAATCATTAAATCAAGGCCGGCGTTGAATACGGAAGCGAGCAATCCGCCGGTCGGGCCAAAAATAGTAAAACTGAGCGGGATGCCGATGAATCCAGTGTTGCCAAATGCGGAAAGAATCGCGAGTTTTTTCGCCCATGGCGACGAAAACCGAAAGATGCGCCCAAGCAAAAAAGCAAAGAAAACAGCTCCGGAATGAAAGATAACCGAAAAAATAAAGATCGTCACTGCTTGATGCATAATTTGTTCAGATATTTCCGTGTTAAAGATGCCGTTTAAAATAATAGCCGGTACAGCAATATTAATGATGATACTCATGAAAAGCTGTTTCGTATTGTCCGTAATCGGAAACCGAAAAGCGACGGCGGCCCCGAGCACTATGATAAGCGCCATCGTTGCAATCGCGAGCGTGACAGTTGCTACATCCATAAACCGAGCCCTCTCTGCTTTTCTATGAAGTCGTAACCTAATGGCTAGTATACTAGATTGCGAGGAAAATGTTGAGAGGTATTGACAGGAACGGCGTAATCCTCTAATCTTTAATCGTAATAATTACTATTTGTGAGGATGTTCATTAATGTGGAAAGCATTTATAGGGATTAGCCTTGCCGGCATAACGCTTGCCGGATGCCAAGGGGAAAGTTCGGGCAATGAAACAGAAGGGAGTCCTTTGCAGGTTCACACGACTGTCTTTGCTTTGAAAGATTTCACATCTAAAATCGGCGGCAGTGAAGTGGAAGCCGAAAGCATCTACCCGCCGAATGCTGACGCCCATTCTTTTGAACCGACAGCCAATGAGTTGGTTCAGCTGGCGGAAAGCGATGCTTTTATTTATTCCGGTGTAGGCATGGAAGGCTTTGTTGAAACAGCAGAAGAGATGCTTGGCGATGAGGATGTGGCTATGGTTCCGGCGGGAGAGGGCATTGAACTGATCGGCAGCGACCATGACCATGACCATGATCACGACCACGACCACGAGGCTGAACATGCGGACGGCGACCCGCATATTTTTCTTGATCCGGTCCGTAGTATAGACGTTGCGGAAAATATTAAAGATACACTTGTAGAGTTGCGACCTGAACAGGAAGAGTATTTCACAGAAAACTATGAAGCCCTGCGGGATGATTTGGAAGAACTCGATCAAACGTTGGAATCGACGTTTGCAGAAGCAGATCGCGATCAGATGATTGTCTCCCATGCCGCTTATGGCTACTGGGAAGAGCGTTACGGTTTGGAACAATTGAGTGTTCTCGGTCTATCTTCAACCGAAGAGCCGTCTCAGTCAGAGCTTGCCGAAATCGTCGAGATTGCGGAAGAGAACGACATCGGATATGTGGTTTTTGAAAATAACGTAAGCAGCACGGTGACCGAAGTCATTCAAGAGGAAATCGGCGCAGAAAGCCTGGTGCTTCGCAATATGGAATCCGTATCCGAAGAAGACTTGGCAAATGATGAAGACTATTTCAGCATGATGGAAAAAAATATGGAGACGTTGGAGACGGCGTTGAATGAGTAGGATTGGGACGTTGATATGAGACAAGAGGCGTAGGCGAAACCTTTTGCCTACGCCGTATCGTTTATCAGCCGAAACTGCCTCGATATCAGCCAAATTTCGCAATATATCAGCCAAAACAAACGTTTTATCAGCCATTCCATGAAGCATCGTCAGGCTGGAATCTTATCCCAAAACTCGCTGTTTTCATACATAGAGATAACGGGTAAAGCGAATAGTACCAGTAGAAAGAAGGTGGTGCTCCCATGTCTAGCGAAATGAGCTCAAATGCGCTCATTCATGCTAAATCTCCTTATTTGCTTCAGCATGCCTTTAACCCTGTGGATTGGCATGAATGGGGGGAAGAAGCATTTGCAAAAGCAAAGGCAGAAAATAAACCAGTGTTTCTATCGATCGGCTACTCCACCTGCCATTGGTGCCATGTCATGGCCCATGAATCGTTTGAAGATGAAGAAGTGGCCGCGCTTTTAAACAAGGATTTCGTTTCCATTAAAGTAGACCGGGAAGAACGTCCGGACATTGATTCCATTTATATGGATGCTTGCCAGGCAATGAACGGCCACGGAGGTTGGCCGCTGACTGCTTTTTTAACCGCGGATCAGGCACCTTTTTATGTAGCGACATATTTGCCGAAAAAGAGCTTGCAGCAAATGCCGGGGATGCTGGATGCGTTGCCGCAGCTCGCCGAGCAATATCATAAAAACCGGGATCGGATTACGGATATTGCCGGACGGGTGAAGCAGGCGCTGTCCGAAGGGGTTAAACAAGACCCGGAAGATATCGGCGCGCATACTCTCGAGAACGCATACACCGAATTGAAAGGACAATTCGACCAAACGTATGGCGGACTGGAAGGGGAGCCAAAATTTCCGATGCCGCAACACATTTTTTACCTTTTCCGATACGCGGCATGGGCGAATGATTCCCAGGCGTTGGAAATGGCGAAAAAGACGCTTAAGCAAATGAGGGACGGTGGCATTTACGATCACATCGGCGGAGGTTTCGCCCGCTATTCCGTTGATCATCGCTGGCTCGTTCCACACTTTGAAAAAATGCTTTACGATAACGCCCTTCTGGCGCTCGCCTACACGGAAGGATATCAGGTAACCGGCGATGCATCATACAAACAGACGGCAAAAGAAATTCTCGATTATGTTTCGCGTGGGATGCGCGATGAGCAGGGCGGCTTCTTCTCTGCAGAAGATGCTGATTCGGAAGGAGAAGAAGGGAAGTTCTACGTTTGGACGAAAACGGAAATTCTGGGCATTCTCGGCGACGAGGACGGCGCATTGTTTTGTGATGCATATGGCATTAGCGAGACGGGGAACTTTGAAGGAAAAAACATTCCCAATCAAATCGATGCCGATGAGGAAAAAATAGAAACGGAACACGGCTTGTCGGATGAAACATTGGAGCAACGATTGCAAGCCAGCCGCGCCAAGCTTTTTGATGTCCGTGAACGTCGTGTGCACCCCCACAAAGATGATAAAATTTTAACAAGCTGGAATGGCTTCATGATTGCGGCGTACGCGAAAGCGGGAGCGGCATTTGCTGAGCCTGTGTACATTGAGCGCGCGAAAGATGCCTATCGGTTTTTGGCATCGACAATGTTCGAGGGAGATCGGCTAATGGTTCGCTACCGGGAAGGGAAAGTGAAGGAAAAAGGCTTCATCGATGATTACGCGAACGTTTTGTGGGCAAGTTTAGAACTGTATCATGCAACGTATGAAGGAGAGTACTTGCAACAGGCGAACCATCTGGCGCGGGAAATGAAGCGGCTTTTTCAGGCTGAGGACGGGGTCTTTTATTTCACGGGAACAGACGCAGAACCTCTCCTTACACGCCCGTCATCATTATCAGACGGAGCCGCGCCTGCCGGCAACTCGGTGGCTGCCGTGCAATTGCTGCGTTTGGCGGACATTATGGCTGACCAGGGATTTTTTAATGATGTGCATGAGCTTTTACGAACAACGAGCTGGCGCTTGGAACGTTATTCGATTGGGCACCTCCATTTACTGCAAGCGTTGCTCATGCGTGAATGGCGCGGGAAAACGCTCGTCATTGTTGCCGGTGACGATGGTCTGGGGGATGACTCCGTGATTCGGCATTTAAGAACCGCCTTCACCCCTCACATTCAGCCACTTGTCATCAGGGAAGGCGAGAAGGATGTACCGGCATTTGCAAAGGACTTTACGGCCATTGACGGAAAAAATACGTATTATCTTTGTGAAAATTTCGCTTGTAAGCGCCCGACCACGAATGGGGAAGAATTGCTAAAAAGTTTGTGGTGAAGCGTTTGACAATTATCCAACATTGGTGTGTCTTGCTTGCGTTGCGCCCTTGGCTTGTGAGATGCTTAAAAATAAGTAAAATCAACGCTGAGGTGGGAACATGGATCAACAGGAAAGATATAAACGAAAACGCCGCCGGCTATTGATGCGGACGGCGATATTGCTTACGCTTACCGCCGGGGTTGTTTATGTGTTCTACACGAATTTTATTCAAGCGGAACCGAGTATGGTTTCCGAAGGGGAACAGGCGCCAAACTTCGCGTTAATGGATATGGATGGCGAGCGGGTGGAGCTTGCCGATTACGAGGGCGAAGGAGTATTTCTCAATTTCTGGGGAACGTTCTGCCCGCCATGCGAGGACGAAATGCCTTACATGGAAGACGAGCATCAAAAATATGCCGATGAAGATGTCGAAATCCTGGCTGTTAATGTCGGGGAGTCCGAATTAACGATTGATCGTTTTGCCCAGCGCCATCAATTGACTTTTCCGATTCTAATGGATGAACACCGAAATGTGCTCGACCAATACGGCGTCGGGGAACTTCCCGCCACATATTTGATTGACGAACACGGCGAAGTCCAACATATCCGAACCGGCGGCATGAGTGAGCAACATGTCCAAGATTTTATGGCTGAGATTGATCCGGCTGCTTCATAATAAGAAGCAGTCGCTCTTTTTTGTTCGTTAAGCCGAAGGAGGGTTATGATGGAAACAACCAATGCCCGTTTGCTTACCGCCATTTGGCAAGGATTTGGCTTCATGGTTCTCGCCGGGCTGTTATTAACGGTCATTTTCCGTTGGGGTGAGGTGCTGCCTTTTTTGGCAGGGCTTTTTCAACCGGAGTTCGTTATGCGAGATGTATTGATCGGGCTTGGCAGCGGCGTGCTCATGGCGGGTATTGTAACGCTTCTCATGAAAATCACGAACATTGATTTGCCGGATAATGATCTAACCCAGCTGTTAAAAAAAATCATTCGGGCGCGTGGCGGTATTGTAACGATCGCGTTAGGTGCCGGTGTTGCCGAAGAGTTTCTTTTTCGCGGCGTGCTTATGGGTTTAGTGGTTGATGAATGGAATACGGCATTGGTGCTCATTTTAAATGCACTCGTTTTTGCTGCCTTGCATGTGCCGCAATACAAAGGGAAAATACTCATGCACGTCGTTGTTTTTATCATGGGCATTTGGCTCGGTGCGTTATTTTTACTAAGTTACACCTTATGGGCACCGATTGCCGCTCACGCGCTTTACAACGCTATTCTCGGCTGGCAAATGCGTGCCGAGTAAATAAAGGATTGCGCCATCGCAGGCGCAATCCTTTTTACAGGTATTCTCGTATATCGAGAAGGTCTCCGTTCTTGACTTTTGCGTCATCGAGCAGCCGAAGCATCGCTTTTGCTGTATCATCCGGGTCTACGAGAGCCCCTTGTTCTTTATAGTTCCGAAATTTATCCACGTGTTTAAAGGAATCCTTTGAGGTGCCGCGAATGGCCGTTTGCATATCCGTGTCGATGATGCCGGGAGCAACAGAAAGAAACCGGACGGGATTGGCGGCATCTTCTTGCTCGAGAGCGGCGGTTTTTGTATACATATCAAGTCCCGCTTTTCCGGTACAATACGCGCTCCAGCCTTCCATCGGGCTCCTGCCGGCACCGGAACTGATGTTTAAAACCGTCCGGCTCACTGCCATTGACTCGCTTTGTTGCAAAAACTCACGAGCTGTAATCATGGGCGCGCTCACATTTACGGCAATGCTTTTCGCGATGTCACCGGGGTCATTTTCAGATGCCGGGCCGACCGGGGAGACAAGACCCGCGTTGTTGATTAAGACTAAGGATGTACATGTTTTTGGTTCGATATTTGCAAATATATCCCGGAACGTATGGACAAGTGCTTGAACATCGCTGACATCGACCTGGTAGCTGTGCTGGTTTTTCTCTTCAGATATATTCGAGCGGGCGAGCGCGTGCACCGTTGCTCCGTTTTCGAGAAAAGCCCGACGCATAGCGGCGCCTAATCCCCTCGACGCTCCTGTAATGATCACATGGTCCATTTCACACACTCCTCTTTGATTTCCATATGAAAAATATATCAAAACGAGGAGGTAAATGCAGCCTGTCTGCAGAGGAAATGAGGAAGGGTTGGCGAAACCTTTCCTCAATTTGATTGTCGTTTTCGATCCAAGGGGTGGGTATAAGATGGACGATAATTTTTAACCGTGTAGGGAGGCCGAAAGATAATATCGACCAATGCCTTTCCATTAAATGGGATAAGCGGCCACATGTAAGGGGAGTTTAGGATTTTTGTCTGAACGAGCCATATGAAAATGATTGTGGCCCCGATCACAAAGCCGTAGACAGAGAAAAAGCCGACACTGAGAAGGAGGATAAAGCGAAGAATCCCGTTAAATAAGCCTAATTCGTAGCTAGGAGTCGCGTATCCACCCAAGGCAGAAACGGCTACATAAAGGACGACTTCACCTGTGAAAACACCCACCTCGACACCAATTTCCCCGATAAGGATGGCAGCGACAAGACTGAGGGCTGTCGCCAGGGCATCCGGAGTGTGAATGGCGGCCATTCGCAGGACTTGCAGACCGAACTCGGCAATGATTAATTGCCAAAAGAGGGGGATGTTATATTCTTCCTCCACACCGATAAAATCCCACGCTTCCGGTCCCAATCCTTCATTATTGCTAATAAGCAACCAAACCGGGACGAGGAAAATGGAGATGAAAACGGCTAAAAATCGCACCCAGCGAAGGAAAAAACCCACAATCGGTTCTTGCCGGTATTCTTCCGCGTGTTGCATATGATCCCAAAAGGTGGTAGGCATCATCATGGCGACATTGGAACCGTCCACAAAAATTAATACATGTCCTTCCATTAGATGAACAGCCGCCGTATCGGGCCGCTCCGTGTAACGAACTTGCGGAAAGGGAGCGAAGTTTTCCTTGATGATAAATTCCTCAATCGTCTTGTCGGCCATGGGCAATCCGTCAATATCGATCGCTTTAATTTTCTTTTTGATTCGTCGAATAAGCTCGGGGTCGGCGATGGTATCGATGTAACTTATGGAAATGTCCGTTTTCGAACGACGCCCGACCTCCATATGTTCATTGATCAATCCCGGGTCACGGATCCGGCGGCGGACAAGCCCGGCATTAAAGACAAGCGTTTCCACAAACCCATCTTTTGCACCGCGAGCCACACGCTCCATATCGGGTTCCTGGGGTTCGCGGACTGGATAGATTCGGGTGTCCAAAAGGAGCGCTTCATCGCAGCCTTCTACAAGAAAAACAGCCTGGCCGGAAAGGATTTCCGAGAGCAAATCATCCAGCTTGTCTTCCCGTTCAATTTCAATATTGGGAATCATGCGCTCTTCCAGACGTGTAAGCGGATCTTCCGACAAGGCATCTTCTTCGAGTGTAGAGAGGCGTTCAAGGATTTTCGTCAACACTAAGTCATCCGCGAAACCGTCGACGACGTAAAGTTTTATGGCCCTGCCGCCAAAATGATATGCTTGATCGATGAGATCAAAATTTTTATCTATGCGAAGATGGTCATTAATTAATTGGACATTATGTTCATGATTTTTGCTGAGTTTATTTTTATTCGTACTTTTTCTCATTCTAAGCCCCCTTTCCATCATTATCTTCTGCACAAGGCCCCTTTATATACGTAATATAAAGGAAGAAGTGGGAGGAATTTATCAAGCGTAGCACATGGTGTTGACAGTTCCTCGCTACTTTCTGTATAGTTTAAACGGTAGAAAAACCAATAACATGTATGTGCCTCCCGGCCAGACCCGGATTGGGGCTTTCGATTAGTTTTATACCGCTCGTTAGGTGAGGCTCCTGTGCGGAGAAAAGCTGCTGCCCAAAAATGTCTAAAGACGCCAATGGGTAAACAGAGGTCATCGAGATAAGGTGGCTTTTAATGTAGCTGGGCTTTTGTCCCTATGCCGCACAGTGCTAAAGCTCTACGATGGAGGCAAGTAAACCTTGCTTAAGTGAGCCGCCTTTTGAGATGAGAAGGCGGCTTTTTCATTCATATTCAGTCAGAGGAGGTGAGGAGCGTTTGGTTCCCGATTCGAGTGATCATAATCATGCACTAATAATAGAAAAGATGATTCATCAACCGCTCCTTGCCATTTAACAGCAAGAGGCGGATTGCAGGAGGGATAAGCGATGGTCAAGTTGAACGATGAAACGCGTGCCGCTTATAACCGGGATTTGTTGGAGTTGCTTCAAGAAGGCGAGGATACGGCTTTTCGCTTGAAGTTTCTCGACCTTCATCCCGTCGATCAAATGGAAGTTGTCCAACAAATGAAAGAAGAGAACCGCAATCGCTTTTATGAGATTATGTCGGCGAAAGAAATTGCGGATATTTTTGAAGAACTGAATCTGGAAGAGCAAAAGGATATGGTCCTTGAATGGGAAAATAAAGACATGAGCGATATCTTTAATTATATGAACGCGGATGATGTCGCTGATTTTCTCGGGGAACTGGAAGAAAAAGAACGCGAAGAGATTTTAACCGGCATGGATACGGAAGAGGCCGAAGACGTTAAAGAGTTGCTCACTTATGAAGAGGAAACGGCCGGCTCCATCATGACGAAAGAGTCCATTCATCTTCATGAAACGGAAAAAGTCGGCGACGTTTTAAACCGGTTGCGAAATGAAGCGCCGGATGCTGAAATGATTTATTACCTTTATGTCGTCGATGAAAGTGAAAAATTAGCCGGTGTCGTCTCCTTGCGCGATCTTTTGGTCGCCTCCTTGGAGGAAAAGGTCGGGAATGTCATGAGTCGCCGCGTGGTTTCCGTGCATGTCAATGAAGATCAGGAAGATGTGGCACGCTTAATCCAGAAATATGATTTTCTCGCGGCCCCGGTTGTTTCTGCAAACAACCAATTGCTGGGTATCGTGACCGTTGATGATGTCATTGATGTGCTTGAAGAAGAGGCCACCGAGGACCTTGCTGAATTTGCAACGACGCGGGGAACGACGGATGTGAATCTTTCGGCCTTTACCGCGGCAAAACGCCGTGCACCATGGATTATTTTGCTTATGTTTTTAGGAATGATTACCGCGGGCATTATCGGCCAGTTTGAAGAGACACTTGAACAAGTCGTTTTGCTTTCGGCTTTTATCCCGATGTTGATGGGTTCAGCCGGAAATGTGGGAACACAATCCCTGGCGGTCGTTGTCCGCAGCTTGGCACTTGGCAACTATGAAAAAAAGGGGCTTTTGTGGGCGTTAATCAGGGAGTTGGGCACGGGGCTGGTCATCGGCTTCGCGTGTGCACTTACGCTTATCATTTTAATTCCGTTTCTTTACGGCGGTGATCTGCTTTTAGCGTTTATTGTCGGGTTTTCAATTTTCCTTTCTTTGGGCGTCGCGGCAGTGATTGGTTCCGTCGTTCCTTTGATTATTAACCGGTTGAAACTCGATCCGGCCATCGCCTCGGGACCGTTCATCACAACCTTTATTGATGTCGTGTCGATAACGATTTATTTTTCCATGGCCACGATGTTGTTGCAGTTTTTATAAAGAGTGAAAAGCTTGGAGGCTAGAAAAGAAGAAACCTGAGAAAATGGCCGAACTAGGGTGCCGGGCCAATGGGGCGTGTTTACGCTCTCTGTCTATAGGGAATGGCACTCTAAAAAGCATAATCACACTACTATTATCGATGCTCGATTAATATACTTGTAGTATTCAACGGACGAGGAGGATGCGCAAATGTTATGGACGATCATTGCCGTGTTGATTGTGCTTTGGCTGCTCGGGTTTATCGGCGGGACAGGTGGTGGGTTAATTCACCTTCTGCTCGTGATCGCGCTTATCGTGCTTATTTTCCAAATGATCACGGGTCGGCGTTAGCACTGTTCACCTTCGCGTCTGCAAACTCCTGCAGGCGCGTTTTCAATGAGGGAGGAGAGTATCATGTGGTGGTGGGAGTATAGCCACGATGGACCGGGGTTTACCATGTTCGGGCCGGCGCACATCCTTGTCATCATTAGCTTGGTTATTGCTTGCACGTTCGTCGTTCTGGCTAGAAATGGTTTGAAGCAGTCCGTGAAAAAACAGCATTTTTTTCGTTTTGGCTGTGTGTTCATTTTCCTTGCCGGCGAAGTGCTTTTACAGATCTGGTACATAGACGCGGGGGCTTGGGACTCGTCCTTTGCGTTTCCGTTGCATTTAAGCAGCATCGCCTGGATCGCGGCGATTTTCATGTTGTTGACCCGCGGCCAGACGTGGTTTGAAATCACGTTTTTCGTAGGCACAGGCAGTGCATTTCTGACTATTTTAACACCGGATGTCGGCGGCTACGGCTTTCCCCATTTTCGTTTTTTTCATTTTTTTATTACCCATGCCCTTGTGATCGTAGCTGTAGTCTATATGCTTGCGGTGGAAAAAATGCAGCTCCGTTTACGGTCGGTTTTTCGCGTGTGGCTGTATTTAAACGGTTACGCGGCTGTCATGTTCGTTTTTAATCTGTGGGTGGACGGTAATTACATGTATTTAATGGAAAAGCCGCCAGGACCTTCGCCGTTTGATTGGTTCGGCCCCTGGCCTTATTACATTTTCGTATTGCAAGTAGTGGCGCTGCTTGTATTTATCGTGATGTATGCCCTTTACAGATGGTTGCTTTCCCGTAAAACCCCTTCTTCCGTAAACAAACGCTCCCCTTGAAGATAACGGGTCATACACCGGCCCGTTTGCCTTTTTAAATGAGCATTCACATAGCGGTTCTGACCTTCGTAACGGTTGCATACATAACCGTAAGTGGAAAATGTCTCATTGGCATCGATCAGGTAGACACGGATGTTGCGTTGTTTTTGCATGCGCTTGAGTTGTTGAAGATCATTTTGCAGGGAAATGAGCGCTGTTTGAACGATGGCCATGTAGGGGGCTTTGATGTGCATGTATTGTTTGAGATGCCCTTGGTCTTTTTCGAATGTTTTTTTCACCAGCGGCAAAATCACGGCGTAATGGATGAAGGTGAGATCGGTTTTGTGTACGAGCATGTCGTCACCTCTTTGGAAATAGTAACGTTAGTATAACGAATGAATGTTCGTACATTCAAGTGGGAATTTTTTGCAAAATCATTCAGGCAGAGGTTTAAATGTGCAGCTGAGCGGGTAAAGAATGAGCAATAAATGAAAAGTTTGGTCACGGTCTAATCATACCTGTATGAGGAAATCAGGGGGGATAGCAATGGCAGCATCAACATATGAAAATGAATTGTTTGAAAAGTTGAAAATGATTCGGAAAGGGTATCGGGCGCCTAGACAAGTGGTGCAATCCCTTTACGCCCGTATGATGTTGGAATATTCCGTATATGTGTTTACAAAAGACCGCTATAAAAAGTTAATTGATGAAGCGCTGGATGCGAGAGATGAGGAACGTTTCCAAGCGTTAAGCAACGAATACAGTGAGTGGCGTGCCCGTTATCAATCCGGGTGTACGATTTCCGAGCATGGCTATGAGATGGAATGCAACTTTGAAGAAAAAACCGAAATCGACAGCTGAGGCTGTCGATTTTTTTAAAGCGCAGATATAATAAGCATGAAGCGGATGTGTTCGTTGACGAAGAGGGGCCCCCATGCTATAATTCATTTGTAATGAAAATCATTCTCATCTAGATAATAATTATTCTAAATAATAAATGGTAGAGATCTTTTACCTTACTCATGACTTGGGGGGTCGTTCGTGAGCTTTGTTCAATTGGAGCAACTGAGCAAATCGTTTGGTCATAGCCTAGCCTCTGCAGTTAACGACGTAAACCTTCACCTCGAAAAAGGAGAGATTTTGAGTCTGCTCGGGCCCAGTGGTTGCGGGAAAACGACGACTCTCCGTATGATTGCCGGTTTTGAGCAGCCGACGATTGGAAAAATTACCATCGGCGGGCAGACGATGTATTCTGCCAATGTTTCCATCCCGCCTGAAAAGCGCGGCATTGGAATGGTTTTTCAAGACTATGCGCTTTTTCCTCACTTAAACATAGAAAAAAATGTAATGTTTGGCCTGAACAAATGGAAAGTCCGCGAACGCAAAAAACGGGTGCAAGAAGTATTGGAGCTCGTCGGACTTGAAGATTGTGCCAAGCGCTTTCCGAATGAACTATCCGGCGGACAGCAACAGCGGATTGCTTTGGCGCGCGCGCTCGCACCAAGGCCGCATGTAGTGCTCATGGATGAACCATTCAGCAATCTGGATGCAAGCTTGAAAGAGAAGATGCGTCACGATGTAACGAACATTTTGCGCAAGGCTAATACCACCGGAGTGATTGTGACCCATGACCAGAAGGATGCGTTCGCTGTATCCGATCGTGTTGTTGTCATGAAAGACGGCGTTATTCAACAAATTGCCGAACCCAGGCAAATGTACAAATGCCCGAGAAATTGTTTCGTCGCGCAATTTGTTGGAAAAACAAACCTCTTGGATGGGACCATGTGCGCGGACTTAAAACATGTAAATACCCATATCGGGAAAGTTTGTCTGCCGGAACGAGAAGATACAATGATTGAAAATGTGAAAGTGTCCATTCGCCCGGAGGGCTGTCTTCTGGCTGATGAAGGGCGCTATTCCGGAAAGGTGGAGAACGTCACCTATAGTGGAGAGTATCAAGAGCTGGTTGTGCGTTTGCAAGAATCGGACAGCGATGAAGAGACAATGATGATCTATGCTCCGATGGAGCAGGATGTTGTGATTGGTTCCGCTGTCTCATTTGATATTAAACCGGAGCTTGTAGCGCTTGTAGATTAGCTTAAGCGCCTTAGGAAAATCAAGAATGAATAAGCAAGACAGGGAGCGTTTAATAGATGAAGTTCTATAGATGGATGCCGGCGGCGTTTTTATCCGTAGGAATCGTTGGAGCCGGTTGCAGCCAGGATGAAGAAGCGGAAAACGGTGGAGCAGAGCAGGTCGAAGACGGAGAGGGTGGAGAGTTGGTTGTTTATTCCGCTCG
The DNA here is from genome assembly GCF_006740705.1 of Salicibibacter halophilus. GTDB lineage: Bacteria > Bacillota > Bacilli > Bacillales > Marinococcaceae > Salicibibacter > Salicibibacter halophilus. Next base: position 1,462,382 of record NZ_CP035485.1, on the reverse strand, counting down.
CAATGAACAATTCGTCAATGAATACCTGGATCAATTTGAAGAGGACACGGGGATCGAGGTTCATGCTTTGCACGCGGATGACACAGCCGTGAACCGCATCCAAGAAGAAGCGAATAATGTACAAGCTGATATCTTTATTTCCAATGATGTGGGAGCGCTGGAGCATTTGCGCTTGGAAGGGCTCCTTGATGGATATGAGGCCGATAACATGGAGAGCATCGACGAAGATTTTCGCGCCGAAGACGATTCCTGGGTCGCTTTGTCTGCCCGCACGCGCGTGTTAATGTATAATGAGGACCTGGTAAATGAAGAGGATGTTCCTGATTCCATAGAGGAGTTGGCAGATCCGGAATATGCCGGTCAATTTGCCATTACACGCGGAGCGAACGGAAGCATGATTGGCCATGTTTCCGCTCTTCGCCAGGAATGGGGAGATGAGCAAACCACCGCCTGGTTAAGTGACGTGGGCGATAACGCCGGGATCATCACAGATGGTCACGGGGAGATTCGTGAAGCGGTTGGCACCGGGGAAGTGGAGTTCGGCCTTGTGAACAACTATTATTATCACCAGCAGTTGCAAGAGCCGGAGAACAATAATGTCGGCGTGGTCTATCCGGACCAGGGCGAAGATGAAATGGGCGCCGTCCTAAACGCTGCAGGTGTCGGGGTGGTTGCTGATTCTCCGAACCGGGACAACGCGGAGACGTTTATGGATTGGGCGTTGGAAGAAGAAAATCAACAAATGTTTTCGAATGAATCGCTGGAGGTTCCGATTAATCCCGAAATTGATGCTGTTGAGGACGCGGCTGCAATCGATGAGTACGAGACGCATGATATGCCACTTCGTCAATTGGGAGAAGTGTGGGATGATACCTTAGAGGTTATTGAGGCCTCCGGGATGGATTTGGAAGTGCGTTAAAACAAGTTTTTTGAAAACCCGGGAGTTGTAATCATGAGCCGCCGAAATGAAACGGAAAAAGGCGTTAGAAAGCTTTGGTATAGACTATGGGGGGGAAGGCCGCCCGGGCCGGTCCTCCTCTTTCTTGGGTTATTGGTCGCTTTCATTATGGGCGTTCCGCTTCTTTACGTAGTGGTTCGCTCTTTTTCAGCTGGCGCCGACCGTTGGCTAAACATTTTGGATGAGCGAATTCCCGGACTTTTGTGGAATACGCTTTCATTGACAATAATGGTGACGGTATTCGCGGTCATCCTCGGTGTTTCCCTTGCCTGGATCGTAAATCGAACCGATATCCCGTTCAAAAAAGGCTGGCAATGGCTTTTGGCGCTACCTCTTGTCATCCCGCCTTATATCGGGGCAGCTGTTTACATCATGATTTTCGGGCCTGTCGGCTGGGCTTTCGAATGGTGGCAAGAGGGCTGGCTGGAAAGGGCTTTTGGAGAGTATCCCATTGAGATTTATTCTTTTGCTGGTGTTTTCTTCGTTTTAACACTGTTTACGTTTCCGTACGTGTACCTGATTTCGATGGCGAGTTTACGAAAAATGAACCGGAACTATGAAGAAGTGGCACGTTCGCAAGGAATGTCGACGTCACGAATTTTTTGGAAAGTAAACCTTCCCTTTTTGCGGCCGGCGATCGGGGCAGGCGCGATTTTGGTGTCGCTGTATGTCCTTTCCGATTTTGGAGCGATCGCGATTTTAAGGTATACAACCTTTGCCGCGGCTATTTATTATCAAATGGGAGCTTTTGATAATTTATCGGCAACGGTTTTAAGTACGGTCTTGATCGCTATTACACTCGTGGTTTTGTGGCTTGAATCAAAAACACGAAAGAAAAATGCACATTATCACCAGACTTCGAATGCATACACAACGCCTGAGACGCTTCCGTTAGGTAAATGGAAAATTCCGGCGCTGATGTACGTATTTACGGTATTTTTCTTTTCAGTGCTCGTGCCGATTATCGTGCTTGTTTATTGGACGATTATTGGGATTGGAGAAGGTGCGATAGACCGTGAGTTTTGGGAGTACACGTGGAATAGTCTGCGTGTAGCGGGCTATGCAGCAATTGCTTGTATGCTGATGGCCATACCGATCATTTACTTGAAATCCCGTTATCCTTCCCCGCTTACGACGATCATCGAGAAGCTAAGCTATGCCGGTTATGCTTTACCGGGAGTAATCGTTGCTCTTGGGGTTATCTTTATTTTTAACGAGCATATTCCCTGGTTGTATAACACCCATTACTTGATCGCGTTTGCGTTCGTCATTTTGTTTTTGCCTCAGGCGATGCAGGCCGGCGAAGCGTCGCTTAGTCTCGTTTCGCCAAGAATGGATGAAGCAGCGCGAAGCCTCGGCCACCCGCCCTGGAAAGTGATGTTTAAAGTGATTCTTCCGTCTATACGGCCCGGGATCCTTGCCGGCGGCGCGCTTGTTTTTGTCAGTGCCATTAAGGAATTGCCCGCGACCCTGATTTTACGCCCGCCTGGGTTTGACACGCTCGCGGTGCGCATCTGGTATGAAACGAATGAATTCTTTTACCAGTACGCGGCCCCAGCGGCCCTTGTCATTATTTTGATTTCGCTTATTCCGCTGCGGTTTTTATTGAAAAAATATTAGCATGTGACTTGTATCCCAGATTTCGCGAGGGCAACATCCAGGTAATTTCTTTTGGTTGGTATGGACATGCCGTTCAGGGAATGAATGCCTTTGAATAATATGCACAAGACAAATGTTGAGCCATTCCCTCGTCATTCGACATCAAACGAGCAAAGGAATGCCCGAGCTATGATTACTGGCTACTGATTTCGACAGCTTTTGAGCTAAACGGTGTCGTATAAACGCTCCGATCCATCCCTAACAAACTGAGGATGCGGTCCAATTGCGGCTCATGATTATCCGGAAACAACCGTCGGAGTTGACCGTCGATCTCCATGTGAATAATATCGACGGTATCCAGCAGTTCTAAGACAGCTTCGCCCGTCGGGCGAATGCTTCGACGGCCACCGCCCCCCATCAAATTCAGGGGCTCGTCATCTGTTTCCATGCTTGTGCGAATGAGGTATTCGAACAGGGAATAAATCATCATACTCATCATCATCACATAAGCAAAAGCTTCGACACGGCGGGGTTTTTCCAAGAAAAGCCGTCGGACAAAAAACGGATCCTTGAGAAACCGGAAGCGATTTTCCACGGTTTGTTGGCCTTTATAGCCTTTCAATAGGTCCACGTCGGAGGCCGTGTCGTTGCCCGCATTGGTGACCAGGATAAAGATGGACGCTTCTTTGCGAAGCTGTTCGAGGGTCTCTTCCGACGGGGATTGCAGCTCTAATTGGGCACGATAGACGGTGACCGGCGGAGGCGGCGGTTCCCCTTTTTTGGGACGCCCGCGTTTCTCGCGTTTGCCGGGCACCTCTTCACGGACCACGGTGCCTTCAAACGTATGATACCCTTTGTGATGGTGCTTGAGAAAGTCGGCAAGCGCAGCTTCGGCATCGGCCTCACAAGCAAAGTCCCGGCTTTCCAGCTCTTTTTGCTCTTTGCGACAGCTTTGCTTTTCATTTTTGAGTTGGTTGTCGATCTTCTTTTTCTTCCGACCATCCATTTGATCGGATTGAACAACCAGAAACCGGTAGGGGTTTCCGTGCAGTTTCTCTTTGGCGGGATAGGTGTGATAAGAAGCCGCCCCTTTGCGGTTGACAAAGTGGCCAATATCTTCCCATTCATTTTCATCGTCCTTCAAGGCTTTTTCTTTCAGTGTTTTGGCCACTTTAAAATTTTCCGGCAACCGGGATAAAAACTGAAAATCTGGCTGATCCCCTTTGCCTTGGACCATTTTTAAATTGTCTTCGGTGACCAGTGCGCTGTCCGCGATAAAAATCGCTTGGGCCAACTGATCCGGCTCGTACCATTGTCTCAGAGCTTTCATGACTTTCGCGTTCCATGTTTTATCATCCTGATTGCCGTTTAAGACGTCGGCATAGACGGGGATGCCCTCCGGTGATGTCGTCAACCCGAATTTAATCTGCGGAGCATCCGGGCGATGATCTTTGGTGTGGCCATGGACGATTTTTAATAACGCCTCATCATCGGGGTCGTTTTTGGGTGCACCTGTATATACAAAGGACGTGGTATCAGCGTGCAGCCCTTCCCACGTAAGGTTGACGCAGGATTGCACCCCTTGAATGCTGTGCATACAAATCTCTTCAAGCCCGGCGTTATAAAGGGCATCTAAGGCCCGTCCCAGCGCATCATCATTGAAATCACTCGCAGTGACGCCTGGGCCGAACAGCAATTCAACATCTTGGTTTTCATAGAATGCTTCGACCTTGAAGAGGGCTTACGATCAGACAATTGGTTGATGATCAAAGCGGCGATCCGTGTGCCCACGGACACTTGGCAATCTTCCTTTTTGACGGGAGAAAGTCTATCGATACGTTCGACCAATCCAGCTTCTTCAATCAATTGGCGAATCACGGGAGTGGAGCCGAGACGCACCGTTTGAAAGCCCGATATACCTTCCATGGATTCAGTCACAGGAATCACCTCAAAATCTGGCTTCCTTCTACACTTTGATACAAGAAGGCCAAATTCCTGCAAAAATTAAATTTGACGCTTAAACGGGCGCGAAATATGGGTTGTATTCATGCGGTAACAGCCCTTTTATTAAATATCAACCAAGCCAAAGCGACAAATATGCAAAAGTAAACAAAAAGCGTTGTAACGGAAAACAGTTGGTAAAAGAGAGGGTTTCCTATTTAGATGTATAATGTTTCTATTATGTCCAACGAGCGAGAATTGTTGGCGACCGCTGTCGATATCAGGTATACTTGAAGATGAAAAAGCTTGTTCAGGAGGAAGCCCTTTGATATTATCAGATGCCACAATTAAAGCAATGATGGCGCGTGATGAACTTGTGATTGAGCCTTTGTCCGATGTGCAAATCCAACCCGCGTCCGTTGATATCCGACTCGGAAACCATTATTTAAAGATTGATGAAAACGCGATCGAATCGATTGCGCTCGATACTCCGGCGCAGTATGTCGAATTTGAAGCGGAGGAGGTTGTTATTCCCCCGAACTCTTTTCTGTTGGCGACGACCAATGAGTACATAAAACTGCCGGAAAATTTAACCGCATTTGTGGAAGGTCGCAGCTCGATCGGACGTATGGGATTGTTTATCCAAAATGCCGGCTGGGTCGATCCCGGTTTCGAAGGCGAGATTACCCTGGAGCTCTTTAACGCTAACCGTTTGCCTATTCGTTTAATCTCCGGACGTAGAATCGCCCAACTCGTTTTTGCCCGTATGGACCAACAAGCAAGCGCCCCTTACAACGGAAAATATCAAAAACAACGCCAAGCAGTGGGAAGCCGTGTTTACGATGATATCGACTAAGTTAGCTGTTCCCGATTGGGAATGGCTTTTTGGAGTTGATCGAAGATGTATGATGTTAAAATAGAAAACGGCTTGCTCGTTACAAGCCGAGAGACATTTCCTGGAACGATTTTTATTCAAGACGGGAAAATCGCCGCGGTGAAAGCGCCGGGCGCGAAAGATGAAGCCCGCGAGGTGATCGACGCTACCGGAAAACACGTGCTTCCGGGGTTAATCGATACGCATGTCCATTCCCGTGACCCCGGACCCACGCACAAAGAGGATTTTTCCACTTCCACACGGGCGGCCGCTGCCGGAGGAGTTACGACCATTTTTGAGATGCCGAACACGACGCCGCCGGTGCGAGATGGGGCTTCTTTTGACGGACAGGTGGAAAATTTACAAAAAAAAGCAACGGTCAACTTCGGCCTTTGGGGTATTTGCCTCGGTCCATTGAATAGAGACGATTTTACCGCCATGCATCGCAAAGGGGTCATCGGTTTTAAGTATTTCTGGGGATACGGAATTCATCGGGAGACGTTTCAACTTCACTACAATGTGAGTGAGGCAGATGAAGAGATCATCCAGCCTTACGATGACGGCGAAGTGTACGCGATGATGAAAGAAGTAGCCAAGACAGGGCAATTGTTCGCCGTTCACGCTGAAAATCACGAATTGATTCGCAGGCTCGGCGAAGAAAAAGACCCGGAAGATGAGTCCTACCAAGCTTTGCTAGCTTCAAGGCCAGGAGTTGCCGAACAGCTCACCGTTGAAACCGGGATCACGCTCGCCAAAGAAGCCGGTGCGCATTTTCATGTTTTACACGTTTCTGCAGCTGAAAGTGTTGCGGCCGTGCGCCGTGCCCAAGCGGCGGGGCAAAGGGTGAGTGTGGAAACATGCCCGCATTATTTATTTTTGAGCGATAAAGACTACGAGACGGTCGGCAAGGATATGAAAATTTTCCCGCTTGTTAAGACCAAGGCGGACCAAGAAGCAATCTGGGAAGGGGTCAATGACGGGACAATTACCGTCGTGTGTTCCGATCATGCACCACACACCGAAGAAGAAAAATACGGCGGGAAGTTGAGTGAGATTCCCGCGGGCATGTGCGGGGTCGAGACGATGGTGCCGCTCATGCTTAACGCGGTGAATGAGCGAAAATTAACAATGAACCGTCTCGTTGCGCTTATGGCGGAAAACCCCGCGCATCTGTACGGTGTTGCTGGACAGAAAGGGTCATTCGCCCCTGGAAGCGATGGGGATATCACGATCGTGGACATGGAAAAAACGGGAGTTATCCGTAAAGAAGCATTGCACAGCAAGAGTAAAATCAGTGCCTATGACGGTCGTTCGATCAAGGGGTGGCCCGTTCGTTCGATCATTTCCGGACAAACGGTCATGCAAGCTGGAGAAATTGTAAATGAAAAATACAACGGAAAACTTGTGACGCCTGGAGGTATCAATCATGGATCATCAACATACACGCGAGCTCATTCAAACGCACCAATCCATCCGTAAGTTTAAAGATACGGAGGTTTCCGAAAACATCGTGACAGATTTAGTGGAATCTGCCCGTTGGGCACCGACGTCCCACCATGTGCAAGCGTACACGGTCATCCGTGTCCGTGATCAGGAAAAAAGAGATGCCATTTCAGAAGTTGCCGCTAATCAAAAATATGTACGTGAAAGTCCGTTGTTCCTCGTATTTGTAGCGGATTGGCACAAGCATGTGATCACCAGTGAAAAATATGATACGAATTATGAGCTGGAAGAAACGGAAAATGTGCTCGTCGGCGCGGTCGATGTAGCGCTTGCTGCCGAAAACGTCTTGCTCACTGCCCGTTCCTACGGGTTGGGCGGCGTGATGATCGGCGGTGTTCGGAACGATTTGCACCGTGTGGCGGAAATACTTGAGCTTCCGAAACATACATTTCCGGTCATGGGGCTTTGCCTCGGCTATCCGGACCAGGATCCCGGACAAAAGCCGCGTTTTCCGAAACCAATGATTTTACACGAGGATCGTTATGAAGCGGAGCGGTATCATGAAGGCTTGGACGAGTATGAACGCGTGACGAGCGATTACTACGAAAAACGGACAAACGGAAAGAAAACCGACGGCTGGGGTGTAAACATGGTCAATTATCTCGCCACCCCCCGACGCCAACAAGTCACTACATTTTTAAAAGATCAGGGCTTTACATTGAAATAACAGGTTTGAAATAGGGGAGAGAGTGGAAAACATAAACATCATCCCCCTTTATAGTGAAGATAAGGGCCACAGCGTCCTTATCTTTTTTGGGGTATAAGGGATCAGTATGAATGGCTTTCATCCCATACAGAAAAAAGAGCGTAGAATTGCGAAACACCTACACCCTTTTCAAAACTTATTCACCATTTTCTTTCCGCTTTTGATTTAAAAAATAAATAAATGCCGCGAGACCGTAGAAGCCCCTTAACCCTTTTTGCTGTGAAATTTCCGTAGCTTCCTGTGATTGATTTCTCATCGACTCGGTCATGTCCACGAGTGACGATGACAATCTGCGGGAAGCTTCGCCTGCATCCCCGATCATGCCGAAGAGAGGGTTCAAAGTCGCTACTTTTTCATTGACATCCAAAATTGTTTCATTGGTGTTATGGAGCACTGTCCCTGTTTCTCTGGTGATTTCATCCAATTGCTCGGGGAGTTTCCCGACGGTGACCTCGGTTTTGGAAAGCACATTTGCCAAGTTTCCGAGGGCTCTTGCCAAAAAGACGACGAGAACCGCGAATGCAATTGCAAAGATTAAAGCTGCAATTCCCAGTAAATCCATTTTTTATCGCTCCTTCAAGTTAAGGCGTAGTTTCCCTTTGATTATCTACGATATCCAAAAATTCGGCAAGATAATCACCGATTAACGGTAAAGAGACGGTTTGCGCAAGGATAAAGCCGAGAAGGGCCAACAGAACGGCTGTGCCGATCGTCAACCCTACGCCTCTCGCGATTCCCGCGATGAGGTTGCTTTTAATGATTTCGCGTTTTGCGCTGAAGTGGTAGGCCATATCTTTCAGCCGGGACTTCGTCGTCATATCTTCCATTTTATCAATGAGTTGCTCAAGTTTTTCTATATTTTCGTCCTGTTCTTCATTTTTACGAGTCTTTTTTGGCAACTTGCGGTTGCGTGCCACGTGTGCCCCTCCTCGTTTAAATGCGGCCGTTTTTCAATAGATTATCTGAAGCTTTGGCAGCAGCAATGTCTTTTTCTGTGAGTGCTCCTTGATCCACGGTAGTCCATTGCACCGTAACGTTTGTATGGTCAATGGCCACATGAGGGTGGTGTTGAACTCCTTCCGCATAGACCGCGATTTTATTAAGAAAAGAAATTCCCTCAAAATAGCTGTCAAAGGAAAAACACTTCCATATTTTTTCTCCTTCCAATGTCCAACCTGCTAGTTCTCTTGCTTCTTCTTTTACGTCTTTCATGACGGTTCACCTCCATTGAATTTTCCTTTCTATCTATTCCTGTTTCGCGGGGTAATCAAACCCTTCTTTGTCTAATTATCGGCGGAAAAGGAAAAAACTATTTCCATTTTCCGCTGTTTTTTCGACAATGCCTGCATGTCGTCTTTGGTATCTTCATTGTGAAAATTACTAGCTGAAGACAACGGGAGTAGTGGCAAACATTGACGGTCGGTCCGTTTTTATTTAAAATTTAGAAGGATAGGCTACGCATAGATACGGTTTTATCCAGGTGGTAAGCGCCCGCTTTTCAGAAAATCAGACATTGGAAGCCGGTTCGGCTTCTGGCCTCTGAAATCTGACCTCCGTCTAAGCGGGCGGCGAAAACCCCGTTTTGTTCCGAAGCACAGGACGTGCTAGTGCCGGCATTGTCACAGGACGTGACGGTCTTTGCCGGCCGACGCACAGGATGGGGCGATTTTAGCCGACTTCCTTACTCAGAGGGAATGAAACCCCCACTGCTGATGGAAGTTTCGCTTTATACGTAATTTTGTAAAGGAGACACTCCAGCATGATTAATAAGGTCTTAATCGCCAATCGCGGTGAAATTGCCGTTCGCATCATTCGTGCCTGCCGTGAACTAAATATCGAGACGGTCGCTGTTTATTCAGAGGCGGACCAGGAAGCGCTGCATGTGTTGATCGCGGATGAAGCCTATTGCATTGGCCCAAATGTCGCGCAAGAAAGTTATTTGAACAAAACAAACCTGATCGCAACCGCGACGAAAACAGGCGCGGACGCGATTCATCCCGGTTATGGCTTTTTAGCAGAAAATGCAGCATTCGCTGAAATTTGTGCGGATCATGGCCTTACATTCATCGGGCCGTCTGCGGATGCCATTGATAAAATGGGCGCGAAATCACAAGCGCGCGAAACGATGCACGAGGCGGGGGTGCCCATTGTGCCGGGAAGTGACGGGCTTGTTGAAGAGGAAAAGGAAGCGCTTCAAACGGCAAAAAACATCGGGTATCCTGTCATTATCAAAGCGACAGCCGGCGGCGGCGGAAAGGGCATGCGTGTTGCGTACGATGCCGAGGAATTGACCCGTTCCATTACGATGGCACGTCAAGAAGCAGAAAGCAATTTCGGAAACCCAGGCGTATACTTAGAAAAATTTATCGAGGAACCACGACATATTGAAATCCAAATTATGGCGGACCGATATGGGAATGTGATCCATTTCGGCGAGCGGGACTGCTCCATTCAGCGCCGCCATCAGAAGCTTGTGGAAGAAGCCCCTTCTCCGGCGATTGATGAAGCCATTCGTAAAAAGATGGGGGAAGCGGCGATACAAGCCGGAAAGGCAGTGGACTATGTCGGTGCCGGTACCGTTGAATTTTTACTTGATAAACATAACCGCTTTTATTTTATGGAAATGAACACTCGTATTCAGGTAGAGCACCCGGTTACAGAAGAAGTGACGGGCGTGGATCTCATTAAAGAACAAATTTTGGTTGGCGGGGGAACACCCCTATCGATCGGACAAGAAGAGGTCACCGTACGCGGCCATGCCATTGAATGTCGAATCAACGCGGAAGATCCGCGGAAAAATTTTCGCTCCTCCCGGGAAAAGTTACGATGTATTTACCGCCGGGAGGGCCGGGAGTGCGTGTGGACAGTGCTGTTTACACAGGCTATACGATCACGCCTTATTATGACTCAATGGTTGCGAAATTAATTGTTTTCGGTAATGACCGCGAAGAGGCAATTGCCCGTATGAGACGCGCGCTGGTGGAATTTGTCGTTGAAGGTGTGGAGACAACGATTCCTTTTCACCTCGAGCTTATGGACAATGAAGCATTCGCTTCAGGGAACTTTGATACGACGTTTTTGGAAAAGGAGACCATCTAATAAAGGAGGACGCTCATCATGTATAACATCGAGGAAATTAAAGATTTAATAAAAGCAGTGGATGATTCGGGGATTTCCGAATTAGAAGTTACAGGCGAGGCCAATACAGGCTTGGTTATCCGTAAAAAACCGGACGGAGTGATGCAACAGGTGGCGGTTCCCGCGACGCAAGAAGCTGCTCCGCCGATATCGGCTGAAAACACTCAACCGTTAGCACAAGAGGGTTCCGATCAACAGCAAGCGCCCTCAGATCCAAACGTTGAACAAATCACTTCGCCGATGGTCGGAACTTTTTACCGCGCGCCTTCTCCGGATGCCGAGTCTTACGTGCACCCCGGAGACCGAATTAATGAATCATCAGTCGTATGCATCGTAGAAGCGATGAAATTAATGAACGAAATAGAGGCGGAAATTGAAGGCGAGATCAAGGAGATTCTCGTTGAGAACGGGGAGCTTGTCGATTACGGCCAACCGCTTTTTCTTGTGAAAAAATAATGCTGTAAAAGCCAGCTTCCGAAAAGGGGGCAAAACATGCATCTGATCGTTTATATGCATCCGAGTAAGGACAGCTTTAATCATGCGGTTTTGGCTACATATCGCGAGGCTTTGGAACAATTGGGAAAAGAAGTTGTCGTACGTGATTTGTACAGGCTTCCGTTTGCGCCGCTCTTAACGCAGACAGAATATGACCGTTCGTTAATGAATCGTTACGCAGATGATGTTCAAGAAGAGCAAGCTTATGTGGAACGGGCAGAAGCAATCACCTTCCTATTCCCGGTCTGGTGGGGCGGCTTTCCGGCAATCGGGAAAGGCTATGTGGATCGTGTGTTGGCTTATGGATTTGCGTTTGAGCTGGAAAATGAAAAGCCGATCCCGAAAATGGAAGGCAAGCCGCTCGGCATGATTTATACGACCGGAGCGACGCGTGACGTATGGGAAAGTGGCCAAAAGGACTGGATGGAAAGGTTAATGAAAACAGCGATCGCTGATTTTTGCGGGTTTATGCAAATCCCGCCTTTGCATCTTGGACATGCTGTCCTCGCCGATGACAACGAAAGGAAGCGAATGTTTGCATCGGTACGTGCGTATCCTGATCAATTTCCAATTTTTAGGGAGAGGTAAACAAACATGCTGCGACTACTTTCGATGGTGTATGGCAATAAAGCGCAACTGGGGATCGAACGTGAAGATGGCCAACAAATTTTAGTGCTCGAGGAAGCTTTTCGGCAACTCCAGCCGGGAACAGAATGCCCCACCGATATGTTGGCAGCCATTCATGGCGGCGAGTCTTTTCTAAAAAATGCGGAAGATGTGCTGGAGCAGGCAATAGCTGTGCCTGACCGAGATTTTTGGGTGCAGCCTTCGGAGATTAAGAGGAATGCGCCAATCGCCAAGACGCCGAAGAATATTATGTGTGTAGGCAAAAACTATGCGGCCCACGCGATTGAACTCGGCAGTGATGCAGACATCCCGGAGCATCCATTGATTTTCACCAAACCGCACACAAGCATTGGCGGGCACGGACAGCCGGTACACTTGCAACAGGACGTAAGTGAACAAGTAGATTACGAAGGGGAAGTGGCTGTCATCATTGGGCGCGAAGGGGCAAAAATTAAGAGGGAAGAAGCATGGGATCATGTATTTGGAGTCACCTTGTTGAATGATCTGACAGCAAGGGATTTGCAAAGCAGACATAAACAGTTTTTTCTCGGCAAAGGATTAGATGGTTTTAGTCCCATCGGCCCAGTGATTGTAACAGACGTGCATGAAGCTGCGCTCGCGGAACAAAGGATTACGACAAAGGTGAACGAGGAAGTGCGGCAGTCGGCACCGTTAACGGATATGATCTTTGACATCCCGGATTTGATCCATATTATTTCCCGGGGAATGACGTTAGAACCAGGGGATGTCATTGCAACCGGAACGCCGGCCGGAGTTGGCAAGGGGATGACCCCTCCCCAATATTTGCAGCCCGGAGATGATGTGTCTATTCATCTGCCGTTGATTGGAACGTTGGAAAATAAAATGATTGATTAGAGAGAAACAACAAAAGCCCGAGGGAAGCTTCCCTCGGGCTTTTGTGGCGATGTTTTGCTTAGGACGTTTGTCGTTTGCGCGGGGCTCGTCGCTGCCCTTTTTGTGGCATGTCGGCCATTTGATTGACAGATACGACATCTTCTGTCTTTTTCTGCGGCATATCCCAATAAGCTTCGTTTCCGGGCAGTTCGTCAAACCAACCGGCGTCGTCGGGGCAATCCAGCACCATAAACTTTCCGTAATTGCCGTCCCGGGATTGATGGTACTTCAAATAGGCTTTTCCGTCTTCAATGGCGAGGATTTCAATTTTACCGGATGTATGGCTCATAGAGAGACGAATTCGTTTCCCAAGGCCGCTTGTGCGCGCTTTTGCTTCTTCCGTGGCCTCATAGGCCTCTTTAAGGGATAGCACAAAATCCGTGTTCCCGGCAACGGGACGATTAATAAAGAAGTAATAAGGGGTCACGCCCGCCCAGGACAGTTTATCCAGCAATTCGGCAAGATCGTCCGGGTTGTCATTAATCCCCTTTAGTATAGGTGTTTGGTTCACAACCATGACGCCGGCATCGTGAAGCGCCTGAAAGCCGCGTTTTGCTTCGTCCGTAATTTCCCGGGGATGGTTAACGTGTGCCATGACATAAATTCGGTTGTCAGGTGTGGAATACTCCCTGAATAACTCAAGCAAAGCCTCGTCTTCGTAAATGCGCATCGGGTTAAAGACCGGAAGCTTGGAACCGATGCGAATAATTTTCACGTGAGGGATGGACCGCAATTCTTCAATGATGTAGCGGAGTTTTTTCGTCGCGAGAATTAAAGGATCTCCGCCTGTGAGCAACACATTGTTAATTTCCGGATGATTGCGAATATACTCAATTCCCGGATCCACATCGGACATTGCTTCTTTTACATCATTTCTGAACAAACGCTTACGGAAACAATAGCGGCAATAAGCTCCGCATACTTCGGAACAAATCAGTAAGGCGGTCGTTTCATATTTATGTTGGCAACCGGGAACGACATAGTTGGTATCTTCATCGGAAGCGTCCCAGCGCCCATATTCGGAAAGTTCATTTTCATTCGGAATAACTAAATTTTTAATAGGATCATTAGGATCTTCCCAGTTAATCAGCCCTATATAGTATTCATTGACACGGAACACAAATTTTTCCGTTATTTTCTTTAATCGTTCTCTTTCACCTTCAGGAATTTGCTCAATTTGATCAATTTTTGTAATGTACTTTGGTTGAGCCATATGGGAACACTCCTTTCAATATAGAAAAATATGGGCTCACATTCACCGATAGTATAGCAGTTGCTTTTCTATAGGTCAAAAAAGAATTATAAGATTCAAAAAACTAATCGGAATGAAAGATCCCCTTCATAAAGGAAGGGCGGGGAGGGGCAGTTCGGACAAAATCAGGGTACGCATTGAAATAAGTGTCCGAATCAAGGGCAAGCTCGGACAGATTCCATGCTCAGATCCAATATTTGTCCGAATAAGAGTCAAGCTCGGACACTGTGCACGTTTAAAATTGGGAAAGTGTCCGAAGTAGGATGAAGTTCGGACACTTTCGATTTGAAACGGAAGAGGTTGTCCGAGCTCAACACTCATGATATTTTTAGCATGTTTCTTGTTATCGCTATATTTATCGCTTAATATAGTGGAAGACAAACCATTGTCAAATCTCATTGAAAGGGGAGAGGAGATGCGCGTAATAAAAGAACGCGTAGAACCGAGTGAGTTAAAATATCTCAAATTTTTAAAACCGAGAAGGGGGTTAACGATAAAAGAAAATCAATACTACTTAAAACTTTTGAAAGGGTTTAAAGGTGAAAAAGAATTTGATCGTTTGATACAGCAAGAACTAACAGCAGATTGTCTCGTGCTCAACGGTTTATTATTCGAACATAGTCTAACAGTCTTTCAAATTGATACACTATTGATTTTTCAGAACGATGTTTACCTGATCGAAATTAAGTATTTCGAAGGAGATTTTTATACAGACGACGAGCAATGGCATGTTATCTCCGGAAAAGAAATAAAAAACCCCCTCCTACAAATCCAGCGTAGTGAGTCCACGTTTCGCCAAATGCAACAATCCCTCAAGTTAGATTACACCGTGAAAGCCTCTCTTGTTTTTAACAATCCGGAATTTCACTTGTACAATGCCTCTTCGGACCTTCCTGTTATATTCCCGGCGCAACTTTATCGTTTTGTGAAACGTTTAAATGACGTTCCCACAGAAATCAGCCAAAAGCATGAACAGTTTGCCGATCATTTAGTTTCGCGGCATTTAACCGATTCGCCGCATACGCGTGTGCCTGATTATGATTATGATCAATTAAAGAAAGGCGTTGTTTGCCCCAAATGTTTATCTTTTTTATCCCAAAAAGAAAGTAAATGGGTTTGTAATAAATGCGGAAATATGGAAGAGCGTGCAGATGCGATATTAAGAACGGTTAATGAATTTCAATTTCTTTTTCCGAATAAAAAATTGACGACAAAGACTATATGTGATTGGTGTGGGATTGTTCAAGGCTATAAAACCGTCAGGCGGATTTTAAACAAGCATTTCAATCGAATTGGCAACACAAACAATTCTTATTTTGTATGATGATGGTTAGTTCGGACAGATTCCATGCTCAAATCCAAATATTTGTCCGAATAAGAGTCAAGCTCGGACAGCTTAGGATATTAAATAGGTAAAATTGTCCGAACTAGCCACCAATTCGGACAGAAGTTCGGTTTAAACATAACAGAGTGTCCGAATACTGCTGTCCGCCCTTAACATGAATGAAATATTTCTTTTGAAAACACAAAATGAAATAAACGGTTCACAAAATCTTGTCCTCTGTGTATAATGAAATAAAGCATTCATATATTTATTTTATGAAATAATAATTTTACCGGAGGAATTAAAGACGATGACAATGCAAAAAGTTGTACATCCTGACGAGGTTTACACGGAGCGAACGACACAGTCACGGGCACATATGGAGCGGGCACGGACGGTTATGCCGGGCGGAATGACCGCGAACATTAAACATTTTGCGCCTTACCCAATTACGATCAACCGTGCAAATGGCAGCAAATTTTACGACGTTGATGGCAATGAATACATTGATTATTTAATGGGCTATGGCGCACTAATCCTCGGCCACGCACATCCCCACGTTCGCGAAGCGATTGTCCGTCAAGTCGAAGAGGACGGAACGTGGCTGTTCGGAACCCCCCATGATCGGGAAGTAACAATGGCAACCCGTATTCAAAAACATTTTCCCTCCATGGAACAAATACGCTATGCAAATTCCGGAACCGAAGCAAATTTATTAGCGATACGTTTGGCGAAGGCGTACACAAAAAAATATAAAGTAGCGAAGTTTGAAGGCCATTATCACGGGGCTATTGATTCCCTTCTTCTAAGCATTCATCCTTCCGAAAGTGCTGCCGGCGATCAAGAAGATCCGCAGGCTGTCCCCGATTCGGGCGGGATGGCGCCAAATGCTTCCGATGATACACTCATCCTTCCTTTTAACGACATTAAAAGCTGCACGCGTATTTTGGAACAACACAAAGATGATCTGGCAGCTGTAATTATCGAGCCAATGGAGGGCGGAATTATTGCGCCTAAGCAGCGGTTTCTTCAACAATTGAGAAAAGTCACCAAAAAGCTCGGCATTCTCCTTATTTTTGACGAAGTAAAAACGGCCTTTCGCACATCCATGGACGGTGTACAGGGTGTTTATGACGTGACGCCAGATTTAACAACCATCGGAAAAGTCGTGGGTGGTGGTTTTCCTTTTGGTGTTGTCGGTGGAAAAGCAGCCATCATGGAGCAAAGTTCACCGCTGAGCGGAACGGATATTTTTGCCGGCGAAGGCGGTCAATCATCCCAAAAGGCATTGTTCCACAGCGGGACGTATAATGGGCATCCGCTGATTCTCGCGGCGGGAATCGCGACCCTTGATGTCCTTGAGCAAGAATACGATGCACTTGTCGCTCGAACCGACAATTTTAGAGAAGAACTTACCCACCTGTTCCAAAAACACGACATTCCCATGAAAACGGTTGGCAGCGGGGCAATGTTTAGTGTACTATTAACGGAAAGACAGGAGATAAATCACTATCGGGATTTACAAACGTGTGATCATGATTCCAGAAAAAAATTAGACAAAGCATTATTTGAAGCAGGAGTGTATACGAAGCCGGGGAATCGCTACAGCCTCTCAGTCGTTCATGATAACGAAGCATTAACAAAAACCCTTGAGGCTTATGATCGTGTGATCCCGGAAGTGCTCCGTTAATAAAGCGACACGTCCATCAGAGGGATTTGTAACCAAGGTCGCCGGCATTACCCCTCCGGTGCGTCGGAATCAGGGGTCGTCCGGAAGTCAGAAGATCCAATGCTCTCATTTTCGTTTCCTGATCTTTCCGACCCCTGGCCTCTGAAATCTGTCCTCTGGAATTACCTCCTGCTTCTTTGGAAAGAGGGTGGGCATCGTGTCTCAAACAGATATCTATGAACAGATGATTGCCAAGCGGCAGGAGATGAGCAAGTCTCAACGAAAAATCGCCAATTATTTAATCAGCCACCAGGAAACTGCGCCTTTTTTAACAGCTTCCAAACTTGCAAAAAATGTAGAAGTGGGTGAAGCGACCGTCGTACGCTTTGCCTTTTTTTTAAATTACGAAGGATATCCGGATTTGCAACGGCATATGCAGGAAGCGTTGCAACGCAAATGGACATCGGCGGAGGTGTTTGCGCGGACCACCGAGCGGGGAGAGAAGCCGGAAGATACCGTCAGTGAAGTGTTATCCGATGACATTAACAACTTGCAGCAAACGTTGCAACAAATGGATAAAAAAGAATTCCAGGGAGCAGTCGAAGACATTGTTGACGCCGAGCGGATTTATATTATCGCATATCGAAGTGCGACGAGTGTGGCACTCTTTTTGGAATTTTATCTCGATCTTGTCTTGCAAAATACGGAAATGGTTCGGTCTGCGGACGGGGTATCGGAGCACCTCCTTGATATTGAGGAGAATGACCTTGTGATCGCTTTCGGGTTTTCAAGGTATACGAAACGGACCGTTGATGTATTGAAATACGTGAAACAAAAGGGAGCGAAAACGCTCGTGATCACCGATCATATGCTGTCACCGCTAACGCCATACGGCGATCGGAAACTGCTTGCGGTTACCGAAATTAATTCCTTTATCGATTCGTTTTCAGCCCCGCAAAGCATTGTGAGCGCGCTCATAACCGCGATTACCCGTTCCGAGCAGGATAAGGTGGAGAGAAGGCTCGAACAGCTCGAACATTTATGGGACGCGTTTGATGTTTTTCAGGAATAAAAAAGCCAGCCCGTTTAATTGGGCTGGCTTAAGCTTTTTATCCCGTTGATAAGCGACCGCTTTTTCGGAAGTCAGACATCGGAAACCGGAAATCGGAAGACCCTGAAAAAAGCTTTTTCCGACCTCCTTGTCATAGGGGGATCTCCCCCTATGATGGGAGTTTCCCTTTATGCGGTCGCGGATTCCGGATCCTGTCCCTGCCGTTTCTTGCGGAAATGCTGGATGATGGCGACAATAACCAAGATGGCGATTCCGGAAAGGGAAACCCAGATGTCAAGTGGATAGACAGCCAGGATACCCGCGGCAAAGATTGCCAGACTTTCAATGATTTTATTTTTAGCAAAGAAGTAACCCATTAATGATGCGCTAATTGCCACCATACCTATAATCGCGGTAATTAGCGGTCCTGCCAATTCGGCAAATGTCCAGTCCCCTTGTAAGAGTAACACGGGGTTGGTAACGAACACGTAGGGGACGACAAAGGCTGCTATCGCAAGCTTAAAGGCGACCACCCCTGTTCGCATCGGTCTGGCCCGGGCGATTCCGGCGCCGGCGTATGCCGCCAAACAAACCGGAGGTGTAATATCAGCGACAATCCCGAAGTAAAACACGAACATGTGCGCAGCAACATCAGGTACGTCAAACGCCAAAATCGCCGGTGCAGCAACGGACGCTGTAACCACGTAATTAGCCGTTGTCGGCAAGCCCATCCCTAAAATGATACAAGCAATCATTGTCAAGAATAGGACGAGGAAAAAGTTACCGCCTGCGATTTGAATAATGCCGTTCGCGAGCACACCGCCGAGTCCCGTGAAGACGACAATGCCGACGATGATTCCGGCGCTGGCACAAGCAGCAATGACCGGTAAGGCGACACGGGCGCCTTGTTCCATCGTTTGCAGGATGCCAAGCAAGTTGAGGCGCGTATCCTTGCGCAGAAAGCTGATGGCAAAAGCGGCTCCAATTCCCCAAAGCGCGGCGTATGTAGGCGTATACCCAAGAAGGAGAAGTCCGATAATCGTTATCAGGGGAATGATCATATCAAAACGCTTGGCAAATGATGCGATCGAAGGCAGCTGTGATTTCGGCAAGCCGACGATACCATCTCTTTTTGCTTCAAAATGAACGCCTAAAAAGACGCCGAGAAAATATAATATGGCGGGGATGATGGCATACACGATGAGCTCGTTGTATGGAATCCCTACATATTCAGCCATAATAAACGCCGCCGCTCCCATGATCGGAGGCATGATTTGTCCGCCCGTGGACGCACTGGCCTCGGCAGCTCCGGCGAATTCCGGTTTAAATCCTGCCCGTTTCATCATCGGGATGGTAAATGATCCCGAACCTACCGTGTTCGCCACTGAACTTCCGGTGACCATGCCTTGCAATCCACTGGCAGCAACCGCCGCTTTCGCGGTACCACCCGTATAGCGTCCGGTGAGCCGGAAGGCAACATCGTTGAAAAACTGCCCGATATTCGTTCGGACGAGCAAAACGCCGAAAAAGAGAAACAAAAAGATAAACGTTGATGACACTTGAATAGGGGTGCCGAAAATAGCTTCTGTGGAGTACAGCAACTGCGTGCTCATCCCCGTCCAGGAAAAGCCGGCATGGGAAAACACACCGAGCCAGTTGGCGCTTCCGTACACACCGTATAACAGTGCCAGAATAGCAATAATTACAATGGGCATTCCCACCGCGCGGCGAGTGGCTTCCAATAATAGAACAATCGCGAGCAGTGAAATGACCAAGTCCATCGGTTCAAAACCGAAGATTAATACATCGCTGACGAGGCGGTCATAGTGCCAAACCACATAGAGGTAGGAGAAAAGGGCTGTAAGTGATAAAAGCACATCGTACCACGGCACACCTGGTTTTCGTTTCGCCTTGCGGTTGATCGGATATAAAATATAGATGAGTGAAAGGGCGCTGCCAACGTGAATGGCCCCTTGGATTAACGCGCCATAGGACCCCGAAAATCCTGTGTACAGGTGAAAAGAGGTTAACGAGATGCCGAGGATGGCTACAACCCAGATCCATTTTCCCAAATTGTATCGGTTGTTGGATTCTTTATCGTATTTCTCCATAAGTTCTCGTTTTTCTTGTTCATCGATTTCAACGGCATCATTTTGGGTGTGATCTGCCACTGGGAACACCACCTATCCTAAAAAGATATCAGTCAGTCACGCGATTTTATCAAATGGCCTTTCGATAAAAACGGGCGAGGCATCGACGCCCGGCCCGTCTACATTAACATAATCTTCATTATTGATCTAACAGATCATTATCTTCAAAGTATTGTTCAGCTCCGGGGTGAAGTGGCAAATCTTCAGACCCAAGCATGATGTCTTCCATCGTCATATGCTCAGATTGTGCGTGAGAAACGTCGTCCGCGTTTTCATACAACCCTTCCACAATCTCGTAAGCCGTGTCTTCATCGACATCATCTAAAGACCCGATAAGAACCGCATAGGCGGCAATCCCTTCGATGTCTTCTTCCATGAAGTCATAACTGTCTTCTTCAATGGTGATACGCTCATAATCACTATTTGCTTCAATTTCATCGAGAACGTCTTCTTCAAGGCCCAGCAACTCAATGTCTTGCTGCGTCGCCAATTCTTCAATGTTGGTGGCAGGCAATCCTAGCAAACCGAACGTGGCATCTACGTTGCCGTCCTGCAGCATACTCGCGCCATCGCCGAAGCCTTCTTCATAAGCTTCGTAATCTTCAATGCCGTGCGCTTCAAGAATTAATTCTGAGGCAGCGTGGGACGCAGATCCGGGCGGTCCCATGTTCACTCTCATTCCTTCCAGGTCTTCGACGGATTCTATGTCGTCATCGGCAAGGATGGCAATTTGATTGGTCTCCGGATAGATATATCCCATAAAACCAAAGTTGTCCATCACTTCTCCTTGGAAATCACCATCGCCTTCGAGGGCGTCAAGTGCTGGGATGTGCACGGCCATCCCCAATTCCAAATCTTGCTCCGATACCCTCGCGATGTTTTCCACTGATGCGTCTGTGGCTACCGCGTTTACTTGCTGGTCGGTATGTTCATTGATGACATTCGCCATTTCTTGGCCGAGTGCATAGTAGGTTCCCCCGGTAGATCCGGTACCCATCTGAAGCGCACTGCCATCATCGGCTTCTTCATCGCCATCGTCAGCGCCATCTGATTCGTCCGCGCCTCCGTCGGGAAGATCTTCATCGTCCACTTCGGGAGCCTCTCCTTCTCCATTACAAGCGGCTAGTGCCAAAGCCGGCACCAAAAACATTGACATAAACAGTTTGTTCTTTTTCAACGTAATTTCCCCCTTTTCCCCTTATAGTTCTTCTTAATTTAATCAAAATGTAACACAAAAGTCAAAGGTTATAATACCCCATAACAAAAGTTACTTGCAGCTCCGAGAGGAAGGCAAAATCTGTACGTTTTTCATGGGTATGTGTCCCCATGTTCTGTATGATCCCCGCAAACGATGTTGTGAGGAGCTGTGTACTTGCGTATAATGTATAATATATACTGTTTATGGGGAAATTAGAATAAAACAAAACACCATTTTTTCCCAACATAAACCGAAACATCCAAATCATCGGGAAGAAGTGGTGATGTTATGCCCCAAGGAAAATATTTCAAGATTGGATATGCCATCGCGCTTATTCTATTGATCGTTTACCTGGGTACACTCGTTGATTTTATTTTTCAGCCGGTGATCGTATTTCTGCAAACGGTGTTCGCGCCGATCGCGCTTGCAGGGGTGTTGTTTTATTTATTTCGCCCAATTGTCAAGTTCTTTCACCGTTGGATGCCAAAAGGCGTTGCGATTTTACTTATTTACTTAACGTTTGCCGGATTGCTCACGCTTTTTGCCTTTATGATCGGTCCTGAGATTCAAAACCAGTTTAACAGTTTGGTTGACCGCGCCCCTCTTTTTTTACAGGAGATTCAAGGGTGGTTCAACACGATCATGCAAACGGAACTTGTGCAAAATATTATGGAAGATGAATCGATTAATCTGGAAGAGATTGGGTCAACGATCGGGAGTTACATCACCGATTCATTAGGAAATATTGGCGATAACATTATGAATGTTGTGGGTACGCTGACAAGTGTGGTCATCGTCATTGTTATTGTGCCGTTTGTCCTTTTTTATATGTTAAAAGAAGGAGAAAAAGCGCCGCGGCAAATTCTTCGTCTTTTGCCGAAAAAGCAAGAGCAGGAAGGCGAGCGTATCCTTAGCGACATGGATACGGCGCTTGCTTCCTTTATCCAAGGGCAAATTATTGTTAGTTTTTGTGTAGGGGTGCTTGTATACATCGCGTACGTTATCATTGGCGTGGATTACTCGCTAATCCTGGCATTGATCGCGATGGTAACAAATCTCATTCCTTTTATCGGTCCGTGGATCGGCACAGCTCCCGGGGTAGTAGTCGCCCTTTTTGATGGCTGGTTTACAGCGTTGCTCGTTATCGGGGCTGTAGTTATCATTCAGCAATTCGAAAGTGTCTTTATTTCCCCGCAGGTGATGGGGCACAAATTAAAATTGCATCCGGTAACGGTAATATTTGTCTTGCTTGTGGCAAGCAATATCGCCGGTTTTATCGGTTTGCTTTTGGCAGTGCCGACATACGCTGTTGGGAAAGTGGTTGTGATGCACACGTATCGTCTCATTCGACTGCGGTATAAAGAGAATGGGGACGAAAATAATGCTTAAGGAGATGATCGCGAGATGAGAAGTGAAAAAGACGGCATTCCACAGTGGGACTATGAAGAAATCGAGAAACATTTGGATGACGAATCCATTACATTTGTGGATGTTCGCGAACCTGATGAATATGATGAAGGACATATTCCCGGTGTGCCTCTTTTGCCGATGGGAGAAATTCCGGACCATATTGACCGGATGGATAAGGGCAAAACCCACGTATTTATTTGCCGCAGTGGCGGACGGAGCCAAAAAGTAGCGCGATACGCCAACGAACAAGGATTGGAACGTGCGATTAATTTTGACGGTGGCATGCTCTCCTGGGAAGGCGAAAAACAAAGCGGAGAAGAAAAACGAGTGAAAGACACCTCAGATTTGTATAAGTAAGCCCCGGCCGTACGCTCCTTTGGGAAGCGTACGGTTATTTAGTGCGTTGGGTTACTTTTACTTGTATTGGGTCGTCACGAACCCGATGTTGGGCGAATCAGTCTGAACCCTTATCCGTTCGTCCGTTGGCGTTTCTTATCGTTTTACGTTTAAATCTTTTCCAGCAGGGAATGGTAGATATAAAAGAATGGTGAAAGGGGACGCTTTATCATGGCAAAAGGAAAAGCAATTTTAGGCGTAGTTGCTGCTGCAGCCGCGGGTACGGGTTATTTAATGAAAAATCCCGACCAGCGGGCCAAGCTAATCGGAACGACAAAGAAGCAGTTGGCGAAATTGGCGGGCCGGGAAGGCAACGATGTTCCGCTGCAACAACGGATCGGTCACCCTGACCCCATGGATATAGACGATAACAACATGGTGGCGGAGGGCTCGACGTACGCGGTTGATTATTATAATCAAACGTATGGAGAAAATGGTGATGTTGCGACGCCGCTTGACAACACTATAGAGCAACGCCATCATTAAAGGATGGATACAAAGTTGTAAGCAAGGGTTGATCCCTTGCTTATTTGCTATGGAGCCGAATAACTTGCGCGAGGTGTCCGAGCGTGATTACAAGACAGACAACACTAAGGATGGAGTTACAGAAGATAGGGATTATTATCTTCGGTGCCTTTGCTGTAGCCATTGGGCTTAATTTTTTCCTGGAAACGGCTAATATATTCGCGAGCGGATTAACCGGGGTTGCCCAGTTTCTTTCTGCGTTTCTCCCATTTTCGACAGGTCTCATGCTTTTTGTATTAAATATTCCTGTCGCGATTCTCGGCTGGAAAAAAGTCGGACGTTTGTTTACATTTTATAGTTTTTTACACGTGGCATTGACGACGTTTTTCCTGGAAGTTGTCCCTTTCCAGGCGCTTGCCGATGATATTATGCTCAATGCTGTTTTCGGGGGCATTATCACAGCTGTAGGTGTGTCCTTGCCGTTAAGGTATGGGGCTTCGGCAGGTGGGTTAGACATTATCGCCCTTGTGCTGGCCAGGATGAGCGACCGCCCGCTGGGAGTATATTTTTTTGGTTTAAATGCACTGATCGTTGCAGCCGCGGGTTTTGCCTACGATTGGGAACAGGCATTGTTTACGCTCGTTTCCATCTATGCAACGTCTAGAATCATCGATATGGTACATACGAGACACGTCAAATGCACAGCTTTCATAGTTACGAAGCAAGCGGATGAATTGAGGGAAGCCATACATTCCCATGTCACACGAGGGATTACACGTATGCCGGCAAAAGGCGGATATGATGAGTCTGAAAAAGAAGTATTAATGATCACAATCACCCGTTATGAACTGTATGTTTTGCGGCAAGTGACGGAAGCAACAGATCCTAATGCGTTCACGAATATTGTGCCAACATCTGATATTGTCGGTTCGTTTCGAAAAGATGACTGAAAAATGCCCCCCTGTTTTGGGTAGCCAACAGTTTCACTTCTTTTCACGATCTGCCTACTATGAAAGGAGGGAGGCAAGGATATTACGGTTGCAAACAACGAACCATCTTTCACGAAATAAAAGATTTAACCGGTATCCCTTGCCCGTAAAAGATGAAAGTTGTACTTGCGTTTGTGGCATTGTTGTTCGTCATTGGTTGTCAACAAGAAGAACAATCTCAAGGGGAAGGGGAAGAGATGATGGAAGAAGGCCTTTACATGCAGGCAGATGCTTCGGAAACGGATGGAGGCATTCAAGTTGAATCAACCCTTGGCAATGGCGGGGATGAGCCGGTGGAACTTCGGTTCAATACGAGCCAACGGATCGAAATAAGGTTGTTTGAAGAAGGGAAGCCGGAAGAAACGGTATACCGTTCCTCCCAAGAGATGATGTACAATCAAGTCATAGGCGACTTGACATTGGAACCGGGCGAGGAAACAACGTTCAATGAAGAGATCCCGTCCATGTATTTGACAGAAGGAAGCAGTTACGAGGGGGAGATTCAGGTCACGGTCGCCGAGATGGATGATGACAAATCCCCGACTAAACCATCTGCTTCGTTCACAGTTGATATGTAATGCATTTTTGTCATGCATCCAAGGGAGAGGATCGAGCCGAAGCGCTCGATCCTAAATGTGCCAGTTGACATTTATGAAGAAAATATATATCATAAATCCTGATAAAAATAATAGGAAAAAGAGGTTTAATAAATGTCGACTTATGCGCAGCCTATCAATGAACAACAGTCGGTTGTTAAAAAAGAATCATCGCCAGCGCTTCAACCGCCGCAAAACAAATTGGTACTCGGCGCACTTGTTGTTACGCTGGCATTAGCCATTTTTCTTCTCGTTACCCAGAACATTGTTCAACCTTTACTCCTAATCATCGGAGTTGGTTTGGGATATACACTTTTCCATGCACGTTTTGGTTTTACTTCTGCTTTTAGGCGACTGGCCTCCGTTGGAAATGGCCAATCGTTACGGGCGCACATGTTAATGCTCGCGGTTGCCTGCTTATTATTCGCGCCTATCCTTGCCACCGGATATACGTTTTTTGGCGGGGATGCGGCAGGGAATATTTCCCCGATCGGCGTAAGCTTGATTGTTGGTGCGTTTATATTCGGTATCGGTATGCAACTGGGGGGCGGCTGTGCGTCCGGAACGCTTTATGCCGTTGGCGGCGGCCGTTCGGTCATGTTTATCACGTTGATCTTTTTCATCATAGGATCCACGATCGGTGCCGCGCATTTTGATTTTTGGATGGAAGACATGCCGGCCGCTGAACCGTTCTCGCTGGCTACATCTACCGGACTCGGGTACGGCGGCGCGCTCGTAGTGTCTTTGGCAATCTTTGGCGGGATTGCTTGGCTGACGAAATTCATTGAAAAGAAAAAGAACCCGCCGAAAGAAGCGCCGAAACCTTCTGCCATTGGGTGGAAAAGAATCTTTCGCGGGTCGTGGCCATTGTTTGCCGCTGCGATTGTCTTGGCGGTTCTCAACGCGGTGACGTTAATGACGAGTGAGAGCCCATGGGGGTCACATACGCGTTAACCCTCTGGGGATCCCAAGTTGCGGACGCCATTGGTTTCAACGTGGCAAGTTGGGGCTTTTGGCGAGGCGATGAAGCGGCGCTCAACGCTTCTATCTTCGCAGACACAACGACGGTGTTAAATTTTGGCGTTATTCTCGGTGCTTTTATCGCTTCAGCCGCCGGAGGCCTGTTTAAGTTTACGCAAATTAGGCTAAAAAATGCTTTCGCTTCCGTAATTGGCGGCTTGTTAATGGGCTATGGCGCTCGTCTTGCGTTTGGCTGCAATATCGGTGCCTATTTCAGCGGCATTGCTTCCTTCAGCGCTCATGGCTATATTTGGGGCATCATGGCCCTTTCAGGAACATTTTTAGCCCTTTTTCTAAGACCGTTGTTCGGTTTATCGGTGCCTAAATCGAAAGACTCGTTTTGTTAACCATTCGGGAATACTTGTTGGTACCAGCGGTTGCTTCAAAAATACGGACAAAATCCTGGATAAAAACGCGCTAACTGTCCGAGCTTAGGAAATCCCGAAAAATGTCCGAACCCAGGGTGGCATTGGCCTATCCATAAAAGAGGCTTCCCGATTAACCGGGAAGCCTCTTTTGATCGGCATCGCTCACTTAAAATTGAAATCCATATCGTTTGGAAACGACGTCGTAAAAACCGAGGGAATTGTACAGTGCTTTTGTCGCTTGGTTGTTCACCCCTGTTTCCAATTCAATGCCTTTCATATCATGTTGTTCGGCCCAATGAACGACATATAAAAGCAATTTTTTCGCGATGCCTTGATTTCGGTGTTCGACATGTACAAACAGATCGTTCAACCAGATAAAATTGCCGCCTTTCATTAAGCTTTTTTGCACATTAAGAAACGCCGCTCCGAGAATCCTTTCGCTGTCTTGAGCAACAAACGTATACGCATGAGAGCCCTCATCCATGGACGCACGGATGACGGTGACCATATTTTCATAAGCGTTGGGCCCGCCGATGGATTCCATTTGTCCCATAAGGAGATCAGCTGTTTTGTGAATATGCTCGTCGGCATGTTCCTTGGTTAACTCGTATACTTCCATATTGAAAAGACCTCCTGAGAAGACATAGAAATTTTGGCAGTCGTCTTTATTATAACTTTGTATGCAGCCATTGTATATGGAAACAATAGCTTATGATAGGATGGGAGTTATGCGAGGATTATCTTGAAATTTGTAACATCTTGTTCAGACATCAGCCCCCTTATCTGTGGTAACATGTAATCGGAACGATACTTAGGAGGTCTTCGGGATGGAAGATTTGTTCGACCAATTGACGTTTCGAGCGTTATGGACTCCTGAACTAATCGTCGTTTTAGCCGTTGTGGCAATCCTGTATGTCCTTTTGACGCGTAAGTGGTATGTGCGTTTTGAAGGTGGGACCAAGCCGCAGTTAAAACATGACTTTATGTTTGGATTAGCACTTCTATTCCTATACTTGGGATGGGGGAGTCCTTTATATAGTACAGGCCATATGACCATCACGCTCCATATGCTGCAAATGGTGTGTGCCTATTTCTTTTCCGTGCCGCTCATGATCATCGCGCTGCCGAAATGGTTTTTAAGTGCGGCCTATGAGGGATTCGGAAATTACGCGCGAATGGCCAGAAACTTCATGTTTCACCCGATTGTCGGGTTGATTATGTTTAATGCACTCTTTTCGTTTTATCATATTCCGGTCGTATTTGATTTTTTAATGTTACGTCCGGGTGTTCATAGCTTGTATGAAATCGCTATGTTTATCGCCGCGTGGATGATGTGGTGGCATATAATTGCTCCATTGCCGAAAGAACAATATCTTCATGATTTCCGGCGGATTCTGTATATTTTCGGAAACGGTATTTTAATTACACCCGCGTGTGCCCTGATTATTTTTTCGGGTTACCCGCTTTATGATACGTACACGGATATGCAATATTGGGCAAGCGTCATGGCGTATTGTTTACCGGCAAATGCAAGTGTCTCCTCATCAATGTTTGGAGGCATGGGTTTCCTGGGAAGCCTGGATGCGTACAGTGACCAACAGCTCGCCGGTATTTTGATGAAGGTCGTCCAGGAAATCGTATATGGGACCGCGATCGGCATAACGTTTAAACAATGGCTGCAAAAAGATAGCCACCAAGACAGCGGGGAGCCGTCGATCAGTGACATTCCCGAAAATGTGAAAATGGGAGACCGTTAGGAGGAAGAAGCCCAAATGATAAAAAAAACAGCAGTTGCTTTTGGAACATTGTTATTGTTTTGCAGCGGCTGTGCTTGGCTATACGAAACGGGTGCAGAGAACGGCACCGATCTATCAGAATCAGAGTTGTACGTGGACGACTTTTCTTTTACGAATCAGGATGAAGAAACGGTAACCAATGAAGATCTGGAAGGGGATTACTGGGTGGCCAGCATGGTATTTAGCCGCTGCCCAACCGTCTGCAACGTCATGACGCCGAACATGTCGAGCTTACAGGCAGACCTTGAAGACGAAGACCTCGACACCACACTCGTGTCTTTTACTGTCGATCCGGATTTTGATAATCCCGATACACTACGCTCCTATGGGGAAAACTACAACGCCGATTTTGCGGGCTGGCATTTTCTCACCGGCTATGAACAGGAAGACATTGAAGCAATCGCGCAAAATTCATTCGCAAGCGTCGTGGAAAACGATCCGGATGGAAATGACATCATTCATTCCACCCAGTTTTATTTGGTCGATCCGAATGGCCAGGTTATTCGCCAATACGACGGAATGGAAACGGATACCGAACCTATTGCAGAGGATATTCAAGCGGTGCAAGGCTGATGGAGGAAAAGTGATACCCGAAACGTGGTATCACTTTTACCTTTGCTCGGTAGCATTCGTTCATGTAAACACCGTCCCTAAATCCAATGAAAAAGAATCAAACAAATTTGTCGTTATCTCATCCTCATTTCCATACACGTTTTCTCTTTCATATTGTCCATGATTTAACGAAAGCACTTCGACGGTTTCATTGCTTATATCCACGATCCAATATTCCTGTACCCCATTTTCTTCATACAGCTCAAATTTACGAAGTCGGTCGTGCTTGGCGGTTGACGGAGACAATACTTCCACGATCAAATCCGGGTTGCCGTTGCAGCCTTTGTCGTCCAATTTGTCAGGATCGCAAATAATTGAAATGTCCGGTTGTACGACGTTGTCGGTGTCGTCTGCCTGATCATTCGAAGGGAACCGTACGTCAAAGGGTGCCAAATAAACCTCACATGACTTATCTTTCAAATAGTCTCTGAATTCACCAAATATCTCTCCAAGAACTTTTTGATGAATTCTTGACGGCGCAGGTGACATGTTATACGGCACCCCGTTGATCAGCTCCCAACGCTCCCCATCATCCCATTGTAAATAATCACGATAAGTGTAACGGTTAACAGGATTTGACATGGCATCAATCTCCTTTCAGCCTTTATTTTTTATTATACCAGAAATAAAACCTGAACTTCCTATCTCTTGC
Source organism: Salicibibacter halophilus (assembly GCF_006740705.1). Taxonomy (GTDB): domain Bacteria; phylum Bacillota; class Bacilli; order Bacillales; family Marinococcaceae; genus Salicibibacter; species Salicibibacter halophilus. Next base: position 1,432,678 of record NZ_CP035485.1, on the reverse strand, counting down.
CCGGTTCATGTATAATCCGCTTTAGTGAAATGGTGAATTCATGAGAAGGAGCTCCCATTGGTATGGACAACCTAAAAAGCAAACATATAAAAAGGAATCTTGCTAAACCACATGTTAAGATCAATTTAAAAGTAAAAATGATCTTGCTTATATGCACATTGATTGTTGGAATGTTTGCGATCGTAGGTCTTTTTGTGCATTATTTTTTCACCGACTCACTGGAAGACCAAATGGGAGAACGGGTACTAAATGTGGCTCAAAGTGTCGCGCATATACCGGAACTGCAGGAAGCCTTTGATGAAGAAAATCCTGCTTCGGCCATTCAACCGATTGTAGAACCCATCAGAGAAGATACCGGGGCGGAATTCATCGTTGTCGGGAATACGGATGAGATTCGGTATTCCCATCCGCTTCCGGACCGAATCGGGGAAACCATGGTTGGGGAAGATAATGAGCGCGCGTTGATTCATGGAGAATCCTACGTTTCCAGAGCTGTAGGATCATTGGGGTCGTCCATGCGGGGGAAAGTTCCTGTTTATTCAGACGATGGAGAAATTGTCGGCGTGGTTTCCGTCGGTTTTTTGGTGGACGACATTCAAAGCATTATTGCAAATTATACGAGAGAATTATGGTTTGTTTTATTAATCACCATTGCCTTGGGAGTTTTGGGGGCGGTGATGGTCGCGCATTATATTAAAAAAAAGCTGTTTGACTTGGAACCCGAAGAGATTTCCCATTTGTTCTTGCAAAAAGAAACGATCCTCCAATCGACCCATGAAGGAATTATTGGCGTCAACCACAAAGGGATGATCACGGTAATGAATCAAACCGCGCAACGGCTGTTTTGGTCAGACAATACACAGACAGAGTCGTATAGTGGAAAACATATTACGGATGTTCTCCCGGATACGAAGCTGCCGGAAGTGATCGATAGCGGGGAAAGCCAATACGACCAGGAAATGCTGATCGGGAATCATAGCGTTTATGTTAACCGCATTCCGATCTTTCATGAGGATAAGATCATTGGAGCCGTCTCTTCTTTTCGTAACAAGACTGAAATTGAACGGTTATCAAAGGAATTGAGGAGAATCAAACAGTATGCCGAAGCGCTTCGGGCCCAGACTCATGAATTCTCGAATAAATTGTATACCATTTCAGGGCTGTTGCAACTGGATCAAAAAGAAGAAGCGATCGCGTTAATTCAACAAGAAAGTCACGAGCAACAAGAATGGATCCAATTCTTGACTCGAAAAGTGCCCGATCCGATGATTAGTGCCGTGTTGCTTGGCAAACTGAATCAAGCGAATGAACTGGGCATCGAGATGACCTTCGATCCGGATAGTAAATTAACGTATTCGATATCCAAACAGAAGAAAGAGGTCCTTGTAACGGTATTGGGAAATTTGCTGGAAAATGCATTGGAAGCGTTAAAAAAGAGTCAGATGCCCCATCCCCAGGTGAGCGTTTTCTTCACGGATTTGGGAGATGATCTCGTATTTGAAATTGAAGATTCGGGCCATGGCATTCCGCCGGAACAAAGCGAAAAAGTTTTCAAGCAAGGCTATTCAACAAAAGAAGGAGCACATAGAGGGATTGGACTTGCTCTAAGCAGCCAGATGATAGCTGAAGTAGGCGGGTCAATTTTCTTGGAGGAAAGCGACCTCGGAGGAGCTTGTTTCGTCGTCACCATACCTAAACAGAGGTTGGAGGTAGAATGAAAGATACGTATACAGTACTCATCGTCGAAGATGATTTCCGGGTAGCCGAAATAAACCGGAAATTTATAGAGAAAATGGAAAAATTCACGGTATTTGGAGTGGCAAAAACCGGTGAAGAGATGATGGAGCAACTAAACAACGCCCAATCATCGCCCGATCTTATTTTGCTTGATGTATACATTCCGGATGTGGAAGGGCTGGAATTATTATGGGCCATCCGCAATCATTATCATGAAGTCGATGTGATCATGATGACCGCGGCCAAGGAAGTGTCCACCATAGAGGAAGCATTACGGGGCGGAGCCTTCGATTATATCGTGAAACCCATCGAGTTTGAACGATTTGCCTGGACGTTTGAGCGATATGACCGGCAGCGAAGGATGCTTACCGATAAAGAGGAAATGGATCAAGCGGAGATCGATCGTTTAATGGGAGCTTCCGAAGCCCAACAGACACCCGGATCTCCCAAGCATGAATTGCCGAAAGGCATCGATGAAATCACGTTAAATACCATTAAAGGTATACTGGCGAAAACGAAAGATCAAGGGATAACAGCTTCAACTTTGGGGGAAAAGATAGGAGCAAGTCGGTCAACGGCCAGACGCTATCTCGAATACCTGGTATAGACCAATGCGGCAAAAACCGAGCTTAAGTATGGAGATGTAGGCAGACCGGAACGCCGTTATATTTTTTCTCAATAAATGCAATGCACACCGTATGTTGGGAGGTGTGTTTTTTTGAACAAAATGAACAAAATCAACAGAATAAACATTATATCGCTTTTGAAAAGAACCTTTCTTTTTTGAAGGTAGATATGCTAGATTTAGACGTATTAAGTGGGCTCTCATCTATTATATATCGAAAAGATTCCATGAGCGCTTTTTTTAAATAGGAAATGTATCCGCTTGCAGGATGTTTCTAAAGTCATTTATTGAGGGAGTGAATGAGAAATGGAGCAGGATTTTTCAGTTGCACTGGCAATCATGGGTTTATTGATTATTATCGCGATTGTCGGGTTGCTTATTTGGGGAAAGGTTAACCCAATCGTAGGAATGACGCTCATTCCGGTTATTGGTGCATTACTTCTTGGATTCGGGTTTGAGGAATTGCAGGAATTCTTTGCTTCCGGTGCCGACCAAGTGATGAGCGTTGTCATTATGTTTATTTTCGCGATTATTTTCTTCGGGATCATGCAGGATAGTGGGTTATTTAACCCGCTTGTGCGGGGAATGATTCTCCTTACAAAAGGGAACGTCGTCATTGTGGCGATGGGCACGGCGGTGATTGCTGTATTTGCACACTTGGATGGAGCCGGTGCTACGACGTTTCTCTTGACGATTCCGGCGTTACTGCCCTTATATAAAGAACTCAATATGAGCAAGTATTTACTGCTCTTGATTGTCTCGTTAAGTGCAGCCATCATGAATATGGTTCCTTGGGGAGGGCCGATGGCCCGAACGGCTTCCGTTCTTGATGCTGACCTCAATCAATTGTGGTATCCATTGATCCCTCTGCAAATCGTTGGTTTAATCCTTGCCATTGGGTTTGCATGCTTTCTGGGCTTCCGGGAAAAGAAACGGATTGCAAAGCGTGTGGAAAATGGGGAAATTGAGCGGAACGACAATGTGGATGTCAGAGCGATTGCGGATGACTTTTCCAGAAGAAAAGTAGAGGAAGCAGAAGAAGCTGAGGAAAAACCGGTTAAGCACCCGGCAATGATTTGGATCAATCTCGCGTTGACCGTTGCGGTCGTAGGTCTCATGCTTTTGGATATTGTCCCTCCGGAATTTGCGTTTATGCTCGGTGTAGCAATTGCTTTGCCGATTAACTATCCAAATGTTAGCGATCAAATGGGCCGCGTGCGCGCGCACGCGCCTGCTGCCTTGATGATGGCCGCTGTTATTCTTGCCGCCGGTGTCTTTCTCGGGGTCATGAATGAATCAGGCATGTTGGACAACATTGCTTTGGCTATGGTTGGCATTCTTCCTGACACTGTTGGGCCTTATATACACGTCATCGTCGGCATCCTTGGTGTACCGATGGATTTACTAACCAGTACGGATGCTTACTATTTTGGGGTATTGCCGATTGTGGAAGCGACTGCCTCCGAATTCGGGGTGCCGGCTGCTTCGACTGCCTACGCGATGATCATCGGAAATGTTATCGGTACATTCGTCAGCCCGTTCGCACCGGCTGTATGGCTTGCGATCGGCCTTGCGGGTGCCAATATGGGCACGCATATTAAGTATTCCTTTTTCTGGATCTGGGGTTTCAGTATCGTTATGCTCTTTGTTGCTTACCTCATGGGTATCTTTACTATTTAGCGACGATGCTTGGCATGTTACGCGGCAATAATGGCATAGAGTGAGGAAACTACGGATAATAGAGATATAGTGATGACAAATGTTTTGTCCTAATGGTGCCCCAACGTTCTGTTTTTGGCTCTCGTGGTGATTTTAGACCGATAGAAACCGCCCAACGATCTATATTTGTGGATAGTGCCGATTTTAGATCGATAGAAAACCCCTATCGATCTAGAATTGGTGATCGTTCCAAAATTAGAACGTTAGAAAGCGTCTATCGATCTATTTTCGGTGGTCACTCTTGTTATAGATCGTATGCATATAAATTCGCCAATAGATCCGAACATAAAATGAGTGAGAGGAGGTCAGCTAATGGTGCAATACGCGATTCCTTGCAGTGTTTATCGGGGAGGAACGAGCCGTGGTCTATTTTTTCATGAAAAAGACTTGCCTGTGAATCAACAGGAAAAACATCGGGTTTTTCTGGAGGCTATAGATGCTTATAATCCATCACAAATCGACGGCATGGGCAGTGGGACAAGCCATACGAGCAAGGTTGTCGTGATCGCCCCTTCCTACCAGGAGGGTGCGGATGTGGACTATACATTTTACCAAATTGGAATAGGGCAAGAAATCGTCGATGATAAGGGGACTTGCGGGAATTTGATGGCTGCTGTTGGCGCGTTTGCCATTAATGAACAGCTCGTTGATTCTTCCGGTAATGAAGGTGTGACGGTTCGTGCCTTCAATACAAATATCGCAAAAATGATCTCGATTCAAATGCCGGTCGAAAACGGAGCCGCGAAAGTGCAAGGGACCTATCAAATGCCGGGCACCGTAAGGACCGGGGCAAAATATTCCGTTCACATACTCGCTCCCGGAGGTGGAAAGACCGGCGCCACCTTGCCACTTGGAAGGGTATGCAAGGAGAATGGCCGGGATTATTCATTCGTAGATCTGGTTAATCCCTTTGTCCACCTGGAAGCAAGCGCTTTTCATTTGGATGGGACGGAAAGCAATGATGAAATTAGCGGAAATGGAGACTTGTTGGCTGCATTGGAAACCGTAAGGACCGAAGCAGCGGTTGCCTCCGGCATGGAGGAGACAGTTGAACATGCGCGAAAAGCGCCTGCAGTCCCGAAAGTTACGCTCGTCGCCCCTCCGCAGTCATACGTATCTGCATCGGGCGTGACGATCAACGAAAAAGAGATCGATATCACGGCTAAAATGATATCGGTAGGCAAGGTGCACCGAACGTTTGCCGGCAGTGGATTGTATAATCTTGCCGCATCGACACTCCTTTCGGGAACGATCCCCAACCGACTTGCCAACGCAAAGCAAAGCGGGGTTGTGCGGATTGGCCATCCGGACGGTATCGCGGAGGTGATGGTCACGCTCTCCGATGAAGGAGATGATATTGCCTCGGTTGGATTAGACAGGACGGCCCGGCTGATCATGAAAGGAGAAGTGTATGTTCGGGCATGACAGGCTAACGTGTCCGGCCGCAATCGTTAATGCTATCCCATTCCACGGTCAAATGTGGGATGGGATTTTTTACGGCAAATAAATTATAAAAATACACTTGAATTTATGTTTATTCACCGTTACAATGAATGCAAGATAATGCATAAATATTAAGAGAGGTGCAACATTATGAAAGTGGCAATTGTCGGGGCAACAGGATACGGAGGAATTGAATTAATCAGGTTACTGCGGCAGCACCGGCATGTCACGGAAGTCTCGGTGTTCTCCTCCACACAGGCGGAAGCGCCTTTAACGTCCACCTATCCTCATTTACAGGATGTGTATAAAGGCATTTTGCAACCGCTGGATACGAAAAGATTAGCAAATGAATACGATGTCGTTTTTTTATCCGCCCCTCCCGGAGTGGCAGCCTCACTTGCCGGCGATCTGCTTGAAGGGACAGCGGCGATCGTCGACCTTTCCGGTGACTTCAGAATAAAAGAGGCAAGTGTATACGAAGCTTGGTATGGGCGAGAGGCAGCTGATGCTACGATTGCCCGGCAAGCAGTATACGGATTATCGGAATGGAATGGGGAAAAGATCGGCAAAGCGCAAATCGTCGCCAATCCGGGCTGTTATCCGACGGCGATCCTTCTCGGACTCGCGCCGGCAGTAAAAAATAACGGCATTGACATGAAATCGGTCATCATTGATGCAAAAACCGGCACAACCGGTGCCGGGAAAAATCCATCACCGATGACGCATTTCAGTGAAATGAATGAATCTATGAAAATATACAAGGTGAATGAACATAAGCATACACCGGAAATTGAGCAACAACTCTTCGAATGGAATGAAGAGGCGGATACGGTGACATTCACCCCTCATCTCGTTCCGATGAGCCGGGGGATTATGGCAACGATGTATGCGACATGCCCGTCGGATTTGAGCGCACAGGAATGGATTGATGCATATAAAGCTGCATATGAAGGCCATCCATTCGTCCGGGTGCGGGAAGACGGATTTCCGGCGACAAAAGAAGTCTACGGCAGCAACTACTGCGATATTTTTCTAGACTATGATTCTAGAACGAATCGTCTCACGATTGTCTCGGTCATCGATAACCTTGTGAAAGGTGCCGCGGGCCAGGCGATCCAAAACGCGAATCTCATGAACGGTTTTGAAGCAACGGCAGGGCTGGAATTATTTCCAATTTATCCATAACAGGAGGGGAAAACCATGGCGAGCAGCACGACAGCAAGCGGACAATTGCATAAAGTGGCAGATGGAAGTGTGCATACGCCGCTCGGTTTTAAAGCGACAGGATTGCATGCAAAAGTGAAACGAAAACGAAAAGATTTAGGCGTCATCATCTGTGATGTGCCGGCATCGGCGGCAGCTGTGTACACGTTAAACCAAATTCAGGCGGCGCCGCTTGACGTGACGAGAGAGAGCATTTCCGAGGGGGAACCCTGCGCGCGGTGGTCGCAAATAGCGGGCAGGCGAACGCTGTAATGGGCAAAGACGGTGTCGCCGACGCCTATGAAATGAGAGATAAAACCGCGCAATCATTTGGTTTGGAGCCCTTGGACGTCGCGGTTGCCTCGACAGGTACGATCGGGGAACGATTGAAAATGGAAAAAATCCTCCCCGGAATCGAAGCATTGCAACCACAGACAAATGCTGCCGACGCCAACGCTTTTGCCGAGTCGATTTTAACAACCGATACGTGTACAAAAGAGACGTGTTACGCCACCGAAATTGACGGAAAAACGGTTCATATTGGAGGGGTGGCCAAAGGATCAGGCATGATTCATCCCAATATGGCAACGATGCTCGGCTTCATCACGACCGATGCAGTCATCGAGCCGGAACACTTGCAACAGGCGTTATCAGAAATCACTGATCGTACGTATAACCGCATTACCATCGATGGGGATACGTCGACGAACGATATGGTGTTAACCCTCGCGAGCGGAAAAGCAGAAAATGAACCTTTGCATCCGGACCATCCGGAATGGTCCCATTTTATCGAGGCACTCCAATGCGTTTGTGAACAGCAATCCAAACAGATCGCCCGTGACGGCGAGGGAGCGACAAAGCTCGTAGAGGTGAACGTGAAAGGGGCGCCGACGGATGAAGATGCAGGCAAAATCGCCAAGCAAATCGTTGGCTCCGACCTATTGAAAACGGCAGTTTTCGGCACCGATGGCAATTGGGGAAGAATCATTTGCGCGATTGGATACAGCGGGATAACCATCGATCCGGAAACGATTGATATTGCCATCGGACCCCATTTGACGTTATCGCAAAGCGAGCCTGTCGATTTTTCCGAAGAAGCGGTCACCGCCCATCTTGAGCAAGACGAGGTTTTCATTGACGTCGACCTTCATCTCGGCGATGGAAGCGGAAAGGCGTGGGGATGCGATTTAACGTATGATTATGTCCGCATTAACGCGGGGTACCGGACATGAGTCAGTTTGTCGTTGTCAAATGTGGCGGAGCCACGGTCGACGCCCTTTCCGATGAATTTTATGCACGCATTGCCCGGCTGGGCGAGCAAGGAAAAACACCGGTCATTGTTCACGGCGGCGGGCGAGCGGTCAATGACATGCTTGAAATGATGCAAGTGGAGTCAACTTTTGTGGATGGCTTGCGCCGGACGACCAAAGACGTATTGGACGTTGCGCACATGGTTTTTAACGGCAAGGTCAATCCGATGATATGTGCGAAACTCCAAGAAGCGGGCGTAAAAACCATCGGTTTATCCGGATGTGACGGACCGATGATCCAAGCGAAACTCCTCGATGAAGAAAAACTTGGGCTCGTCGGAAAGGCCATACATGTAGATCCCGCGCTCCTTCAGCAAGTAACCGCCATTGGCCTCACCCCCGTGATTTCCCCGCTCGTGGCTGGAGAAAACGGGGCGCGGCTGAATATGAACGCGGACACGGCAGCGGCTCATTATGCGGAAAGCCTGGGAGCGGAAGAAGTGATGTTCGTCACGAATGTTCCCGGTATTTTACAAAACGGTGAGGTGCTCCCCTTTGTCACCGAAGCCGACATCCAAAAAATGATCGCCGACGGCACGGTGTATGGCGGAATGATCCCGAAAGTACAGGCAGCATTGCAAGTGCTTGAGGGAACCTCTGTCCAAAAGGTCACGATCATTGACGGGGAAAGCAATCAAGCGGGAAGCGGCGGAACAACTATCGTGAAAACAATGGAAGGTGAAAAAGATGAGCACGCACCTCTTTCCTACTTATAAACGCTGGGATTTAACGTTCGAATCGGCAAACGGGGACACGATCACCACACCCGATGGCCGGGAATTTATCGATCTGATGAGCGGCATTGGAACGGTGAACATGGGGCACAATCACCCGGAAATCGTCGGAGCGGTTGAAAAACAACTGCATCGAGGTTGGCACGGGTCGAATTTTTTTCAGTATGATCAGCAAGAACAAGTTGCGGCTCAATTGGCGGATATGACGGGCCTCCACCGGGTCTTTTTCGCCAATAGCGGAACCGAAGCCAATGAAGCGGCGATCAAGCTGGCTAGAAAAGCGACGGGAAGAGAAGAAATCGTTTCTTTCACCCAATCGTTTCACGGTCGGACGTATGGAAGCATGGCTGCTACCGGCCAAGCGAAAATACACGAAGGATACGCGCCGCTTCCTGACGGTTTCACGTACGCGCCTTACAATGATACCGAGCAAGCGGAAAAATATATTACAAGCGATACAGCCGCCGTCATCGTGGAAACAATCCAGGGAGAAGGCGGAGTTGTTCCCGGAACGCAGGCGTTTTTGGAAAAAGTGGATACGTTGGCGAAAGCGAACGGGGCACTTCTCATCATAGATGAAGTGCAAACGGGAATGGGGAGGACCGGCGAACAGTTTTCCTATCAGAAATTTGGCCTGGACCCGGATATTGTCACCGTTGCAAAAGGCCTTGGAAACGGCTTTCCGGTTGCCGCGATGATGGGGAAGGAAGCGCTGCAATCGTATTTCGGTCCCGGAAGCCACGGCACCACGCTGGGTGGCAACCCGCTCGCGATGGCAGCCGTCCACGCAACGTTAAACGTATTGAACACGCCCGGGCTCCTGTCCGGGGTTGAAGCGAAAAGCAAGCACGCGCTTCAACACTTACGCGAACAATGCGAAGCTAGCGAAATGGTTACCGAGGTTCGCGGCGCCGGTTTAATGATCGGTATTGCTTGCGGGCAGCCGGTGGCCCCAATCTTGACAAAGCTGCAAGAAAAAGGCGTTGTCGCTTTGCCGGCCGGCGAAAAAGTGATCCGATTGCTTCCACCGTTAACGATTAGCGAAGAACGATTGGCACAAGGCTTGGACACAGTGATGGGAGCAATAAAAGAAACGGCGAAAACGAAGGCGTAAAGACCTGCGGTAATATGTCAAGTTCAAAATCACAGTAAATGAAGTTGTCAAAGGACATTTAGGCGAAAAAAGCGCGCACTGAACAACACCAGTAATAAAATGTAAAATACTGGTAAAATGAAAGGCTAGCCCTCAGCCGATGTCGGTCAGAGGTTCACGCCCCTTTCTGGCGTAAAGAGTTGGTTTTTGCGTAGCAGCGCATCCACCAATCGCACGAGTTTTCTTGCCGTGAGCACGAGTGCACGTTTGTGTTGATGTTTCGGGACTTCTTGATACTTCTTCTGATAAAAGACTTGGTATTCCGGAATTTGCCTTCGTACCGAGTTGGCGGCTTCAACGAGGTAATAACGCAAATAATGGTTCCCTTGACGTGTCAGTGAAGTATCTTCGGCGGTAAACCGCCCGGACTGGTGTTTTCGCCAGTACAGTCCCGCATATTTAGCTATTTTTGTTTCATCGGGAAACCGGTCAATCTGACCGAGTTCGGCAATGATGCCTGCGGCGAAGACCGGACCAATGCCCGGGATTGATTCCAGCGTCTGCGTCAGTCCTTTCATGATTCGAGTAATGGACTGATCGATCGCCTTGATTTGCTTTTGGAAGGAACGAATGAGCTCAATGGACGTTCCTAAAAGTACATCGATGGAATCTTCGACCACTTTGTCCAATCGGTACGATGAACGGACGGCTTTCTGGATGGATGCGGCGACAGCTTCCGGATCGGGAAAACGATTTCTCCCTTTCTCTTGAAGAAACCGAGCCAGGTCCTCAAGCGGAAGCTGGGCAAGTTCATCCAGGCTGTATTTTTCAAGAAAGAGTTCCATCATAGCATGGCCAAACACCGATGAATCCACTTCTTTGGAAAAGGTGTTGCATTTATACTCCAAGTGCTGCAAGAAGTGTTGTTTCTCTTTCGTCATCGCTTTGGTCAAGTGATAACGCGAACGTGTCAACTGCTGGAGAGCCACGTATTGGCTTTCTTTGACAACGGACATCTGATTGCGCCCGAAACGCATATAATCGGCGATCACAAAGGCGTCAATCTCATCGGTCTTGTTCATGTCTGCGAAGCTCTTTTTAAAGTTGGCGATCTGCTTCGGATTGATCACAAAGACTTGGGCGCCATAGGGTTTTAAATCATCGTCATCATGCAAGAACATGGATGGATGAAAACTGTAGACGGATGTGGACTCCAGACCGATCTTTAGGATGTCAACCTCTGTATCGGCCAAGAGCTCGAGCAACCGTTCTTTGAGCACCTGGGCACCCGGCCAGTCATTGGAAACCGTAAAAACCGAAAGCTGATCACCTTCTTGATCAAGCACACACACTTTCATATCAAACGAGCTAACGTCAAGCCCGACAAACATTCGCATGGGGGGATTCCTCCTTTCATTGTAGAATCATTCGGTCGTTCTTTGGACGCCTCGAGATATCTCTAGTGTGAACGCCGATCATCAACCTCGTGTATCAGAACTCCATCGGCATTGAAAGCCGCCCCAGGGGCTGCTTCCCCTGAGTTCAAGAGGCCGAGGGCTCAGCCTGCGAGTAGGAAGTGCCGCACGTACACTGAGAGACAGTCTTTAGTTGTGGTCGAACCACAGGAGAGAAAAGAATTGTCCCAAATGATCCTATGATCATTATCTAGAAATATCTAGAGACATCCAAGGAAAAACCATATGAATCTACAAAATATCTTGTGGAATTTGCCCAAGATTTGAAGGGCTTAAACTTACTATACGAGGAGAGGGTTACGATGAAAGGGTATTTAGTACTGAAAAACGGCGATGTGTTTCCTGGGCAATTGCTAGGAGCATCAAGCGCAACGGATGTGCATGGAGAAGCGGTATTTTTCACGGGCATGACAGGCTATCAAGATGTGGCAACCGACCCGTCCTACCGCGGCCAAATCGTCGTTTTCACTTACCCGCTCATCGGTAACTATGGAATCAGCGACGTGGAACAAGAACAGAGCGAGGAATGGCAGCCGCGCGCATTAGTGATGGGAGAATGTTCGTCGGACGGGTATCATTATCAATCAAAAGAAACACTCGTCTCCCGTGCGGAGAATGCCGGAGCGGGCGTTCCCATCTTAACAGATGTGGACACTCGCGCCCTCGTCAAACGCATTCGCACGTCGGGGGCCATGGAAGCAGTCATTACGACGAATCCTGAAACGGTAACGTGGGAAAATGTTACCCCCATTGAAGAACAGGAGCTCGTCAAAGAGGTCTCCGCGCAAACGACAGAAACATTCGGCTCGGGAGACACTCATATCGTGCTTGTGGATTTCGGCCACAAAAAAGCGATGGTAGATGCCCTTTGTGCTTACGGCGCCAAAGTCACGGTCGTCCCTTATGATACCCCCCTCTCAACGATCGAGGCGCTGGATCCGGACGGATTGCTTTTATCTAACGGCCCCGGAAATCCGAAGCAATTGCAGGAACAGCTCCCGGCCATTAAAGCGGCGATCATGCAATATCCCACGTTTGCCATTTGCCTCGGCCATCAATTAATCGCGCTTGCGTTCGGCGGGGATACGGAGAAGTTGGCCTTTGGCCACCGCGGCGCCAATCAACCTGTGATCGATACGCGGACGGGAAGGGTTGATATGACCGCCCAAAATCACAGCTACGTAGTGGACCGCGCATCTCTACAAGGAACCGAACTTGAGGTGACGCACGTCAATGTGAACGACGAATCCATTGAAGGGCTGGCACACGATCGTTTGCCGATCCGCTCCGTCCAATACCATCCGGAAGCACATCCGGGACCGAGTGACAGCCGGCATTTATTTTCATCCTTTTTCCGTATGATCGCAGAAGAGAAGGAAGTGAACGTCCATGCCTAAGAAAACAAGGTTAAGAAAAATTCTCGTGCTCGGTTCGGGGCCGATTGTGATCGGGCAAGCGGCAGAGTTTGACTATGCCGGGACGCAAGCATGTTTAGCCCTGCGGGAAGAAGGGTGCGAAGTCGTGCTCATTAACAACAACCCGGCCACGGTCATGACCGATGACACATGCGCGGATAAAGTTTACTTCGAACCGCTCACACTCGAAACGTTAACGCGTGTCCTTGAAGAAGAACAACCGGACGGACTGCTCGCGACGATGGGCGGACAAACAGGTCTCAATCTTGCCCTTTCCGCTTATGAATCCGGACTGTTGGAGCAAAGTGGGGTGGAGTTGCTTGGCACTCCGATGGCATCCATTCAGCAGGGCGAAGACCGTGAAGCTTTCCGTGGACTTATGCAGGAATTAAACGAACCGGTTCCGGAAAGCACCATCGTTACGTCTGCAAAAGAAGCGATTGATTTTGCCGAGACCGTCGGTTACCCGACGATCGTTCGCCCGGCTTATACGCTCGGAGGCGGAGGCGGCGGAATCGCGAACAATCAAACGGAACTCGCTACGATCGTTTCCGGCGGGTTGGATGCCAGCCCCATTGATCAATGTCTCGTGGAAAAAAGCATCGCCGGCTTCAAGGAAATTGAGTACGAAGTCATGCGTGATGCCAACGATACGTGCATATCGGTATGCAATATGGAAAACATTGACCCCGTAGGCATCCATACCGGGGACTCCATCGTTGTCGCTCCATCCCAGACGTTAAGCGATCACGATTACCAGATGCTGCGAACAGCCTCTGTTAAAGTCATTCGCGCCCTCGGCATCGTAGGGGGATGCAACATCCAATTTGCCCTCGACCCGTACAGCGACCAGTATTATTTAATCGAAGTGAACCCGCGCGTCAGCCGTTCTTCCGCCCTCGCGTCCAAGGCGACCGGATACCCCATTGCCCGTCTCGCGGCGAAAGTCGGACTCGGATACGGCTTGCACGAACTGAAAAATCCGGTGACGGCTCATACGTACGCGAGCTTTGAACCTGCGCTTGATTATGTCATCGTGAAGTTTCCCCGCTGGCCGTTTGACAAATTCATGGACGCCGACCGTACGCTCGGCACTCAAATGAAAGCAACCGGCGAAGTGATGGCGATTGAACGAAACATGCAAGCAGCGATTCAAAAAGCAGTACGCTCGTTGGAAATCAAACTGGACGGTTTGCGTTGGCCCGGTGTCGACAAGTTGCCAAACGCCGAGCTGGAAACAGCATTGACGCATGCAGATGATCGTCGCTTTTTTTACTTGCTCGAATTGATGAGACGCGGGTACAGCTCGGAAAAACTGGCCGCGTTCACGGCGATCGATCGGTTTTTCCTTGATCATTTTCAGCGGCTGATCACTGCAGAGACAAAAGCCGAAGCAACTGCTTTTGCGGAAATTGATGATGACATGCTCAAGACGTGGAAAAAAGAAGGGTTCAGTGATCGATGGCTTGCTGCTTGTTGGGGGATGGAAGAGAGAGCATTGAGACAATACCGTTTTCAACAGGGGATCATTCCCTCTTACCATATCGTAGATACGTGTGCCGGGGAATTTGAAGCGGAGACGCCTTATTACTATTCAACGTATCAAGGCATGGATGAAGCTGCCGATTCTGGAGATAAGCCGAAAATCTTGATTGTCGGATCGGGGCCGATCCGCATAGGCCAGGGCATTGAGTTTGATTATTGTTCGGTCAACGGTGCCAACGCGGTGAAAACACTCGGCTATGAAGCGATTATGATGAACAATAATCCGGAAACCGTGAGCACAGACTACGAGACGGCAGACAAATTGTATTTTGAACCGCTGACGGCCGAAGATGTGATTCATGTCGCTGAACGCGAAAACGTGGAAGGCGTCTTGTTGCAGCTTGGCGGGCAAACGAGCATCGCTCTTACGGAAGCGCTGGAAGCTGCCGGTCTTCAGCTGTTCGGCGCGCCGTTTGACGTCATTGACCAACTGGAAGATCGCGGGCGCTTTTATGAACTCATGCAAAAAACGGACATTGCCCATATTCCGGGCCAGACCGGCGCCGATGCCGATGACACAATTAGAAAAGCAAGGGAAATCGGCTACCCCGTTTTGCTTCGCCCTTCTTATGTCATCGGTGGCCAGGGCATGTCCATTTTCACTTCGGAAAAACAATTAACGGAGTATGTAGAAACGCATGAAGAAGCCATTGCCTATCCCATCCTTATCGATGCTTATTTTGCTGGAAAAGAACTGGAAGTTGACGTCGTCACAGATGGGGACCATGTATTTATTCCGGGCGTTTTTGAGCACATTGAAAAGGCAGGGGTTCATTCCGGCGATTCCATCGCGATCACTCCGCCGTATGAGCTTTCAGACGCCCATCAGCAGCAAATCGTGACTTACGCGAAAACAATCGCGCGCGAACTTGATTTTGTCGGTCTTTTTAACATTCAATTTGTTTTGTCGGATAACACGCTGTATGTGATTGAGATCAACCCTCGTGCTTCACGGACAGTTCCGATTTTTGCAAAGGCGAGCGGCAATAATCTGGTCGAGCAAGCCGTGAAGCTGCTGTTGGGCAAAGACTGGCCCGAAGTGTTTGGGCAAAGACAGGGGTTGGCAACCGCAACGTCTTATTTTGCCGTAAAAGCACCGGTGTTTTCGACGGAAAAATTACCGGGCTTGGATCCGCTATTAGGGGCGGAAATGAAATCGACGGGCGAACTGCTAAGCTTCGGCGAAACGAAAGAAGAAGCGATGACTCAGGCCTTTGCATGGAAAGATGATAAAACGCCGGCCATCTATCAACAAAACGGAAGCATCTATTGCCACATTGCAACGGATCAAAAGGCGGCATGCGAACCGGCGTTGGAAGCGCTGAAAGAAGCGGGCTTTACCATTTATGATCCGGCCACCTATTCGTTTAAGCGTTGGCTTGAAGACGATGACGGCCTTCTTTATATCAATATTCCACCGACAGGCAGCAGGGAGAACAAAGAGGAACGGTTGGCAGCTGAGGGTCAACGAAAAATGATTGTAACCGGCCCGGAAACCTTGCGCGAATTAGTCGCTGCCCGTGAAATCCCGCACCGCGTGTGCGCCGTTGAAACTTGGAAGCAGCGAGATTTACAAAGGACGTGACAAAAAGTGAAAAATGAAGAGGCGTTGACGCAACACACTTTAAAAGGGAAAGATGTATTATCCTGGGTGGACTTTGCTCCGGAGGACATTGAAGAACTTTTGGAGAGCGCGGGTCAACTGAAAGAAAAACAAAAACAGGGCATCCCGCACCAAACGCTCGCCGGACGCTCCCTCGGAATGATTTTTGAAAATGCGTCTACGCGTACCCGGGTGTCCTTTGAGGTTGGGATGACGCAACTCGGCGGTCACGCGTTGTTTTTGAGCAGTGCGGACTTGCAAATCGGGCGAGGCGAACCGGTGCAGGATACCGCGCGCGCCCTTTCCCGTTACGTGGACGCGATCATGATTCGCGCCAACGATCATGAAATGGTGGCAACGCTCGCGGAAAACAGTGATGCCCCGGTCATTAATGCGCTTACCGATGATTATCACCCTTGCCAGGCGCTTGCCGACATGTTGACGATTCAAGAGCATTTGGGCAGCCTTAAAGGCCGGAAGGTTGTTTATGTCGGGGATGGCAACAACGTCGCCCATTCATTGATGGTCATCGCCGCAAAGTTCGGCGTTCATATTACCTTGTCGACCCCTGTTGGATATGAGGGATCACGAGAGGTTTGGACAAAAGCAAAAGCCATTGCGGCTGAAACGGGGAGCAAGGTGGAACACGTCACCGATCCGAACGAAGCGGTGCAACATGCCGATGTCGTCTATACCGATGTCTGGGTAAGCATGGGAGCGGAAAAAGAGAAAGACACCCGAAATTGGGCATTTGAACCTTATCAAGTCAATGACGCCTTGATGGCCCAAGCAAACGATGAAGCTA
Source organism: Salicibibacter halophilus (assembly GCF_006740705.1). Taxonomy (GTDB): domain Bacteria; phylum Bacillota; class Bacilli; order Bacillales; family Marinococcaceae; genus Salicibibacter; species Salicibibacter halophilus. The sequence goes on along the minus strand of NZ_CP035485.1, from coordinate 1,415,971 downwards.
TCTTTATGCATTGCCTGCCCGCCCATCGCGGAGAGGAAGTGAGCGCCGGAGTGATTGATGGTCCGCGTTCGGTTGTCTTCGACCAGGCAGAAAACCGTTTGCACGTGCAAAAAGCAATATTGCAAGCAGTGGTGCGTTAGGAGAAAAGGGGATTTTTTTCGTGCATGGAAAGGTGATATTTCATCGGATGGCGCCTGAAGTTAGCGGGAATGCGGTGGGTCGGTCGCCATGGAGAGCTCATGGAGCCTGAAGCTGAACCATTGATGACTGGTCGCTATGGAATGCCCATGGCGACCACAACTGTTTTCGGAACGTAAAAAAAGTTACCATGGTGCCACCTCGTCTCCTTTTTAAGGTATAATGATATTGGGAGTTGATCGGATGCATTTTCTTTTTGGTGTACTTATCTTCACTTTTGTTGCACTCGCCGGTTATTTTTTCTTGTCGGCCTTCACCTCTTTCGCCGAGACGGCTATTGTTATTTTTGCGTTAATCCTTGCCTTTCTTGCAGAATTTACGTATATGAAGATGCGGGCAGACGGCTAATTCGCCGCACATCCGTGGTTTTAAAATAAAGTCGCGACATTTGTTAAAAAGATACGACGTTTATAAAAATGTTGCGAAGGTTTATCCCTTTGGATATGATGATTCCAAAGGGTATTCTTACGGAAAACAGTATTCTGCAATAAGGCCAGATTGTTGAATAAGAGAAGGTTTTTAAATGCAACATCACACAAAAAGGAAACAGTATTTAACGAATCGGTTATTAAGTACATGAATGTATGAAAACATAAGATGGCGAACAACAACTTTAATAAATGTAAAAACCCTCTTGCCCCTGACGTTACGTTAGGGGTTATGCTATGTATTAAAGAAACGAAGGAGGGTAACGAATGATTGAGAAAAAAGCGTATTCCGTTGGAAAATTTGCTAAGTTGACAGGTGTAACTGAACGTACACTTCGCTACTATGATCGGAGAGGATTGCTAGTACCATCGGAATATAACAAACAAGGGCATCGCCTTTACACCGAAAATGATTTATTTCATTTACAAAGAATCTTGACACTCAAATATTTAGATTTTTCTCTGGGAGACATTGCTGGTTCTCACCCAAAAAGGTCCAGGTTTTCCACCAATTAGAGCGAAAAATACATTATAATAGAGATAGACTACGATGTTGGAGGTTCTACCATGTTCAGGCCAGGAGACAAAGATGTACAAAAAACACTCTTCGATCAAGATCAAGCATTTCCCGACTATGTTGTTGAAATGCTGAAAAAAAGCTGGGCCGAGGATTTTTATCGCCTTATTCTTACGCAAATTAATGAAAAACGCTTTTCCGTCTTATATAGCCAAAAGGCGAGTCGTCCGAATAAGCCAGTGAATGTTCTGGTCAGTTTGCTTATCCTCAAACAACAACATATATTCTCCGACGAGGACTTGATTGGATCCCTTTATTTTGATTATCGGTTTCAATATGCCTTGGGTCTGGAGGCCAATGCGGATAAGGAACGTCTCTGTGTTAACACCTTATCCAACTTTAGATGTCGCCTGGTTGAACATGAGCTACAAACGGGAGAAAATCTCCTCCAACAAGAAATGGAGTCGCTCGCTGAAAAAATGGCATATTTTCTTTCTTTAAACAAATCGATGGCACGCATGGATTCCACGATGCTTGACAGTTCTTGCAAAAAAATGACGCGCATTGAGTTGGTTTATACGGTGATTCGTAACGTGGTCAGGGAACTCAACAAGATTCCGGGATTGGATATCCCTGCGTCTTATTTGGCGTACCTTGAAAAAGGACATAAAAACCAAACCATATACAAAACGAAATCGACAGAAGAAGCATCTAAACTTGAATCCCTCATTCATCAGGCGCATGACTTGCACGTGTGGGTTCAAGATGCATCTGTCGCCCTTGATACCGATGCTTTTAAGCATCTGGCGCGCCTACTGCAAGAACAATCTGTGGAGTCGGAAGACGGCATCACTGTTCCCATCGAAGGAACAAAGTTATCTTCTCGTATTCTTCAAAACCCATCGGATCCTGATGCGACCTTTCGTCACAAAGGCGGAGACCATCATATCGGCAACAGTTTAAATCTTGTAGAAGTTCATGACCCTGAAAAAGAAACAGGGCTTATTATGCATGCCGATTTGAAAGAGAATACCCATAGTGACGCACAATTTGGCGAGGACTTTGTCAAAGAGCACCCTTTGGCCGACGACATTGAGACACTCGCTGTTGACGGTGCTTACTATCGCCAAGAAACGGTGAAACACGCGGATGACAAAGACCTTGAGATCAACTTTTCCCAATTGACCGGACGTTCTGTTTCCGATGACTATATTGGTGTCGACCAATTTGAGATTGACCCTGAAACAGGGAAAATTACAAGATGTCCACAAGGGCATGAACCAACCTTTCCCATCTATGATGCCGAGAAAGAGATATACACAGCCAAATTTTACAAAGAACATTGTCAGCAGTGCCCTCTATTAAACCAGTGCCAAGTCAAAGAGCAAAAGAAAGCCTACCACGTTTCGTTTAGCGAAAACAAAAGACGGACCGACCAAACGCGCGCCAAAATTGGAACGAAAAGGCATCAGGAACTTTCCAACTTTCGGGCGGGTGTTGAAGGCGTGCCTTCTGTCTTGAAACGGGCATATCGATTGGAGGATTTGCCTGTCAGGGGACGCGTGCGTCCAAAAATCTGGTTATATGCCTCAATCATTGCCCAAAACTTCAAAAGATGCACGAAACATCTTAAAAAGATGGCCCCAGCCACCGTTTAAGAGGGGTGGGGTAGATTTTTTCGAAGAAAAAATCATCCTTCAAACTTTAAAATGCCGCTCATTTTTGTTGGAAAAGACTTTGAGTGAGCATTAAAGCCTTAGTTTTTGGGTGCTAACCATTGCTGAATATCTTGAAAAACCCGGAAAGGAATTAAAGGATTCTTTGGCAGCGCAAGCAAACCTTTTGGAACAAAAGCGAGAACATCTTGATCAGGTGATCGGGACCATCGAACGCGTACAAGCGATCATTCAAGAGCAGGAAAATCAGACGGATAGCGATTTATTGTTAGGACTCATTCATGCGCTTCAACGTGAGGAAGATCAAAAGCAATGGATGGCTAACCATATGTCCAAAGAGTTGCTGGATCGAATATTCTTGGAAGGGAAGACAGCAGAAGAAAAACTTGAATTGGAGAAAAAAATAACAGCTATATTTTCAGATATTATTCGATTCTATCATGAGAGAAAGCCCGTGGATGAATTGGCAGTACAGGAAAAAGGACTGGAACTAATGAATGTGCTGACCGAAGTATTTGAACTGGAATATTTTGATGAACTTGAGGAAATCTCAGAAGGATTTGGGGATAAATCACTGCTTCATACAAAAGTTCTGACGAACGAAGTAGAAGCATATTTGACGGATATTTTAAGTAAGGTTCGAGAGGAGGGACGATGAATATGTTAAGCAATGATCAATATCACATTGAGCTGGCTATTGAAGCCAAGGGGCTCGTCAAAACGTTTGGAAAAAAACGCGCCGTCGATGAGGTTGACCTAACGGTGGATAAAGGGGCTGTATATGGCTTCTTAGGTCCGAATGGTGCCGGAAAAACAACGATTACCCGCATACTCGCAACATTGTTGAAACCTGATGCCGGCGACATCCGAGTGCTCGGCCATGATCTCGTGCAAGAGACGGACGAAGTGCGTAGCCGCATCGGTTTAACTGGGCAGTTCGCTTCACTGGATGAAGATCTGACCGGTCGGGAGAATCTGATCATGATCGGCCGGCTTACGGGTTATTCACAAAAAAGTGCAAAGAAAAGAGCTGACGAGCTTCTCAACGCTTTCGGTTTACAAGAAGCAGCCAAACGTCAGGTAAAAAAATACTCAGGAGGGATGCGGCGGCGTATTGATATTGCTGCTAGCATTGTCGTCTCACCGGAATTGTTATTTTTGGATGAACCGACCACCGGACTGGATCCGCGCAGCCGTCATCAAGTGTGGGACATTATCAGGGTGTTGGTGAGTACAGGCACAACGGTTTTATTAACGACGCAGTATCTTGATGAAGCTGATCAATTGGCCGATCGGATTGCCGTTATTGATGAAGGTAAAATCATTGCTGAAGGGACCAGTGGAGAACTGAAAGCCTCCGTCGGTTCGGGAACATTACAAGTACGATTGCTTGATCCGGAAACCCGACCTGAAGCAGAACAATTACTGGCTGAGAAACTTGACACAAAGATTCAGCTTTCATCCGATCCAGCGGTCCTTTCAGCTCGAATATCAGATAACATGCTTGCCACACATGCCCTCGGAGAACTGGGACGTGCTAATATTGCTGTTAAGGATTTTTCCCTTGGTCAACCTAGTCTTGATGAAGTTTTCCTTTCTCTAACAGGACGCCCTAATTCAACAGAAGAGGTGAGCGGATGAATAATAAAATATTGCGTGAAGTATTGGCAACCGGGGAGCGTCCGAAGAAACCCAGTGCATTATCAGCATCGCTCACTTTCGGATGGCGGGCACTTTTGAAAATAAAGCATATGCCGGAACAAATGTTTGATGTGACGGCGATGCCGATCATTTTTTTGCTCATGTTCACGTATCTTTTTGGCGGTTCCATCGCAGGATCCACCGGGGATTACCTACAATTCATCTTGCCGGGTATTCTCGTCATGACAGTAACCATGATAACGATGTACACCGGGATGGCCTTGAACAGTGACATCACCAAAGGAGTATACGATCGATTTCGGACCTTGCCGATTTGGGGGCCTTCGGTTCTCGTTGGAGGGTTATTGATAGACGTTGTGCGTTTCGCGATGGCCTCCGCAATCTTGATCGTGCTAGGAATGATCCTCGGTTTCCAACCCGATGCAGGTGTATGGGGTGTTTTGGCAGCCATCGGTTTATTGTTGCTGTTCGCTTTTAGCTTATCATGGATCTGGATCGCCCTTTCAATCGTCATACGAACGGAACAGACACTTGCCGCCGTCTCGATGATGGTCCTCATGCCTTTGACATTTATTAGCAATGTGCTTGTTGACCCGGAGACGTTGCCGGGATGGCTGCAGAGTTTTGTTGACGTCAACCCGATCTCCCTACTGGTGACAGCAGTGCGTGGGCTCATGCATGGAACGGCAACATTTGAAGATATTGGCTGGGTGCTCTTGGCTAGCGTCATCATATTGGCGATATTTGCACCGTTGACGATGTATTTGTATCGCAACAAAGAATAAAGAGGGAACTGTGATGCAGTATTAAATACAAAAAATTGTATCATACGCTGTCTGCTGATTTTATTCCTGAAACGAAGCGCAATTCTGGAATAACAGGGATTGTGCTCTCCTTGAGAATAGGGCTAGTTAATTGTATAATAAGCCTTCTTGATCAGAGAGTTTAGTTGCACCACATAAGAGGAATATGACCAGGAAATGTGAATAATTTTTGGAAAGGAAGGGCTAAAATGCATAATTTCGTTCGAAATATTATTGCAATTGTCGTGATTGTACCCGTGTTTATTGTGACCTTCCATGTTTTGTTCAACTCTACTTTTTGGTTCGCCGCATTTACAGTTGTAGCAGGACTTTATGCCATATATACTAACATTAGTGGACTGATGAAAGAACGAAAGCCACATTACCAGTAAGATCAATATGTACTAAGCAATCGAAGCGCTTATGCGGAATAAAAGTCAGAGCCCGATCTTGCGGAAAAAGGCCATTTAATGGGGTAACTTGTTTTACTCTTCACTTTAAAGAGGTATTTAAATGAGTTTTTTAAAAGCTTTTATCATAGCGTGTATTTGTTGCGTTATTATTATTTTACCTGGTGTATTTCTATTTTCAGATGATGTGGCTTGGAGAAATGTCATTAGTCTACTCGTCATCTACTTTCTTTCTGTAATTATAGTCTGGTTTGTTTTATTGAGGAGACCTATATAACATCACCGATCTTACGCAAACGAAGCGCAAGAATGGAATAAGAGTTGTGTCCGTCATGATAAAAAATGCATTCGTATTATAAGAACATCTAGGTGCGTGTAGTTAATGTCAGAAGTTTATGGCTTTTAATAGGCTTGAGTGCTATTTCGTACGCATTTGCAGACTATGTCAATGTTGAATGGAGTTCATAATGAAGCAAGTGCAACTTATGTTTTTTCAATAGAAGTTAAAGAATAGAATGGAGTAACATTCATTGATCAATTGTATGTAATGCTTTTTTCTGCAACGGTAATATACGGGTTTGTGGGTTATTTTTGATTAAACTTTATTTTAAAGCTACACATCCGTTATTGGGCTACCATAGAATATACAGCAGCCTATGCAGGAAAGGAAGAGATTAATGAGAACCATTTATCCTTACCGAATGGATGGTTACGCCGCTCCCCCGACATCTACACATGCAGGCGACGAACGGATTGGATTTTTTCTGCCATTTGTTGCCGGTCTCGCAGCAGGACCATTGTTAGCCGGTGGGGGATACGGTGGTTATGGTGCGGGATATGGCGCACCTCCTCCCATTAGTTATGGTCCGCAGTACGGCCCTCAGTTTGGGCCAAGTTACGGTCCGAGTTATGGACCTAGTTACGGTCCTATTTATGGAGGCGAGCCTGGCTTAGGTGGTCACCCGCTTCCGCCGTATGGACCGTACGGAGGATCCGAAGGCCCCCCACGATAAAAAAGAAACCGTGTCCATTTTCTCGGATGGGCACGGTTTTTTCTATTGCGGAAACGATGGAAATGGGATAAAATTAGTACTAGGTCATAATACGAACCAATATTTTAAAAGCCATTCAACAGGAGGGGAATTTGTATGCGACGAGCGGGCATATATGGAATTGGCAGTTTTACTGAGGGAAAAGAGGTTACGAATAAAGACTTTGAAAAGACGCTGGATACGAGTGACGAATGGATTCGGACACGCACAGGCATCGAACGAAGAGTATTTGCGGAAGATGATGTGGATACTTCGGATATGTCTTATTTTTCTGCTGTTCGCGCACTTGAACATGCCGGGGAAAAGGCCGAAGACCTGGATCTGATTATCGTTGCGTCTGTAACCGGTGATTATCCTTTTCCCTCTGTATCATCCATGATTCAAGACCGTCTCGGCGCGCATAAGGCAGCGGCAATGGATATCGGTGCCGCTTGTGCCGGTTTTGCGTACGGCGTCGTCACCGCCAGCCAATTCATATCTACCGGAGCTTATGCACGGATTCTCGTCGTCGGTGCTGAAAAATTGTCAAAGGTAACGGATTTCAACGATCGTAATACGGCTGTTCTCTTTGGTGACGGAGCAGGGGCGGCGGTCATGGGGCCCGTTGGCAACGACCGCGGATTGCTCTCCTTTGAATTGGGATCAGATGGCAGCGGAGCCCCCCATATTATCGCGAATCCCTATCTCTATATGAATGGACGAGAGGTGTTCAAGTTTGCCGTCCGCCAAATGGGCGATACGTGTATGAATTTGCTTGAAAAAGCCAATCTTACGAAAGATGATGTCGATTATCTCGTTCCTCACCAAGCGAATATCCGTATCATGGAAGCGGCCAGGCAACGTTTGGAGTTACCAAAAGAAAAAATGGCAGCTACTGTACACAAATTCGGAAATACGTCTTCATCTTCGATCCCCATAGCTCTTGTGGAAGACTTAAATCGTGGTAAAATAAAAGATGGAGATTTAGTCGTGATGGTCGGATTCGGCTCCGGTCTTGTATGGGGCGGTATTGCTCTTCGCTGGGGACGATAGGCCGATTCGCAAAATATACGAAACTTGGCTCAAAGACGATTGATCAAGAGTTCGCCATCGGTACCAAGCCAAGTTTTTAAAGGAGAGAATGAAGATGAAACATCGTGTCGTAGTCACAGGTATGGGGACGGTGAACCCACTCGGGAATCATGTGGACGAGGCTTGGAAGCGAGCGCTTGCAGGGGATACAGGCATCGGCCCGGTGACGAGGTTAGACGCAGAACAATTCCCGATTAACGTCGCGGGTGAAATAAAAGGCTTTGAAGTCGAAGACTATTTGGACCGAAAAGATGCCCGGAAAATGGACCGATTTACGCATTACGCTGTCGCTTCTGCGCAGATGGCCCTTGAAGATGCCGATTATAAGGTTACAGATGAGAATGCAGACCGTGTCGGTGTCTGGATTGGCTCAGGGATCGGTGGCATGGAAACCTACGAAAAACAATTTAAACAACTCACTGAAAAAGGGCCAAGACGAGTGAGCCCGTTTTTCGTACCGATGATGATCCCGGACATGGCGTCCGGCCAAGTATCCATTCAAACCGGTGCAAAAGGCATCAACTCTTGCAGCGTTACCGCTTGTGCATCAGGGACGAATTCGATCGGCGATGCGTTTAAGGTCATTCAAAGAGGCGACGCGGACGCCATGATTACCGGCGGAACGGAAGCGCCGATTACAAACATGGCGATTGCCGGCTTCGCGGCAGCTAAAGCGATAACGGCTTCCGATGATCCTGCCACTGCCTCTCGCCCGTTTGACGCAGAACGGGACGGATTTGTCATGGGCGAAGGTGCCGGCATTCTTATTTTGGAATCGTTGGAATCTGCGGAAGCGCGGGAAGCAGACATTTACGCGGAAGTGGTCGGCTATGGTTCGACCGGGGATGCCTACCATATGACAGCGCCCGCGCCGGAAGGGGAAGGCGCGGCCAGAGCAATGGAGCAGGCGCTTTCCGACGGAGCCATTGACAAAAAAGACGTTGGCTATATCAATGCTCATGGAACAAGCACGCCATACAATGATGAATACGAGACGACCGCGATCAAAAATGTCTTTTCCGATCATGCCTACGAGCTCGTCGTCAGTTCGACGAAATCCATGACCGGGCATTTATTGGGGTCAACAGGCGCCGTTGAATCCATTTTTAGCATACAGTCGCTTGTGGATCAGGTTGCAGCTCCGACCATTAATTTGCGCAACCCTGATCCGAAATGTGACCTTGACTACGCCGCAAACGAAAAGAAACCGATCCAAGCCAATGTCGCCCTGAACAATTCATTCGGCTTTGGCGGGCACAATGCAACGATTGCTTTTCAAACCTTCAATGGATAAAAAAGTAAGGCTGTCATCCTTCATGGTGGCAGCCTTACGTATTATACCGGGAAGTTAACGGGCGACTATTACCCCGATTCGTTGTCCAGTTGTTGTTTGGCTTCTTGAAGCTCTTCAATGGATAAGCCGAAATCCATTTGCAAATGGGGATAATCGTTCCAGTGTCCGCCCCACTCAAATCCTAAATCTTCTCCAATTGCGGCGACTTCCAGCCAATCGGATTCCCCGCTTTCGGTGCCATCGTATTCGATGTCCCAAATGATTTCTCCGTCGCTATTTTCAATCGCGAAATCGATAGCCAAGCCGTAATTATGATACGACTCGCCTGCCTCCGCGTTTGTCACAATGTCCCCCGACTCCGTCCGGCCTTGCGCGTAGAGATCATCTTGGCGGTCGTGGGAGCGATACCCTTCTGTAATGACCACATCAATCCCGATGTCATCTGCCCGTTCGATCAATGTGTCTTTTTGTTCTTTTACATGCGGATGCAGTTCTTCGTCGGTGGAAACGACATCTTCCGCCATGGCTTGTTGTTCGCGATTTTGGTCGATATTAAACAGGAAAAATGCCGAAAATATCGCCAGGAGGCACGTGAAGAAAAAGAAACTTTTCATAGATGAATAGATTCCTCCGGTGGATATTCTAGTACATGTAAATATAATAGAGGGGGTGAGGAATGTCAATAAAAAGGGGACAGACGGTCCCCAGAGGGGCGGTCTGCGGACTGAAAAAGGAGAATCCGAGCGTGTCGACTCCTCAGAGGGACGGTCTGCGGACTGGAAAGGAGAACCCCGAACGCGTCGAGTCCTCAGAGGGACGGTCTGCGGACTGAAAAAGGAGAAACCGAGCGTGTCGAATCCCCAGAGGGGCGGTCTGCGAACTGAAAAAGGAGAACCCGAGCGTGTCGAGTCCCCAGAGGGACGGTTTGCGGACTAAAAAGGAAAAACGCGTAGGGGTGCTGGGAAACAAGCAATCCTGTGCGGAGCAGCGGAAAAGCTGGGGATAAATTCAAACGCTTACCCGATCATAATCCTAGATAAGATGTGATATATGCTGCCAATAGTGATACTAACACCCAGTGTTATATAATGAGCTGCACCATTCATATTATTGAAATTAGTGGTGTACTATAAGATGATTTTCAACTCAAATAGCCCCGATCAAAATAGGAAAAATCACAGGATGTTATAGATTTGATCTGATGCACTCATTTTAATCAGCCTTTTCTATCTTGAATGTTTAACTTTTTCATTATCTCTGTTACGAAAAAAGGCTAGTTTGTGGAATAAGAGGGGGAGTTGACGAAGCTTAATTTTTAGGTGTCAGTTACTTTTAATCTAAGTATTCCAATGGTGCCTGTTATAACAACAATAATACTTTTCATCCCAGATTTCGCGAGGGCAACATCCAGGTAATTTCTTTTGGTTGGTATGGACATGCCGTTCAGGGAATGAATGCCTTTGAATAATATGCACAAGACAAATGTTGAGCCATTCCCTCGTCATTCGACATCAAACGAGCAAAGGAATGCCCGAGCTATGATTACTGGCTATTGATTTCGACAGCTTTTGAGCTAAACGGTGTCGTATAAACGCTCCGATCCATCCCTAACAAACTGAGGATGCGGTCCAATTGCGGCTCATGATTATCCGGAAACAACCGTCGGAGTTGACCGTCGATCTCCATGTGAATAATATCGACGGTATCCAGCAGTTCTAAGACAGCTTCGCCCGTCGGGCGAATGCTTCGACGGCCACCGCCCCCCATCAAATTCAGGGGCTCGTCATCTGTTTCCATGCTTGTGCGAATGAGGTATTCGAACAGGGAATAAATCATCATACTCATCATCATCACATAAGCAAAAGCTTCGACACGGCGGGGTTTTTCCAAGAAAAGCCGTCGGACAAAAAACGGATCCTTGAGAAACCGGAAGCGATTTTCCACGGTTTGTTGGCCTTTATAGCCTTTCAATAGGTCCACGTCGGAGGCCGTGTCGTTGCCCGCATTGGTGACCAGGATAAAGATGGACGCTTCTTTGCGAAGCTGTTCGAGGGTCTCTTCCGACGGGGATTGCAGCTCTAATTGGGCACGATAGACGGTGACCGGCGGAGGCGGCGGTTCCCCTTTTTTGGGACGCCCGCGTTTCTCGCGTTTGCCGGGCACCTCTTCACGGACCACGGTGCCTTCAAACGTATGATACCCTTTGTGATGGTGCTTGAGAAAGTCGGCAAGCGCAGCTTCGGCATCGGCCTCACAAGCAAAGTCCCGGCTTTCCAGCTCTTTTTGCTCTTTGCGACAGCTTTGCTTTTCATTTTTGAGTTGGTTGTCGATCTTCTTTTTCTTCCGACCATCCATTTGATCGGATTGAACAACCAGAAACCGGTAGGGGTTTCCGTGCAGTTTCTCTTTGGCGGGATAGGTGTGATAAGAAGCCGCCCCTTTGCGGTTGACAAAGTGGCCAATATCTTCCCATTCATTTTCATCGTCCTTCAAGGCTTTTTCTTTCAGTGTTTTGGCCACTTTAAAATTTTCCGGCAACCGGGATAAAAACTGAAAATCTGGCTGATCCCCTTTGCCTTGGACCATTTTTAAATTGTCTTCGGTGACCAGTGCGCTGTCCGCGATAAAAATCGCTTGGGCCAACTGATCCGGCTCGTACCATTGTCTCAGAGCTTTCATGACTTTCGCGTTCCATGTTTTATCATCCTGATTGCCGTTTAAGACGTCGGCATAGACGGGGATGCCCTCCGGTGATGTCGTCAACCCGAATTTAATCTGCGGAGCATCCGGGCGATGATCTTTGGTGTGGCCATGGACGATTTTTAATAACGCCTCATCATCGGGGTCGTTTTTGGGTGCACCTGTATATACAAAGGACGTGGTATCAGCGTGCAGCCCTTCCCACGTAAGGTTGACGCAGGATTGCACCCCTTGAATGCTGTGCATACAAATCTCTTCAAGCCCGGCGTTATAAAGGGCATCTAAGGCCCGTCCCAGCGCATCATCATTGAAATCACTCGCAGTGACGCCTGGGCCGAACAGCAATTCAACATCTTGGTTTTCATAGAATGCTTCGACCTTGAAGAGGGGCTTACGATCAGACAATTGGTTGATGATCAAAGCGGCGATCCGTGTGCCCACGGACACTTGGCAATCTTCCTTTTTGACGGGAGAAAGTCTATCGATACGTTCGACCAATCCAGCTTCTTCAATCAATTGGCGAATCACGGGAGTGGAGCCGAGACGCACCGTTTGAAAGCCCGATATACCTTCCATGGATTCAGTCACAGGAATCACCTCAAAATCTGGCTTCCTTCTACACTTTGATACAAGAAGGCCAAATTCCTGCAAAAATTAAATTTGACGCTTAAACGGGCGCGAAATATGGGTTTCATAGTCAATTTTGGGCTTTTTGTAGCCTCTCTAGTCCAAGATTTGAAGAAACGAAGCGCAATTCTGTAATAACAGGGATTGCGCCTCGCTGGAAGAAGGATGCGAGAGGATAATCCTCAAAAATGATTGCTATTTTAATAATGAACAGCGTTAAGCGCTTTTTTACCAGGTAACTGTAAATCCATAGAGAACCTTCTATATGCTTATGGAATTATTATACAAAAGGGGAGATATTTAATGCAAAATAATAGAGGTATTAAAGGACGGACAGGACTTGTCTTTCAAACTGTTTTATTTCATAGAAGTGTCCCTGCTTGGACATAAGTTCTTCGTAGGTGCCTTTTTCAATGACGCTACCTCCTTCCATAACGATGATTTGGTCCATGTTTTCGAGTCCTGTTATACGATGGGTAATTAATAGAATGGTGTCGTCTTTTGCTTGATGCCACAAATACTCAAAGATCTTTTTTTCTGTTACGGCATCCAATGAAGACGTAGGTTCATCCAAAACCCAGGTTCGTCCTTTTTTTAACAGTACGCGAGCCATTGCGAGTCTCTGTTTTTCCCCATCGGAGAGATTCTCTCCCCGTTCATAGATGTGACTATCCAAAGAAAGGTGATCAAGGTCGACTTTTTCTAAAACAGATTTGATCTCTGCATCTGTGTGCGCTTGCTCCATTACTAAAAGATTGTCCTGAACCGTTCCATAAAAGAAGTGATTTTCCTGCATCACCACATTTACGTTTTCCCAAATGCTCTGCTCCTTGAGTTCGTTCACGTTTTTCCCGTTTAATGACACATCTCCTCGATGGGCACTCACGAGTTTTAACAAGAGAGCCATTAGTGTAGATTTACCTGATCCGCTTGCTCCGACAATGGCTGTTTTTGAACCGGGAGGAATAGTAACATTCACATTTTTAATGGCTGGATAGCTTTCATCTTGGAAGTGAACGTCGACATTGCTTACATTGATGTGAACCGGTTGATCTCGGGGCAATTCAAATTGTCGCTGTTCAGTGTTATGCGCGTCACTTTGCAGGGTATGGGACAATCTCCCTGCGGCCCGGGTACTTTCCCGCAAATAAGAAGGAAAAGATGCCATGGGGACAGCTTCCTCAAAAACGGTGAGAGCAATCATGACCAACATAGCTAAAAATACCCCTTGCATGTGACCTTCGGACACTAAATAGGCACCTATGCCAAGTACGAGCACCGAAATTGCCAATGCCAATAACGTATTAATCGCTTGGTTTCCGGTTAAATAACGTCCTTCTTCCTCTTGTTCCCGAATCAAGTCTTTGGAGGCATCCAATAATTCCTTCTCTTTTTCATCCATTTGCTGATAGACCTTCAAATCTCTGAAGCCATGCAAAAACTCCGTTACGTTCGTCGATAACGTTGCGCGCTTTTCCCCTACATTGTTTTGAAGGTGCTTTTGGCGAGTCATGAACCATGCAGGGATCACAAATGTTGTCAGCAGCAAGCCAAGCACGAAAACAAAAGCAATCAGGACGGAGAAATACATCACAAATAAAATGGTCATTAGAAAAACCATCACTAATACAATGGGCGGGTAAAATACACGTAAAAAATAATTCTGCAGCCGCTCAACATCCCCTACGATTCGAGCGAGTAAATCTCCACTTTGATAATGTTGAAAAATGGCAGGCGCTAAAGGTTCCAACTTTTGATAAAAGGTAACTCTTAACCGGCTGAGGACAGAAAATGTTGCTCTGTGTGAATAATACCTTTCTGCGTAGCGGCTTAATGCACGCACCAACCCAAGCAATTTCACTGTTGATGTGAGAATGATTAACGCATATAGCGGTGGTTCCAAGGCTGCATGGGAGATCAAGTAACCACTTGCAGCAAAAAGACCAACGCCAGTAATCCCGGTTATAAAGCCTGCGATGATGGATAGAAGAACGTCTTTTTTTTCGTGAATGACAGCCTTAGTGACGGTCGAAAGTTCCCTCATCACTCAGCCTCCTTAATTGAGCATCAACCATACCGGCGTAAGTTGAGGACTGGGTCATCAACCTTTCATGTGAGCCGCTGGCCAAGAGCTTGCCGTTCTCCAATAATAAAATGCGATCGGCATCTTGTATCGTATACAGGCGATGAGCAACCGTTACAATTGTGGCGTTCTTGCTCAGCTTTTGGATGGATGATTGTAATATATTTTCCGTTTGTAAATCGAGCCCAACGGTTGGTTCATCAAACAGTATAATAGAAGGTTGCTTCAGAAACGCTCTGGCGATTGCAAGGCGCTGTTTCTCTCCTCCGGACAGCCCTCGTCCCCCTTCACCGACAATGGTTTCATACCCGTCACTCAGATCTTCGATCATCTCTGAAATACCGGCTTGACTGGCTGCATCGATCACATCCGCCTGTGAAACTTGATCTGGCAGGCCAATCGCAATATTTTCCCCAATACTTCCGGAGAAAATATAGGGATGTTGGGTAATATAGCTGATATGTTTATACCAGCTTTGCTCTTGGTGCTCAAAAAGGCTATGGCCGTCGATGCTTATGGTGCCTTGCATGGGCTTCATTAAGCCTGCGATAACATTTAATAACGTTGTTTTCCCTGATCCGCTTTTCCCTACAATAGCCACATGTTCATAAGGGAAAATCTTTGCCGAAACATCTTCAAGCACGAAATTTTCCGGTTCATATTGAAAACTTACATCAGAAAGTTCAATTTGAGGGGGCATTTTTTTATCCGAAATTTTTTGGTCCCCCCACTGAATGCTATCTCCTGTATTTTCTAATTCTTCCTCCACTTTTTTAGCTGCTCCCATACTTGCGCGCCCATTATGAAAGGCACTCCCAAGATCTCTCAGTGATAGATAAAAATCGGGAACGAGCAGTAAAATAAAGAAGGCGGTAAAAAACGTGAGACTTTCGTAAATGATAAGTTGCAGCGCGATCTCCAAGGCTATAAGACCAATACTTAGCATCATGATAATTTCCAGCATAAAAGCATTCGTGAAAGCGACTTTTAAAATATCCATGGTTGCATTTTTAAAGCCGATACTGCTTTCTTCCATTCGGTTTTGCTGTTTTTTTGAATGTCCGAACAATTTTAACGTTACCAATCCCTGCAAGGAATCAAGAAAAGTGCCGGAAAAGGCTTCTAACTGTGTTAACTGTTCTTCAGACTTTTTTTTCGTTTGAATACCTACTAATGCCATAAAGAGGGGAATAAATGGTGCGGTAACGAGCATGATCAATCCGGAATTGACGTGTTGGGTAAAAACAACAATAAGGATCATCAAAGGGACCAATGCCGTTTGCAACAGACGGGGGATATACTGGCTAAAGTAATTATCAACGGCGTCTACGGAATCCATGAGAATACTGACTTTTCCGCCCGATTGTCTGTCTAAAGAAGTATGAAGCGATGATTGTGCCATCTTTTGCAACAACCGTTTTCGGAAATGATCCTTTGTCCGGGCGGCCATTTTTATTCCCGTTCGGCCACTTGCATAAATGACATACACGCGGACTAAGATGACCCCAAATAAAATGAGCAAGAATGGAAAAATACTGGAAAACGCCATATCCTGAAGGAAGACGCCATCAATAATGCCGGCAATGATGGCGCCTTGGCTAATAATAGCAATACCTAATAAAAAGGCGAATACGAGCAAAAATGCCATGCTTTTTCTTTGTTGCGATAGACTTTCTTTTAAGAGATACATTTCGCTATTTCCCTTTCTAAATGCTCTTTTTCTACTTTTTTCCCTTTACATAGTCTGCATCGAAAAGAAATAGTTTAAATACCAGAGCGAGAGAAGGAATGAGCAAGAATAAGCCTGCGATAAAGGCAATCACTAGTGCAAGGCCCATAGATTCATGCGTTGCCCCGCCCTGTATCGTAATATAGGGATCCAGAATATATGGGTAGTGGCCGATCCCGTATGCGAAGAAAGCAAACAAGAACTGTAACATAACGCTAATAAACGCAAGCCCGTAATTTCTCCCGGCATAAAGGAGCCAGAGAGCGATCAAGAAAAAGCCGACAGAGAGCCCAAGCATCCACCATAAATCCATCATGTTATGGAAATGTCTCTCGTTGTGCTGGCTGAGAAAAATAAATGACGTTAAAGCTGCTATTATCATGGGGGTGCTCCAAAACAAAGCGTAAGAACGCACCAACTTCAAAGCGGGTTGATCATTCGCCCGAGAAGCATAAAATGTTAAGAACGTAGCGCTAATGAATAGAACGGACACGATAGAAAGGGCCACAATGCTCCATGATAATGGACTTGTGAACAATGCAAAGTACTCAAGCGAGACATATCCGTTTTCCTCTACAATAAAACCGCCCTCGGATAGAGTCAGTGCTACAGACAGGGAGGCCGGAATTAACAATCCCGTTACGCCATATAAGAACAAATACACAATGCTATTTTTCGAGCCATAGTTTTCAAAAGCGTAGAAAGAACCGCGTATAGCAATTAAGACAATCGCTATGCTCGCCGGAACAAGCATGGAACTTCCGTAATAATAGGCGGTATCAGGGAAAAAGCCTACAATGCCGACAAAAAAGAACACAAAAAATACGTTCGTAATTTCCCATACGGGGGACAAATATCTGGAGATGAGTTGGTTTATAATGTGATCCTTCTTCGTTGCTTTCGACCAAAAAGCAAAAAATCCGGCGCCGAAATCAATGGAAGCTACGATTAAATAGCCATATAGAAATAGCCATAATATGGATATACCAATCAATTCATAGCTCATGACGCATCACTCAATTCTCGTTTTTCCAGTTCAAGTTCTGCGGGGTTATTGCGGAATAGTCTTCGTAAAACTACAATACATAACGTTCCAAGAACGATGTAAAGCGCCAGAAACATGAGAAACATTAGACCGATATAAGGAGAAGAAGTTGCGGCTTCTTCCACCGTCATAAAACCTCGGATAATCCAGGGTTGCCGACCCAATTCAGCAAAGAACCAACCTAATTGAATGGCCAGGAACGCTAAAGGGCCACCCAATACAATCAGCCTGAGTATCCAACGGTTATGCTCATTACGCTTCTTTAGGAAATAGAAACTAAAGTACAAGATCCCTACAGCTGGCAATAGGAAACCGATCGTTACCATCAGATCGAACAAATAATGGATGACAAGCGGAGGCGTTTCTGCCTCTGAAAATTCCTCCAGGCCGGTCACTTCCGCATCGAAATCACCAAATCCAAGAAAGCTTAAAAAGCTTGGGAGACGTATTTCTCCTTGAACCTCTTGATTGTCATCCAGCCACCCGAACAGAATTAAATCGGCGTTTTCTTCCGTTTCAAAGTGCCATTCGGCTGCAGCAAGCTTTTCTGGCTGATCTTCTGCTAAGAATTTTGCGGAAATGTCTCCGGATAGAATGTTCACGGCACCCAAGACGAGAACAAATGGCATTAACATTTTCAAAGCTTTTTTGTGGTAATCGGCGGTTATATTTTTTTGAGAATCGGATGCTTTCTTTTTGAGTATCATAAAGGCGGCAATTGCTGCCAAAAGGGCGGCACCTGTTAAATAAGCGGAGGAGAGAACATGAAATACTTTGGAAGGGGTGGCAGCGTTAAGCATAGCTCCCATTGGACTCACTGCCGCAAACTGTCCTTCGTCCAGCACAAAACCTTCCGGTTGATTCATGAATCCATTCACTGTTGTAATAAACACAGCTGACATTCCTGCACCAATCACGATGGGCAATGAAAGCAACCAATGAAGATAAGGGTTTTTAAACCTCCCCCAGGTGTACAAATAAATGCCTATAAAAATCGCTTCAAAAAAGAAAGCGAAGACTTCCAAAAAGAGTGGCAGTGCAATAACATTACCGGCTGCTTGCATGAAATTAGGCCATACAAGTGATAGCTGCAATCCAATTGCCGTACCCGTTACAACACCAATGGCGATTATAATGATAAACCCTCGCGTCCAACGCTTGGCCATCAGTGTATACCGTGGATCATTCTTTTTAATGCCGACAAACTCAGCGATGGAAATGAATAACGGGATTCCCACACCAATGGTTGCAAATATAATATGGAAGCTGAGGGTTAAACCTGTTAACAAACGGCTGATCAAAACTGGATCTAGTTCCAAATGTTCTCCTCCCCCATAGAACTTAGTGGTAAAAAGCTGAAAAATAAAACGTTGCGGAAAACAAGGTGACCGTGAAGAAAATTGGGAAGAAATTCGGGGTGTTCTACCTCTAACGGAATTACTTGCTGTTTCTTTAAATATATAAGAGATAATCGACTGAAAACAACGATTAAACCGTTTTGTCAATTAATCTTACTTTTTTTTTGACGTTCTTATGAATAGGGGAATTATTAGCTTTCTATTACGAAGATGAACAAATAAAGAGTGGAATAGTTAAGAATCTGGAAGCACTAGTTCTATCTCCGGAAAGTGTGGTTTATTACAAGTATTGCAGTGTTTACGAAGAAGACTCGCAAGTAGCCGGTGTCGTTTCCTTTTATCCCGGTGAATATGATGTTCCATTAATGAAGCCCATAGCGAAAAAATGGTACCTCAAGGACTATATTAGTATGCTTTCTGTAATGCCAGATTACCAAGGGAAAAAATCGGACACAAACTCATTCGTATGGTTGAAGATGAAGCCTTACAAAAAAGTTACGATACAATTTCATTGAAGGTGGATGCAAAGAACCCAAGAGCCATTTGTTAGTTGTCACGAGTTGGAGGAAGTAAATTTAAATTTCTAGAAAAGCAACCCTTGTCCTCTTAAGAAGCTTACATGGAAGGAGTGACTCCCTATTTTTCAAGCGCAACCCCCAATATCCGGCTGATAGGGTTCTTTAAAAGAAGCTTTAATCATTTGCTTCATAAAATATACCCATTTAGCTTTACATCCCCTGATGCTGGATCTGTGTGGGTCAGATATTTTTCGTAACTTTTCTGCAATGTTTGAAATATCATCTTTAAAAGCACGGCTTTTTCATTTATCCTGAAGATACTGTACCTTTTATGGTTACAGTCCTCTTGGTAACGAGCTCACCTCTTGTAACAAAGGTGGGCTCGAAATATTAAATAAAAGAAAAGCATAGTATAACGCCTACGAAAAAGGGTTTCTAGGGGTCATTCTACTATTCAAGAATTGGGCCATTATGTTGAACAAAGGGTTCTACGCAAACTTCCTTTTTGGAGGGAGATTATTGTCTTATCTAAAGGTTTTGGGGAAGATATGGTTCTTTATTAGGGTTTGTTTTAGCGACGATTTTTTATGGTATAGCTGATACAACCATTGAAGTAAATGATATTGTAAGGACTGGTCTTATTGCTACAATACTTCTGTCTATATTAGGCCTAATAATAACGTTTAATAAGAACAGGAAATCAAGATCGATTTAATGCGTAATCTTAGATGATCGAGACGTGCTAATTGAATAGTTCGTTCTTCTGAATCGGACCAAATTGAGGAGTAAATAGAAGCAAGAGATGGCTCATATGTAGATAGGGAAGGAGGCTATAACCAAGTGAAAATAATAGCACTACTTCAAACATTGTATCATCCGTTGTTTTTGCAATACTTGTAGTTATCATCCAGGCTTTCGCCAGTAACCCTGGTATTGGTTGGCAGGTATTAATGTTTGTACTTTTTTTGGGTTAATGTTTTTTGTTTTAACTTTCTTTAGATGGTACTTCAATCGACTTATTAAGAAAAGGTATATTGAAAAAGACAAAAAGGGATAGTTGTAGAAAAAAGTAGATAGATTGCAGACACCTACAACCTTTAATTATCGAGGCGCTTTAGCGGAATAAATTTGCTCGGCATTTTGGGCAGAAAAGGGGTGGGTAATGTAATGTTAAAAATTAATTCAGTTTCTTTATTGCTTTTGTTATCCCTTTTCTTAATTGGATGCCAGAATAATAATCTTAATCTAAGTGGGAATGTTTCCAGTATAGAGGTTTATGAATGGGATAGTGATGAACAAATTGCCATAATTGAGGACATAGAGTATATAGAAGAACTTGTAATCGAATTAGATAATGCGAGAACTGAAACGACTGCGAATTTAGATTATGAGTTACCTGATTATGAATTACTCTTCAAAAATGATGAGGAGACCGTTTTTGATATTGGTTATTATAATCAATTGATGAATTTAGGTGTTGAAGGGCGTTATTTGGACGTAAGTGAAGACTTAATATATGGATTGGAATTGCAGTTACCCCTTGATTAACGTCATTTTTATTAAACTAACGAGGCGCGTTAATCGAATAAGGTCTGCGCCACTCTTGAGCCATGTCTTTTTGCAAATGAAATGTCATTTTATAAGACTAACCCCAGCTAAAATCTTTTGACACCATGAAAGGGTGTTTCGCCATTGAATGTAGCAAGAATTCTTGCCTTAGCTGTACTTTTTATAGCATTTATTATCGTTGAACCGATTCTGGCAAACGTACAAGATAGAGAGTTAATGGATTCATATCCTGCGTTATTTGGGGCGGTCATTGTATTATTATTCGTTCTTGTTATATGGCGTATATATACCTTAAGATCAAGAAAAAAAGCGCAGGAAAACTTTAAAAACGAGATAAATGTTGGAGAAGATATAAATCAACTTGGAGAAGACCAATATGCATATCAAGAACCATTGCAGCAATTTGATCAGCACCCGGTACGGATATTTAATAAAGACGGAGAGCCTACGGCTGTTTTTGAAGTTCGTTTTAGGAATAAGTACGAGAAATTTATGACGGTAACTGGATTCATGGATTACAGTAATATCTTGATGAAAACACAGGATGGAAATGAAGAGATTTATCTTCAAACGGTTCCTGTAAGAGAGTCTCTCAGACAGAAATGGAAAGTTTTCTTGAACGGAAAAGAACATGCTACTTTAAAAATGGAGCCTGGATATAAAACGCTAAAAAGAGGCTTGGAATTTAAGTGTTATTATGAAAATGGTGGAGAGATGTATATATTAAACACCATGAGATTCGGAACGAAAACAACACTATACTTAAAGGGTGAAGAAAATAATCCTGTTTTGCATTGTGAACGATCTTTTATCGGGATGGGGAAAAAAGGCAAGGATGAGAGTAGAGGGAGAAAACATCACTTGCATGACGTGAAAAATTCGGAGCTTTCTTTGATAGAGAAAGCAGGAGTTTACCAGCAAATCATTTCAAGGATAAAAAGGTAATAAGTCCAACTCATGAAATTAGAATTATTGAAGCGACCTTCTGTTAACGAGGCGCTTTAATGGAATAAAAATTGTGCCAGAATCGGGAAATTGTGGAGTGAAAAACCTTCAAAAAGTTACATTATTTATGTATAATTATACTTAAATTACAATAAATATACATAAATGAAGGGTGTTGAACTATGAATATGGTTTGTGAGTCTGAGGAAATGAGCGATTATTTACTCGATTCCCATGAAGTTAACTATTCCCAGCCTCAAATCCAAAAGAAAGCTGTCGAACTTTTTGATCACGCTCAAACAGAGATGGAAAAAGCTAAAATTGCATTTGAATTTGTCAGAGACGAAATTCTTCATTCCTGGGATATCCAAGGAAGCAGGGTGACATGTGACGCTTCAGATACTTTAGCTTATAAAGAAGGGATTTGCTATGCAAAATCCCATTTACTTGCTGCATTGTTACGTTCGCAAAATATCCCAACGGGTTTTTGTTATCAACGTTTAATGCTATTTGATACACCAGAAAAAGGTTATTGTATACACGCTCTCAATGCCATCTTTCTAAAAACGCTTAACAAATGGGTTCGAGTAGATGCTCGTGGCAACAAAAAGGGTATTGATGCCCAATTTTTAACTGAAGAAGAACAGTTAGCTTTTGAAATTGTTGAAGATAATGACGAAAAAGATTATCCAATCATTTATGCAAAACCACATCCAAAAACACTTGCCGTTTTAAAAGAACATACCGATGCGGTCGAAATGTATAAGCATCATTTACCAGAAAATCTATAGTAAAATCAGGGGGATCTACTGGTGTTCGATTTAAAAGGCGATTCAAATATGACGCCGGTTGTAGGAATGTTATATTCGGCTGTTAAAGAAAATTATGAGCGATTAAAGACAATAACCACAGATATGTCTCAAGAAGAATTAGATTATCATGGCCCAAATGGAGAATTAAATAGCATTGGTCAATTAATTAAACATTTAGCTTATATTGATATTAATTGGGTACACAGGATCAAGGATGAACCTTTACCGAATGCTTTTGAAGATAAATATGGGCCAGTTTTAGATAAAAACAATCGTCTTCCAAATGTTAAAGGGGTCTCTCTGCAGGAACTTTTATCGAATTATGAACAAGTATTTGAAATGTTTAAATCTGAATGTGTAGGATTAACTGACACTGATCTAGATAAGGTTGTCACTTTTGGACATGAAAACGAAAAGCAAGCAACAATTCGTTGGGGAGTATGGCATATAGCAGATCATAGCAGATACCATCAAGCCCACATAAATCAGCTACGGAAATGGTATAGCGGAGAAAATTAATGCTCAATTATCGGCGCATTTGTGCAATAAGTATTGAAAGCTCCTTATTGGCTTATTTGGGCGATTGAAGTGGAAGATGAACAGCGAATATGCTAAAAAAATGAGGGGTGTTAAGTGGAAATTGACTTTCATCGCAAAAGAAATCGCAATACTTATAAAACACGAAAAGCTGACAGAACATGGATGGAAATAATCTATCGAGAATATTTTTAATGCTTTAGATGTTGGATGTGGCGGAGGAATCTATTCTAAGGCATTGGCAGACATGGGAATTGATTCAGTTACTGGTATCGATTTTTCCAAGGCTATTCTTGAAGGTGCAAAAGAAAATTGCAAAGAATATAGAAATATTTCGTTTGAGCATGGTAATGCTTTTGAAACGGGTTTAGATGGTGAAAGTTTCAACTTAGTGCTTGAAAGAGCATTGATACACCACATTAAAGACTTAGAGCCCTGTTTTAAAGAAGCATATAGAATGTTGAAGGACAACGGAATTTATATTGTTCAGGATCGTACTCCTGATGATTGTTTGTTAGAGGGTAGTAATAATCATATTAGAGGATACTTCTTGGAACTTTTTCCAAGGTTAGCTGAAAAGGAGATGCATGAAAGAACAGGAAGAAGTATTTTACATGAATTAGACGATCAGGAATTGAAGTTATTAATAGCCTATATTGATGAGTCAATATCGACAGACCATAACATAGTTGAAAAGGATAGATGGACAATTTGGAAGGCAGTGAGCTTTCTTTAAGGAATACTTACAGTTTTGACCTACAATGGCTTTAGTGTGTTTCGATGAAGGAGAAATATATGAAGTGGTTGAAGTGGTTCAATATATTTAAAGGGATGGCAATGGGAATTGTTGAAACGGTTCCGGGGGTTAGTAGTAGTACGATTGCCATGCTTATAGGGATTTATGAAAACATCATTCAATCGATCAATGATTTGACCACAAAACAGTATAGAAAAGCATTACTTTTTCTATTCCCTATTGTACTTGGAATCTTGTTAGGGGCAATTATTTCCGCATTTACTGTGGAATACCTTTTAGAGAATCATCCAATACCCACTCATTTTTTATTTATGGGATTAATATTAGGTATGTTACCGTTCATTTGGAGAAGTGGCCATTTGTTACAAGGAAATAACTGTTCATATAAAAAGTACCATTTTGTAGTAATGACCCTTTTCTTTCTTTTAATCGCATCTTTAAGTTTCGTTGTAAGTCTTGATGAAACAGTCATTGTTGATCTAACCGTTACAGATTATTTTTACCTATTTTTTTCTGGTTGGCTTGCAAGTATTGCGTTAGTTTTGCCGGGCATGAGTGGTGCTTTAATATTAATGATCGTGGGAGCTTATTATACGGCGTTAAGTGCTTTACGTACATTAGATATACCGGTGATACTAACTGTCGTTGCAGGAGTTATTATTGGGATTTTGATTACGGGAAAACTTGTACGTTTCATGCTTCAAAAATATCGGCGAAGCACGTATGCAGCTATAATTGGATTACTGTGTGGATCAATAGTTATCTTATATCCAGGTTTTCCAGCACAACTTACAGAATTAATTATAAGCTTATTGCTACTATTGATTGGTTTTTTCTTTGCACTTACTGTAAGCAGCAAACAAAAATCAGAGACCGATGTTGAGGAAAAGGGCGATTTTCCGGAATAATTAAGGGTAGGGGATTCTCATGGCGATCTATAACATTATAATGAAAATGGGCTTTTTCCTTGCTGGAGTTAGCATGAGCATATTTACAAATGAAAAAAAGCAGTTAGTCTGAGTTGGGTCTTTTTCATTTTATCTTTATGGCGAGGTGTGATAAGGATATAGAGGTGGAGCAAATGTTTTTCTGTTAAGGAGGAGTTACATTGGATAAGAAATTAAGGAAATCATCAACAGATAAGGCCATAACAGGAGTTTGTGGAGGGGTTGCTGATTATTTTGGTATATCCTCTTTGGGAGTAAGACTAATTTTTATCTTTTTACCTGCAAATCTACTTATCTATATACTCCTTGTTTTCACGATTCCTAATGATGGCCGACCATCATTGTGATGGAGATTATAGTATGTTGTAACGCCGCCTATCCCAATAATGCTTTTTAAACACTCTTAACTAAAGCGTCGCCTATGTGGAATAAGGAGTATGCAACCCTACCCTTTTTCAAAAGGGCGGACAGGAAAATATTACAAATTAATGGGTCGGGTACATTGGCATACAAGCTATTCATAAGCTATAATTGTATAAATCGTATTTTTTTCCATTAAAGAGAGGGATGTTATGAACACAGCTATTTTCATTATCATTGCAGCGGGGATCATTTTTATACCGATTTTACTTGTAATCGGAATCATTTTTATTCGTAGGCGTTATAAAACCGCTAGGTCCAACGAAGCACTGATCATTACCGGTCCGAATTTAGGCAATCCTGAAGAGGACAATCGGATTTTTCATGATGAAAATGGCAGAAGTATGAAGATCATTCGTGGCGGCGGAGTGTATTTACGTCTGTTTCAAACCAGCACACCGGTGGATCTGAATGCTTTTCAAATCCAGTTAACGACACCGAAAGTATACACTTATCAAGGGGTGCCCGTTGTTGCTGATGCCATTGCCACGATAAAAATTGCCGACAAATTAGATGGTATTGCGAACTATGCCGAGCAATTTTTAGGAAAAAAAGAAAGTGACATCGAAGAAGAAGTGTCAAAAGTGCTTGGCACCAATTTACGTGCGATTCTTTCGAAATTATCAGTAGAAGCGATTAATAATGACCGTGAATCTTTTGCCCATCAGGTTCAGGATATTGCTCAGGTAGAGCTTGACAACATGGGTTTTAAGATTACGTCTTTCGGTTTGGACGATCTTCGAGATGCCGATGAAGAGAATGGCTATTTAGAGAATTTAGGTCGGCCCCGTATAGCGGAAATTCGCAAAAAAGCCGATATGGCAGAATCGGATGCGGAAAAAGAAACAAGAATGTACCAAGCGAAAAATGATCAGGAAGCTCAGGATGAGGAAAACATTCGTTTGACTACTATTGCTGATTCCAAAAAGGAAAAAGATGTCAGGCAGGCTCAAATTAAAGAAGAAACCGAACGGGCACGTGCAAAATCAGAGCAATCATATGAACTGGAGCAAGCAAGGTTGAAACAAGAAGTGAAAGAAGAAGAAATGGAAATCCAGTATATAGAGCGTAATCGTCAGGTAAACCTTGAACAAGAAGAACAAAAGCGGCGAAAGGCCGAAGCTGATGCGAACGCCTATGATATTAAAGCGCAAGCTGAAGCCGAAGCAGAAAAATTCCGCGTGGACGGGGAAGCGAGAGCTTCTATTGAGAAAGCGGAAGGCCTTGCACAAGCTGATGTTATTCGGGAGAAAGGACGTGCCGAAGCAGAATCCAAAGAATTGATGGCAGAAGCAATGGATAAATACGGCGAAGCAGCAATCATGGAAATGTTTATTAATGTATTGCCCGAATTTGCAAAAGAAGTCGCTTCTCCATTGAGCCAAATTCAGGAAATGAAAGTGGTCGATATGGGAGGTTCCGAGTCAGAGGGTACAGGTAAAATCTCAAACAACGTAACGAAAACCATGCTTGGTATTCAAGATAGTTTGAAAGAAGCAACTGGGATGGACCTGAAAGCGATGCTTGAAAGTTACGTTTCCAGAGGGAATGTCCACGATTTTGCCCATTCGGCAGCCGAAGCTGCAGCTGCTGAAGGATCGAAAGAAGACGTTGAATCGGGACCAGACTCCGACATCGAAGAGCTGGATACAGAAGAACCTGTCGATGAGCAAGACGTCGATGAATCGTCATCAATGGAAGACGAAAATCCTGAAGGTGAGAAGGAATAATAGTGGCAACCCCTGCTTGAGGATAAGCGGGGGTTTTTGATGTGTCGCAAAGGGAAGGGGAAAAGCAGATGCCCCTGGACATAGATCCATTGATCATAAAAAGGAGAGATGTTATTTTAGATATAAAGATCGTTCTATATAAAGGTGATGGTTATGAATAAATCAATAAAAAAGAAGGCACTCTTGAATGTGGCAGAAAGACTATTTTATGAACATGGATTTCGGGGTGTTGGTCTTAAGCAAATTATTCGTGAAGCAGATGTAGCAACGATGACGCTTTATAACCATTTTACATCTAAAGAACATTTAGTTGAGGAGGTTTTAAAGCAAAGGGAAGAAAGATATTGGTCGTACTTGGATAATTTTATCCAAGAAGAGAACGATACACCCTTTCTTCATGCCGTCAGAGCCCACGGAAAATGGCTGGAAGAAGAGTCTTATCAAGGGGATATGTTTTTAAGGGCGATTGAAGATTATGCGGGTGCCAATAATAATATTGAAAATATCGCTCGTTCGCACAAGTCAAGACTGTTAAGCTATTTTCAAACGCTGGCCAAACGGATTGACGAAGACAACCCTAGTGATTTAGCCCATTATTTTACACTGCTGCTTGAAGGAACAACATCGATGACAACATTGATTGGGGCAGAAAAAGCGACGGATTATGCGATGGAATTGGCAAAGAAGATTGTTTATCCGTCATCGTAATTTTTTTAAACAATAGGTTTAAATGTGCTGAAAAGCTTGATCTCATACGCTAGTGCATGTATATGCGATGGCATAGAGGAGCATCTTTAACTGTCATCGTAATTTTTTCACACCATAAATATAAAGATCGTTCTATATATTAACGATTGGTGGAGGGATAGCTTGAAATTTTCCAGATTGGTTCTTCCGGGAATTACAATGATTGCTGTCAGTTATGGGTTTGCAAGATTTAGCTATGGGTTGTTGCTTCCTAATATTAGCCAAGACTTGGAAATGTCCTCATCGATGTCTGGAATCATCTCCTCGCTTTTCTATATCGCTTATTGTTTTGCCATTGTTTACTCTACAGTTGTTTTAACGACCGATAAGGGACCACGTATCATGATTCTCGCTGCCGGAGCCTCCGCCTTCATTGGATTATTAATCATGGGAGCATCGCCCAATGTGTGGATTTTAGCATTAGGGGTTCTGTTTGCCGGAGGGAGCACAGGTCTTGTGTCGCCGTCGTACGGTGCAGCAATTTCACTTTGGATGGAAGAAAAAAAACAAGGAAAAGCCAATACGTGGATTAATGCCGGGACCAGCATCGGTCTTGCTTTGTCAGGCGCAGGCGCGCTTCTATTTGCATCAGAGTGGCGATTAACCTATGTTATCTATGCGCTTATTGCGCTTGTTGTACTCATATGGAATGCAAAGGTGATCCCTCAGCTCGGAGATAGGCCTCGCGTGACTTTTGAGCGGGGGCAGTTTTCTTTCAGAGGCGTGGAAGGAGCCATCCCTTTAATCGTTTGCTCGACGACGCTCGGAATATCCACGGCAACTTTTTGGACGTTCGCGATCGATTTTCTTGCATCGACGAACGCTTATAGCGACTCGCAGCTCTCGCTGTTTTGGATCATCATCGGTGTTTTTGGGATATTAGGCGGCTTCTCCGGATCGCTCATCCAACGCTTTGGCCTTCCCTTGGCTTATAAGTGGGGGAGCCTCATCATTGGAACGGCTTCTTTATTGCTTGCTTGGCTCCCGGAACAATGGGTTGTGTCCTATCTTTCAGCTGCTTTGTTTGGAGTTTCCTATATCTTTATTACAGGGGTGTTGATGGTTTGGGGAATAAGGGTGTTTATTTCCAATGCTTCTTTAGGGATCGGTACACCTTTTTTACTCTTGGCTGTCGGGCAAGTCATCGGATCCATATTAGCAGGAATGTTTATTGATCTCAGCGGATATACGTTTACATTCGCTATTTACGGTTTCATTGGTATTGTGGCGATGGTTCTTGGGCCAAAAGAGATCAAAAATAGTACCTTAAAAAAGGATGATCAATAGAGGCAGCGGATATGCGCATCGTTCAGGAGGACGTGTCCGGACCGTTTCTTACCATAGATGCCGTCGTTAAAGCGAATGGCACTATCTAGACTTTTAGGGCGGCTTATCTTGTATAAGGTGGAGTCCTTATTTTGGTTATTTTTAATCTTTGGTTTTTTGAAGAATTTATACAAATCCTCATATAGTAATTAAATTTGGGGAAAGATAAAGTTCAAAGCAGTTGAATGTAGGAGGATGAAACATGACCACTTCAGACCACCTGTCCCTTTCAGCGGCAGAATTAGGAACGTTATGGATGGGCTATGAAAATAAGACGATGAACATGAGGTTTTTGGAACATTACATTGAAAAAGCGGAAAACCGTGAAGCCAAAGACATTTTAAAGTCCTATTACAAGAAGGAAAGGAAACATGTAGAAACATTGGCAAAAATATTTCAGAAAGAGGGAGCTGCGTTGCCGGTAGGCTATACTGAGAAAGACGTAGAACCGGGAGCTCCTCGTCTATTCGATGAAATGTTTGATGTTATGCACTTGCGCTTGATCACAATCATTAATATGGGGCTGTTCACTGTACATTCATCCATGGCTTATCGGGAAGACATAAGAAAATTGTATAAGGATTTTACGGCTGATGCGCAAGAGGGTTATGACCAAACAACAGGTTTTCTGCTAAAGCATGCAGCGATCCCTCGTCCCCCTTATATATCAATGCCAAAAGATATTGAATTTGTAAAAAATAAACAATATATGTCAGGATTTAATATGTTATCCCGAAAAAGACCTTTAAATGCAGTTGAAATTGGCCATCTTTATCAATCATTAGAGGCAAACTCAGTAGGGATGACACTTATGACCGGATTTGCCCAAGCAGCACAAAATAAAGACGCTGGAAAAGTTTTCTTTGATGGGAAGAATCTTGCGAAACAAATCGTTGATAAATTAAGTGACCTTTTGCGTGAAAGTGATGTGCACACCCCTTCTGTGTGGGCAGGCATAGCAACAGATTCGACCAATGCGCCATTTTCAGACAAAATGATGATGTATCAAACCAGCGTATTTGCCAATTTTGGTCTGACGAGTAATGCCATTGGTTCCGCCTTTAGTTTACGAAGCGATTTACCTGCGAAATTGGCGAAAACCGCAACGGACATATTCACTTTCGCTAAAGATAGCGGGCAGGTGATGGTCGATAATGGATGGATGGAAGAACCCCCGCAAGCAGAGGACAGAACACAATTAGCAAAGGGACAAAGCAAAAAATAATAGTAGAAGATCTGAGTGGGAAGCCCCATTCCTTCCATTTTTTATCGGAGTCTTCTTGCCTGACTTAACGGAGTTGGAAAGCGTTGGGTGTTACCTTAATTAATGCGCGTACAGGGAGTGACGGTTTTTTCATGTAGCGTTATTGCGTGATGCCCATAAGACAGCTCATATTATTTCTTCTTGTTCAACCCCTTGGCAGTGCCAGGGGATTTTTTTACTAAAAAAATTAACACCAACGGTCGAAGGATTTGGTGAAATATAATTGAGGATAACAAAAAATTATACAATAAAAAAGTTGTTTATGTCAATGGTTAATTTGCATTAAATCAGATTATATGATACCATATAATTACAATGATTTCGAGATGACATTCGATGGCTGTGCACAATTTTTTCTAAAAAGAAAATTCGTTCTGTTTTGTTAATTGGGAACTTGTTGTCGTTCGAGTCGGTTAAATGATTTTATTGAGGGCGGGCTGGTTAGATAGCTATAATACACAAGGAGAGTGGATTAATGAATTTAATTAATGAAGAAATAACTCATAAAACCTTTGGTGAAGGAGATATCGTGGATCAGAACGAATCTTCCATCACGATTAATTTCAATGAGGGTGAAAAAAAATTCGTTTACCCTGATGCTTTCGGAAAATTTATAACACTAAAGGATCGGGATACTGCAAAGTCTCTGAAGAAAGTCATTTCCAAAAGGGAGACGGAAAAGAAAGAGCTTGAAAAGAAACGTGAAGAAGAAAAAGAGCGGCAAGCACTTGAACAACAACGTAGGAAAAAACTGAAGAACTATAAAGTGCATGAAAGCTCACAAATTGTTTTCTGGTTGGACGAAGAAGAACAACAAAATGTATTTACCGACTGGCAAGTGTCTGCCGGCAAGGTTCAAAGTGGAAAAAATAAAGGTGAGCCTAACAGACCAGCTCGATTGCGCCCGAACAGCGCAAGTCTTCTGACTGCAAGAACGTCGGAAAAACCAGAAACAGAAAGACAAATTCTCGGCCTCTATATGGTAAATGAAACGTTTACCGGTACGCTTAGCGAGGATGGAATGGTCCCGGCTCATGCGCAGTTTAGAATTGAACTCACGGATCAAGAAGCTGAGAAAATGCTTTTCTGGAATTATTATATCGATAAGAACTATTCTCATCGAATGACATGGAACTCTGGTAAATATCGTTATTTTGATAATGTTTGGACCGTTCAAATTTTAAAGGATATCATTGCATTAAAAACGGCTGAAGATGAAATCAAAGAAGCTGAAAGCTTCCTGAAATATTTCTGTAAAATGAATGCCGTTGACATGGATGACATCCCAGAGCCGAACGGAGCTTTAAAACAATAGTAATCAGATCACCTTATAGGGACGGTTCATATGCTTCGTCGTTAAGCATGAGAACCGTCCCTTGTTGCGTTTATCGATTTTTATGGTATGAGCCGCGCTTTAGGTGTTTTGAAGCGGATCACGTGCTGAAGTAACAGTCAAGAGAGAAGTGAAAACTAAAGGAGTAACGGACACTATATAGGGTCTGCTGAACAATGAAAAACGCTTTCTGTCGCAAGCGATCCCCACCAATTTGTAGCAAGAAGATTCAAGTAAAAGGGACTCCTACCCCGCTAAACCCTTGTATCTTGCCGTCAAAACGGAAGGGATGGCGCTGTAATGGCGGAGACGCCTGTGGAAAAACGGACGAGCCAAGACCCCGCAGTGCCGGTTTTGCACGAGGAGGCTTGGCCGTTCGTCCGCGGCAAGCGAAGCCATCAAAGCGACATCCCGCCTTCTCCTGATATCAACAAGTTGTTCAGCAGCCTCTATATAAACATAAAAGCGAGCACTACGACGGCAACGACTAAGACAATCGGGACGACAATCGTATACATAATGGTCATTAGTTTGAAACTCGATTCACTGCTGTAATTATTATCATCGGGATTTCGGCCGATGGCAAGTGTAATACCTATGATCAAACCGGCACCCAGCAGTATCATTATTATAATTCCTATATTCAATAAAAATCCCTGCTTTCGATATTGTTTCCTGTTTTCATTATATCCTGATCACCTCTTTTAAAAAAGCTTTAGCTTTGAAAAGTCTCTGAAAACAAAATGCCTTTCAATAAACCAACGACACTTAATATATGGCTGGTATAATCCATCGATATCCAAGCAAAACTATGTATGATGAACGATCACGGGAGGATATTATGGAAACAGCATGGCAATCGATCGTAATGGTCATCTCGGGGGTGTTGCTACTCCGAATAGCGGGACGAAAGTCGATTTCACAAATGACAATGGCACAAACGGTTGTGATGATCTCCATCGGTTCAATCATTATCGAACCCATTGTGGAAACAAGTCTTTGGGACGCTATCATAGGAGCTGGCATTTTCATCATCGCATTAATTATTATGGAATATGTACAGATCAAATTTAATTTTTTTGAAAAATTGATTACTGGTAAATCAAAGGTAGTTATTGAAAACGGGGTCCCGCATACGGAGAACTTAAGGAAACTGCGTTATACTGTTGACCAACTTGAGATTCAGTTACGACAACAAGGCATCACAACGTTATCAGATGTGAAGACGGCCACGTTAGAACCAAATGGGCAGTTAGGGTATGAACTTTTTCCGGATGCAAGGCCCTTGACAGTAAAAGACTTCAAGCAGCTTTTGCGGATCGATCAGAACGTGGATGCAAATCAGCAGGAGACACAGAATATTTTTGATGAGTTATCAGATAAAGATTAGCCCGCGTAATTAGGGTTTGCTGAAACGAAAAAATTCTTTTTGTTGCAAGGGGTTTCCCCTGATGTGTAGCAAGAGAAATGCAAGGAAAAATGGCCGCTCACGGCTAAACCTTTGCACCTTATGATCAACATGCGAGGGATGGCGCTGCAATGGCGAAGACTCCAGCGGAAAAACGGACGAGCCAAGACCCCGCAGCGCTGATCTTGCGCGAGGAGGCTTGGCCGTTCGTCCGCGGAAAGCGAAGCCATGGAAGCGACATCCCGCCCTTGCGATCAAGTTGTTCAGCAGCCTCTAATTAAACAAGTTATCGAAAGAACTTGACTTTCTCTGTACAACAAAGGACGCTTAGACTGAAAAGGCTAGCGTCCGTTTTCCTTTTCAGGGACCATATTCTAGAATGGTGAGGGGATTCATGATGGATAAATAAATGAAAGGGAGCGTTTGCGATGAGTCATGTTATGACAGCGGCAGTGCTTACTGCATTTGGCGGACCGGACTTCTTACAATTGCGTGATGATGTGCCTGTTCCAGATGTGCAGGCAGGTCAAGTGTTGGTACGTGTAACCGCCGCATCTGTCAATAATACGGATATTTGGACACGGGAAGGTGCTTACGGGCTTCCGGGAGACCCTGATGCGAAAGCTGGTTGGCGGGGGTCGATAGAGTTTCCGCGAATTCAGGGCGCCGATATGGTCGGCTACATTTGCAATGTTGGCAATGGAGTTGATGCCCAGCGATTAGGGAAGCGTGTTTTAGTGGACCCCGCCTTTTACGATGAAGCAAGTGATGACGCCAATCCGATTGGTCTATTAGGTAGCGAAAGACACGGCGGATTTGCCGAATACGTTTTGGTAGACGACGAGCGTGCACATGACGTGAGCAACTCTCCCTTGATAGATGAACAATTAGCGTGCTTGCCCACAGCTTACGGAACGGCCCTGGGAATGTTTGAGCGTGCGGCATTCGGGCATGGGGAAACCGTCTTAATCACGGGTGCGTCTGGTGGTGTTGGATTAGCGTTGGTACAGCTTGCAGCGGCACGAGATGCTACAGTCATAGCTCTAACCAGCTCGGGTAAAGCTGAGAAAGTCACTGAAGCTGGTGCAACTTATGTTGTTGACCGTGATTCCACCGATGTTGAGAAAAATATTTTGGAGGTGGCACCCCGAGGCTTGGACATAGTTGCTGACGTTGTGGGTGGGGAAACTGTAGCCAGCGTTTTACCGCTTCTCCGGGAAGGTGGACGATGGGTTATTGCAGGGGCTGTTGGTGGTCCTATTGTGACATTCGACTTACGCCGGCTCTATCTGCAAAATCGAAGGTTCATCGGGTCGTCCATGCATACGCCAGCTCACTTTCGGAAGTTGGTTGTTGAAGCTAATTCTGGTAAGATTAGCCCCCGTGTTGCTGAGACTTTTCCGTTGAGCAAAATCCATGAAGCACAGCGCTTTTTTCAACAACGAAAGCATGTGGGCAAGATTGTTGTCCTGCCATCCATTGGTTCATAACACTCACGTTTATTTTGCAACTGTCATTTGACAAAAAACAAAAAAACACTTGTCAAAATTTAGCAGTTTGTGTTACTGTAAATATAAGTTAATTGACCCCCTTTTTAATTGGATCCTCTTCCCCGGAAGAGGATCTTTTTTTATATAGAGCCCTAAACACGCTTAAAGATAGCCCATTAAGGGCATAAAAACGTGAAAATGTCTAATGCTAAATATTAAAAACCGCCGACCAATGGCTGGCGGAAGAATGGGGAGAGTCACTCTGCTATCTTCGCCCCGTAATCAGTTGGAAAATAAATACGATGAGGGCCACAATAAGCAAAAGGTGGACAAGTCCGCCCCCTATGTCGCCGATAAAGCCCAGGAGCCACAAAACTAAAATGACGATGATTATTGTCCAAAGCATACAGCTTAACCTCCAGGATAAAGTAATGATCTAGAAACCAGTTTCCCCATTTTTCGAGTGTTTAACCATGGAATAAGGTGTTTAGATCCATTTTGGAAAAGGGTACACAACCAATAATCAATCAACAAAAGGAGGAGTAGAGATGCAAAAACCTATGTTTAAAGAGTTTATGAGCGATGATGAAGCGGTGCGCGCTATAGAGAAATTAAAAATGGAAGTAAATACGGACAATATTTACGTGATCACACATGATGATGGCCATACGGATAGAGTTGCAGACCGGACAGATGCCAATACTGTAGGCATAGATGAAACAGGGTTTGGGGTTTCCATCAAAAACATCTTTCGCAATAAAGGAGATGAACTGAGAGCCAAATTGCAAGAGCTTGGTTTTACAGAAGAGGAAGCAGAACATTTGGAAAGCCAACTGGATAAAGGGGAAGTCATCGTTGCGGTAACGGAAGCCCCGGAAGGCGTCAGCATTAAATCATAAACGAGGGAAGAAGCCCTCGTTTTTATGTTTGAAATAAGAAATGGATGGGAAGGTGTTTTCCGGCAGTACTTTTGTTTCTGATGAATTTTCAGAGCAAACGTAGGAAGGAGAGAAGAAAATCGCTATGACCATCTCAAAAGAGATCCAAAAAATTAAAGAGAAAAAAGATGATATTGGCGTTCTTACGATTTATTTAAGCACCGATATCAGTGACCAAAGCCAAACGCGCGGGGAGTGGAAAATCCGTCTTAAAAATGGCATGAACCACTTGGAGGATTATGCCAAAAACAGCGAAAACAAAGAAGAAAAGAAAGCACTAAAAAATCTTTTGGAAAAAGCTCATACCCATATTTATGACAAGCAAAAGGATATGCAAAAAAGTTTCGTCATTATGGCTTCAGCAGATGGGGAGTTATGGAAAGTGAAAGTACTCCAAGCTCCTGTGGAAACTTCCTTTCATTGGGAAAAACAAGCAGAAACTGAGCAATTGGAACAACTGAAAGATGAATATCCGGAAACGGGTATTATCGTGACGCAGCAGAGAGACGTCACCTTCATAGAAGCAGCGCTCGGTGAAATACGTGATGAGAAGACATTCACGTGGGACTTAAAGAAAGAAGACTGGGTGGATTATCAGGACCCTTCGCCGCCTTCGGCAACGGACACAAGCCACGATGATTTTCAACGCCGCTTCGAAGAAAACAAGCATCGTTGGTATAAGAGTTTGGCTTCGCTTTTAACCAAAGAGATAAAAAACCGTAATTTAGATGGCGTATATCTTGTGGGCAGTAAATCAGCAACCGGAGATCTTGGGCAGCACTTGGACCAAACGCACCTGAAAGGAACGATTACGAAGAACTTGGGATCCAAGCCCAGCCATGAAATTCTCAACGAAGTGTATAATGACAAAATTAGGTAAATATTTAGTATCCGGCCTCAATTACAGGAGCTTAAAAGGGTCGTTCTTGTTGTTATACAAGATCCAACGGATGGATTAGAGGCTGCTGAACAACTTGATCGCAAGGGCGGGATGTCGCTTCCATGGCTTCGCTTTCCGCGGACGAACGGCCAAGCCTCCTCGCGCAAGATCAGCGCTGCGGGGTCTTGGCTCGTCCGTTTTTCCGCTGGAGTCTTCGCCATTGCAGCGCCATCCCTCGCATGTTGATCATAAGGTGCAAAAGTTTAGCCGGGAGCGGCCATTTTTCCTTGCATTTCTTTTTCTACACATCAGGGGAAACCCCTTGCAACAGAAAGAATTTTTTCATTTCAGCAAACCCGAATTAAAGAAGAGGTAGTGCACAACAAAAAGAAGTTACCCTTCTTTCATAAAGAGGGGTAACTTACTAACTATTAAAATCAGGAGCCAATATTAGAATGATATGGCCTTTGTCTTCTGAAAAATTCCAATCAAAAAAAGCTTCACGTAGTCTTTTTTTCAGTGTCGGTTCACTTAGGAATTTATACAGCCCTTTTTCCTCTAAAGGTCGTTTTGCCGTTCTTAATTCTTCTGTATAACCTAATTCGATGAGTGATTTCTCAATTTCCACGAAAATACCTTCTCTATGAATCAAAACCGTGCGGTCATTAATCCAGAAAACTTCGGTATGAAGCGGAGCTTTTTGAATGGTTTGACTCATCTTGATTATATCACTTTCGAGGTTTTTATTATCAATATGCTCCGGCCAGGAAAAAGAAGTTGATTTTGTGTCATTGTCAATGAGACCCCAGATCATTCCTGTGTGTTTTTCCAGTTTCCAATCAAAGTATAACTCTTTTAAATTTATTTTCTTTTCCCAAAAGCCTGACTTAATAGTGGGGAAAAGTTCGACCATTAACAAATTTCTAGTTTCGAAGACCCGTGTTTCTTCTTTTTGTCGTACGAGCGTTTGTTCAGCGGGGGAGATGAATCCTCGCAAATAGACGGTGAGAAATGGTGGTGTAATAGAAACATAAAGTGAAGTAGAGCCTTTCCCAAAGTGGTCCCGAATTAGTTTCCCCAAGTAACTGACGATTTTTCTTTCTTGTTCCTTTTCCATTTTACGGTTACCTCTTCTAGCCAGATGGCTGTTAACGTTCTGGTTAATTTTCATGCTACATGATACAGGGGGCTTTTCATAGGTTGAAAGATAATATTTCCAGCAACTCCTGTTTACATTTAAAGAGAAAGTAGTATAATTAAAATAGAATAGAAATTATAAAGTTTCTATTTCTAATGTTGAACAAGGCTAACTCTTTATAGGTGAATACAAATAGTAAATTGAATACAAGGGTGGAAATGAGCCGGATTAATGAGCCGGACATAAGCCGAAGGAGATTATTAAACGTTCTCCTTCGGCTTTTTTTATTATAAAAATTTAGGAGAGAATAACTTATGAAATACCTTATAGATAATTCCGTTCAATTAGTTCACCGCTCCAATCTGGTGGGTGATGTTTGCGAGCTTCACACAACGCCTTTCGAAAATCGAAGTAGTTCTCACAGTGAAAAATATATCACGCAATTAATCAAACATGACAATTATAAAAAATGCCCTTACTGCTATCAGCTTTAAATATTAAAAAATACTATCCTCTCAAACACGGGCGGCAGGTTTATGTAGGTTAAGTGTAAATGAAAATATAGCCTTATGAACACACGCAAAGAAGGGGTAGCTAGATATGGAAAGCTTGTCCGATAAAATACTGGTAGACGCCTATTTTAAGGCAACAGAGTTAACGCTTCAAGAGGATTTTGTCCAATTATTAAGAGAGGAGATCGATAGAAGAAGGCTAACTAGGCTGATAACCTGATACACGATTGCCAAAAATTTAAGTCTAAATAGCTGGAGGAAAGAAATTGCATTCTCTCCGCCAGCTTTTTTTATCCTTCTGGCATCGATATGGTTCAGCGCAGTAATTTTCCCGGGTTGTCTTGATTGCTTTCCACGTTGTAAATCACCAGAAATTTTCTTCCGTTCCCATTGTTGATCTGGTTATCCAGTAAAACGACCTGGTGAACATGGACATTGTCATTTTCGTACTTTTTTGCAGCATGCACGCTTTCCCTCAGTTGTAAACCAGCCTTATTAATATCGTTGATAACAATTTCTGAAAATTCTTGATAGCATTTTATATTAGCCATTTTATATCCCCCTCCAATTTCTGAAGTATAGTAAGTGCGTTCTCCTATTGGTTAATTCAGGTCATGCGTATAATTTTGTTTCCCGATCTTCCCACGTGCCAAACCTTTAGAGGACGAGAATAAATGCTTGGGTTTGATATGATGCTGTTTAATGAGTCCTTAACACGTAAATAGTACAATATGGCTTATAAATGAAAGGGGATAACAATGGCTTACAGAGATGCGGATCTATATAAGTATTTTTTTAACAACTTAGAACAGATTGTTGCCCGAATTGTAACCAGCACATCACAATCACTTCAGCATCGACTTTCTCATTCGGAGCATGACTTACACCAAGAGTTACTCAATAATTTGTTAATTAAGATCAAGGATGAACTGGATGACGAAGATTCTACGGCAGGTATAAACTTGGATTACGATCCGACAGACGTATTAGGTGAACAAGGATATGACATTGACTATATAGTAACGTTACTTTCTCAATTTCGTCTAAACGCATTAAAGGAGGTTGAAGTGGTGCTTCAAGAGTACGACGTGTCCCTTAAAGATACTTTTTATTTCATGTACAGAGTTACGGAAATTTTCGATCAAGCCATTAAAAACTCGACGAAATATTATAATACCCAACAGCAATCAAGGCTTAAAAAGTTAGAAGAAGAATTATTAGAGCTTTCTGCCCCCATTGTTCCGGTAAAAGAAGATGTATCAGTCTTACCTATTGTTGGATCCATGAGTGAGGAGCGAGCAGACCATATCATAAAGAATGTCATCCCAAAGGTGAGTGAAAACAAAATTGGTACACTTATCCTTGATTTTTCAGCCATCCATATATTAGATACATTCGTGGCGTCTAGATTATTTACGATCACCAGGACTTTAAAGCTTTTAGGTATTCGCACCATAATTACAGGTATTCGTCCGGAAATGGCTCAGACTACGATAGAGCTTGGGATTGAAATGGACGACATAGAGATATATCGAGATGTCAAAAGAGCTTTAGAAAAGATCATTTAAGATTTTAAAAACACGGAGACGCCATCTGGAATCTCGTGCGGTGTAAACTATATGAAAGGTTTTAAATATGACATTCCAAAATTTGATTCCCGCGGCGGCGAGACGGCTTATGAGCTTATCCAGCCGGCAGTTCCGCTATGAAATGACAACCAATGTTTGGATCATCTGTTTGTTC
Organism: Salicibibacter halophilus; assembly: GCF_006740705.1. GTDB lineage: Bacteria > Bacillota > Bacilli > Bacillales > Marinococcaceae > Salicibibacter > Salicibibacter halophilus. The sequence continues at coordinate 1,376,304 of NZ_CP035485.1, read as the reverse complement.
TACGGTGCCATTGGAGCAATACTCACAGCAATTGCATACTGGTTGGATATGGTTATGATCATGGGGGAAGAGGCTCGCTTTCTCGTGGCTGACTATGATTTGACCAGCCAAATCATGAGCGGTCTTATTGCAGGAATTATTACGTTAAATGCGTTTACATTAAATTCGATTTTGGTTGTCCTTACCAATGTCTCTGGGCAATTTACACCTCGGATATTGACGACGTTTATCTCGGATAGACACACGCAGCATGCGCTGGGTATTTTCAATTTGGTGTTTGTGTTTATTTTATTTTCCTTTTTCCTGTTGGATGAGCAAACGGCTTCCTATTACTTTGCATTTCCAACATTAGCTACTTTGGCTATGTTTATCGCTTTGGCGACGTTTATCTTCTTTATTAATCACGCGGTCAAATGGATGCAAGCCTCAAATTTAACCTACAACATGAAAGAGGAGTCGCAACAACGGATTTTAACAACGCTTGGGAAAGACTTAGAGCCGTATCGCACCTATGAACCCAACCAAGACGTAGAAATCAATGAAAAGGATGGTCACGTTCTTTATGCTCGTCACTCCGGGTATATTCAAATTGTTGATTTTAAAAGGCTCGTTCATTATGCTGAAAACCATGATTTAATCATCCGTATAGAACGAAGAGTTGGGGAATATATACTGGCAGGCATTCCGCTGTTGACGTATTGGAAAAATGGGCGTGACGAAAAATCCATCCACGAAGGTTTTATGCTCAAAAAGGTGTTTATTGGCTCAAAGCAAACGGAAATGCAAGACATAGAATTTGGCATCAATAAACTGGAAGAAATTGCAATCAAATCCATCGGTAATGATGATCCCAATACAGCAACAAACGCGATTATTCATCTATCAGACCTGCTGTTGTCCATCTCGCAGATCACCCATTTTACCCCGTACTTAACGGATACCCACGATGATCTTCGTGTCATTATCAAAGAAGAATCCTTTGAGTACTATTTATATTCCTCCTTTTCCCATATAAGCATTTACGCGAAAGATGACCCTGTTCTCACGAACGAGATTTTGCAAGCGTTAAGCCTTCTAACGCAAACCATCGGCCCAGCTAACCATCAAAGCCTCTGGGAATTTGCGCAGGCGGTGGCTAGAGGATACAGGGCACCGTTTGCTTTTGCGTACAATGAGCATAGGTTTTATACGAGTCTTCAAGATATATCAGAAACAACAGGTCATCATGAGGAATTTGAGGACTTCAAAAACGAACTAAGAGAACGTCTTACAATTTAGGTTCCATTGGATTGAAGATGCGTTTCTCACAAAAAAAGACCGGGATACCCTGGTCTTTTTTTGTACATGGCTTTGTGTGAATGGCCACTTCAGACCATCTCTCCATTTGAGCGGCAGAATTAATGGGGTATTATAACAAGACGATGAACAGGAGGTTTTTGGAGTAAACCTGGCGAATGATGAATTCGCCAGTTAATCTTATATATGCCAATCCTTCCCCTAGTTTTACATTCCTGCTATCAATGCGATGAATAATAGGACGAGAGCAAATAAGAGCAAAGCAAGTAACAGAATTGCCATGATCCCGGAAATTAACAACATTTTACCATACTTATCCAAAAGTTCATTTAAGTAAGTCATCGTCACATCTTCTGAGGTAGCTATATATTTTGCTGCTCTCCCTGTGCGAAAGATGAGATAACCGAGAATAATTGAGATGACACCTGGGATAGCACCGATGATGAAATCAAAAAGGCCGACTATGGCGCTTATCGATCCAATGATAATCGTGATGATTCCTACAAACTGTCCCCACCTTGATATTCTTTTCAAAGGAATTTTGTTTCGTTCTTCCACGCTTCACCCCTCCTCTTGATGCTAGCACTATAGTATGTGTTCTCGTTGTGAGTGATGATAAAACATAACTTCCATCCGAATAGTTAATAAAATTTGTTACACTTCTTAGAGTAGACTCATTTTTAAGGAGAGAGTTATGGACACGTTAACGATTACGGAACTTGATACGGAAAAGAAAATCAGCGAAGCTTTTCCAGTTATGAACCAGCTGCGCACGCATCTTAACGAAAAAGAATACATGGAGTTGGTGGCTGAGGCGAGAGATAAAGATATGTACAGAATGTTTGCTTTGTACGATCAAGAAGATATCGTTGCGGTGATTGGGTTTAAACCTATGATCACTTTATATTATGGGCGGTTTGTTTGGGTTTGTGATTTAGTTACGGATACGGATAAGCGTTCTAACGGATATGGCGAAAAGCTTCTTTTGTACGTCCATAACTGGGCACTGGAAAATAATTATAAAAGTGTTGCACTTTCATCAGGCTTGCAACGTTATGATGCGCATCGATTTTATGAAGAAAAAATGGAATACGGCAAAGCAAGTTATGTGTTTAAAAAATCTCTGCATGAATGAAAAGAAGAGTCCGGAAAGGCATACGACGGCAGAAGACGACAACCCGTGACTTTATGAAACACCGTATTGGGAGGCGACACTATGGAAGCATTTGGAGAATATTTAGCGCGTATTGATCACGCGGAACATCGGGAACGAATGGAAAAAGTTTTAGCTTGGGTGATGGAAAAATTTCCAAAGTTGGAACCGAAAATTGCGTGGAATCAGCCGATGTTTACCGATCACGGCACATTTATTATCGGCTTTAGCATAGCCAAACATCATCTGGCAGCTTCGCCTGAAAGAGAAGGAATCATTCAATTTTCCGATGAGATTATGCAGGCAGGCTATAGCCACAGCAAAATGTTGGTTCGTTTCCCTTGGGATCGTCCGGTTGATTTTTCATTACTCGAGAAAATGATCGAATTTAATATATTAGATAAGGAAGAGTATTCAACCTTTTGGCGGAAATAGATTGAACGAGATAGACCATAGTGTGTTAAGGTGTTTCAGTTGGAAAAAGGAAGGGTTACTGTGAAGATAACATTGGCAGATACATCTGATGCAAAATTAATTCATCACGTAATGATTAGGGCATTCATGGAATATAAAGATGAAGAACCTCCTTCAAGCGCCTTAGAAGAGACAGTAGAATCAATATCAGCAGCCGTAAATGATGGCGAGCAATCCTTCATTAGTTATGTCGATACTGAGCCAGTAGGTATGGTTCGTTTTCGCTTAAAAGAAAATGGTGTTTATTTTTACAGGCTGTCTGTCATCCCAGAGAAACAGGGTCAGGGTATTGCGACAAAAATATTAAAGTCATTGGAGGACTATGCAAAGCAAAACCGGAAAACCACAGTGCTTTGCAAAGTTCGTATGGACGCGTCTAAAAATATAAAACTATATAATTCATTAGGTTATAGCATCTATAAAGAAGAGGTGGTAAATAAATCAAATGGGGTAAATATAAAAGTTGTCTCAATGATGAAGCAATTGCAATAGGTTGCTTATACCAGAATGCCAACATTTATTTGTCTTTATGATGGGGTGAAGATCATGAATTGGGTTCCAGCGCTTTTTCAATTCATTTACATGGCCGCTACCGTAGCTTTCGCAGTCGGTCTCGGTATATTAATCATGCAATGCATCATATTTATGCACCGAAAAAATAAACAATTAAAAGAATAATAAGTGATGCTCGCAAGAGCTCAATCGTTGGAAAAGACCCGTTCTAAACACATATCACGAATAATGATTGTGTAATTTCAAGATTATCTGTTTAAGTAGGGTTTGCTGAAATGAAAAAATGCTTTCTGTTGCAAGGGGTCTCCCCTGATGTGTAGAAAGAGAAATGCAAGGAAAAATGGCCGCTCCCGGCTAAACCTCTGCACCTTATGATCAACATGCGAGGGATGGCGCTGCAATGGCGAAGACTCCAGCGGAAAAACGGACGAGCCAAGACCCCGCAGCGCTGATCTTGCGCGAGGAGGCTTGGCCGTGCGTCCGCGGAAAGCGAAGCCATGGAAGCGACATCCCGCCCTTGCGATCAAGTTGTTCAGCAGCCTCTAAGTATTGCAGGTTAATACAAACGATAAAAGGAAATTTGTGATATAATTTCAAAAGATCATCTATGTTGGTGGTGAACAGTATGGAAAGAGTTCAATCAACTAAGGAACTTATGGAGTACATCTCGAAAATGAATCGTGAAAATTCGGTTGGCCAGTTTTTTATCCCTGGCAAAGGAAGATTCACACTTGTTCTTCAAGAAGAAGACGAGCAATCTATAAGCGCGGATGTAGTGGCCAATCCAGCACTTGATGAAATGATTACAGAAAGCAAACAACAATATCAACAAGGACTAGGTTACTCTACGTCAGAACTTTTAGAATCGCTTACTTCCAGGGACTTTGAGTCATGACGAATCGTAACATCATATGGCCTCCCACAGTAAAAAAGAAACTTCTTCAATATAGAAGCGAACATTTCACCCCAGAAGAAACACTTGACTTTATCTCCCAGGTCATTTTAGAGATAGAGGATACACTTAAAGACCCTATCCTTGGTCAAACGTATAAAGAGGAAACTGGCCTTTATAAAGGGATATCACGTATGGTCATTAAAAAGTTCAGAGTATACTTTGAACGTTGGGTGACGATGTTGTCATTATCGCCATTTTGTTTCCTGGTGAAAAATGAACATAATTTTCATACAGGTGTTCCTCCACTTGCAGGCGATCTCCTAACAAGTGTTTTCTAAGCATTGGAGGGGGTCTCCTTTTGATGGGTTTAGGGTAGCCAACAAAGAAAAGGATTTATTCTTCAAACGAGGCACCAAAACCACATAAGACTTACATCACTTTTTTTCTGAGAGGAGAGCCGACAAAAATGCTAGAAATTAATGACTTTTGGTTTACAGTGACTCAAATTGATAACAATTCTTTTGCTATTAGTGAATATGGAGATTGGGAGAAGGTTCATTCATTTTTATTAATTGGTGAAGAGAAGGCAGCATTAATTGATACAGGACTTGGAATTGATAACATTAAAAGGATAACAGACCAACTGACAAGTTTACCAATCATTTGTATTAACGACACATGTTCATTGGGACCACATTGGAAGTCATGGTGAGTTTGAAAATTTATATGTACATAAAGAGAAAGAGGACTGGCTCATTAATGGAATTAAAAAGCTTCCAATCGAGCAAATCAGAAGAGATGTAAGTCGGGATATTACAATACCTACGCCAGAAACATTTGATCCATATACATATAAACCTTTCCAAGGACAGCCTACTGGTTTGTTAAATGATGGCGATGAAATAGAAATTGGGGATCGGAAATTAATTATATACCATACCCCAGGTTATTCGCCCGGTCATATATCAATTTACGATGATAGCGAAGGGTATTTATTTACCGGAGATTTGTTTTATGATAAGACTCCAATTTATGCGTTTTTCCCAACAACGAATCCTGTTAATTTGGTGGAACCTCTAGAAAAAATATCAAATATACCGAATGTAACTATGATTTATGGGAGCCATAATACACTAGGTCTTTCTCCAGACATATTAGATGAAATAAAAAAAGCAGTTAAAAAATTAAGAGAAAAAGAGCTTGTGCGTTTTGGAACTGGGATTCATAAATTTAATGGGTTTAGTGTTCAGTTTTAAATACACTTATGCCATTAAAGAAGCGCGATTATTTAACAAAACAGTGCCAGATTGGCTATTATGATGAATAAAGCATGTCTTTTAAGCAAAGTTGATGTCAAAGGAGATATTGAAAATGCCATGGTCAGATATAAGTTTATTAACATTCATACTCATACTGATGGTATGGTGTTTTAGGTTAATGCGCAAAAACAGCACCTTAAAACGAGAAAATGACAGGCTTTTAAAGGTAACTGGGGCATATGTGGATATGGAAAGCGAGGCAAAGAAAATATTAAGAACTTCAACAGAAGTAAAGACCGTTAAAACACTGAGAGAGAGATATGATTTATCCATGATCGATGCCAAAAAAATCGTGGACTCAGTAAAATAGCCTCAATTTCCCAAACGAGGCGCATTAGCGGAATAAATATTGTTCTCGTTATTGGCTTATCAGGCGATTTTTAGGAATAAGGGGAGGGAGTTGATGACGCTTAAATATTATTTGATTACAGCTGGAAAAGCATTTGCTTTATCAGTCATCGTCTTAATCTTATTTATAGGTATAAGTTACTTTTTTAATCTAAATATCCCTATGATGCCTGTCATTACAACAATGATACTTTTCATAGTTATTGCCCCGGTGCTTCAAAAAAATGCTGAGAAGTATAAAAACAAAGAAACACAATCTAAAAGGGAAATGATTTTAAAATATGTTATCTTTTGGATCTTTATAGCTGTGATTTTGGCTTTAATTTTATTCTTTCTCTAGTTCCAATTTGTTGATTGACTGTTTTGGCTTACTGCAGAAACGAAGCGCAATTCTGGAATAACAGGGGATGTACGCTCTCCTAAAGAATAGACCTTTTAATAAGTTGAAAGGGTGCTTTATCATGGATGTTATAAGGGATAGAAGTAATAGTTTTAACTTAGACGAATTTCTACAGAAACCTTTGTTTGCTCATCTTTCAACAGTAACAAAGGATAATCACCCGAGAGAATCACCAGTATGGTTTTACTGGGAAAATGAATGTATCTGGATTATCGGAACATCATCAGATAGCTTTCCAGGAAGGATAAAGGAAAACGCTGAATGTGCCATTGGGATCATCGATTTTGAACATACCACAGGAAAAGTTTTTCATGCAGGGTTTAGGGGTTATGCTACAATAGAACCTTTTGATAAAGGAATTGCTGAACGACTACTTTCACGTTATCTCGGCTCTGAAGAAGAGAGTTGGGATTCTAGGTTTAGAGATTTAGACGATAGCAATATTTTGGTTCGTTTTGTTCCAGAGACGGTTGTGGTGCGTGATCAATCCTATGTTCCAAATATTTGATTAACATTCTTAAACAAAGGTGACATTGGAATTTTATTATAAAGGATGGGATATAACATGCAGTCATATCAAAATATTTTAGTCGGGATTGATGTTCATGGTCCAGAGTGGGATAAGCCTTTTGATCAAGCATGTATATATGCGTTAAATCATGACGCCACCTTGCATATTGCTACAGTTTTAAATACAAAGACATACACCACTGAAGAGCGTTTTGATCCAAAATTAAAAGAACTAAAACAGCATGCGCATGAAATGCTTGATAATTACAAGCAAAAGGCAAAGGATAAAGGTGTCTATCAAGTTAATGTGATTTTCGATACCGGCTCCCCAAAAACACGGATCACCCGTCACTTAGCACAAAAGCATGACATTGATCTCATTGTTGTGGGGGCTAATCTGGCAAACAAAGCGGAGAAGTTCGTCTTGGGAAGTGTGGCTGATGGGATCGTCCGAGAAGCGCGATGTGACGTTGTTACGGTAAAGTGAATGCCTTTCGTTTGCGGTTCACCATCCAAGCTAAAAACAAGTACCTACTTCAAGAAAAGAAGCGCAATTCTGGAATAACAAGGAATGCGCTCTCCTAAAGAATAGGGCTATTTAAAGGCGTAAATTAGTATTAAATGATGGAGGGATGTCTTTGAAAAAGTAGTCCGAAAGGTATTCCGATTATTAGAAACTTCCGATAGATAACATTTGCACTAAGATACTTTAGATTGCTACGTGATCGAACATATAAGACACCTATGTGAAGGCCATTATAAGGTAAATCAACGCGCCTGTGATCAGGTATATTCATTGGCACCGGTGCCATGGCTCTGATCGATGAAAGCATTTTCCACCAGTTGCTGCAGTGGCACCATTTTTTTACTTTGACACGTTTTAGTTCGGTATTTTTCTGATACTGTTGAATTCATTTGCGTTATTCGCATTAGTGACTGGAATATTTTTATTTGCGGACGCCACCCGTAAACACAGTTCCTCATTATACAGATGGATTGCAGGTATTTTCATCGGTCTCGGTTCTTTCCAATTATTCGACGGCATGGTCAGCCACAAAGTGTTGCAGGTTCACCAAATTTGATAAGGGGTGGACATTCTGCCTTATGATATTGCCTGGAATGCGCTACCCCTTTTCTGTATGGGAGGCGGAAGAATCAACGTAAAAACCGCCGAACTATTGTTTATCCGGCGGCCGAAACATTCAAGGGAATTACCACTTATTGTAAGTCACTGTGCCACTAACTTCGCTGCCACTTGTGGAAACAATATCCCCATAATATGTTCCGGGTGCTAGGTAGTAAAAGTAGTTATGGTCTCCAACGTACTCGTCGAACCCTTTATATTCTGTACAATTACCGTTGGAACTGCATAAACGCGCTTGTAGATTAGTAGCATCACCCGGCACGTCAACATTGATGGTAGCATTGAACGTATTTGAATTTTGAATAGTTCCATCCCAAACACCGTCACCTGTGGTGAAATCAAATTCGGAGCTAAAGGGAGGGTCAATATGAGCCGACGCGGTTGAGGAGAATCCGAACGACGCCATAACGAAAACGATGGCCAGCATTAATGCTGGAAGAACCTTTTTATACAATAATATCACCCCCTAACAATAATTATTTAACAATAAATTCCAAAAAATTACAATAGGAAGATAAAAAATTAAATAAATGTGAAGAATGGAACTAAGACTTTAATAAGGTGGGCGAGAAAATGAAACAAGGCGCATAAGTGCTCGTCTTTAAAAAGTTACACTGTTTAACCCCCTGTGCATAGGATAGTTCCAAAGGGGATTTTTAGCGGTAAGTGAACTTGCAATTTGGCATGAAACATGATTAAATTTAAGTAATTGCTTAAATAATTAAATGGAGAGATAAGCAGGTGAATACCTTGCTCAACAACAATGTCTATAAAGCACTGTCCGATGAGAATCGAAGAAAAATATTGGATCTTCTTCTTGAAGGTGATCAGACTGCAGGTGAAATTGCTGAACATTTTGAGATGAGTAAAGCAGGGATTTCACAACATCTCAATGTGTTAAAAAACGCCCAGCTTGTATATTCAGATAAGCAAGGTCAGTATGTTTACTACTCACTTAATACGACAGTATTTCAAGATGTCTTAAAGTGGATGATGCGATTTAGAAAGGAGGATGTATGATGTACTTGATTCTGATGTGGTTATCTTTTGCAGCTGCCTTATTAACAGGATTTACTACTATATGGCGACAACAGATGGACTGAATGCTTTCCTTCATCCCTTTGTTATGCTTTTGATCATTGGGAGTGCCGTCTTAATACCGCGAACGGGAAAGCGAGTTTCTTATTTTCAACGTTATACGCAGGGACTGTATGCCATACTCTTGTCGGTGACCCTTATTGTGCTAATTGTTCATATTGCAACCCTCATATTTCATATGGGTTACGCGATTAATTTGCTTTTAATTGTTCCTGTTTCCGTCGGTGCAGTATTCATGGTCATGGGGAATTATTTGCAACGTTTTAAATTGCCAAATGACGTAAGTTACTCGCGGGTTTGGAACCAAAAGCTTCGTCCATTTGCCAGAATATTTGTTATTGGAGGGGCAATGATGATCTTGGCCGTATTTTTACCAGCGATGATGTTGTTGTTTTTCATCATATTGACAGTAATGATCTCTATCCTGGTCATTAGTCTCTTCAGTGGAACAAAATCAGCGTGAAAATGTTAAACCTATGCCTATACACAACTTTGACACACAATGATGTACTTTTGCGACAAAAAAAGTGTTAAAATATACGAGGATTATTCCAAAGTTTACAATGAGATGATTAAGGTTTACATTAATATAGAATTCTCTATTAGAAATAAGGTTGTGTTAATCATGGCTAAATCCACACCTTCAAATCCGGTAAGGATTCTTCAAAGAGCTAAAAAGGAAACACTGCCAAAAGCACATAAACAACTTGAGTTTTGGAAAAATGAAGGTCAGAAAATAAGAGATAAAGAAATTCGTGAACAAGCGGTATGGACGGTAAGTGATAAAACGTTCCATTGTGAAGGTGGAAGTATTTTAGCCTTATTGGCCGGAGATAATCAAGATCCATACATTCAATTTATGGTTGGCTATCAATCCATTTGTGATTATCTGGATACCCTTTGCGATAAAAATGATTCACATAATCCCGATGACTTTCGTGCTTTGCACCAAGCGTTATTGGACAGCTTGGAGCCGCACGGCCAGATCGGCGATTATTATCAATACAGACCAAACTTTGACGATGATGGCTACCTTGAAAAAATGGTCACTCGTTGCAGGGAAGCGATTGTTAAGTTCCCGGGTTTTTCTTCTGTGAAAGAGGATATGAAAGAAGTATCCCAATACTATATTGATTTTCAAGTGTACAAACACGTGGAAGAAGATCAGCGTGAAGGTTTATTGTACAACTATTACGTGGAAAACCAGGATTTGGTTCCGGGCATGCGCTGGTATGAGTTTTCTTGTGCGGTTGCTTCAACGCTCGCTTTGTATTGCCTCGCGGCATATGCAGCAGAAGGCCCAATAACAAAAGAAGATTCTACACGAATCAAAGAAGCCTATTTCCCGTGGATGCAAGGGTTGCATATTATGCTTGATTATTTCATTGATCAAGAAGAAGACCTTCAAGAAAATGAAATGAATTTTGTTGCGTACTACGAAAGTAAAAATGATATGCTTGACCGATTTAAATATATCGATCATGAAGCGACAAAAAGACTCAAAGGATTGCCCGATGAAAAATTTCATCTCATGATAAAAAAAGGTCTATACGCCCTTTATTTATCCGATGGCAAGGTTAGAGAAAATGAAGCGTATAAAAAAGATGCGAAAGAGATCATCAAACTTGGCGGAAAACAAGCATCCTTCTTTTTCCAAAACCTTTGGATGTTTAAAAGAACCGTTTAGCATATGGGCGCTGAAAAGCGTCTATTTTTTACGTTGAGAAGAGGGGGCGAATTCATGAAACAAGTACTGTTGCTGGCGTTAATTTTAGGAATGCTTTTTGGGTGCGGACTTCAAGAATCGGATTCTGAACAAGAGCATGGGGGTTCAAACGCGGCGTCTGAGGTTTCAGGATATGTGGTGGAAGAAGAGGATGAGCGAATTCTCGTGGTTGATACAGAATCAAGCTCAACGGCAAGTGGGGGAGAACATTACGATGCCGTTTGGTTGTCCGGTTTTTCCGAGGATGTTGACCTAGGGGAAAAGGTAAATGCCGGGTATGGGGATGCCATGGAACCCTATCCGGGGAAACATCGGATGTCGCTTATATCGAAGTAAAGGATGAAAAACATCCAGAAGGGGCTGAGCTTTCAGAAGCAGAAGTGTTACGTGAGATATTGCCGGCCGATGAGCTTGACGTTCCTGTTATCAAAACGTTGGAACATGATGAGGAAGCAGGTAAATGGACGATTGAAATGGCAGACGGCGTTGATCTTATGGTAGCAGATATGGATGCAGAGGTTATTGAATTTGAAATCGATGATGCCTGAAGGAGCTCAAAAAACGGGCACTTTCCTATTTAAGGAAAAGCGCCCGGTCAAGAAAGCTTATTCGAGCGTTTCAAGTCCCATCGCTTCAAGCATTAAGTTCGGTACATCCGTGTTATCAATGGTTCCATTGAATGTTTCATTGTGTGCTCCGTAAACGTATAGTGGAATATCGATGGCTGTGTGGTCCGTGGACGTCCAGCTTACACCGGCGCGTTCACTTAAAAGGCTGTTGATCTCCAACGCGAGGTCATCGCTTTCCCTTAATTGTTGAAGGTCTCCCTCCCTCCATTCAATATTCGTGTTCTCTGTCAACACTTCTTCCAGGTTGGACCAATCATGGTCGACTTCTTCTGCCATATCGGCACCAAGAGCTGTTACATCATGAAGGAGGGAGGGGGTGGCTTCTTCTGACGTATGAACACCCATGCCCCCGGTGTCATGGTCGCTGGCAATGACAACCAAAGTCTCCCCATCTTCGTCTGCAAAGTCTACCGCTGATTCAACCGCTTCTTCAAAAGCTTCCGTTTCACTCATGGCATAAGCTGCATCATTGTCATGGCCTGCCCAATCAATTTGACTCCCTTCTACCATTAAAAAGAACCCGTCTTCCTCTTCAGAGAGAAAATCGAGGGAAAAATCAGTCATCTCTTCGATCGTGGGCTCGGTTGTGCTTGTTTCCATTGCAGGGGTGAGTGCATCATCCGCGAATAATCCAATAACACGGTCGGCTTCTTCTGTTTGATGCTCCATATCCCTTTTAGACTCTAGATAGCGAAAACCATGCTCCTTCGCTTCGGAGATGTAATTTTTACTGTCTTCCCGAATGCCTCCCTCGTCCTGCGGTAAAAACTCAGCGCGTCCGCCTCCCATAAGAAGATCGACATTTTCATTCTCAATCATCTGCGGGGCAATTTCGGTATAGTCATTTCGATCTTCTATGTTGGCAGCAAAAGCCGCCGGGGTTGCATGGTTAATCGTGGAAGTTGCAACGAGTCCGGTGCGTTTCCCTGCATCACTTGCAACATCGAGTATAGATTCCAATTCTGTCCCATCCGGGGCGAGACCGAGCATCCCATTGTTCGTCTTTGTCCCCGTGGCCAAGGCCGTTCCCGCTGCCGCCGAGTCCGTGATTGCTTCGTCAGCAGATGACGTTGTGACATGCCCTTGCAACATGTCAAGCTCGTCCCATATGGGAAGGCCATCCTCTTTGTAATCCCGGTAATTATTGGCATACCCCTGTGAATAACCATCCGGAATCATGAAAATCACATTGTTCACGGTGTCATCTTCATAAGATTCGGAAGTTGCAGGGCCTTCTGATGCGTAAACAGCTTGCAAAGTAAAGGCCGACAGTGCACATGCAGATAGTCCCGCGAAGATACGCTTTCCCGTTTTCAAACCAATCCCTCCCTGAAAAATAAGTACACATTTAGCTTACCAGGGAGATGTTAAGCCTATATAAAGGTAATGTAGAAATAATATAAAAATTTGTAAATGAACGGTGAAAATTCCACATATTAAACAAGAGGGAGGCCCGTCGGATTGGCTCGTTTCTTAATGGTACGTGTACATGACCGATTCATGGACCCCGCTCGACCGTTCATACCGGAAGAGGGGCGCCATGAAAGCCCCATGGCGCCTGAAACTGATCACTTCTTCAAGTTTCGGACACCATGAGCTTCATGGCGACGTTGAGACCTTGTCTTTTCCCGTTTCAGGCATCATGAAGTATATCCTATACCCGAAACACATCGCGCAATGCCCCGGCAGCTTGTTCGATCGCTTCCGTTCCTTTTGATATAAACGCGTCCATGCTTACGAAGCCGTGAATCATTCCGTCGTAGCATGTGTGCACAACGTCCACGCCTGCTTTTTCCAGCTCGTCGGCATACATTTTTCCTTCATCCCGCAAAGGGTCGAATTCGGCCGTAATCACGAGGGCCGGCGGCAAACCGCTTAAATCTTCTGCTTTTAACGGAACGGCGTAAGGGTTTTGCAGTTCTTCAAATGTATGAAAATATTTTCCGGCAAACCAAGTCATCATGGCTGTTGTTAAAAAATATCCCTCGCCATTCTCTCGTTCTGATTCAGTGGGAATGCCTGCGCCCGTGGATGGATAGAAAAGAACCTGATAGGAGAGGGCAGGTCTCCCTTTTTCTTTCGCAATCATTGTTGTAACCGTCGCTAAATTTCCGCCCGCGCTGTCGCCGCCCACAGCAATATGGTCTGTGTCCACATGTATGTCTGCTCCGTTTTTGGCGATCCACTCAGCTGCAGCATACGCATCTTCCACAGCTTTCGGAAACTTATGTTCAGGCGCCAGCCGGTAGTCCACGGAAATGACAATACATTGCGCAAGGTTTGCCAAGGATCGGCATAAGGGATCGTGGGTCTCAATGCTGCCGACTACCCATCCGCCTCCATGATAGAAAATGAATGCCGGATGGGAGCCATCATGAAAGGGGTTGTAGATACGAATAGGAATGTCGCCATTCGGACCGGGGATGGTGCGGTCTTCGACGTTTTCAACAACCTGTGGTTGCGCCGTGTCGCTTAGTTTTTCAAAAGAAGCCCGTGCTTCCTCGAGCGGCAATGTTTCCAATGACGGCCCTTGAGACAAAAAATCCAAAATCGTTTTTGCTTGCGGATCAAGCGGCATGGGAACATCCTCCTTCAAATGATATCGCTTACCCTTATCATAAGGAAGGAATGAAGGGACGGCAATCCCCCTATTTGTCGGATTCTCCGCCATTTCTATTTCTCAGCCATTGCAACGCTTCGTCACGATTTTTGAGGCTGTCATCCATCCAAAGGTTTTCTGCTTGTAACAAAAACCGCTTGTATTGCGGCCCGGGGACCATATGCAGCTTTCGTAAATCTTCTCCGGAAAGCAACGAAGGCATGCGGCGCCGTTTATCGCGGTATCGCTTGATTGCAGTGCTCTTTTTTTGATGGAAAACTTTCATATATATTTCAAAAATAACCAGGCTCGTCTCTTCGACGTCATGGACGTTTTCATGAAGAGTGCCGAGCGAAGTAAATGCTGTGTCATCTAGGGTTTGTAAACGCTCGAAAGTGTTCAACAATTGTTTTTCGGCTCTCGTCAATGCAAAACGGGTGAGGTGTTGCAACTTTCCGTTAAACGCAAATAACGGCAGGATGCGTGAAAAGGTGTACAAGTTTTCCGGTAAGGATTGATCATCCTCCAGGATGGAAATCATCTCTCTGGTTTGCCGGGACCACTCGGCAAATGGAATAAACGCCCCCAAAAGGGTCAAAGCGTCCAATCGTTTGAATGTCCTTGCCGCTGTTACTTCGGAAAACAACCGTAGAAGCTCCGCTTTAATGCGGTCCGCGGATAAGCGGGAGATAGCGGATGGAGCCAATTCGGCAAATCTTTCCGTATCCGCGGCAAGGGTGTAGGAAAATTTCAACTCAAAACGGATGGCGCGTAAAATTCTCGTCGGGTCCTCGATAAAACTAAGATTATGGAGGACACGTATTTGCCCCTCTTGCAAATCTTTTTCCCCGCCAAACGGATCGATAAGCGTCCCAAACGCATCTTCATTGAGCTGAATGGCCATCGCGTTAAAAGTGAAATCCCTGCGATAAAGGTCTTCGCGCAAATTTGAAAACCTGACATTCGGCAAGGCGGCAGGTGCATCATAATATTCCGCCCGGGCCGAGGCAACATCAACGTGCTGTCCGTTATTGAGGATTATTTTTGCAGTCTTAAAGTCGTTGTGGGTATACAATTCTCCATCCAATTGATCGGCAGCCGTGTCGGCAAAAGCGATGCCGTCGCCTTCGATCACAATGTCCATATCTTCATTTTCACGCTTTAGCAACAGATCTCTGACGATGCCGCCGATAAGATAGGCTTGAACCCCTTTTTGATCGGCAATATGGCCGATCGTTTTCAACAAATCAAAATGATCCGCAGGCAGGGCATGGGTCATGTTGTCCGTTAAATTGCGTTTTTCTTTCTTTTTTGTTTCATAGTGTTTATCGTGCAGAAGTTGTAAAAGATCAGAGCGTGAAATGATGCCGATCAGTTCATTGTTGGCCAGCACCGGCAATCGTCCGATATCGTGCGTGATCATCCGTTTTTGGACTTCTTCGGAAGTCGTGTTCGCTTCACATGTAATGACATGTTCATTCATGTGCCCTTTGACCGGAGCGTGCCCGAGCCCGTGATGGAGCGCTTTGTCCACATCACGGCGGGAGATCATCCCGACCAATTTGCCGTTTATTTGAACCGGAAATCCGGAATGGCCGTACCGCCGGATCTCGGCTCGGACTTCTTCAGTAGACGTATCGGGAGTCACTGTTTTTACCGGTTGGCTCATCATTTGTTTTGCAACGAGGGCAGGCGTGACCGCCTCGGAAAGGTGGGCATGGAGTTTAGCGGTTACCTCCGCTTGCCCCTCGTCCTTGATTGTCGCGGCCGCTGCTTGGGGGTGGCCTCCGCCGTCGATGGCAGCCAAGGCCTTCGAGACGTCCACGCGCGGATGCTCGCTTCTTGCGGTGACGAAAATCGTATTTTTCATTTCCGTAACAGCGATGCATGCATCTGCCTCCGCCAAATCAAGCCACTTTTCAACGATGAGGTTCAGTCGGTCAATGAAAGCGTCGGCGGAAAACGTTCCAATCATAATGGAAACGCCGTCAACGTCGTGGACTTCTCCTTGCTGAAGAAGCTGCAAAAGCAGGGCTTTCTGTTCCTCGGAAAAGGAAGTATCGGAAAAACGATTGACGACATCAAGAGCGATCCCTTGTTTGAATAAAAAAAGCAGGGCGCGTACGTCGCGGCTTGTCGTATGTTCGTGCGTAAAAGAGCCGGTATCCGTGTACAAACCAAGCGCGAATAACGTCCGCTCCCAATCGGTGAGGATGATTTCGCTCGTTTGAATGCGTTCAAGCAAAATCGTAATTGTGGCGCCGACCGCTGCTGTTTCTCCGGGGTAGGGGAGGTCAAAGCTTTCCGGGTGGTGGTCATAGACCGTGATGCTCGCGGGAGGAACCTCTTGAAATTTATTGCTTGCCCGGACCGGATCATATGTATCGACTAAGATCAGTTTCTCGATCCCTTCCGATGATATTTGATTTTCGTTGATATACGGGAATTGGTCGCGGTAGATGGCCAAATATTGTTTCACATTCGGGCTCACTTTTGCCGGCAATAAAATACTCGCATCGGGATGGAGTTTTTTCGCGGCAACGAGAGAGGCGAGGGCGTCAAAATCCGTGTTTTTATGGGCAGCGATAATTTTCATATTTCCTCCTCGGCTTGTCATACGTATAAAGACCGGTAACACCAATGGATAAATCTCTCGTTCTCACACCCGGAAAGGGGGAGATCACGATTGTCGTTCGAGCATCTATAGCGACCATCGGTATTCTTATTGCTGCAATCGGAGCGATTGGGTTAATTGGCTATTTAAATTTAACTGTATCCGGATATAGCATGTACGACTATTGGCATTTCATTATTTTACGTCCCGAATTGTATTTTTTGGTAGGCGGATTGCTGCTGGCGGCCCTCAGTTTCCTTCGCATGCCCCGGAAAACAAAAAAACAAATCAAAAAGGATAGCGTGGAATAAAATACCTCAACTCAGACTATACTGTAGGTACGATTTCTCGTAGGAAGGGGGCTTACTGATGGCCCGAATTCGTGATGTATGGGTCAATTGGTTTGAAGGCGAAGAGAATGGATACAATATTTGTCCGTTTCATGAATGGCGAAGTGAAGACCGAATAGAAGTACTTGACATAGCTGAGGTTGTAAAGGTAACCGAGCGATTATATGAACGGCTGGAAAATAGTCTGGAGGCGCTGCCTCGAGAATTACTCGATGCGATTTATCGAAAAAGTGCGCTTCGCAAAAATATGTCCAAGCTTCCGCTCGATTATTGTTTTATTGCAACAACCGGAACAGCCACGTTGGTTGTGGATACACTTGGATATGAAACGCCGATTCGAAAAAGCCGCTTGACACCCCGGCAGGAAAAACTGGCGATTGAGGCGATCGAACAGTCCGAAGAACCTGCTTGCGGGGAAGAAGGCGAGCCGATCGAAAAGGAGTATCATATCCTGTCTCCGCATCCGAATTATATGTACGGGTTAACACGTAAAGAACGACAACTAAAACAGCTACTGTTTATGATTATCGACCAATTGGACGTGTCCGGTCAAGAGGCGGAAATCCGTTATTGGTACACAGAGTGGGCCCCTGCCAAATACATGGAAATTCAAATGATGAGCGGGGAAGAAGCATTGCGAAAGCTGTACGAGGAAGTGAGTGAAGGCTGGAGCGATGCTCATTATCACTTATGCGAGGCGATGGCAAAGGGGCAGCCATTCTTTGAAAAAATATGGGATATGCAGCATGAAAGCGAAATGCATAAATAATGGATGATAGCCACAAACTATTCCCTCATTTACACTTTCTCTTTCCTCATTTATAATAAGGACGAGATATGGAGTAAGGAGGGACAACATGGACGGATTAGTTTACACAATCATGCAAGTTGCCACTGTCCTGCTTATAGTCGGATCAATCACCGTTCCTGTTTTTATTGGACGAATCTGGCGCAAACAAGGGAAAGAATATTAATCAGGTGAGCACTGAACCCGGCGTGGAGGGACAGTGCTTTTTTTGTAGATAAGAAAGTATAAATCAACTTTCTTACCTACATAAGTGCAACTAAGGCTTTCGGAGCGACCGAGCATAGGTCGTGTCATTTAACAGGTGGAACCCCTGTTTGATAAGGCTCTAACCAAGCCATCAATAGCGAGTCTTGGACTCAACGGAGTAATCCATTGGGTTAAGCGTAGACAGTTAGGTCGTAGGCCTGAAAGTGATTGAGCCTCGTAAATAGTTAAAACGGGGAGGTTGACGGTGTCGAAAGACCGGAAAACGACACTCCGTATGTCATTATCGGTGAGATATACGGAGCTCCCTCGGGGTCGGAGAGCCAGGCATGCGATACAATGATGACACGAGAACTCGGGAGATCCTGTTTGTTCTTTCTTCAGTCGAAGGGAGTATGGTTGACCAAGCGATACAAAGCGAGGAAACCAGACGACAGCAGGAAGTCGGATGACCGCGTAGTACCGATGACGTCGGGTAACGCCGAAAGAGGGAAGGCAAGTGTCACGCCGACATCACCTTAACAAGGGACACATTCCCTACACACGGAGGTAGGAACACGGAATGGAAACAAAACTTGCTAGGATAGCAGAATTAGCTAAGCACAACCCAGCTATGACATTCACATCTCTTGCGCACCTGCTGAATCCTGAATACCTTATGCAATGCCATCACCAACTCCCTAACCGTAAGGCAGCTGGTGTAAAGGGAACAACCAAGATAACGTACGAGCAAAATCTTGAGGAAAATATCGAAGACTTAGTGTCTAGAATGAAACAGAAGAGCTATCGGCCCAGCCCAGCTAAGCGGGTCTATATTCCAAAGGATGAAAAGGGAAAGAAGAGACCCCTGGGGATTCCTGAACACGAAGATAAAATTGTTCAGAAAGGGATGGCGCCCATTTTGAACGCCATCTATGAGAATGATTTTCTGGATTGTTCATTTGGATTTCGTCCCCAGCGTAATTGTCATGATGCATTGAAGGTATTAAATGGGTATATAGAGAGAAGATATGTGAATTACATCGTGGATGTGGATATCAAAGGTTTCTTTGATCATGTTGACCACAAGTGGATGATGGCATTTCTGAAAGAACGTATTGGAGACCCGAGCTTTCTCCGAATCATTGCCCGTTTCCTCAAGGGCGGATACATGGAGCAAGCGAAACATTATAAGACGGAGAGCGGAACGCCGCAGGGAAACCTGATATCGCCGATACTAGCGAATGTGTATCTGCACTATGTTTTGGACCTGTGGTTTGAACAGCATGTGAAGAAAAGAATCAAAGGGCAGGCATATCTTGTGCGATACGCAGATGACTTTGTCTGCTGCTTTCAGTATCATGAAGATGCGCATGCATTCTACGATGCACTCAAGTTGAGGTTGAACAAATTTAACCTGGAAGTGGCGGAAGATAAAACGCAAATTATTCCGTTTGGGAGGTTCGCTGCGGAGAATCATAAAAAGGCGGGGAAAGGGAACCCGCCAACGTTTGATTTTCTTGGTTTCACCCATTATTGCGGCAAAAGCAAGAAAGGCAAATTTCGTGTGAAACGCAAAACAAGCAAGAAGAAAATAGCCTCCAAGCTCAAACAAACGAACCAATGGCTGAAAGCTCACCGTCATCTGGCTATGAAGGACATTGTCCGTAGACTAAACCGTTCTCTGAATGGTTATTACAACTACTACTGTATCACAGACAACGTAACCGCAGTGGTGAGGTTCCGGGATGCGGTCATCCAACAATTTTTCAAATGGATGAACCGGAGAAGCCAACGAAAGTCGTTCGGTTGGGAGAAGTTTCAGTTATTTCTTATTAAGTTTCCCTTACCGAAACCAAGGGCCAAGGTGAACATCTATGAACGAAGGAACCATATTAGCTATATTTTGTGAAAGATGTTGGTGAGGAGCCGTGTGCGTTAATTGCGCCCGCACGGATCTGTGAGGGGGGAGGAGCACAATCCATACAAAAGGTGAGGCTCCCTCCTACTCGACCCATAAAAGCTTGGCGAAAAGCCAAGTTTTCTAATATCCTGGAAAAGTCATGGCGACCGCGATCGAATAGAGCTCGGCAAACCGGTAGCCATGGAAAGCTCATGACTACCGAATCCAGGAAATCCGCCTCCATACCGGTATTAAGAATCCCCGATTAACTTCGTTGCAAGCCCATTGCTTCTTCTGCCTTCTGCAGCAGGTGCTGCGCTTGCTCATTCGCTTTGTCGCTGCCTGCATCGAGGGCGTTGTCCACTTCATCCGACTCATAAATCTCGTAAAAACGTTTTTGAATCGGCCGGAACACGGAGACTGCCAACTCTGCGAGGTCTGTTTTAAAAGCGCCGTAACCCTTTCCGTCGTATTCTTTTTCAATGGCTTCGATCGACTGGTCATTCAGCAGGGAATAGATCGTCAGCAAATTGCTGATCCCCGGTTTCTCCTCTTCGTCAAAGCGAACGTTTGGATCGGAATCGGTGACGGCACTTTTTATTTTTTTCGTGATTGTTTTTTCATCATCGAGCATGGAAATGAACGCTTTCGCATTTTCGTCGGATTTGCTCATTTTCTTCTCCGGATTCTGAAGCGACATGATTCTGCGCCCGAGGATTTTGGATTCGGGAAGGGTGAAAATATCCGCGTATTGCCGGTTGAAACGTTCCGCGAGCGTCCTTGTCAGTTCCAAATGCTGGCGCTGGTCGTCCCCGACGGGAACGATATCGGTGCCGTAAAGGAGAATATCGGCAGCCATTAAGGGCGGATACGTTAACAAGCCGGCGGAAACACCGGTTTTCCCTTCGGACTTGTCTTTAAATTGGGTCATTCGTTCCAACTCTCCGATATAGGAAACGCATTGCATGATCCAGGCCATTTGCGCGTGCGCCGGCACTTCAGATTGGATGAAAATGGTTGATTTGTTCGGATCGATGCCGACCGCCATGTATAAAGCGGCCAATTTCCGTTTTTGATCCCTTAGAGAAACCGGATCTTGCGGTACGGTAATTGCATGTTGGTCCACGATGCAAAACATGCAATCATACGACGATTGGAAGTCAACGAAATGTTTCATCGCTCCCAAATAATTCCCGAATGTGACGATACCACTGGGCTGAATGCCTGAAAATATTTTTTTCATTCCTCGTCGATTCCTTTCTGTTTATTATGTATGAATGGTACTCCTATTTTAGAGCATCCTAAAAAAAGAGTAAATGTTACGACGCTTTTCGGCGGCGCCAAATATCATAGACGAAAAGCGGCAGGAGGAAAGCAAGAATCAGATACGGAAAAACCCCCGTATCGGTGCCATTCTGGTTTTCAAAAAGAATCAATCCCGCCAATGCAACGGCAAGGAAGATCGTGATCGATCTTATGGCCATGTTCATCACCCTACCGTACGATTATAACAAAAATTGGAGGGAACCGTTTGCGAAAATGTATGATTGCCATGTTTCTATTGGTTGCCGGGCTTATGGTAAGTGTTTTCGAGGAAGCAAACGCGGAAGAACGGGAAGATGCAGTCCCGGTGATGCAAGCCGTCCCCTTTGATGGGGAAGACGTGGATGGGAACCCTGTTACACTCCAAGATTATGAAGGGACAAACATGTTGCTCATCTTTTTTACCACCTGGTGTGAAGTTTGCCAGCAAGAACTGCCCATGCTTTCGGACAACTATGAGGCTTTGCAAGAGAAGGGGATTGAAGTGCTGGCCGTCAACATGGCTGCTTCAGAGCGAAAAGAAACCGATATTGAAGCGTTCGCCAAAGGGTTGCAAATGCCGGTCGTGGTCGACCGCGACGGCCGTATTGCGAAAAGCTACGGCGTCCAGGGAATCCCGACTACCTACGCCATCGACGAACAGCAGCAGATCATCAAACCATTTTATGGACCGTTAAATAGAGAGCAGGTATTACAGGCTTTCGAGTGAAACGCCCCATCGCTTTGCGTTAGGACGTTTTTTTAAACAAGGAACAACCAGACCATCGTCAGTACGTAAAACAAAACCATGAGCAGCGAAGGCCACGTGTAAAAACGGCGGCGTTGGTCGAAAAAAACAGCATAAGAGACAAGGGCGCTGTTCATAAGCAACAGAATAACCGTGACGGTGTGGCTCATTGATGCGGCTTGCAATAAGGAACCTGCGTAGAGCAGGTCGCAGACAACCAAAATAACCATGTTGAATAAGTTGCTCCCAAAAATGGATGCCGCCGCCAAGTTCTCGTTGTTTAACTTCAAAGCCGTCCAAACCGTTACCACCTCTGGCAGGGACGTCGAGACCGCGATCAAAAAACTGCCGACGAAACTGGAACCAAGCCCGGTGATAACGGCGATTTCATCCCCGGAAAACGTGAGAGCGGTACCGGAAATAAAAATAATAATTGCTGTGATGATAAACCCGATAACCGCATGTTTCATGGAATATTTTTCTTTTTCCCGCGAGTCATTTTCCGAGGCATCATCTTCTTCCTCTTCCCCAGCGGTGCGTTGAATGATCCACAAGCTTAATAAATAAAGCGCAATGATGAAGATAGCCTCAATTCCTATGCCAAGAAATGGGATTTCAACGGTTGCGAATATAGCAATGGCCATGATTAGGGTCATGAACACCCCGAACAACGCCGTGTACCGTTGTTGTCGGTGGATGTGGGCCAGCATTTTTCGTTTTCGGAAAATGAGGTCGAAAACGGCAAGGATTAATAAGTTGAAATGGTTGCTGCCGAAAATGTTGCCGACAGCCAAATCCGGATTATCCAAATAGATCGCACTGACGGTAGTCGTCACTTCCGGCAAAGCGGTGGCGACGGCTAAGAGAAACGTGCCGATAAGCAGGGCGCCGAGGCCTGACAAGCGGCTGATAGCATCTGCATATGTAGATAGTTTCGTCGCGGAAATGACCGTTACCACTACCGCGACGAGAAAAATTAGATAGACCATGGGGAGCTCCTTTATTTTTTCCCGATTAGTGCTTCGTTTGTATGGGTCTAGTTTTACAATAAAATGCTGGTTCTATCCTCGTTAAGTGATGGATTTTACCAAATGCTAAATAATCTGTGGAAAGAACGTGAATGCTGAAGTGTGTCCGGATGATGCAAGAAAGGGAGGATCGTGGCATGGGAAGATGGAAAAACGCCTTGGCGTTGACGTTAAGTGTGGTTCTGTTTCTTATCGGCAACTACGATGCAGAAACCGCTGAAACCGATACGTTGAAAGTCCCCGGAGAGACGAAAAAAGAACTCCCGGAACAAATCCCGCGCTTCATCGAAGATCATGATGCAGTTGCATATCCGGACGCCGTAAGGGGGATTTATGTAAGCGGACACTCCGCAGGGGGAAAGCGGATGGAAAGGCTGCTCGATTTCGTGGAAGAGACGGAGTTAAATGCCATGGTGATTGATGTAAAAGACGACCAAGGATATGTGACGTATCAAATGGAAAATGAACGTTTCGATCATAATGCCCCCTTTTCTCACGGGCTGATTAAAGACCCGGATGCTTTAATGGAGACATTGAAAGAACGCAGCATTTATCCGATTGCCCGCGTTGTTGTTTTTAAGGATACATTTCTTGCAAAACAACGGCCTGATTTATCTTTTCAAAGCAACGGTTCTGTGTGGGCAAACAATCAAGGGGAATCGTTTGTCAATCCGTTTGAAAAAGAAGTATGGGACTACAATATAGAGGTTGCCAAAAAGGCGGCTGAGCTTGGTTTCCAAGACATACAATTTGATTATGTGCGATTTCCGGAAGGGTTTGAAACGAGGGATGAAGCGTTGGATTACAGTCTCGGATCTTATGGTGGCAAAAAAGACCGGGTGCAGGCGAGAGTAGATGCGGTGTCGGATTTTGTTGCTTATGCAAAGGGAGCATTGTCCGATTATGATGTGAATGTTTCCGTCGACATTTTCGGATATGCGGCCACGATCGAAGAAGCGCCGGGGATCGGGCAAAATTTTTCCAAGATCGCAGAAAACGTCGATGTCATCTCATCGATGATCTATCCCAGCCATTGGACGTCTCATTTCGGCATTGATGTGCCGGATGCGGCGCCTTATGAATTAATCGATGCCTACTCGAAAGAGGAAACTCAGTTATTGTCAACGCTTGACAATCCTCCGGTTACGAGGCCGTGGATTCAAGACTTTACCGCTTCATGGCTGGGACCGGGGAATTATATTCGTTATGGGAGAAAAGAAGTGGAAGCACAGATTGAAGCCTTGGATGAAAACGACATTCATGAGTATCTGCTTTGGAACGCAGGGAATACTTATACAGAAGGAGTGAACCACGACACGAACGAGGGTGAAAACATCACTGACCCTTGATGTAAATGAGAAACTACCTTTTTTAAAAAAATAACGTTTAGTCGAAAAAAATCTCGGGTACATGGGTGACGATGCCGATTTGAATAATCTTGCGTAAAATCAAATGGGCACTTGCTAGATTAGAACCATTATTGTATAATTATTAATGTGTATGATACAGATGCAACTTATATCTTTTAGATAAATGAACGAGGGATTTCGACGCTATTTTCAATATTGTAGTTTACCTCTATAATGGGCGAACTCATAAATCATAAGTTTGGGGTAGCTGAACGTCAATTGGTTTGAAAGGAGAGGGTCAGATGGTGACGTTATTGACTTCACCGAGTTGTACTTCTTGTCGAAAAGCAAAAGGGTGGTTGGAAGAACATGATATCCCTTTTCAGGAAAGAAACGTATTCGCAGAGCCGCTTTCCGTGGAAGAGGTAAAAGATGTCATCCGTATGACGGAGGACGGCACAGATGAAATTGTCTCCAAACGCTCAAAAATTTTTCAGGAATTGGACATTGATGTAGACACAATATCCCTGCATCGGCTGTTTGAGCTTATCAGTGAACATCCCGGTTTATTGAGAAGACCGATCATCTATGATGATAAGCGGCTCCAAGTCGGCTATAATGAAGCTGAAATCCGCCGATTTTTACCTCGGAAAATACGGACGTACTTTTTGCAAGAAGCGCAAAAGCTCGTGAATTAATGCAACGACAATCAAACTTCTATCCATTACAGATAGAAGTTTTTTGTTAATGGCGGCATTTGCAGGAGGAAAAGAATGCGCATAAGCACACCCATAATTTTATACAGTAAATAAAGACCCGTTTCCAACGCCTTTCGGGCGGCTTTGGAGGAGAAAATGGAAAGTTGAAGATGCGAAAGGATAGCATTACCCCCGTATAAAATGGTACACTTACGTTAACAACAATTAGAATGTTGCAGGAAAAAGACACAAACGCTGAACGGACGATTGGATAAAGAATATGGTGTTGGTCCACTTTGACCCGAGGAGGGAGAAATCGTGGAAATCGAAAGAATTAATGATACGACCGTTAAGTTCTATGTGACGTATGCGGATATCGAGGACAGAGGTTTTGACAGCGATGAAATTTGGTATAATCGAGAACGTGGAGAAGAGTTCTTTTTTGAAATGATAAACGAAGCGTATGACCATGAGAACTTTGAAATTGAAGGACCTTTATGGATTCAAGTCCAGGCCTTTAACAACGGACTGGAGATCGTCGTTACCCGCGGGCAGATGAGTGATGGAAATGTAAAACTGGAAATCCCGGTAGGCAAGGATAAAGACGATAATGACGTAGACGACAATATTGTCGATATGCTCGATGAGCAGCTGCGTTCAAAGCATAAAGGCAGAGAGCATGCAAACGCAGACGATCCGCTTAGCATCGTCATTGCTTTCGGAGATTTGGAAGATCTGCTTTCCTTAAGCAAAGCCGTTAAATTGGACTATGTGCAAAACGAAATTTACGCAATGGAAAACGTTTATTACCTTCATATCGTCTTTGATGATTATTATGATGAAGATGAACAAGATAACATTTTGAGCAGAGTGCTGGAATATGGCGATGAATCGGATGTTTCCATCCATCGCATCCGTGAATACGGCAATACGGTCGTGCCGGAAAATGGAGTGGACGTATTGGATAGCTATTTCTCGTAAAAACGGTACGAGCGCTGACCCAAATTTGTGGGACAGCGTTTTTTTATTTAAAAGAAGGAGAAAGAAGCACGCGCGGTGAATATAGTAAGAAGCATGACCCCCTCGCAACAATCCCCCATGAAAGGATGATCCCCAATGTTTACTGCCACCTCAAGCTCCGGGCGGACGGTTTCGTTATTAAATGACGCGGATCGCGAATGTATGGAGACGAACGCCACGTGGTACTGTCCGTTTTGCAAAGAATGCCTGCAGTTGAAAACAGGGAAGAAACGCAGGGCTCATTTTGCCCATCGTCCAAACACCGCGTGTCCATCGTCCAATCCTGAATCCGAACGCCATCTGGAAGGGAAAGCATTGCTTTTTCAGTGGTTGAAAGCCCAGGGGACTGATGTGCACGTGGAAGTTTTTTTGCCTAAAAGCAATCAACGTGCCGACCTTCTCGTTAAAAACGAGAACGAAAGAATTGCCCTTGAATACCAATGTTCGCCCATTGCCCGCGAACACATCCGGAGGCGTACGGCATTGTTTCATTCCATTGGCGTTCAAGTTCTTTGGGTGATGCCGTTTGAACATTTGCGCAGAAAAGGAAACATTGTCTATCTCAAAGAATGGCAATGGGAAGCTGCGTATCTTGGTCGCTTATCAGAAGCCCCGGACACCGATTTGCAAAGGATGCCCGCTCTCTTTTTTTTCCAGGCGCCGTCCATCCTCTGGACCGCCCATATCAATGGTTATCTTTCCCCGAGAAAAGCCCATGCCCGTTTTGTTGCTCACCGGCTGCCGCAGGCTGAACTGGAACGTGTACGTACGCCCGCTACCGTACAGGGTAGTACGCAACGGAACGCCCTTCTTGCCTATAAAAAAGAGAATCGTTACGGGAAACGGCCGTCTTCGACCCCGTTTTCAATGATCGTTCAAGCGCAGTTGCTTCGCGATAAAATCCCCATCCATTTACATCCTGCCGAAGCCGGCTGGTTTCTACCGGAACAAACATGGGTAAGTGAAGCACCGGTGCTTTGGCAATCTTGGCTTCTTTTAAAAATTATTTCCCAGTTTAAGCGGCAATCCTTCATCTCGTTACAAACCTTGGAAACAGAGAAACAATGGCTTTCCACACACTTACAGTTGCCTGTTACGCGCGTGCAGATCTTAATCAATGCATATCTTCGGCTTTTAGTGCGCCTTCAAGTATTAAAGATTCACGCGGATGATACATTTACACTCATGCAAACGCCAAACGTGCCCCAATCGGCTGATGCAGGATTTAAGATGGATCAGCACTATGCAACCAGGCTTTGCGCCGTGAACAATGCCATTGCCCCGAGTGGCTTTCTTCCCTTATGATAGAAGGGAAGAAGAGGAGGGATCGCCATGACAACCAGCAGCACAAAGGTTCCTGAACGCTCCGATATTCCCGATGAACGCAAATGGGATGTGGAGGCAATCTTTGCGGATGCAAAGGCATGGGAACGAGCATTTAAAAACGTGGAAAATCAATTGCCAAATCTTCAATCGTTTCAAGGAAAGCTCACGACTTCGGCGGAATCGTTGTATGAAGGCTTAAAACAACGGGATGAATCCGGCATGGAGCTAGAAAAAGTTGTCGTATATGCCCACCTGAAAAACGATGAAGATACGTCCAACAGTTTTTATCAAGGATTGTTTGACCGCGCCCGTTCTTTGATCACTCGTTTCAGCGCATCGATCGCGTTCTATGAACCGGAAATTCTGTCTGTATCGGAAGACACGCTTAAACGTTGGACAAATGAGTATGAACCGTTGCAATTGTACGCGCATGAACTGGCTTTGTTGAACGAAAGCAGGCCCCACGTATTATCGGAAAAAGAAGAGGGACTGCTCGCAAAGGCTTCCGAGGTGACAGATCAAGCAGGTCAGGCCTTTTCGATGTTGTCGGATGCCGATATGACCTTTGATTCGATCGAAGATGAAAATGGCAATGAAACCGCCGTGAGCAACGGCCGTTTTATTCAACTGTTGCAAAATAAAAATCGTAAAGTGCGACAAGATGCATTTGCGTCTTTGTATCGTTCGTACCGGGGCCATGAGAACACATTGGCCAGCTTGTTGAGCGGCCAGGTGAAGCGTAATCAATTTTATGCCGAAACGCGAAATTATGCTTCGGCCCGCGCGCAAGCCATGCATACCAATGATATCCCCGAAAAAGTCTATGACCAGCTTGTGACGGTCGTCAATGATAACCTTCATCTTTTTCAACGGTACTTGCGGTTGCGAAAAAAGCTGCTTCAATTAGAAGAGCTCCATTTTTATGATTTATACGTTCCTTTAGTGGAGAGTGAAGCTTTTGATTACGGATACGAAGAGGCGAAGGGAGAAATTACCCAAGCCTTAAAGCCGTTGGGCAATGATTATACGACGGCCATGACGGATGGATTAGAAAAAAATGGATGGGTGGACGTTCATGAAAATAAAGGGAAGGCGAGCGGTGCCTATTCTTCCGGCGCTTATTTGACCCAGCCGTACATTTTAATGAATTGGCAAGACAGTATTGATGAAATGTATACCCTTGCCCATGAACTTGGCCATTCCATGCACAGCTACTTCACTCATAAACACCAACCGTATCCATACGGCGATTATACGATCTTCGTCGCGGAAGTGGCCTCCACCGTCAATGAACTCCTGCTTTCCCACTCGTTAAGACAAAAAACCGAAAGCAAAGCCGATAAACTCTATTTGCTCAATCAACAATTGGAAGGGTTTAAAGGAACGGTTTTCCGGCAGACGATGTTTGCGGAATTCGAGCAAATGATTCATCAAAAAGCGGCAGAAGGGGAGGTGTTAACGCCGGAAGCTCTTAAAGCTTCGTATCTTGATTTGAACCATAAATATTTCGGAGACGAAATCATTTATGATGATGAAATCGCCTACGAATGGTCACGAATCCCCCATTTTTATATGAATTTCTACGTTTATCAGTATGCGACCGGGTATAGCGCCGCCGTTGCATTAAGCAGCAAAATATTGGAAGAAGGAGAGCCGGCTGTGGAACAGTATTTATCCTTTCTGAAGTCCGGAAGTTCAGACTATCCAATTGAACTGTTGAAGAGGGCGGGGGTTGATATGACCGATCCGGCGCCTATCCAAGCGGCCATGAACGAATTTGAAAGGCTATTGGAACAAGCGGAAGAAATTGCTGATGATTTGATGGCGACAAAATAGCCGCAGAAGAACCCTCGTATGAGGGTTTTTTTACGAAAAGCCTTTAAACCTCCCGCGTTCATTGAGGAAATGGACGCTGATGATAATGGAGACTAAAAATAATGGTACAGCGATAACCATAGGAAATAAGCGCAGAACCGATACGAGAAATAAAATATATCCAATGAGAACAGTAAGGATACTTATGAGCACGTTTTGCATCGTCGATCCCCCCTTTGCTGTGTCTGTCCTAATTATATGATGAACGCCTCTGGTTTCATCACAAAAAAGAAGTGAAGAGAAAGCGGAGGCAGGGACGAAATATCGTGGTGATCGGTCGCCGTAAAACGAGGAGAAGCAGCACTTGATGGCTGAAAAAAATCTGTCCCGTTCAAGCCGAACGGGACAGATGAGCGGAATCAATTCTGCAATGCCCTGTGGGGATCTGCTTTCCAAAAGGAACCTTTTTTCGCGGGGACACACTCGATTTTTTGTTGTAATTGTAATGCTTTTAACCGGCAGGTTGCTTCTTTCATGGATAAGTCGTAAACGTGGGCAACTTCCTGGGTAGCCACCAATCCATAGGTTTCCATAAATTCATCGATGTCCATTTTCGGCCGTGGTGTCGGAGGTGATCCGAGCATCCTGCCCAAAATATCAACGTATACATGAAAATCGTGTAATCCGGAAATTTTTAACCCGGCATCTTCAATGCAATCGTTGAAGAAAATCATGGTAGGTACATCCTCGGCACCCATTTCATGTGTTGTGTTGATGTCGGCGTCCAACGCTTTGCGTGCCAAATCGGAATGGAGATCTTTATGGAATTCATGGACATCCAAGTTTGCCCGTTTCGCACAGTCTAATAAAATTTCTTCTTTTGAAACATTTTCCTTGTTAAGAAAGAGCGCTTCGCGTACTTTTCGCAAATAACGCAGTCCATATTGCCGCCCCTGCATTTCCGCTGCTTTTACCGCGATGGCAGGGGTTTCTGATTGCGTGAGGGGGTTTTCATGCCATATGTCTCCGTCACAACACATTCCGGTACGTGATGAGGTTTCTTCCCAAAGGTCGGCAAGCGACTTTTGGTTTTGTTCGTTCACACACCAACTGGCAGCTTCGGGAACGGTAATAAAGCGCATTTTACATAAATGGCCGTATTCCAGCCTGAATTTTTTAATGACTGGTTCAAACCCCCAGCAATCTGGGCAAAGAGGATCTGTAAAGATATAAATTTCCAGTTTTTGCTGGTTCGTCGTTTGCTTTTGCTCATCCGTTTCAACGCCACAAACGCCTAGGCTATCATTACAGCCCTGTTGATTTGTTTTCACCAAAGTTATACGCTCCTTCCCGCATTATACCTATGTGTTAATCATATGGTGCGCGGTTAAAGTTAACCGTTGATACAATTCTTGAACGGCTTTCTCGTTTTCAAGCTCACTCGCTTGCAGCGCTCGCCCCATGCAATCCAACCATGCCTGCGCTTTGACATGTGTGATTGGAAATGGAAGGTGGCGCGCACGTAACCGTGGATGCCCGTGTTCTCTCGTAAATAAGGCAGGTCCCCCGCAAAATTGGGTGAGAAACTGTTTTTGCTTTCTTCTTGTTTCGGTTAGATCATCCGGGAAAATTGGCATTAATTCCGGGTGCTTGCTTACTCTGTCGTAAAATTGTTCTACGATCGTCGCGATTGCACGTTCGCCGCCGAGAGCGTCATACAATGTTTCTTCTAGGTACCTCATCGTTCTCCCACTTTTTCATTTTATTGTTCATTCGTGTTTTTTGTTGATTTTGTAAAAGCAAATTTAGCAGTTTCACTTAATTGTAGCAAGGCAGGGAAAAAGGTTCAAATCCTATGCTTGCAGGGAATAAAGCATGACGGGAAGCGGGAGGGGGCGTTCCTTTTTATGCTGCAGACATAGTTCGGACAACATGTGTGTGTAACGTAGCGGAAGTGTCCGAAGTAATGCCAAGTTCGGACACATCGCAAAGGTTTCCCTGTAAAAGTGTCCGAAAGAACCTCTAGTTCGGACAACTTCCGTATGTTAACCCGCAAAATTGTCCGAACGAGCCAATTCATTTCGTGGCATATTGGGAATTTGGGCAGGGCAGGTGAAAGGAATGATCATCTGAAGTCGTTAGATCGGCGAAATGACTTAATGGCGACCTAACGCGAGTTCACGGCAGCCATTAGGTAGCCAACAGCGGTTGATAAAGCCCTAACGCGAGTTCGCGGCAGCCGTTAGGTCGCCAACACTGATTGATGAAGTCCTAACTCTCCCCCTCGGCAGCCGTTACGGAAAAAACCACTATTGTAAAGAGGCGCGGATGAAGCGTGTGCGCAGGGAATTCAACCAATTTCCATGAGACCCTCAGCCGTCCCCCGCGCTTTTATTTTTCCGAACCAAAAAAAAACAGCGTATCCTATGGCAAAAGATACGCTGTTGCTATTAAGCCAAGCTTTGATAGGTGTCCATGACCTTCGGCACATAGGCGTTCGTTTCCCTGAAAGGAGGGATCCCGCCATATTTGTCCACATTGCCGGGTCCGGCGTTATAGGCCGCGAGGGCTTTTTCCAAATCCCCGTCATAACGGTCAAGCATATCGCGAATATAGCGAGTGCCTCCATCGATGTTCTGAGCTGGATCCTTTGCATCGCTCACTCCCAAGCCGCGGGCGGTTTCCGGCATCAATTGCATCAGCCCCGTTGCTCCGGCATGGCTGGTTGCATCCGAATGGAAGCTGGATTCATGTTTAATAATGGCGTAAATCAAGCCGGCGTCCACCCCGTGTTTGTTGGCGGAAGCCTCGATGAGCCCGTTATACGGCGAATCGGGCAAGGCGCGGGCTCCCGGGCTTTCCGCCTCCATATCAGGAATGGTTGATTCGGGCGGGGCAAGTGCTTCTTCAAACGCAGGATTCGCCGGTGGTGCATTTATCGGATCTAAGTAAAGCGATTGCTCACTTGCAAAGCCAAAAGGGAAAGGGTTTTCCTGCACTTTTTCTGATTCAACGCGAGCAAGAAGCGTTGCAAAATCGGTGGATGGTTGTTTTTCCGCGCGGTTTGTTTTTGTTTCCGAGACAGGCGCCATATGATGGAGATTTAAAAGCAAGCGGTGCATGTCGTTCATTTTTATACTCCTTGGTCCAATGATATAATATGACTATAGCAGACCATGTGTTAAAAACAAGCCTTTTCCGGAAAAAGATCAAAGTCCTGAACTTTACGCCGGTCCAAATGCGGCAGTAAAAAAACGCTGTACTTTCGGCTTCGGTTCGGGGCTATGCGGATCAAGCCCCACACGGGAAGCGATCTGTGTCAGCACTTCTTGCACATGTTCGTGGGAGCGTCCCTCATATTCCAGTTCGTAGTCGACTTCTTCGAAATAACGGCTTTCATCCAAAGCCAAAAGGCCTTTTTCATACGGAATCTCTGCCCGCGAAGTCGATAGGCGTCCCAAAGGATGCAGTGTGTCAAAAGAGATTCCCCAGTCTTTTTCCAGGTAGCTTTGAACGGTGCCTCCCTTTGTGAGTTGTGTTAGCGGAGCGCCTTCGGTCCATTCGACTGTGGAAAGCGGCTGGTGTTTTTCCAACACTCCATCCTCGTTTCGCACTTTCAACGTCAGGACATAAGTTCCGTTTTTATAACGAATTCGTAACGCAGCGTTTTGTGCTTTTAATTGAAAATCGGATGTGTCAAAATAGTGGTTGTGTTGGGTGAGAAAATCATCTTCGCTCAAATGAAAATACGTTTGTATTTTCCTAAATTCTTGCGCGTTGATGAGACGCTTGCCCTCGATTTCAAGTTCGTCAAATGCATGATGCATGTGATCATCCTCCTGCCGGCATTATGACACAGAGATGATGGGACAACAACGATTGAAAAGGAGCCGGATACCATGGATGCGATATATGTTAAAGTTGCGCGCCATAAAGAAGACGGTCTTTATCTGGAATCGGACCGAAACCCGGAGCAACTTTTGACACCTACCGGCCGTCTGCTGGCCGATTCGGATAATTTTGCGCTCGTTTATATTTTTGATTCAGAAGGCGCGTTTGTCCAAGTACATATTCCGGAGGAATTTTGGCCGGATCTTAATAAAAGCCATCAGGAACGGACGCCCATATACCTTGATACATCCAGTGTCGAATTTGCGGACATTCACGAGGAGCTGGACATGTTTCTTGATATCATTCAAGGGAACAATAACTACGGGCCTGAAATGGTTGACGCTGTTGAAAAACATTTCCCGGTTCCGGCAGACGATTGAGGGAGTGGGTACGATGAACGGATGGGCGATTTTTTTATCTCCTTACCACCAGGCGGTAGAAGAGTTAAAAGTAAAATTTAAAAGTTTGAGAGATCAATATCAACGATCTTCCAAACATACACCCATTGAATTCGTCACCGGTCGTGTAAAACCAATGACGAGCATTCAGGAGAAAGCCAAAAGGAAAAGTATATCTTTGGAACATTTGCATACAGAGATGCAGGATATTGCAGGGCTTCGTATCGTCTGTCAATTTGTGACCGATATTGACACAGTGGTAGACATGTTGCAGTCGCGAAATGATATTACGGTCATCAGCGAGAGAGATTATATAAAAGAGGAAAAATCCAGCGGGTATCGTTCGTATCATATGGTGATCGATTATCCGGTGCACACCATCGAAGGAACGAAACATGTCCTGGCGGAAATACAAATTCGCACGATGGCGATGAACTTTTGGGCAACAATTGAACACTCCCTTAATTATAAATACAGCGGAGAGATACCGGAACATGTGAAGCGGCGCCTTGTCCGTGCCGCGGAAGCCGCCTATAATTTGGATGAAGAGATGTCCAAGATTCAAGATGAAGTTCGGGAAGCGCAATCGATCATTACGAAACGCCGGGAAGAAAATAGAGGGTATAGATGAAAGGGGGGAACGAGCAATGAATTTTGATGTTACGTCTCGAGGAGATGATGTATCGAATGGGATCGCGGGCCATATCCGGGATGAATTGAAGGGACATGGACTCACATTCAACAAAGAAAAACCGGAGGTCGTTATCTCTGTCGGAGGAGACGGGACCCTTCTCGAAGCTTTTCACGAGCATAAGCATCGATTGGAAGACACTTGCTTTGTCGGTGTTCACACCGGTCATTTAGGATTTTACGCCGATTGGCAGCCGGAAGAGGTGGACAAATTAATCATCCATATTGCAAAAACCCCTTTTCAGGTCGTCGAATATCCGCTTTTGGAAGTTGTCGTTCGTTACCATGGAGAAAAAAATGATTCAGACAGGTATCTTCCGTTAAACGAATGTACCGTTAAGACAACGGAAGGATCGCTTGTGTGCAATGTTGAGATCAAAGGGGAGGTCTTCGAGACGTTTAGAGGGGATGGGTTGTGCATCTCAACCCCCTCGGGGAGCACTGCCTATAACAAAGCATTGGGAGGGGCAATTTTGCACCCGTCCCTTGCTTCTATGCAAATCGCTGAAATGGCTTCGATTAATAATCGGGTGTACCGGACAATTGGTTCCCCCCTCATACTGCCCGAGCACCACACGTGTTTATTGAAACCATTGAATGATGTAGGTTTACAGCTCACCGTTGACCATAAGTCATTTGTCCATCAAGACATCGCTTCCATTCAGTGCCGGGTGGCAACAGAGCATGTACGTTTTGCCCGCTTTCGGCCTTTCCCGTTTTGGAAGCGCGTCAAGGAATCGTTTATCGGCGACTGAAGATTCATGCGTCGCCCTTTTTACGCTTCCTCTACTTGATCCATGGTGAAGCGGTATACTTCTTCGCCATCCTCGTTTGTGACGACACCGTCGATCACGCCGCTAAGCGCTTCCGGGTCTTCGGGCGCTTCTTCAAGAAGGTATGTTTCACTAACCATAAAACGCTCCCCGCCGTCAACGGAAAAGGAATCGCTTTCGGATTCCTCCAGCAAGTCAGGCTCGCTGAACAAGTCCAACACCTCATCATCGTTGACTTCCCAGTTTAAAACCAGTTCATCCGACGGACGTTCTGACTGGTTGCTCATCAAAGCGCTGAAAGAAATCGCTGTCTCATCTTCTTCGCTAAACACGTGAATGTCTGTCTCCTCTTCAACATGGCTGATCTCGGCTTCAGGGGCACAAGCAGTTAAAATTAGAAAAAAACTTGTCAAACTTAATATCCATAGCTGTTTCATGATGGTGTTCCTTTCTCTTTTAAAATAAAATTTGGCAAGTGTCACGCACCATCCCTTAGCGGTAAGCGTTCAGTGCTTCCACTTGCTCGTAGGTGCGAAATTTTTCGGGCTGCTCCGGCTGCCGGGAAGGAACATCAACCGTGGCAATTTCCGGATAGCGAAAGGCAGTCAGCGCTCCGCCGAAGACACAGCCGGTATCGATGTTAATCGTACGGCGGAATACCCTCGGTGTTTTTACGGGTGTATGGCCATAAACAATCCAAGGTGATTCATTT
This sequence comes from Salicibibacter halophilus, assembly GCF_006740705.1. GTDB lineage: Bacteria > Bacillota > Bacilli > Bacillales > Marinococcaceae > Salicibibacter > Salicibibacter halophilus. The sequence goes on along the minus strand of NZ_CP035485.1, from coordinate 1,340,592 downwards.
TTTTCTTTTAACACCCAATCCCGCCGTTTGGGAAGTTGGTCCGCTTTCTGATCTTTGCGATCGATATCCCCGTACAGGACGAACGACCGGACCGCCTTGTCCGCCTTGCCGATATCTGTTCTGCGAATGCCGGCATGAGCGGCTACGGCTTCGCCATTATATAACGACACGTAAAGGGATGCCTCTTCAAATAAGCGCATAAACATCCGGCGTATCCGTTGGTAGGCGGCTTCGGAGAGTGCTTGCAGCTCAGCCACCGTCGTCTCCAAACCATGTCGGATTTGCACCGGCCGCCCGAGAAAATAGCGATAAAGTTTATCGCAGTGATTGCCGGGGATGTAATAAGCTATCTGATGGTTGACGAGGACGGACACATCTTCGATAACATTAACAGAATCCGGTCCCCGGTCGGTAAGGTCACCGATAAAAACAAGTTTACGATTGTCGGGATGTGTGTAAATCCCTTTTTTCTTTTCATAGCCCAGTTTTTGCAGGAGCACATGGAACTCATTCCGGCATCCATGAATATCACCGATAAAATCCAAACCTTTAGTCATTCACATCACCTTATGGAATCATAGCAAAGATTCGCTTAAAATAGAAATGAATGTTTTGTAAAAAAATGCTATACTCGGGACAAGGATGTTCCAGAAAGGAGATTGGCAAAAATGAGTTTATCTTTGGAAGGACGCACCTATGTTGTAATGGGTGTCGCGAATAAAAGAAGCATTGCCTGGGGCATTTCCAGGAGCCTGGCTAATGCTGGAGCAAGGATTGTTTTTACATATGCAGGCGAACGCCTAGGAAAAAATGTCCGTGAATTAGCGGACACATTGGAAACAGAAACCTTTGTCTATCCATGTGATATTATGAGCGACGAGGAGATCGATGCAACCTTTCGCCAAATCAAGGACGAAGTAGGTTCGATTCATGGATTGGCCCATTGTATCGCTTTTGCGAAAACCGAAGATCTCGAAGGTTCATTTGTGGAAACTTCGCGGGACGGGTTTCAACTCGCACACGACATTAGTGCGTATTCATTAACTGCGGTCGCGAATGCCGTGCAAAAAAATGACATGATGGCTGAAAACGGGTCAATCATGACGATGACATATCTCGGCGGCGAACGTGTCGTGCGAAATTATAATGTGATGGGGGTTGCGAAAGCGGCTTTGGATGCAAGTGTCCGCTACCTCGCGAATGATCTCGGCCAACATGGCATTCGAGTGAACGCCATTTCCGCCGGGCCGATCCGCACACTATCAGCGAAAGGGATTTCCGGATTTAACAGTTCGCAAAAAGAAATGGAAGAAAAAGCGCCGCTGCGGCGGACGGTCACCCAAGAAGAAGTCGGCAACACCGCCCTCTTTTTAATGAGTGACTTATCCAAGGGGATGACCGGAGAAACGCTTCATGTTGACGGGGGATACCATATTATCGGCTTGGGGTAAATGGAAAAGAGGCTGCCTGCGGGCGGCCTTTTTTGGCTGATAAAGTCTTTGGTCAGTGCTCATACGGTCAAAAACCATTTAAAGAAAAAAGCTATATTTTTACATTCTCTGGGAGAAGCTAAGAGGAGTCAGCTTCCATTAGAGGTAATTTTTCTCTGATCGTTAGTTGAAAACATTGTGATGTTGGAAGCGAGTGATCACATTTGTACTCCGTCGTAGCAGAAAGGCTTGTGCGTTTAGTGCTCGAAGCGGATCATCGCCCGCTTACGGACCATGAACAACAAGAGTTTAAGGAAAGCAAGCAGTTCTTAAAAAATTTTTATAGAGAAAAAGAGAAGCTTGCCGCCATGTCATATATCGCTTATGCGACAGAAGATCATGAATGGCAACACGAAATCTGCTCAGAGGTGGAAAAACTGAAAGGGGAATGACACTTCGGTCACTTGAGATTGTCCAAAGGTTGTGTGTGGAAGCAGCGATTAGGAAAGTGAAAACCACGCCGGTTTCCCTGACGTGGTTTATCGCCAAAACATTCCTTTAGTATCCGCCTTCATCAGCTTCTTCGGTGATATAGGTTTCAGAAAGATCAAAGGTACGGTTTGGATGGAATACAAAGTTTTCTACTGAATCAGAAATCCCAAAACGAAGTTCATCAAAGACGGTGTAGATGTAAGGGGCTTCTTCTACTGTAATTTCCTGAATTTCGGCGTAGAGCTCTTCGCGCGCTTCATCATCTGTTTCCTGTCGAGCTTCCATAATAAGATCGTCGACTTCGTCGTTTTCATAGAAGGCTCGGTTGCCCGGTGCTCCCACGCTGTCGGAATGGAGTAATGCATACATCGTGTAGTCAGCGTCTGCGGTTACCGTTCCCCAACCAAGGATAAACATCTCGTGTTCACCTTCAGCGGTTTGGTCTAAATAAGCGCCCCATTCCACATTCTCAATGGAAACGTCAACGCCAATGTCTCCGAGTTGATCTTGGACGAGTTCAGTGGTTTGTTCACGAACATCGCTTTCATTGTTTGTCCACAATGTAATCTCTAATTCGCCTTCTTCATAACCGGCGTCTGCAAGCAATTCTTGCGCTTGTTCAGGGTCAAAATCTGTTGCGTCGGCATCCTCGACATCTTCATTATAACCAAAGACGAGATCATTGATAGGGCCGTTCGCCGCTTCCCCATAGCCTTCGTAAACGCCATCGACCAGCATCTCATTATCTATCGCCATTGATATTGCTTGGCGAACTTGGGGGTCATCGATAGGTTCTTCTTGGGTGTTAAATCCTATATAGGTCATGTTTAGACTCGGTTCTGTCATGGCGCTCGCATTATCCAGGGCATCAACTTGGTCCATAAGTGTTGGTTGGATGTCTTCGGCAACGTGAATTTCGTTATTTTCAAGCATGCTGACGCGGGTAAGGTCCTCTCCGACAATGTCAAAGGTTACGCTGTCAAGATAAGCATTGTCGCCCCAGTAGTCTTCATTTTTCGTAAATGTCAGTGAATCTCCTTGCGTCCAATCTTCAAATTCAAATGGCCCTGTGCCGATAGCTTCCGTTTCCAGGTTGAGTTCGTCGCCTTCTTCGTCTTCTTCGATAGCAGCTTCGCTCATAATACCGGCAGCATTGTGCGCGAGGTGTGCATCCAGGGCAGCAAATGGGTACTCGGTTGTAAATTCAACTGTGTAGTCATCAATGGCTTCGATATCTTCAATCATTTCAAATAGAAATGCCGCTTCAGATGCGCGGTCTTCTTCAAGCACGCGTTCGAAGGTTGCCACAACATCGTCAGCTGTCAGCTCTTCGCCATTATGGAAATGAACCCCTTCATGAAGCTCAAAAACCCAAGTGTGATCATCGGGTTGATCGAAAGATTCTGCTAAACCTTCAGTTTCAACCTCTAGTGTTTCAGGATTTTGCGTCACAAGTGTTTCATACATTAAAGTGCGTGCTTGTGCTGATGGGTTATCATTAGAGCCATGAGGATCCATCGTAACCGGTTCACCCGGCATCGACATTAAGAAATCTCCGCCTTCCTGAGGTTCGCCGGCAGCTTCCTCTTCATCCTCTTCGCCTTCCTCGGTTCCCTCTCCTTCGGCTTCTTCACCAGTGCCTTCGTCTACATCTGAATCATCCGTGCAAGCCGCGAGTAGCAAGCTTGCAACAAGCGTAGCCCCTACGAGGTACCCGGTACGTTTGTAACGCTTCACAAGATTTTCCCCCTTTGTGATAATGAAAAGTTAAGCTAACTATATCCTACGAATTAAAAACTTTCAACACATTTTTTTAAGCAAAATTAGAAGGAATTTGACAAGGGGCTGTTTAATATAGCAAATAAGGGCGATGTGTCAGGGGGACATAGAAGAATAGATTGAAAAATTTAAAAAGAGATCCTCGTGACATCATTGGTTCCATGCGGGTCAACCGTATCCGGCTCCCCGGCTAAAGCAATGGAAAGGTCTCCGCCTTCTTGCGGCTCTCCTTCTGCTTCTTCCCCACTGTCTCCTGCGCCTTCTCCTTCATCTACGTCCGAATCATCGGTACAAGCTGCAAGCATAAGGCTAGTTGCGATCGCTACTCCTGCCAGATAACCGGAACGTTTGTAACGTTTCAAATGATTCTCCCCCTTTTCTATAACTATTGTCACTATATCTTACGAATTTAATAATTTCAACGAAAATATTTTAGCGAAAAAAAGTGATGTAAAGAAAAAGATTGCGATTTACAATAAATAAGCTTTCGTGTAAGCTTAATACAATTAATTTTAACAAGAAAGTTCACACAATGTTTAAATATTGCTTGCCGTAAGCGCTTATATGCTTTATTGTAAACATGGTGATTCTACTAGCATATGAAAATAGTTTGATTGGAAGAATATGAGAAAGGGTTGAGCGAGGATGGGATCAACCGCAAAGCAGCAACCGGACCGCGAAGAAGTCGCGGCACCGGAATCGCGCTTTAAGAACCTAATGAAAAAACTAGTACGCAACAAATCTTCATTAATCGGCGGTATCATATTAATCATTTTTACACTTATCGCCCTGAGCACGTTGCTGTCACAATTTCGAATCCTTCCTTTTGATTTAATGACACATGACCCGACATCCACAGATGTGCTCAATGATTTCGAGTCGCCATCATCGGAGCATTGGTTCGGAACCGACCATAATGGCAGGGACATCTACAGCCGGATTATTTACGGCACGCATTTAACGCTATATGTGGGTGTATTATCCGTCGCGATCGGTGCAGTGTTCGGAATTGTTCTCGGTTTGTTTGCAGGCTATTACGGGCGCATCATTGATTCCGTCATTATGCGTGTCTCCGATGTATTGCTCGCGTTTCCGGGAATCTTGCTGGCGCTCGCGATTGTAAGCGCGCTTGGTCCCAGCCTGAACAACGTCATTATCGCTTTATCCATCTATAATATACCAGTGTTCGCGAGGATCACCCGTGCATCGGTGTTGGAAGTAAAGTCCGTGGAATACGTGGAAGCGGTGCGAGCCCTAGGGGCAAAGGATGGCAAAATTATATTTCAACACATCCTTCCGAATGTAGGCTCACCGATTATCGTCCAGGCTTCTTTGCAAGTGGCAACATCGATTCTCAGTGCAGCCGGTTTATCCTTCCTCGGGCTTGGCGTTCAACCGCCGACACCTGAATGGGGGGCCATGCTTAACTCGGGAAGAAGTTACATGTGGGACAACCCCCATCTTACCCTGTTTCCGGGGATCGCGCTCGTGCTTATCGTCCTTGGCTTCAACATGCTTGGGGACGGTTTGCGGGATGCGCTGGATCCGAGATCGAAAAAGTAAGGAGGCGCAAACATGCATATTTTTATCATCCGCCGTTTTTTACAACTGATCCCGGTCATCATCGGCGTGACCCTCGTTGCCTTTTTGATCATCCAATTGATCCCCGGGGATGCAGCCCAAGTTATGGCCGGTGAGGCGGCTTCGGAAGAACAACTGGAACAAATGAGAGAGAATTTGGGCTTAAACGAGCCCTTGTATGTACAATACGGCATATTTTTAGCTGACCTTCTTCGCCTTGATCTCGGCGAATCCGTGCGGACCGGCCAACCGGTCATGGAATTGGTAGCCCCGCGTTTCTGGATTACGTTGGAGCTTGCTTTTTGGGGGCTTGTCGTTGCAGTAAGCGTGGGCCTCATCGGCGGTATTATTGCCGCGACGAAGCAAAACTCCTTCCGCGATTTTGGGACTATGGCGTTCGCGGTCATCGGTCTCTCCATGCCAAACTTCTGGCTTGGCCTTATGCTCATGTATGTGTTTGCCAACCAATTAGGCTGGCTGCCCACCTCCGGTTGGGGGGATTGGCAACAAATCTTCCTGCCCGCGGTTACGATGGGAACAGCCGGGGCGGCCATTATCGCCCGTATGACCCGATCGGCAATGCTCGAAGTCATCGGAGAAGATTACGTTCGAACCGCCAGGGCAAAAGGGGTAAAAGAACGGCTCGTCATTTACAAACACGCCTTGCGAAACGCGTTAATCCCGGTCGTTACCGTGATTGGCCTCCAGTTTGGTTACTTTTTGAGCGGAGCGGTGCTGACCGAATCAGTCTTTAGCATTAACGGCTTAGGTCGCCTTGTCGTCGATGCCATTTCCCAGCGGGATTTCCCGGTTGTGCAGGGAACGGTTATTGTACTCGCGTTAACGTTTGTCTTTGTTAATTTCCTCGTCGATATCCTTTATCGTGTCTTGAATAAACGCATCGAATTGAATTAAAGAAAGGGGGAATGGGCGGTGGCAAACAACGAACAAGCACCTGTTTTGAAAGTGGAAGGGTTGCAAACGTCATTTTTTACACCGGACGGTGAAGTAAAGGCAGTCGATGGCGTTGATTTTGAAGTAGGGGCGAATGAAACACTGGGCATTGTCGGGGAATCCGGATCAGGCAAAAGCATTACTTCCTTATCGGTGATGCAGCTGATTCAATCCCCCGGCAAAATTATCGGCGGCAAGATCGAATTGAACGGCGATAATTTACTCAAGAAATCAAAAGCGCAGATTGCAAAATATCGCGGCAACCGTCTTTCGATGATTTTTCAGGAACCTATGACCTCCTTAAATCCCGTGTTTACCGTCGGCCATCAAGTGGCGGAAACCGTTAAGATCCATAAGAAGATGGGCAGACGCGAAGCCCATCAGGAAGTCATCCGCATGCTCAAACTCGTGGGCATTCCGGCTCCGGAAAATCGTGCGAAGAGTTATCCTCATGAGTTGTCCGGTGGGATGCGCCAGCGGGTCATGATCGCGATGGCACTGGCGTGCGAACCTGAATTGTTAATTGCCGACGAACCGACAACGGCGCTTGATGTCACGATTCAGGCACAGATTCTTGAACTGATGAAAAACTTGCAGGAGACAACGGGGATGGCGGTGATGATCATCACGCACGACCTTGGTGTTATCGCGGAAACCGCCGATCATGTTGCCGTTATGTACGCAGGGGAAGTCGTGGAACAAGCGGATGTAAAAACACTGTTCAAACGTCCGTTGCATCCGTACACGCAAGGGTTGATGCGGTCGATCCCCCGCCATGATATGGACGTGGATGAATTGGAAGTGATTAAAGGAACGGTGCCATCTCCGGCAGAAATGCCAAGTGGCTGTCGCTTTGCCCAGCGTTGCCCTTTCGCTTCCGAAATTTGTAACACGCATCCATCCTTGGCAGCGCCTACGAACAATGTTGAAGAAGAAAACGACAGCGGCGCTGTGCGTTGCTGGATTTACACAGACGAATGGAAGCAGGAAAATCCAATGAACAAGGAGGTGCAGCAAGAATCATGACAACGCCTCTTTTTGAAACAAAAAGCCTAAAGAAATATTTTCCGGTTAAGGGTGGTATTCTTAACCGGAAACTTGCTGATGTTAAAGCGGTCGATGACATTTCGTTTTCCATCAACGAGGGGAGACGCTGAGCATCGTTGGCGAGTCCGGTTGCGGAAAATCGACGACCGGTCGCGCGATCTTGCGGTTGGAAGAGCCGACGGATGGAGAAATCTATTTTGAAGGGGAAGATTTCCGCCATCTAAGCAAACCCGATCTCCGCAAAAAAAGAAAAGATATGCAAATCATTTTTCAGGATCCGTTCGCTTCCTTGAATCCGCGCCAAAAAGTGAAGCAAATTCTCGACGAAGCAATGGCGATTCAAGGTGTCATTCCAAAGAAAGACCGCCCGGCGCGGATTCGTGAGTTAATGGAAGTGGTCGGTTTGCGTCCACACCAAGCGGAGCGCTACCCCCACGAATTTAGCGGGGGGCAACGGCAGCGAATCGGAATTGCACGCGCCCTTTCCGTAGACCCGAAATTGATTGTTTGCGACGAAGCGGTATCAGCCCTTGACGTCTCCACGCAGGCACAAGTGTTAAACTTGCTCAGAGACTTGCAGCGGGAGTATGGCCTGACGTACTTGTTTATTTCCCACGACTTGGGGGTTGTTCGCCATATTTCCGATCGCGTCGCCGTCATGTACCTCGGAAAAATCGTGGAAATCGCCGACAAAAAATCGTTGTTTGACGAACCTCGGCATCCGTATACACGCGCATTGCTTTCCGCGATCCCCGTCCCGGATCCGGACAGGAAAAGTGAGCGTATCGTGCTCGAAGGCGATGTGCCTTCGCCGTTGAATCCGCCAAGCGGCTGTCGGTTTCACACCCGTTGCCCGTTCGCGACGGAAATTTGCAAACAAGAAGATCCGGAACTTCGGGCGAGCGACGATATGGGCGAGGACCATCATGCCGCTTGCCATCATATGGAAGAGATCGTCGCGCAGTTTGGCACCACACCTAAAAAATCGACAACAGCCGCAAAAGAGTAAAAGGGGAATCCTTTTGCTCTTTTTTAATGAAAAATACTTTATAAAAAGACAATCGGAAACTAAGCCCATCACTAATTGTGAATTTATTCCATGAAGCCCTCAGATAGCGTTCTGCGGACTAATTGCGTTGCACGGGGATAAAATTAGTCCTCAGGATAGCGTTCTGCGGACTAATTGCGTTGCACGGGGACGAAATTAGTCCGCAAGTGCAACAAAACACGATATGTTACACATCCTTTTCATCTTTCAATGGTGTCGCGAAACGTCATGTTTGTTTTATCAAAAAAATCATCCCGAAGGCGAGGGGATGATTTTACAGCTATTAATAGTAACAAGCTCCGACGATGATGAGCAAGATGAACAATACGACAAGTAACGCAAAACCTCCGCCAAATCCGTGTCCGGCAGACATTTGAGTTCCCCCTTCCGTCTCTCGATTGAAAGAACGATAAGATCGTTCTTATCACACGTTATTCAGTCATACGCACAGGAGTGTCGCTTCACTATAAAACAGGCACCGGCCTATCACCTAATCTTGAATGAATTGGCATAGGAGCCCTGTCTTTTTTGACGGGGGCAACGTATATTGAACATAAAGCACGTTTCTTTCTTCCTTTCATTCATAGCTTGTTATCCATTGAATACAATGAAGCAAGACGTTTTCTGAGGGAGGAGAAGAGATGAGTACACGAAAACGAAGGAAACGTGTGCAACCGTTGCTATATATTGATACCCCCGAGCAACATGAGTCAGCTTACCAAGGAAGTACAGAGGTGGAAGTTTTATATAAGCGTAACCGATTAGAGATCGAAGAAGAACCCTCGGAAGAAAAACAGGAGCCAGAGGAGCAGGTGGAAGATAATAAAGCAAACGAGCGAAGACGTTCGTTTAATTTATCGAAGCATTTAGGCTACGATTGGAAGGAGAGTAGCGCACCATCGCGTTATGCCAACCGGACGAGAGACTATCTGGAATCAACCTTGACGGAGCAGCCGTCCAAACGGGAACCCATTGCTGGCCATTTAGGCGGCGGAAACGATCAAAGCAAAAGCGAAAACAAAAAGGAAGAAAAACCTAAGTCTTTTGCGGAAAAATCCGTAAAAGAAAAAGTAGACTTTCTTGTAAAAATGCAGATGCGCACACCCATGACGTGTATATGTAAAACACATGAACAAACATGGGTCGGCACCGTGACTGCCGCGGATGAGCAGTCGTTTACGATGCAGACCCAGCAAACCCCTTATCTGGTGACGATCAACTACGAAGCGGTAGAAACGCTATCCCTGGATCACTTTTCGTAGTGATGATGTTGTTTTTTGTCTTTCTCCGGCTTTTTCACAACATTATCGACCAAGTCCGGATCGAGACATTGAATGGCACAGAAGCAGCGTAGATCGACTTCTATACAATAATGGGTTTTTTCCAACGAGCAGACTTCGGAAAGCGACGTCGGATCGACGCAGCAATTATGCGTGAATTTGATGTCTTCGGTCGGGCGAAGTAACGACAATGTCGCACAGCACGTTTTTTCATCGACGTTTTCGACCCGGAAAAACACCGTTTCAAATACGTCCGTAAAATCCGCTGTAAGTCCGCCGGTGGCCCAGAATAAGTTGCTCTTTTTGTCTTTTAGCATGAAGGGTACCGTATCCTGGATCTTACCGGGTCTTTTTGGACTTAACAAGTTCGTGTGACAACTGTTCATACAGTTATCCATCTTTTTGTCGACGGCGTCTTGCGCTTCCTTTATGGAGAGCACCGCGTCGCATACACAGTGGCCCGATTCAAAATCTTTACAACCGCAGCTCACGTTCATCACTCCTTTTCCTTCAGGTTCGTTAACATCTTATGTACGTTTTACCCAAAGCGTGTATCCCACTCATTCGCAAATGGGAAATATAACGAGAAATAGGCATATTGCCAATATGTTTAGGGTATAGCAGTTATAACAGGGAAAAGAAGGAGGTTGTGCGATGGGCTATGTAGCAATGCAACCGAACGACATTGCTTCCCAATATGGAAACCGCACCCAAGCCGTGCAGCCATTGGTGAAGCCAAATTCGGCGGTTGAGCCCGTCAAATTTAAGCAAATCGCCCGCCATAAGCGAAACGGACAACCAAGATTTCCGAGTCGTAGGTACGTGAATCACGATCCTCCCCGTGAATGTGAACGTCATTTCACCGGCAAAGGCCATCGCTTTGATGCGTTGGCTTAAGGAAAAAAAGAACAAGGGCGCCATGACGCATGGCGGCTTTTTTTTTGGAATTTACAAAATTAGGAAGGGAAATCAAAAGGTAGAATAGAATGGTTAGGGGAGCTAATGAAGAAAGGTGGGCATGACAATGAGGGAGTATAACACCATTTTGGTGGCTGTGGATGAACGTCCGGAAGCGGAACTTGGGGTGAAAAAAGGGATTGCCATTGCCAAGCAACATGGGGCGCAACTGGTATTGGTTCATGTCGTTGATGTTCGGACGTATACCCTCGTCGATCGAGGGGATGTCGCTTTTCATTCCAATGTTACAGCTAATCGTCGGAAATTGCTAAATGCCTATCAGACTTCCTGTCGTTACGAAGGAGTTTTTTATTGTCAAGCTGAGCTTGCATTTGGAAATCCGGGCCCCATTCTCGTGAAGGAAATGGTCAGCAGGCACCAACCGGATTTAATCATCTTAGGTTCCGCGCGTATGGGCAAAATAAAAAAGTTGTTGAGCGGAAATGTCGAGCACCATGTTATGAAAAATGCCTCTTGTGACGTGTTAACCGTTCAGGCAGGGTGAACATTGAAATAGCCGGGACGTGGCGTCAAAGCCCCCCATGCGGCATTAATAGCCAAGCCCTTGCGGGCAACAAAATTTTCGCATAAGCCGTATTGCCAAGATTAGACCGTAAGTTGGCGCCTATCGTTCTGTATTCAGCAGTCGCGCGGATTCCAGATCGATAGGAAGCCGCCAGCCCTTAGGTTTTTTTCGTTTAGGGTTACTTTTTTTAGAATTCTTCCGGGTGGACTCCGTTGCTTTTCCTGCTCCTCACCGCAAGCAGATTCGTCACGATTCAACCGTATTGACTCGTGATCCGGTCCATCCCTTCTTTTCAATAGCTGGCCGTCATCATATGTTTTTTTCCTCCCCATTTGGGGAAGCTGTATGCTATACGAAAAACGGAGAGCCGTCCAAAACATGCAGTTTTGGAAGCAATCTTCTTAACAAAATAACGGGAGTTCTTTTACAATGTAGAAAAGACCTATAAAAAAAACGTATAGGAATATCCCTAATGGATTTTGGGCACGGTTGGATCAAAACATTCCTGCAGACATCAAAGAAGCCAAGATGTTTGCTTTTGGTGTGGATCATAAACGGATAGGCCCATCAGGTCACTTGAATTGGGAGGAATTGCTGGTGGCGCAGTATCGATCACGAGCGGAGAAACGCCGTGCTGAAGAAAAAGGAAAACGGTCCCCGGTGAAAAAAGTGTTACTCATCATCATCGGGGTCTTTATTGTTGGTATGGTCGCGGCAACGGCGGTAGCTGCATCCATGATCTCGGATGCCCCCGAGCTAAATGCAGAGGAACTTACATTTGCGGAGGGGGCAACGATTTATGACATGAATGACAATGAGCTCGGACGGTTGCAAGGGACGGAGAATCGTACCTACCGGGACATTGATGAAATGCCCGAACATCTCAAAAATGCTTTCATTGCGGTTGAAGACTATCGCTTCTATGAACACAGTGGCATTGACCTTTACCGTATTGGGGGCGCGGTCGTTTCAAATATTACCGGTGGATTCGGTTCTGAGGGGGCAAGTACTATCACGCAGCAACTTGTCAAACAAGCCTTCTTATCCGCCGATCAATCCATTGAAAGAAAAGTGCAGGAACAATGGCTCGCTTTGCAAATGGAACAGGAATACTCTAAAGATGAGATCCTGGAGATGTATTTAAATATTAGTTATTTCGACAGTTCCGCTTGGGGTATTGGAGAGGCCGCGATTCGTTATTTTGACAAAGAAAGCCTGGACGAACTTACGATTGCTGATTCTGCTGTTTTGGCAGCTATTCCGCGGCGGCCATCTTATTATAATCCGCAAAATAACCCCGAGGAAGCAGAGCAGCGAAGAGATTTAATCATTTCCCTTATGGAGGAACACGAACTCATCAGTGAGGATGAAGCAACGGACGCCATGGCTGTGGATATCGAAGATCAACTCGATTATACCCCGCCAGAGGATGTGGCTTTACAATCGATCATTGACCAAGTAATGGAAGAAGTTGAAAGTATTGACGGGATTGAGACGACAGACTTATATGCTGCCGGTTTTGACATTTACACCACGATTGATCCGGAGGCGCAGGAGATCGCTCAAGATGTTATTCAAAGCGATGAATACATTGATCAATACCCGGATAATGACGAATTCCAGGTCGGTTTTTCCCTCCTTGACACGGAGACCGGCGCGATTCGTGCCATGGTCGGCAATCGAGAGGAAACAGAAGAAGAAAGAGGCTTGAATTACGCAACTTCTGCTAACGGGCAACCGGGATCGACGATCAAGCCGATTCTTGATTATGGACCGGCTATCGAGGAACTGGGTTGGTACACCGGTGAAACGCTCGTCGATGAACCGCACGAGTACTCGGATGGGACGTCTATTCGTAATTATGGCGGAAGTTACAGCGGCGAGGTCTCTATGCGAGAAGCACTTGTGCGCTCGTTAAATATTCCGGCTGTAAAGGCGATCCAGGAAGTTGGCTTAGGCGATGCTCAAGCGTTTGCCGAAGACCTTGGCCTCGATTTTGAAGGAGATATTACCGAAGGCTATGCATTGGGTGGTTTTCAGGATGGAATATCCAGTCTCGACATGGCTGCCGCCAATGCAGCGTTTGGGAACGAAGGCACTTACAATGAACCTCACAGCGTACGAAAAGTGGAATTTCGTGATGGACGCGAGATCGAGAACGCGCCTGAATCCGACCAAGTGATGTATGAATCGACTGCTTATATGATGTCGGATATGCTTAAAGATGTTGTGGGAGATTCTTCCGGAACCGGTCAACGCGCGAATATCGAGGGCCTTCCACTCGCGGGAAAAACGGGTACTTCCAACTTTGACCAAGAAGACCGGCAGAATCATGATATACCTGATGGTGGTGTGCCGGATGTTTGGTTCAACGGCTATACGACAGATTATACAGCGGCTGTGTGGACTGGCTTTGACGGCGAACGCGGCAGTAACTATTTACTGGGTGAAGAACGAGATATTGCCCAGGATATCTTCCGAATTATAATGACAAATGTTCACGAAGGCGAAGGAACCGAAGATTTCTCACGGCCGAATTCCGTTTGTGACACCGACGGTGAACTTTATCGTTGCGAAAATCCACCGGCAGAAGCAATAGAAGAAGAGGAAGACGATGAGGAAGGGTCGGAAGAAGAGACCCCGGAAACCCCGGAAGAGGAAGGAATTGAAGAAGATGAACCGGAAGAAGAGGAAGAGGACGACGAAGAAGACGAGGATGACGAAGAGGAGGATGAGGTAGAAGAAGAGGAAGAGGATGAAGAAGAGGACGAAGATGAACCGGAAGAAGAGGAAGACGAGGACGACGAAGAAGAGGACGAAGATGACGTAGACGAAGAAGAGCAAGACGAGAGCGAAGAAGAAGAGGAAGAAGACGAAGAAGAGCAAGACGAAAACGAAGAAGAAGACGAAGAAGAGGAAGGGCAAGACGAAAGCGAAGAAGAAGACGAAGAAGAGGAAGGGCAAGACGAAAACGAAGAAGACGATGAAGAAGAGGAAGAGGATGAAGATGCAGACGGAGAAGAAGGTGAGAATGCAGAGAACGAAGAAGATACCGATGAATAAAGGAAAAAGCCCGGTTATTTCCGGGCTTTTCCCGATTAATAAAGCGTTGTACGATTTATTCCGACCAAGGCGAATGTAATATGCAACTGCAGAAATTGTTATTTTTATATTCAGGCCTAAAATATTGAACGACGTCTTCTTTCATATTGCCAAATGTCGTTTCGGGCTTGTGCTTGAACCCTTCATAGAACGCGGGGATAATCTCGTTTTTGAAATTGTTGCGCGGGAAAGCTTTTGTTACTTCCTCGCGTTTTTCCACAGGAAATTGATCAAATCCATCTCCCATTACATCCAGACCAACACCGGAAAACAGCAAGGCTACCTCAGATTCTTTATGTTCGGCAACACCTGGGGTCGTGTGTAATGCAATGGCATCCCAAACAAGCTGAACGGATTGAGCCGGAATTTGATATTGCTGTAAGAAACTCCTCGCTGCATTAGCGCCGTCTACTTCAAATCTTAAATCCGGGCTGCTATACGCTTTTGTTAAACCTAAATCATGGAATAACGCACTCACATACAACAACTCTAAATCATACTTCTGTTTTGCCTTTTCGCCATTTATCGCTCCGAATAAAAATACGCGATTGGAGTGATTCCATAATAAGTCATTTCCATAATCGCGCAAAATGTCCGCTGCATCTTTCGCCAATTGAGAATCCGGAATTTTAATACCTGCGATTTCTTGAGCCATGATTAAAAACTCCTTTCATCCTTTTCATATAATGTACGCATACAACGCTACGGCCAATTCCACTTCGGACGAGCTTCAAGATTGATTCAATATTAGACGTTTCGATAATACCTCGATCATGGCTTATTTTATCTAGCATTTTCCTGCATTGATGCATTAAATCTTCTAACTACTTTTTTATACTACCCTTTTTATTTCTGGAAAAATGCTCCGCTCCATTATAACTGTTTTTCCATGGCAACGTGCGGGATGTCGGCGTCCAGAAATTCATCTGAAGTGACGGCATAACCCAAATGTTCATAGAAATCTTTGGCATGGGTCTGTGCATGAAGAATGACTGATCCCGCGCCTTGCGAAGCGACATACGTTTCAAGCTTTTGCATGATTTCTTTTCCGACGCCTGTGCCGCGAAATTCTTTTAACACACAGATCCGCTCTGCTTTGCCCGCGGTTCCGGAAAAGCGGAGACGGCCTGCTCCTGCCCATTTTCCATCTACGCGCGCCAGGAGGTGGATGCTGTCTGTTTCGTGTTCATCCCACTCTTCCTCGGGCGGAACATTCTGTTCGCCGATAAATACCGATGAGCGAATTTGGCGCACCGTTTGCATTTCTTCTTCCGTGTTTGCAATTTGAACGTTCATATTTTCACTCTCCTTGCAGGATGAACATAAAATGTAACGCTTGATGCATGTCCGGCTCCCACGTGAACCACGTATGATCCCCTCCGTCAATGGTTTTCGAGCGATAGTTGCCAACGCTGTCTTCCAATCGGTTTTGAAGATCGTTGTGCATCGGAAGGAAATTCATCATCGTTCCGTCAGTTCCTTTTACTTCTTCTTCGTCAGAACCCACGGTATGGTAGATGGAAAGTGAATCCAGGTCGTTGCTTTCTTCAATTTTGGATAGCAACGTGTCATTCACGTAAGGCGAATACATAATGGCGCGCTTAAACATGTCCGGGTGTTCCAAACATGCGAGCATGGCAAGCGTTCCGGCCAAAGAGTCGCCGAAAAGCGTGCGTCCGTCCGCGTCTTCCCGGATCGAAAATTTATCGGCGAGAAAAGGGAGAAGTTCCTCGGTTAAAAATTGCAAGTATTGGGGGGTCTCTTCCCCATCGGGATGATACCATTTTCGGCGAGCGGATACGCGAGGGTAAGGGACCCCAATGACGATCGTTTCCGGTCCGGCTTCTTCCATAATCATCGATTCAACGTGCTTGTCAATTTTTCCAAGTCGAAAAGCATCTTGTCCATCTTGCGCGATCAATAAATGATAAGAGACGCTTTCGTGGTAATTGGGAGGTATGTAAACGGAAAGTTCAAATTCGTGATCAAGGATAGTGCTGGTAAACGTTAAAGTACGAGTTTCTCCATCCATGTTAAAAGCCTCATTTCTGCTAGAAAGTCAATTAAAGGTATTGTATCATGTCCGCTGCCCAATCGCTAAAGGAAGCGTTCGCTCATTGGGTAGGGGGGCTGCGCGGGGGAGCTCGGCCAAAAATCGGTGAGAAGCGTAAGGTCTTCTAACACGATACGGGTCGTATTAAGCGCACCGCCCGTAAATTAAACCGCATCAAGCCAGCACTAAAAGATGAACCGTCTCATGCCTAAACATCAATCACAGATCTTGCATAATACTGGTGTAAGCCCGTAAAATAATGGAGAAGTTTTCAAAAAAACATCGTGTTGGCAACCATTCGATTTGTAACATATAATTATTCGGGTTAAGGAGCAATCACCTATGTACGGACCGCGATGGATTTACTGGAAACAGACCTTTCGGTCAAAGTTTCAGGCTGGTTGTGTGAAGGCTAAATTGGAGGACAACTGGCACAACGGCTATGAAATATGCCCGCTTGTAGAAGTCATTAAGCTTAAAAATGAAAAATACGTCGTACGTTTTACGTACGATGAATGAAAAACTGCCCACGGCACGAGACCTAGGGCAGTTTTTCATTTCCTATTCAGAAGGCTGAACCATTTTCGCAGGATCCACCCATTCGTTGAACTGTTCTTCGGTAAGTTCTCCGCTGTTCACAGCAGCTTCTTTTAACGTTAAGCCTTCGGCATGCGCTTTTTTCGCTATGGTCGCGGCTTTTTCATATCCGATGTGCGGATTGAGAGCAGTGACCAGCATTAACGAATTTCGCACGTGGGCGTCGATGTTTTCTTTTTCCGGCTCGATTCCAACAATGCAACGGTCATGGAACGATTGCATCGCGTCGGTGAGCAACTGGGCGGATTGTAAAAAATTGTAAATGATCACTGGCTTGAAGACGTTAAGCTCAAAGTTTCCTTGACTGGCGGAAAAGCCGATGGTGGCGTCATTCCCCATCACTTGCGTGCAGACCATCGTGATTGCTTCACTTTGGGTAGGGTTCACTTTGCCAGGCATAATCGAGCTCCCGGGTTCGTTTGCCGGAATCGTGAGCTCGCCAATGCCCGAACGAGGACCGCTTGACAACCAACGGACATCATTGGCAATTTTCATTAAGTCGGCAGCGAGCGCCTTCAACGCGCCGTGGGCGTGGGAAATGTCATCGTGGCTTGTCAACGCGTGAAATTTATTCGGAGCTGACTGAAAAGACAAGCCGGTTGCTTCACTGATAAATGCCGCTGTTTTTTCGCCGAATTGCGGGTGCGCGTTAATGCCTGTTCCGACCGCCGTACCGCCGATGGCGAGGTCGTTTAAGTATTCGATGCTTTCCGCGATCATTTTTTCACTTTTGCGGAGCATCTCTTGCCAACCGCTGAATTCTTGTCCGACGGTGAGAGGTGTTGCATCCTGCAAGTGGGTTCGGCCGATTTTGATAATGTCGTTAAAGCTTTTTGCTTTTTCGGCTACCGTGTTTTTTAACGTTTCCAAAGCAGGCAACAAACCGCGTTGAATTTCCGTCACCGCGGCAATGTGCATCGCTGTCGGGAATGTGTCGTTGGAACTTTGGGATCGATTGACGTCGTCGTTCGGGTGAATAGCTTTATCTTTTCCTTGTTCATGGAGGATTTCCGTACCCCGGCGTGCGAGCACTTCATTCATGTTCATGTTGGATTGGGTGCCGCTCCCGGTTTGCCATACAACGAGCGGGAAGTGGCTATCCCAATCTCCCGCGAGCACTTCATCTGCCGCTTGGGCAATGGCGGCTGCTTTGTCGCTGTCGAGATTCCCGAGACTCTCGTTCGCGCGCGCCGCTGATTTTTTCAACGTCGCAAAACCGTAAACAACCTCTTGCGGCATCTGCTCCTTGCCGATTGGGAAGTTACGCAAACTGCGCTCCGTTTGCGCCCCCCAATGCTTATCGGCAGGCACTTCCATTTCCCCGAGGGTGTCTTTTTCAATCCGATAATCCATCTTGCATCTCTCCTAAAATATGTTCTATGCGAAATCCAAGCATCCCCCTCTATAATATACCACTTTTCATTTATAAAAAAGGACAAGGGCTATTAAAGGAAAAATACGTTTATTTGGAATGGGGATAGGGGAAAAAGAATAAATAGGAACATCGAACGGTCGTACACCGAAGGAGGAGTCACAAGATGCCAGGACAACGAACAATAGTAGGAATCAGCGGAAGTTTGCGCCGGGATTCTTTTAACCGCCATGTATTAGCGGCAGCAACGGAACTTACAGAACCGCATGTCACGTTAAATACCTATGATTTATCGGCATTGCCGCTTTTCAACGGAGACTTGGAGGATGGCGGCGACCCGGCAAGCGTTGCCGAGTTTAAACGAACGATATTGGAGAGCGACGGTCTCTTCATTGTTACTCCGGAATATCATCACGGCATGCCCGGCGTGATGAAAAATGCCATCGATTGGGCTGGAAGTGACGCGAATCATAACGTGCTAAAAGACATGCCGGCAGCGATGATTGGTGCCTCGCCGACGATGTTCGGTACTGCTTTTTCGCAACAACAGCTGAAACAATCGCTTATAGCTGCAGGCGCATCGGTCATGCAACAGCCGAGTGTTTTTATTGCACGCGCGAATAAAAAAATAGATGAAAACGGCGTCATTACCCACGAAGACACTAAAGCGATGATCGCCTCCTCCCTGCGTGCATTCTCCGAATGGATCGATCATAAGAAAAAATAGGTTTCATTCAGAAGGGAATAAGGGTATAATACCTTTATACCCCTTCGTGAATGGGGGATATTCTGAGGAGGCTTTTTCTTTGATTAGCAAAGAACAAGAGGTTGCATCAAATGAGTTGATGGATAAGGGGATGCAACAAACACACGGTTGTACTCAGCAGGAGTATCGGAACAACGTGGACAAAATGATTGAAGTCGAGAAAAAACGCGAAAAAGATTACGAAAAATCGAAAGCATTTTGAAAAGAATAAGGAAGAAGGGGGAGTGCATCTAGCGCTCCCTTTTGTAATTATTTAAACTTAATAGCGCCGCTAAAGAAAAAACACTAAACGTAAAGACAGTTTATGGGGGAATAAACCTCAATACGGCCAAAACGCAAATCGGGGGTGTGATGACAGGCACAACGCACCCCGGAACGGCCGAAAACGTTAATCGGGGGTGCGATGAAAGGCACAACTGGAGTTATGTCAATAATACAAGCACAGAAAATTGGTGCCTTTTTAGTCCTCAAGTTTCAAGTTGCTATTTCTGAATCCGCCGCCTTTGACAGCTGCTTCGGTTCGTGGTGTGCATCTGATGGCGGCTGGGAGAAAAAAGCTCATGGGCGCATCAGCCGCATCCGTCAGTGTACCACGAACCGATCGATGCTCCCGATTCGGCGGAGGGGCCCCATCCCCAACCGGTGAATCGGGGCATCGGGCACAGCTGTCAAAGGTAAACTTCACGGCTCCCAGCATAACGATCATATTTGCTATCAGCGTTTTTTCGTTACACCGTCATGTCGCCTCTTTGAGCTTGTCTATACTGCCGGTCGAATTGGTTAGGCGACATATAGCCAATGGTGGAATGGGTACGTTCTTCGTTGTAAAAGCAGGCAATGTACTCCCAAACGCTCATCTTAGCCTCCTCCCGTGTATCGTAGGTTTCATGGGCCAGCAGATCTTTTTCAATGGTAGCGTGAAAAGACTCGATGCACGCATTGTCATAACAATCGCCTTTCCGGCTCATACTTGTGAGCATGCCGTGTTCCTGGAGAATAGCCTGATAGGCATGGGAGGCATATTGGCTCCCCCGGTCTGAGTGGTGGATGAGTCCCTCTTGCGGAGGTTGAAGGCGCATCGCCCGATGTAAGGCAGTTATGGCCAGTTCTTTCGTGAGACGGTGACTGATATTCCAGCCAATGATCTTACGAGAAAATAAGTCCATCACCGATGCCAGGTAAAGCCAGCCTTCCCGGGTCCAGATATAGGTGATATCCGCCACCCAAGCCTCGTTGGGATGATCTGTATGAAAATCCCGTTGAAGCAGGTTGGGATACACCGGGTGATCATGATTGGAATCGGTTGTCTTTTTCCCTTTCTTCATGGCGGTCTTTGGGCGAAGATCATATTCTCGCATATAATTCGACACCGTTTTCTGAGTGACTGTAAAGCCGTGTTTATGCAGTTCCCTCGTTATCCGCGGACTCCCAAACGTTTTCCGGAATTGGATAAAGATTTGCTCGATGGCCTCAACGATGGTTTCTTTTCGCTGTTTTTGCGGGCATTGCGGGCGGTTGCGCCATTCGTAATAGCCGCCTCTGGAAACACCTAAAACCTCGCACATCTTCGCCACACGAAACTCTTGTCGGTGTTCCTCGATGAAGTGGTAGATCACTCCTGGTTTTTGGCGAAGAAGGCCGCTGCCTTTTTTAGAATCGCCACTTCTTCTTCCAATTCCTCAATTCTTTTCACGTCCCGTTGATGTTGCTCTTCCGCTGGCGTGAGATAACCGCTTCCGAAAAGGGAGTCCCCCTTATCCTCACGATAATTTCTCACCCAATTTTCCAGCGTGCTAGCGGAGATTCCATGCTCTCTCGCGACATCTGCTCTTTTTTTACCCTCATGAACGATAAGTTTCACCGCATACCGTTTAAATTCTATATCATGATGTTGCAAAATAGGCACACTCCTTTAGATCCATTTTAACAATGCACCAATTTTGTGTGTCCAACTTTTATTCTACTTCCACAAGCACCCCGGAACGGGCAAAAACGCAGATAAGGGGTGCGATGAAAGGTTCAACGCACCCCGGAACGGCCGAAAACGTTAATCGGTGGTGTGATGAAAGGCTCAACGCACCCCGGAACGGCCGAAAACGCAGATAAGGGGTGCGATGAAAGGCACAACGCACCCCAGAACGGGCAAAAACGCAGATAAGGGGTGCGATGAAAGGTTCAACGCACCCCTTATCAATCGCGCGTCCGCTTCACACGGTCTGTTTTTCGATGTTCGTTTCGTTTCCGTGTTTCCGATAAGCGCCGTGATCGACGGCGCCTACGTGTTCATTCATGCGCCAGCCATGGGTGATGGCCGCGGTAACGAATTGTTTGGCGATCGCGATGGCATCGTGGACGTCGCTGCCTTTTGCGAGTTCGGCCGTAATTGCGGCTGCAAACGTACAGCCAGCCCCATGGTTATAAGGGTGGGCAATTTTTTCGGTTTCAAGCATTTTAAACGAATGCCCATCGTAAACGATATCAATCGCGCGAACATCGTCGAGCTGTTTGCCGCCTTTGACCACGACGTATTTCGTACCATTGTTATGAATGCGTTTCGCCGCTTCTTTCATCCCTTCAACGGTTGTGATCGTCTTCATTTGTGCCAGCTGAGCGGCTTCGAATAAGTTCGGGGTAGCGACCAGTGCTTTCGGTACGAGGACTTCTCTCAAGGCGTCCGCTGTTTCCGGGTGCAAAACCTCATCTTCTCCTTTGCAGACGAGCACGGGGTCAATGACGGTTTGTTGAAGGCCATGCTCTTCGATTTTACGCGCGGCCAACTCAATGACGTCCACGGACGCAAGCATGCCTGTTTTCATGGCATCGACGCCGATGGAAAGAATCGTTTCCAACTGCGCTTCCACCGCTTTGATATCCTGTGGAAAAACTTGATGCTCCCATGTTTCCGGCTTCATGGCCATAATTGTCGTCAACGCACTCATGCCGTAAACGCCCTGGTCTTGGAACGTTTTCAAATCGGCTCCTATCCCGGCACCGCCACTGGCGTCAGAACCGGCGATGGTTAACGCTTTATAAATGGACATTTTATTTTCCTCCTCAACATCTTGTTCATTTTATTATAAGCCCAATCTGTCCTTTTAAACAAATGATTGAATATAGGAATGTTCGGGTATAGAGGGGCAAGGAGGTTGTACGATGAGTATTTTTGATGTGGAAGTTGAATCGGTAAAAGAAGGAACGCAAACATTGCAACCGTACAAAGGAAATGTTTTGCTCGTTGTCAACACGGCCAGTAAATGCGGGTTTGCATCGCAATTGAAACCGTTGCAAGAGCTTTACGACCGGTATAAAGACGAGGGTTTCTATGTGCTGGGGTTTCCAAACGACCAATTTCTGAATCAGGAACCGTTGGAAAGCGAAGAGATCCCCGATCATTTTAAAGAAAAATACGGCGTTACCTTCCCACTCTTTAAAAAAACAATGGTGAGGGGCGAGAACATTTCCCCTTTATTCGAACAACTCACCGACGAAACAAAGGGGATGGGTTCAAGTAAAATTAAATGGAATTTCACAAAATTTCTTATCGGCCGTGATGGAACTGTATTGTACCGGTATTCCCCGAGCACCAATCCGGAAAAAATCGAAACGGATCTCAAAGAAGCATTAAAATAATGAGTGTAATCGCCGTACGTTACATTGGTGAGTTTGGAACATAATCAGAACGATTGGGACAAATTTTAGTAATCTTGTCTTTTAGCAGACATAGTTGCCAAGCAGTTGCATATTCCTCAAAGTAAAGACCCGTCTACATGATTGATCTATGCTCCATTTTGTAGGTGGACACACAAAGGAGGAAGTGCGTTGCGAACAAGAACTGGGTTGTGGTTGTGCGGATTCTTTATGCTGCTGGCGCTGTCGGGCTGCGGTTGGTTCGATAATGTAAGCGAAACATCAGCAGAAAATGGGGAAGACTTACAGGCATACGGCTTGGATCTTCATGACTTTTCTTATACGAATCAATCGGACGAAATCGTAACGAATGAGGATTTGGAAGGGGAGTACACGTTAGTCAACATGATTTTTACCCGTTGCCCGACGGTATGTAATTTAATGACGCCAAACATGTCCCAATTGCAAAAGGATTTGGCAACGGAGGACATCGATGCAAATCTTGTTTCTTTTACGGTAGATCCGGATTATGATTCACCGGATATATTGAAAGAATACGGCGATCACTATGAAGCCGATTATTCAAACTGGGATTTTTTAACCGGCTATAGCCTCAATGAGGTCGAGGAATTCGCGGAAGACACCTTCCACAGTGTGGTCGCGCCCGCGGCCGATGACGAAGATATCGTTCATTCCACCGATATTTTTTTAGTAGATGAAAACAGTAAAGTCATTCAGCGATATGACGGACTTGAAGTGGACACAGAGCCAATCATGGAAGATTTAAGACGCTTACAAGGAATGGAATAGAAGCGGGAAAAGAACAGGCAAACGACGCTTGTTCTTTTTTTGCTGAAGATGGGGCGGCGAGTGTTGGGAAAAAATCCCGAAAAAACGTGAAATTTGGTGAGTGCTTGTTGTACGGTCCTCATGAAACGGTCATAACCCTCACGGGATGCTGGATTGTTCCCGCTCAAGCTCTTTTTCGATAAAAGATTCATACAGCGTTCACAAAACCGTGCTATGCTTTTAAAGAAATCATGTGTAACATGGAGAGGAAAAGGGTATAGTGTGTTGTCACATGCAATTTTGAAATACTTGGAAAGGATGACAGGCATGTACGATATGTTATTCGCGTCCCACCAGGGGGCTTGGGCATTTTTGCCTATTTTGTTTTTGATCGCGTTTTTCTTGTACCGCGCGGGAAAACCAACGGGCGGGAGAATCTTGCGCATTATTCTCGGTATCTTCTATATCATTATGATTGTTTCCGGTGTTGGCCTGCTCTTTGAATTAGGCTTTCCGGCCTCGTATGTCATCAAGGGCATTTTAGCGATTCTTCTCATCGGTTTCATGGAAATGACCCTTGGAAAAGCAAAGCGGGGAGAAGGCGTGGCTGTATGGCTCACCGTTGTTATCGCTATCCTCGTAGTTGTCGTGTTAATGGGCTTTGGTGTCATCGCATTTTAAAAAAGACAAAAGAAATGCAAAGCGGCGCACTGTTTATGGTGCGCCGCTTTGACGTTACGGTCATCTTTTTTCATTTGGCGGGTCATCGAGTGCTTCGTCGCTGTATTCTTCTTCTGTGTCCGGATCATCAGATGGCGTTTGCGACGTTCCGTGTTCACTGACCGTCTCCCACGTGTCCGCTTGATCGAAGATCACTTCTTCTTTTTCATCCTTTTCCTCCAAAGTGCCTTTCATCGTATCTTCTTCGACAGGCCGGCGGGTCTCTTCGGTGGCATCTGCCTCTGCCTGAGCATGCGTGATGCATAACCTCGTTTCCGGAATGATCTCCAATCGTTCATAAGGGATGGATTCCCCGCAAACGGCACAATGGCCATAAGTTCCATCTTCGATTGCTTGTAATGCCTGCTGAACATCATCCAGTTGTTGTTGGGATTGATTATTCAAGGCGATGTTCTTTGCTTGTTCGTGTAATTCGGTCCCCTGATCTCCAGGGTGATTTGCAGCTTGGGAAAGTTCGCCGATTTCTTCTGGGCGATTGGAGCCTTCGGTTTCTGCTTCCAATTCATTTTTCATCGTTTTTAACTGCTTTTTTAAAGCGTTTATTTGTTCTTCGTTGAGCATGTAATCCCTCCGTTCACACTCTTCTGAATGCCCTCCGTTCCGCGTATTCCAGGCATTTTTCACAAACAACGACGTGTGTGTCGTTTTCATCGTAGTAATCACGCATATACGGCGTTCTTGATTTACAAAAATGACAACCTCTTCTTTTGAAGAGATTCTGTATTTTTTCTAACATAAGACACCTCTATTCAGAACAAAAACTTGCCCGATCCAAAAAGGAGCAGGCAAGTTTTGGAAGGTGAGTTAAGATGGCATGCCGAGAACAGCCTTCACTTCGAGGTACTCTTCGATGCCGTAATCGCCCCATTCACGCCCGACGCCGGACTGTTTGTACCCTCCGAAAGGCGCGGTGAAGTCCATTTTGGCATTATTGACGGTAATGCGGCCCGCCTGTAAGCGGGAGGCGACATCTTGCAGTGTTTCTTCGTCTTCGCCGACAACATACCCCGCCAAGCCATAAACGGTATCGTTGGCAATGGCCACGGCTTCATCCAATTCTTCGTACGTAAGCACCGACATAACGGGGCCGAAGATTTCTTCCCGGGCAATCGTCATGTCGTTTTTCACATCGGTGAAAACCGTAGGCTTGACGTAATAGCCTTTTTCCAAACCGTCAGGCTTGCCAGTTCCGCCTGCCACTAGGGTTGCGCCTTCTTCGACTCCTTTTTCGATATAGCCTTGGACACGGTCCCATTGCTTCTCAGCCACTAATGGACCGAGCATGTTTGGACCATTGGGGTCGCCGACTGGGTAGCCGGGCAATACTTCCTGAACAGCTGCGATAAAGTCATCATGCAATTTCTTGGGGATGATCGTACGTGTTGCGGCCGTGCACACTTGCCCCGAGTTTAACACGACGTTCGTAACCGCGGCTTTCGCTGCCTTTTTCACATCCGCGTCTTCCAAAACAACCATTGGCGATTTTCCGCCCAGCTCGAGGGCAACTTTTTTGATCGTTTTGGCGGCGTTTTCCGATACTTTTTGCCCGACGGCGCCGGAGCCGGTAAAGGAAACAAAATCAATGTCCGGATGGGAGCTAATGCCGTTTCCGACCGTCTCGCCCGTACCGTTGACGAGGTTAAAGACTCCTTTTGGCACGCCGGCTTCTTCAAAAATTTCCGCCAAAATGACAGCCGCAAATGGTGTCAGTTCCGCCGGTTTGAGAACAACAGGACTTCCTGCGGCGAAAGCACTTGCAATTTTTGTGGACGTTTGATTCGTCGGGAAGTTCCACGGCGTAATGAGCCCGCTGACACCAATCGGTTCTTTTTTGATCAATGTGCCGCCGCGTCTTTCCGTAAATTCAAACGCTTTGAGCTGTTCCGCGGCGGTTTCAAAATGCCCGAGGCCCATTTTGTAATGGACATTTTCCGTGATCCCTACCGGGGAGCCTAATTCTTCAGTGATTGCTTCGATAAGGTCATCCTTGCGCTTTTTGTATTCTTCAGCTATTTTTTCAAGCAGTTCGATCCGGTATTCTTTTGACGTGGTTGAAAAGTGGGGGAAAGCATCCCGAGCAGCTTTGACAGCCCGATCCAGATCTTCCTGGGTGCCCAAACTGATGCGTCCGGCCACTTCTTCCGTTGCCGGGTTAATCACATCCATCGTCTCGGAACCGCTGGATTCCACCCACTCGCCATTAATATAGTGCTTGGTATAATTGCGCATTTGATCGACTCCTTTATTTTGATCGTAGGGAATATATACCCGTAAAGTAATCATGTAAAACTATACAGGAAAATAACTCAGAAAACAAAAAATAAACAGTGAATTCTGCCAGGGATAAAGAAAAGCAGGACGGAAAGAATAGCTGACAAACAAGGAGGGAGACGATGAAGTATCTTGTTGGCTTGGGTATAAAATTTGGTATGATGCTCGCGGTTATATGGATCGTTTTAGGCGGTTTTTTCGAAGTGGCTTTTTCGGATGTTTTAGCCATTAGCGCTATCTTAACCGTTGTATCATTTTTAGGAGACGTTTTTATTTTGCCTGGCATAAAAAATGTTACGGCAGCTATTGCTGATTTTTTCCTCGCGTGGGCGGGGGTGTGGGCAATTGGATCTTTTTTCATCGAACAACAGATAGCTTTGGGAACAGCATCATTCATTGCCGCGCTTATTTTAACGGTTGGCGAAATTTTCTTTCATATGTATATGCGACGCCATTTTTTCAACAGCCCTTCGGCTGATGAAGAAAATCAGTCAACCGCGCCGCCGGATCCGGAAAATGATGAACAAAAGCGCTCTTCGGTTAGAGATATGCAAACCGAATACGGCGAAGACATGCACGCGAAACTGTCAGCTAAAGATCTGAAAAGCAAAAAACAACAGTAAAAACAAACCTTCTGTTCGTTGGGAGCAGGGGGTTTTTTTCTTTCAAATCATTCGACTTTCTCCGACCTTTTTCTATTTTTTAAGAAAGCGTGATACAATGAATGATAGAAAAAGAAGGAGGCCGTGACGTTGGAGCACAATGTAAAAAAGCGTGTCCATGAAGCAACGTATCTCGCTGCAGAGAAGGCCTGGAGTTACCGGGCGATTTTACGTTATTGCTACATACAGCACGAACGCATGCGGCAATTTTTATTCGCCGAGGAAATACATGCTTATTTACAGGAAGATTCTGGCTTCGCCGCGTATAGCCTGGAAGAACTTCAGCAGGATCTCGAACAATTGGTCAAATGGGGGAATCTGTCGACGCAACAGGAAACGGGCAAAGTGAACACGGTTGAAGAATTTAAAAAGAAGCGGTTTCGTTATCAATGCACCCCGTACACGGTTGAGTTTGAACGTATGATGCAACGGATGGAACAGCAAGGCGATCAGTTTGGCGGCTCACTCGAGCGTTCTCAATTCGAACGACTTTATCAGGTGCTTTACCGTATTGATGAAGTCGTCCATTCGGAAAAAAAAGAAACGGACGAAGAGTGTGCCCAGCTCTGGGACGACGTCATGATGTACATCCGCCAAATTACGCAAAATACGTCGGATTATTTTGCCTACATTGATAGCGAAGACACAAATGAACGCATGCAAACGGACGCATTTCTTCTCTATAAAGACCAGTTCACCACCTATTTGCGCGATTTCATTATTTCCTTGCAACGGACGGCGCTTCAAATACAGGACTTGCTCCGGCGGCTGGGAGGCTCTCAAATGGAGGACTTTTTCAATAGAGTCATCCGCCACAAAGGGCAAGTGTTTCGATTTGAGGAAGACGAAGAAGAGAACCCGCACCTTGAGTATCGCGCGAAATGGGAAAACCTCACCGCCTGGTTTTTAGGTTCCGCGCAATATGAAAGTGAATTCGATAAACTGCAGGAGCGTACGACCGAAACGATTCGCCGAGTGACCCGAACGGTGCAGCGGCTCGGTGAACGAAACCAGCATTTCCATAGCCGCAGGCAAGACTACCTGCATTTGGCCGAGTGGTTTGATGGTTTAACAGACATCAATGAAGCCCACAAACTGTCCTCTGTCGCCTTCGGTGTTTTTCACACGAAGCATCTGCTGGCAGATCCGTCTTTAACCGAAGATATCTACACCGATGTCTGGCACGCCCCGGCCACTGTCCATGAAACGATACCGAGAATCCGTGCGTATGGAGAAAAAACAAAAGCAAGGGCGGTCGTTGAAAATAAAGAAGCGAAGGAGGCGCAACTTCGCGAACATTTGCAAGCGCGACAACGGGAGCAAGAGATTCTTGAACAATATGTACAGGGCAACGAAATTAAACTGAGCAAGCACGCCTACGTGGAAACGCCGGTTCGGAAACTTTTTTTAACATGGATATCGAAAGCCATGGTGCAAACGGACCGTAGGGTGAAAACCGAGTTTGGGCAAGACGTCATCGTGCATCTCCATGAAGGGAAAAAGACGATGCTGGAAAGTGACGACGGAGAGCTGGAATTGCCGGACGTGACATTTGAATTTGTGGGGAGCGGCTAGAAGCGGAAGTGACAAATTATCCGAGTCGGGAAGGGAGTGATCACTCATGGAATTTGACGAAAAGGCATCGGACGCCCTCGCCCTCTTATTTGAAAATTTTTGGATTGTGCGCGCTAAAGATCCTGTTTCCTATCAGTTGATACGTGAACGGGAGCACGCGTTGAAGCGATATGTATCGGATAAATTTGGGTTTGATTTAATCATCCATCAACATTTTATTAAACTCGAAAAAATCCCCGTTCAACCGAGGGCTTGGATGGGCATTCAATCGTTCAAGGAGCCGATGGATTACGCGATTTTCTGTTGTGGCCTCGCCTTTACCGAACGCCGTGCGGTGGACGAGCAGTTTCTGCTTTCGGATTTGGCCGATGATATCGCTGAGATGTATCCCGGCACCTTGCCCCTCGATTGGACGATGTACGCGCATCGAAAGGCCCTTGTGCGCGCGCTGAAAATGCTGGTGGAGCTCTCGGTCATCAAAACGGTCGACGGGGATGTGGAGCAGTTTGCGCACAATGAGGATGAGGATGTCCTCTACGAAGTCACGGTCTATGCCCGTTACTTCATGCGCACGTATCCCGATGATTTGTTTCGTTTTCATTCCGCAGAGGAGATTCTAGCGCGCGAATGGGAACGGTTCACAGGGGATGAACGGCGGAAGCGCGTGTATCGCAGATTAATGCTGTCGCCTGTCGTGTATCGAGAAGGAGATACGGATCTTGACTTTGCCTATTTACGGAATTACCGGAACCGACTACGCGATGACATTGAAGCGCACACGCCTTTTTCGCTGGAATTATATAAAAATGCCGCCATGCTGGTGCTGCATGACCGAAAACAACGCTATACTCTTTTTCCCGATCAGAAGGGTGTAATGGATGTTATTTTGCATATGGCTGAACGCATCAGAACGGATGTGGCCCAATACGAGATCACGGAATTGGGGGAGATTCGTCTGCCCATGGCTGAAATCGAACAGCTGCTGGAAAAGTTACAGGCAAACGCGGGACACGGTTGGAGCAAGCATTATCGGGAGGCGACACCTCGCTTGATTGCCCAAGAAGTGATCGGAACACTCGAGGGATGGGAAATGGCTTACGTTGAAAAAGAAACCGGCATACTTGTGTTGCAGTCCGGATTTGGCCGCATGTATGGTGTCTATCCACGTGATTTTCGCAAGGAGGCAAATTCATGAACGAGGAAAATAAATGGCAAATGAATCGGGCGGGTCTATTAAACTTCTGGTACTACGATGAGGAGACGTTTTCATTTGAAGATGGAAAGCTTCTCTTGCGCGGCAGCAATGGTTCGGGCAAATCGGTGACGATGCAAAGCTTTTTGCCGGTGCTTCTGGACGGGCGAAAGTCGCCGGATCGTTTGGATCCGTTCGGTTCGCGGGCCAGGCGGATGGAAGATTATTTGCTCGGGGAGCAAGAAGTCGTCGATCGTGATGAACGGACCGGCTACTTGTTTCTGGAATACAAACGGGCCCATAGCGATCAATACGTGACGACAGGGATCGGCCTGCAGGCGAAGCGCCATAAGCAAATGAAATTCTGGGGATTCGTCATTACCGATAATCGTCGCGTCGGCGAGGATTTTTTCCTCTATAAAAAGAAAGCGGGGAAAAAATCCCTCGCTCACGCGTGGAACTCGAAAATCACATGGGCGACAGCGGGGCAGTCGTACAAACCCAACATGAATATATGAAACTCGTGAACCGTCATGTGTTCGGGTTCACGACGCTGGATGCTTACGAAGAATTGATCAAGTTGTTGATTCAAATCCGCAGCCCGAAATTGTCCAAAGAGTTTCGACCCACAGCCATTTATGACATTTTGGAAGCGGCGCTCCCGCCACTCACCGATGAAGATTTGCGGCATTTGTCGGATACGATCGAACAAATGGATCAAACGAAGCAACAGATGGAACAGCTCGACCGAGAGCGCGAAGCGTTAAGGAAATTAAATAATGCATATGATCGCTACAATCAACGGTTGCTCGCCGATCAAGTAGAGGAGTATCAGAAGGCAGACACACGGCTAAGCAAAAGCGAGAGCGGCCTGTCCCGGATGCGGGAACAACAGGAGACGCTCTTGGCCGACATTTCCCGGTTGGAGGAAGGCATTGAACAACTCGGGCTGGAAGAAGATACACTTGTCAAACACGAAGAACGGTTAAGTTCTCATGAAGTGTGGGACATGGAAAAGGAATTAACCTCAGAGCGAGAGCGAGAAAAACAACAGAAAGATAAAGTCGACACACTGGAAAAGAAAGAGGAAAGCAAAACGCAGCAAGCGCTGGAATCAAAGACGCGCATACGAGAAACGGAAGCAAAAGCCGCGCAACTTGATCAAGACGGGAAGGACCAACTTGAAAAACTGGAAATGCTCGCGGATGAAGCAGCTTTTTCCGGACATAACCAAAACGCCGAAGACTACGAAAAATTGGTGGACGATGGACCGTTTGAATTCATGCTGTGGGAAAAAGAAGCGAAGCAGTTTGAACGCGCCCTTTCCGAAGGCGAAGACATCTTGCGCGCGTTTGCGGACATAAAAGAAAAGGTGATGACGCAAAAGAAAGCGTTGGACGAAGAACAACAACAGCTTGATCGTATTCGCCAGGAAGAACGGGAATGGGCGAACACATTCGATGAGGAAAAGGAAAACCAGGTGGACGCGATCCGCCTCTGGCTCGATCGTTCCGAACACTTAAGGGAGCACGGGGAATCCGCGTTTCAACAATCGGCGCGCATGGTTCATCAGCTTTTTGCGGATAGCAACTATGAGGATGTACGCGCCCCGTTTCGTGCGCTAACCGATCACTTTACGAGCGAACAAAAAACAATCGTTGCCGAGCGCCAGGTTAAGATCGAGGATTTGGAAAAAGAGAAAGCACAGCTTGAAGAGGAACGAAACGCGTGGCAAACCACGAAGGAATCGGAACCAGGCACGAAGGAAGCAACACTGGAAGCGCGCAAAAAACTGGGTGAACAAGGCGTTGCCTTTGAACCTTTATACGCTTCCGTGGAGTTTTTAGACGATGTTCCCGAGGAGACACGCGTGCGGATTGAATCCGCGTTGATGGATGCGGGTCTCTTGGACGCGCTCCTGACGGATGAAGACAATTTGGCGTTTTCGCATGACCGCGTCTTGACCCCGAGCCCGGCATTCATGGTACCCACCCTTGCCGACTACCTTCGTCCGGAACTCCCCGATGAAAGCCGCTTGCGGCCGGAAACGGTGGATGATGCGCTTCGCAGCATCGTCATCGGTAGTGAAGCGGGAGAAGGGGCCACCACCTTTGATCTTGATGGAAGTTATCAAATCGGGATGCTAAAAGGGCACGCCCTCCCCTAGAGCGTGTGCGTTTTGTCGGGCGAGCTGCCCGCGCGCGTTATCGCAAAGAGCAAATTGAGCGGTTGACCGAAGAAATCACACAGGTCGAAGAAGCGCTAGCGCGCGAGGAAGAGGCAAAGAAAGCTGCCGAGGCGCGCATCGATGAACTGGAAGCCCATTTACGGCAGTTTCCGGAAGATGACGACCTGCGGGAAGTATGGCGGCAACTCGAGGCAACGAGGGCAAACCTTTCCCAACTGAATCAACGCGTGGAACGGTTAGTGGAAACGTCAAAGCAGTTGGATAGGGAATTGCGAACGAAGAAACAAGAGGTAGATGAGGCGACAAAAGACATTGCCCTTGAAAAAGATTGGTATGTCTACAAAAAAGCGAAGGAAACGATGACCGAATACTGCCAGGATCTTTTGAACCTTCGCCATTTGCATGACCGTAAACAAAACACGAACGAACGATTGACGGAGCTTAATGAACGCTTAGAAGAATTGAACGATGAAGTCGACGAATTAAAAGGGGAGTACAACGTCGAAAGCGGGGAACTGAACGGGATTCATCTTAATATCGAACAGTTGGAGAACCAACTCGCGTCCGCCGGGGTGAAAGATCTCCGCGAAGAAATACAGCACGTCCAGACGCGTTTGCGCGACATCCGAAAGGAGCTGGAGGACAAAAAGCAAGACGTCCCCGCCAAGCGCGTACATGCCGAAAACGGACAACAGGCGATCGAAGACAAAGAACGGGCGATTCGCTTTATAAGACAGTTGCGAGATCTTTGGCGGACGACGGTGGACAAGGAGTGGAAACGCGGGTTTGTTTTTGATAAGGAAGGTCCGCAAGACTTTGAATCACTTGTGACAGAAACAAAGAAACAGTTCGGGACACTCGTGAAAGAGCAAAACGCGAGCGCGCTGGAGCGGCAGTTGTCCACCCAGTTTTATGAGCAGCAAACCGATTTGATGGAATATCGCATGAAGGATTATCCGCTGTCGGAGACACTTCCTGAAGAGCTGGAAGAATACCGATCCGAGCATGAACAGACGATGCTGGAGACGTGGAAAATGAAGTCGGAGCGGCGCGTGATCGAGCTTTTCATGCGCGGGCAATACGTGAGCCCGTATACGGTCGCCACTTATGTGAAGGAAGAAGAGGAACGACAGCAGGATATTTTAAATGAAGCAGATAAAGAGTTGTACGAAGAGATATTGTTTAAATCCGTGGGGATGAAGTTGCGCAGCCGCATTCGCCGCGCGGAAATGTGGACGAAAGAAATGAACAGCATCATGGGAAACCGCAACATCTCATCCGGGTTGACGTTCTCGATTAAGTGGAAGCCCCGCACGGCGGAGTCGGAAGATGAGATGGACACGCGCGATCTCGTACATCACTTGAAACAAGATGCACAGCTGCTTAAAGACGAAGATTTGGAACGCATCACGACGCACTTTCGCTCCAAGATCACGCGCGCCAAACAGCACATTCAAGAGGTTGGGGACGGGGAGACGCTGCTGCAAGTGTTAAAAGAGGTGCTTGATTACCGGAAATGGTTTTCGTTTAAGATTTATTTTCAGCGCACGAATGAACCGGTCAGGGAGCTCACGGACCACCATTTTTATAAATTCAGCGGCGGCGAAAAAGCATTGGCCATGTATATTCCTTTGTTCACAGCATGCTATTCCCGTTACCAAGAAGCTTCTGCCGAAGCCCCATATATTATATCGCTGGACGAAGCCTTCGCGGGCGTGGACGAGAATAATATACGGGAAATGTTTGAAGTCGTCGAACAGCTCGGCTTTAACTACATTATGAATTCGCAAGTGCTTTGGGGCGACTATGATACCGTTCCTTCTCTCTCGATCTATGAATTATTGCGGGCGAAGAATGCCGATTACGTAACGACGATCCGGTATCGCTGGAACGGCGTGAAACTTTCCATGAACACGCCCGAGCCGGTTGAGGTGTGATTTGTGAATGTTGAATGAAGCATTAAGATACTTTCGCGAGAAGAGTGGCTTTGGGCGGCTCTTCCCGCTTTTTCGCAAAAAAATCGAATCGTTGGGGCGTGTCGGTGGCACTGTAACAATTATGGGTTTTAACGATACGGAGGTCGAAGAGATCGCCCTCTTTTTTGGTGTATCGAAAGCGAAGCTTTTGGAAAAAGGAAAAGTTTCGTTGCCCGATTTTGAAAAGAAACTGGAAAAGACACGCTTCGCCGGTATAGGTGCGCGAGAATTGCTGGAAGCTTATTTCGGCGAAAAAATTATTTCCAAAAGAGAACAACAGGCACAAAAACGTGAAGCTGAAGAACAAGCGCTCGTCTATTGGAAAAACCAGTATCCCGGTCTCGACTTTTGGTTGGATTATGTGCAGGAACGTCATCCGGATACGTATTGGATTTATCGATTGCTTGAAAGTGAGCAGTTAGCAGCGATGATGCCCGTGCTGCACGAAGCGGTTCAATCTCTCCCTGACGAACCGCTCCGTTTGCCGGTGTTTAGCCAAAAAATCAGCGGGGACCCCCACGCTTTTGATCTTCATCATGATCTTGGCAAGTTGTTTATTCATTTTTTACAAGTGAAACGAAGTGGGCAAGGGATGGCGACCGGCGGCAGTGAGGACATAACAGCACTCCTTGAATCGTTTTATATCCTGCGGGATGATATTACAAACGACGTCACCGTTGCCAATCTTTTGGCGGAAAATGAGGTAGGTTCCATTCATCCGTTATGGCAGGCAGCCGCTACGTATCATTCTGTTCTCAACATTCCCTTGAGGGAATTGCAGCATGTAAGTGCAGTGCGTCCGGCGAGTTCGAAGCGTGTATGGATCGTGGAAAACTCCGGCGTGTACTCGAGCCTTCTTGATGCCGTGCTGGACGCCCCGCTTATTTGTACGCACGGCCAGTTTAAACTTGCAGCGTTAAGGTTGATGGACAAGCTCGTTGAAGAGGGTGTTTCCCTTTATTACGCGGGGGATATTGACCCCGAAGGGATCACGATGGCCAACCGTTTGCTTGAACGCTATCCTCGCCATGTTCACTTTTGGCGTATGGACGTGGCGTCGTACAGGCAATCTTTATCTGCGAACAGGTTGGATGAAGAACGATTGGCGAAGCTCGCGAATATGGGTCATGAAGCCTTGCAACCGGTTGTTGCGGAAATGAAAGCGACGAAAAAAGCCGGCTATCAAGAAGGGTTGTTGCCGGTGTTAGTGGACGATTTAAAAAAGCATAGAAAAATAAAATAAAGGGTTGTAACGGGAACGCACATTCTGTATAATGTTCCCTAGAGAGATAGAACCGATAGAAAAAAATAAAGAAAGCGAGGTATCAATTATGAGTGAAGAACGTTTCGATCGTCTTGAAAAGCATATGGAGCAATTGATTCAAATGGTTGCTGACAACAACAAGGTCGTATTGGAAAATAACAAAATAACTCAAGAACTATCAACACGTATGGACGGGCTCGAAAATGAATTTGCCGACGAGAAGCGGTTAAATCAGCAACGCGATGCAGCATCACAGCAACGCCATAAAGAGTTATTAAAGGAAATGCGCAGCCAAAATGTAGACATCGATTATCTGCGCGATCAAGTGTCCAAGCATGACATGGACATTCACAACATTAAAGCGAAATTAGCCTTGTAAACGGCGATTCCACCCCGCTTACAGCTTTGAGCGGGGCATTTCTAATTTTGTAGTTGTATCTATACAGGATTTATGCTAAAATGACTGATAGTCAGTCATATACACGTGACAGAAAGAAAGGAGTCCCAATGGCACAAGACAAAAAGAACCAAATCCTAACTGCCGCAATCGATATCTTTTCCGAGATTGGGATCGAGCATGCAAAGGTTTCCGATGTCGTACAGCGCGCAGGGGTGGCGCAAGGCACCTTTTATTTGTATTATTCATCGAAGCACGCGTTAATCCCAGCGATGGCGGAACAGCTTTTGCATGAACAGTTGGATAGTCTAAAAGCATACGTTCAAGATGAGGATCCCTTTGATAAAAATATTCGGCAAATGGTGGATACGATTTTCTCGGTCACCGAACGTTATCAACATGTGCTCGCTTTGTGTTATTCAGGCCTGGCGATGGGAGGCGGCCTTTCCGAGTGGGAAATCATTTATGAACCTTATTATCAATGGATGGACCGATTGTTGGAGGATGCACAAGCGCGTGGCGAGGTAAGAAAAAATATAAATGTGCGGATTACTTCCAAGCTAGTTACCGGGATGATGGAGGAAGCGGCTGAGCAGCTTTATTTATTCGACGAAAACGCGGCACAAGCAGAAGCATATAAAAAGGAAGCCATCCAATTTATAGTGCGGGCGCTTATGTGAGATAAGACCCGGCTTTTTTAATTCAAAAAAATGACTGACCGTCATTCATGAAAGAAAGGGTAGAAAGAGTGAGACGAACAGAATCTAGACTATTGCAATTATCCGTTTGGGGCGCGCTAGGCTTCGCGGTGATCGGTCTCGTTTTAGGGCTGGTCACTGCTTCGCAAATGATCTTTTTCGATGGCGCCTATTCCCTGATTAGCTTGGCGCTATCCTTGATGGCGTTCTTAGCATTTCGGTATGCAGGAAAAGAAGATACAAGACGATTTCCGTATGGTAAAGAAACCATCGAGCCGCTCGTTGTCGTCATTAAAGCGATCGTCATCAGTTTGATGTGTTTTGTGGCAATTGTGTCCTCGGTTACCGAGTTTTTCACAGGCGGCAGTGAGGTCGTCCTCGGGCCGGCGTTGGCGTATGCTTTATTGTCGACGGTTGTTTGCTTTGTCATTTTTAGCATGATGAAACGGAAAAAAGACTCGGAGTTGCTCAAAGCGGAGTCTGCGCAATGGATGATGGATACGCTCCTCAGCGTCGTTATTTTGATCGGATTTTTCATTGCCTGGCTTTTGCAGGGGACAACTTGGGCGTTTCTCGTTCCGTACATTGACCCGTTGATGGTTCTGTTGGCTGCCGGTTATTTTTTAACCGTTCCTTATGGGTTAATCAAAACAAACGGCAGGGAATTGTTGCGAATGACCCCCGCCAATGACATTCAGGAACGAATCGTCGCCGAAGTCCAATCGTTAAAACAAACGTATCGCATGGAAAACGCTATTTTACGCACGTCGAAAATCGGCAGAACGATTTATATGGAAATCGATGTGATTTTGAATGAAAACTCCAAGGTGACAACCGTTAAGGAAATGGACCTCGTACGGGAAGAGTTGGATAAAAGGTTATCAGACATTCCTGAGGAAAAGTGGGTGACTATGTCGTTTACGATGGATGAAAAGTGGACAGCGTAACGCTTAAAAGGAATCGTCTCAACTTTTGTTGGTTGGGGCGGTTTTTTTGCTTTAAGAGGC
Organism: Salicibibacter halophilus; assembly: GCF_006740705.1. Classification (GTDB taxonomy): domain Bacteria; phylum Bacillota; class Bacilli; order Bacillales; family Marinococcaceae; genus Salicibibacter; species Salicibibacter halophilus. The sequence continues at coordinate 1,303,221 of NZ_CP035485.1, read as the reverse complement.
TGTTCAATAAGTAACCTTTAAAACAAAAATGGCCGTAGCGGGGATCCATTCATATAGCCAAAAATGGAAATGTAAGGGGATACATTCGGTGACCATTCTTATTACAAACTGTGAAACGAATGGAGCCCTAAAAAAGGGCATACGTCTCCCCGGATTATCACCAGATTTTTAAAAAAATTGGTTAATGGGAAGGGTTCATGCACCTAGAGGGAGCGATACCTGCTCCACTTGCATCATCTGTTGCTCCCTAATGATGTCAAGATGATTCTCGGGCATGATCGTTTCCCGAACATGCTTGATCATCCGTTGGATCAATCGAAACAGGTCTCTCATAATGAAAAACGATTGAACCTTTTCGGTTGTTTTCATGGGCACCTTTTTATGACGCATGACAGCATCTAATTGATTAGATTCATGGGCAAAAGCGAGTTCCGTTTGCTTCCGGAAGGTAAGCATTTCCCCTTGAAGGGCCGAGCCCTGAGGGACAGGACCATAAAAGAAGGGTTCTTCTTCAAACGAGAAGCTAAACTGTTTGTCGCAAGTCCCCTGGAGCGGACAAGACTGACATTTGTTTTCGTCCCCGTTAAACCAGGATGTGTAGGTTTCACGGTCAAATCCATCCCAAATCAGCTCGTGTCCGGCCTCGCATTCAGGCTTTCCTTCGGGAGAACAGGTTTCCGGTATCACCGTATTCTTTTTCACCTCTGTCACGACAGCCACATCATGTTCTTTCAAAGCGGTCACCTGATCTTCCGCACTGAAGTAGCCTAAATCAGCGATTAGGTAGTCAACGTTGATGTCATCTAGTTGCTTCAGCTTTTCAACCAAAGGAAGCAAAACATCAATGTCGGCGGTATCGGGAGGTAAGACGATCGATAAAAGGGTCAGAGGCCCTGTGGGGGTCGGACAAACAATGGAATGCTTACGATAGCCGATAAAAAACTTGTTCTGATTCGCTTTATTGCGTTGCACACCCACCTTAGCGTCCGGGTCTGAAAATGTCTTTTCACAATCGCACGACGATTGATCCCACATTTCGCGCCCGTTTGAGTATGTTTCTTAATTTTTGGCAGGAATTTGCCTTACCTGTATCAAAGGTTCAGGAAAGACAACCCATGAGGTGATTCCTTTGAGCCTATCACCAGAAGATCTTCCCGACATTCAATCCGTTCGTATCGGATCAACGCCAGTGATCCGCCAGCTGATGGATAAAATGGGATTAATTGAGGCCATCGACAAGCTATCTCCTGTCAAAGAGAAAGACTGTAACGTCTCCGTAGGGACAAGAGTAGCTGCTATGATCATCAATCAGTTATCCCATCGTAAAGCCCTTTATCGCGTCCAAGAATTTTATCAAGAGCAAGATGTCGAGTTACTCTTTGGTCCCGGAACGAAAGCGAATGATTTCAATGACGATGCGCTCGGCCGTGCGTTAGACGCCCTTCATGAAGCGGGCATTGAGAAGGTCTGTAAGACAGCCATTCAGGCCGTTCAAGCTCCGATCGACCTCACGTGGAAAGGGCTCCATTTTGATACCACATCCTTTGTGTACACGGGCCAACCCAAGAATCACCCGGACGAGGAGGACATCTTGAAAATTGTACGCGGCTATTCCAAAGACCACCGGCCTGATCTGCCCCAATTCAAGTTTGGGTTGGGAACGACGCCGGAAGGCATCCCTGTTTATGGCGATATTTTAGACGGTAACCAGGATGATAAAACGTGGAACAAGCATGTCTTGCATGCGCTCACCGATTGGTATGATCCGGAACAACTGGAACAGGCGATTTTTATTTCGGATAGTGCCCTGGTCACCCAAGATAATCTGGAGGCCACCACGGGCCAAAAGGATCAGGCCGATTTTCAGTTTTTGTCCCGATTGCCGGAGAATTTCAATCTCGCCAAAACCTTGAAGGCAGAGGCCTTAGAGCAGGATTTGGATCAGTGGGAGGAGATCGGTGCCCTCGTGGACCGTAAAGGCGCTGCTTCTTACCGCATCTATCCCACCAAAGCTGACCTTAACGGGAAAACCTACCGGTTTCTGGTGATCCAATCCGACCATATGGATGCCCGAAAAGAAAAAACCATCCAAAGCAACTTGGAAAAGGAACAGAGACGTTGGCACAAGGAACAAGCCGAGCTGGAAAGGCAGGACTTCTCCTGCGAGGCCGACGCGGAAGAGGCGCTGGGCGCATTTCTCAAGAAACACCAAAAAGGCTACCATACATTTGAAGGCACGACGGTCTGTGTAGAGCTGCCAGGCAAACGCCAAAAGCGGGGCCGTCCCAAAAAAGGGGAGGCGCCACCGCCGCCGATCACGGTTTATCGTGTCCGATTAACGCTTCATCCCCCTTCGGACGAACAGCTCGAGGCGATTCGAAAGCAAGCCTCTATCTTTATTCTCGTGACCAGTGTCGCCAAAGATGATCAAGCAGACGTGGAGCTGTTAAAGGCCTATAAAGGGCAACAGACGGTGGAAAATCGCTTTCGTTTCCTCAAAAATCCCTTTTTTGTCGGCAGGGTCTATCTGGCAAAACCTAAACGCGTGGAAGCTTTTGCATGTGTGATGATGATCAGTGTCATGGTGTACAGCCTCTTTGAATACCTGATTCGCAAAAACATGGAAGGGGCCTCCGAACCCCTGTACCAACTTGGCGGAGGAGGACGCAGAAGCTTTCGCCCCACGGGTGAATCTGTTTTGGAACTTTTGGACACCGTCGACATCCTTCATATGGAGATTGACGGACATCTTCGGCGGTTCTTCCCGAAGCATTATGAGCCGCAATTACCCCGTATTCTCGTTTTGTTGGAAATGGATGCCTCCATTTTCACAGAACCAAGGAGCTCGATGGCTGTCGAGAGCCGTCACCAGTAACCTTGAGACGGTCATTCGTTTGCCTTGCTAATGTCGAAGGAACGGGAATAAGCGCGCATTTTGTTGCATTGGCTGATGAATCAGCTACAATCAGACAAGCATAACGCGTTGGACATCAGGAATGATTAGTGTGCATGGTCGCTAGCGCGAAATCTGGGATTGATCGTCACAGGCACAACGTTTCTTTTTATACCCGTTGACAAGGGCATAAACCGGTCTGGAATCAATGCCCGTAAGCGTCGGTTCTATGAAATCATCCAGCTGCATGGCTTGACGGATGAGATCAAACAAAATCTCATAAAACGTCTCAGGCGTCACCTCTTTACGAAAGTGGCTGAGGCTACTGTGCACAGGCACATCTTTGATATTCGGCGTGCCGATAAAGTTGCGCCAGGCATGATTTTTGGGATCTTTCAATTGCCTGCAAAGTTCCCGGAAAGAGGAGATTTCAGGTCGCGTAAAATAGAGGTAATGCATCCGGAAATACGTCCTTGGATCGACAGGCGGACGTCCGCCGTCTTTATAGAGTGGGGCAACCTTTTCACGCACCACCTGGTCATCGACGTGGTCGATATAATCAATGAGTTCTGCATCAAAGCCGAGTGTGTTATAATAATGGTACGGAAGCAGTTCAAGCTGCAAATCCATGAAAACGCACCTCGCAATTGGTATTTTTGGTTGTTTGTTCACTCCCATTTTACCATTTTTTGCTCGGGTGCGTTTTTATTTTTTCGTTAAATTTGGGGGCTTTTTGAACACGCTCTTTAAGAAGTGAAGATTGGATGTTCCCTGACAGTAGTTGTCACTGTGAAGATTATAATAAGAATTATTAGATGAAATAGGGGGCAATGTGATGATTGATGCGTTTCGGTTGGCGTTAAAAATGTCTCAGGAAGAATTGGCTGAAGTCACAAAATTGGATATGGAAACAATACAATCATTTGAAGAATACGGATTCCCCGGTGAAACAGACGTTCATACCATTCACCATTTGTCAAAAGCGTTAAAAGTCTCGGTGGACACATTGGTTTATTTTAATCATCAATACGCTTAGGTGGGAATTGCTGATTTCAGTTCGAGTGATTGCGATCAGCTTTTTTGCCATACATAGAAAGGCCTGTTTTGGTAACGATACCAAAAAAAGGGTCTGAGTTATCCCGGAGAAGGGGAATTGGTATGGCAGAAGCAAAACAAAGAAGAGGATTTTTCCAACGTTTTCTCGATTTTATCGAAAGAACAGGCAACAGGCTGCCGCATCCGGTCACGCTGTTCGCGATTTTAGCCGTTATCGTGATCATTGTTTCTGCAATTGTCGCCAGTTTTGATATGAGCGTGGAAGACCCCGCGGAACCCGGCGAGACGCTTGAAGTCTTGAATTTGCTTTCCGGCGAGGGGATTCAGTACATATTTACAAGCATGGTTGATAATTTCATCGGCTTTGCTCCGCTCGGTGTCGTCTTGGCGACGATGCTCGGGATTGGTGTATGCGAGCAGAGCGGCCTGATCAGTGCCTGCTTGCGAGGGTTCGTCCTCGCGATTCCCAATCGATTGATTACAGCGGGGCTCATGTTCGCGGCGATTATGTCCAGTGTCGCGTCCGATGCCGGTTACGTCGTGCTTCCGCCGCTCGGGGCGCTTATCTATTCCGCGCTTAACCGTCATCCTCTTGCAGGCTTGGCGACAGCTTTTGCCGGGGTTTCCGGCGGATTTAGTGCTAATTTGTTGCTTTCAGCCACAGATCCTATGCTTGCCGAACTCACGCGTGACGCAGCATCAACGATCGATCCGCAATATGCGGAAACGATGAACATCGCGATGAACTATTGGTTTATCATCGTATCCACCTTTCTATTAACCATTGTCGGCACGTGGGTTTCAGAAAAAATTGTTGAGCCTCGACTTGGTGCTTGGGATGGGGAATTTACCGGAGAGTTGGAACAGATCAGCCCCACGGAAAAAAGGGGCATTACGTGGGCGATCGTGTCTGTGTTGATCGCGGCTGGATTTATGAGTTTGCTCGTCGTTCCGGAATGGGGGCCGATGAGAGGGGAAGGTCCGCAACCGATCGTGGAGTCTCCATTTATGGAATCGCTTGTCATCATTTTGCTTATTTTATTTTTCATCCCCGGTCTCGTCTATGGCATAGTGACAAAAGAAACGCGAAGCGACAGGGATGTGGTCAATCAAATGTCCGACACGATGGCTTCGATGGCCATGTTCATCGTGCTCGCGTTTACCGCAGGTCAATTTATCGCTTACTTTGAGGAAACAAACCTGGGCTTGATCATCGGTATTTACGGCGGCGAATTACTCAATAATCTTGATATCGGCGGTTTCCCGGTCCTTATCGGATTCCTCTTGCTTACCGCCTTCATTAACTTATTTATAGGCAGCGCATCGGCCAAATGGGCCATGATGGCTCCGGTTTTCGTGCCGATCATGATGCAGGTCGGCTACTCCCCGGAGCTAACGCAGGCCACTTATCGTGTAGCAGATTCGGCGACGAACATTATAACGCCACTCATGACGTACTTTGCCGTCATTATTGCTTTTGCCCAGCAATACGACCGGAGAATGGGCATTGGCACGCTCATTTCCGTCATGTTGCCATTCTCCATCTTCTTTTTAATCGCCTGGTCCATCCTTTTGTTCGTATGGATATTTTTTGGTTGGGAACTGGGGCCGAACTCCCCGATTTATTACAATCCTTAGGGACTTAAAGGGCACATTCTTCGATCTCAAATCCTAAATCTTCAATGATCGCGTGGTCTTCTTTGATGGCTTGCCCTTCAGTTGTCAGGTAATCGCCGACAAACACAGAGTTCGCCGCATATAAACCAATCGGCTGGAGGTGGCGGAGGTTGATCTCGCGTCCTCCCGAAATTCGTATTTCTTTTGATGGGTTAATCAATCGCATCATGGCCAGCACTTTCAATGATTTCATTGGCTTTGTTCGCGGGTAGTCCTCCAAAGGCGTCCCCGGAATCGCGTGCAGAAAATTCACCGGGATTGAATCAACATCCATGTCCCGCAAAGCATAAGCGGTTTCTACAAGCTGCCCATCCGTTTCGCCCATGCCGACAATGCAACCGGAACATGGTGAAATGCCCGCGTTTTTCACATGATCCAATGTATCCACCCGATCATCATATGTATGAGTCGTCGTGATGTTGGCATGGTTGTCTTTGTGCGTATTCAAGTTGTGATTGTAGCGATGGACGCCTGCTTTTTGTAATTGCGTTGCTTTTCCCTCATCGAGCAGTCCGAGGCATGCGCATATTTTTAAATCGGTCGTCGCCGTAATTTCTTCAACAGCTGCCACGACTTGATCCACCTCGCGGTTTGACGGCCTGCGCCCGCTCGCCACGATGCAATACGTGCCGGCCTGACGTTCGATCGCTTCATGGGCGCCGGCCACCAACGTCTCCTTATCCAGCAACCGATATTTCTCTATGGGGGCAGAAGATACAATCGATTGCGCACAATAGCCGCAATCCTCCGGACAATTTCCACTTTTCGCATTAAAAATCATATTCAGCTTCACTTTTTTCCCGTAGTAATGCTTCCGTACACGATAAGCCGCTTGCATAATGGGCAGCATCTCGTCGTCATCGGCTTGTAGCAAGGACAACCCTTCTTCCAGCGTCAACCTTTTTCCTTGCAAAGCTTTGTCAGCAAGTATTTCCCATTTTGTTGGGGTTATTGTATCGGTCATGATAGTCCCTCCTTATAATGTTAACCATTATAATAAAAAGGTTAACATTATAAGTTCGTTTCTGCAATGGAATCGATGAAAGAAGGGGGGAACCGAGTTGTGCTGGTGTGCGAAAAGTTTGAAGTTACCGGCAGGAGGAAGGGGTGCGGATTTAAAATAAAGTTGCGAAGTATTATGGCATTTGTCAGTCTTCCGTAAAAGAGACGCGATTGTCGAGGAACTGTGGACAGATTCCTTGAGATTAGCTTCCTACCTTGTGTTCATATAAACAACGTGGGAAGCCTTATTTCTGCTATTATTTCTTCGTTTTAGTCTTGATTTCTCGAAGGGATGTGCAAAAATTTTCAAGGTAGACATTCACCTGGTTTTTTTGATCTTGGAGAACATGATATTGATTGAGGAGGGTAATAATCTCAACTTCGGCCATTCTTGATCCGTGATTTATACCAATCGAGCGTTGGGCAGCTTTCTGCAATAATTCAGCTGTTTCCACACTTAAGTTGCATATAAGCGCAATCTTGTCTGTCGTTATCCCTCTGATTTCTTCCGGAAAAGGGAAGTACGTTAATATATGAATCGCATTGTTCCCTTCCCAGCCGTTAAATACTGTCATAAATTCCGGAAAATAGCAATCAATCCATCGGTTAATTTCTTCTCGGGTATCATGTAACTTCGATAAAAGATCATTACGAACGTTGCTTCCTTTCTGTAATTCAGCATAAATACCTTCAGGAAGGTTCGCTGTGGTATAATGACCACTTTTAATACGTTGCATAATGCCATACGCATTTTTATTATTGAATAGATCATGAAACTCCCCAGCATCTGGAGAGACAATAAGGGGTGAAAATCCTTTTGATTTCGCGTAATACGCTAGTTTCATCCATTGGAGATTCATGTCCGCTATGCCCAAAACCACCTGATCTTTCCTATTAACCTTCATGTTTTCTGTGATCCAAGTAGTTAGTTGATGAAACCCATGACTATCATTGTCAAAAACCAACCGTTTGCAGGCACAATGAGAGGTGCGGGCAACATAGCCCCCTTTTAAGCGACCAACCACTACAATAAGGGTTTCCTCGATATTTATATCGTTTTTTTGACTTTGGTAATACATCGAAAGGTTTCCTCCTTTTGTGCGTCAGATGTTACAGTTTAGGGCTTACATGGGGAAGTGTTCTTTTAAAATGTTCAATATGCCTTTCGTATATGGATCGGTCGTTATTTTTTCATGTTGTTTCTTAGCATCAATGGTCGCATTATCGAGTAAATATCCGTGTTCAACTTTTGATAACATTTCCAAATCATTGCCACTATCCCCAAATGCAAATGTATTTTCCCTATCTACTTGAAATTTTTGATTGATAAATTCTATGATGGCTGCTTTCCCTGTATTTTGGGGGATAAAATCAACGTCATAGGCTCCTTCGGGGTCCCCTGCTAACGGATTGCAAATGTTAATATTACACCCCAACTCCTGATTATGGGCAAGGTCTCTGATCATTTCGATATTCTTAGTATCTGTATGGTCATCTATCATGTAATAATAGTAATTCTTTTTAAATGATGAAGAGCCTAATTGGGTCTGGGCTGTCATCTCGATGTTGTATAACGACTCCAAGTTTTGGATGATAGCGTTCACGGTCGATTGGGTAAAGTTCGTTTTCATTAGCCGATCCACCCACGCTTGATCTGGAAGGAATTCTCCGTTCTTATTGACCCAATAAAGCATCGTCCCCAAATCACAGGCTATAAAATGGGGCATGATTTGATGGGAACCGTTTTCCAACTTTTGAATAACGGAGTCAAGATTGCTACCAGTAATGACTCCAAAAAGAACTTGATGACGTTTAACAAGGCACTCCATATAGTTTTCGAAGGCCTTTATAGAAGTTTCTTCTTCATTGGTTATTTGGTGAGAATAAAACGTTTCATCTAAATCAGCGTAAACGATAAATTGGGTCTGATTAACATCGTCATACGGTCGAAGTGTTGTTTTTTGGGGTTTATGCCCATTCATTTTGTAATCCTCCGTTCAACTACATGTATTAATGCCATGTTATAATGTGGGAACAATCCCAGGTCAAATATTTTATAGGGGGTAAAGTGACGACCATACACGATATTGCATCCAAAGCAAATGTTTCAAAATCTACCGTTTCTCGAGTACTCAATCACCATCCTTATGTTAGTCAGGAAAACAGACAAAGAGTGTTGGAGGTTATTGAAGAATTAAATTATGTGCCTAATTCGATTGCCAGAAGTTTTAGACTTATGAAAAACAAGACTATTGCAGTTATTATTCCAAATCTTTATCATTCATTTTTTAGCTTATTAGCTTCGGGAATCTCAAAAGAATTAAGGACACAGGGTTATAAAACAATGATTAGTGAAAGTTTCTACAATGCGGAAAATGAGAAAGCCATTCTAGAAATGCTTAAATTTAAAGAAATCGAAGGCGTTATTTTATGCTCTATAGAAAATGATTGGGAGCTTATAGAAGAGTATGTACATTATGGACCACTTGTACTGTGTAATGAATTTCACGAAGAAGCAACGATTCCTGTGATTTGTTACGATGAACGAGGAGCAACTACAGAAGGCCTCAATCATTTACTCAATCAGGGGCATACAAGAATAGGTTTCTGTTATGATGTTTCCAATAGTCCGTTACAGCAAAAAAGACGAGAAAGTTATGAACAAACCCTACATCAAGATTTTCAGGAGGCAAAAAAATGGATTTATCCCGGGTGTTTTACGATTAAAGACGGTATGAATGTCGTGAAGCAGCTCATCAACCAGCCCCAAAGTGATCGTCCAACTGCATTATTCACGGGAAGTGATTATGTTGCCGCAGGGGTCATAAAAGAGCTGAAACAAAGAGGGTTCGACGTTCCACGAGATTTTGCGGTCATGGGTTATGATGATCACCAAATCTGTTTAGCAACTCATCCTACCATATCAACCATTCATATCCCTATAGATCAGTTAGGCGTTTATACTGCTAAAACATTAATGAAAATCTTGTATGAAGGCACACCTTTAGAAGGAGAGGTCAAAACTTTCGAAGGTCAATTAATCATGCGTGGATCTACCTAACAGGTGGCAACCAAAGTTTTTCTAATAGATCAGAGGTTATAATACAAACGAGCGCTTATCTTAAAATCAAGTCTTCAAGAATAGAAGCGCAAATACGGAATAAATTATATTCTTGGAGTGAAATTAATCATGAAAAATGCTCAGGAACAGTGGAATTAAATCCCAGAATGGGCAGAGAAAAAATCATCCATAATGTGTTTTGCGTGTCCTGCGCCGGAACAACTACGATTACAGATTATAAAATTGAGATGGCAGGATTCAAAGATGAAATAGTACTCCGTGGAAACTGCCAGAAGTGCGGCCATGAAGTGGCTCGCTACATCGAGAGAGAATGAATTGGATTTTACGAACATTACTATATATTCCTATATTCCTTATAACCGTCTTTTTTATGTTTGAATACCCAGATTATGCTTCGGTATGGGGGCTTATAGGTCTACTTGTATTTATGACAGCCCTTGCGTTTTTATTTAAAAGGAAACTAAAAAAGATGGAAGAAGTATAGGAAACTTCTGTATTCGTTTGATTGGGGCGATTTAATCAAAGTTAGGGTGTAAGTCTTTATTCATGAATCGAAGCGCTCTAATGGAATAAAGTTGTACCAGAAAAAGGCCATTTAATTGAATAACGGTTTTGTATCCGATTAGTTAATATCAGAGAGTTTGTAACCATTTAAAAATACTGGTAGTCTATTATCGCTATTTTTATACATATTAAGGAGTTTTACATCATGAGTCAAACAGAATTAATTCAACAATCTAAGGCACCACAAACACGTAGTTCGCTTGTAAATGACTTAAAAAAATTAGGATTACGTGAGGATATGGTTGTAATTGTGCATTCTTCGATGAAATCGTTAGGCTGGGTCTGTGGTGGTCCAGTAGCTATAATTCGTGCTTTACAAGATGTGGTTACCTCAAAAGGTACGATAATCATGCCAGCTCACAGTGCTGATATATCGGATCCAAGGGAGTGGGGTAATCCAGCAATTCCAGAAGAATGGGTCACTGAAGTGATGAATGAATTACCGCCATTTGATCCCAGTGTAACACCAACAGTAGCAATGGGGGCTATTCCAGAGTCATTTCGCACATACCCGGACGTCAAACGTAGTTATCATCCTGTACACTCGTTTTCAGTATGGGGAAAGAACAGTGATGAAATCGCAAATAACCATTCATTAGATAATGGATTGGGCGATGACTCACCACTCGGCTTTATATACCGTAATAACGGTTGTGTTTTAATGCTTGGAACTGATTATGAAACCAACACATCAATGCATTACGGAGAACATAAAGGTGCAGGGATAAAAGAAGTACGAAAGATGAGTCCAATTTTAGAAGATCATCAGAAGGTATGGAAAGAATATGTAGAGCTTGATTATGATGAGGAAAAGTTTCCTGCAATTGGAGAGAAGTTTGAAAAGGAATATGAAATTTGGGAAGGGCACGTTGGAAATGCTCCCTCAAAGCTGATTTATCAACCTGATCTAGTTGACTTTACGGGAAAAAACATTAGATAAACAATCGAAGCGCGTTTGCCGAATAAGAAAAGTGCCCACTATGGCTTTTGCGGGTTAATTAATTGAAAAAGGTAACTGGAGATGTATTGACGATGAAACAAAATAAATATGATAATCCGAATTTCTTTTCTGCGTATGAACAAATGCCTCGATCCGTTAAGGGACTTGAAGGTGCTGGGGAATGGCATATATTAAAAGAACTAATACCAGATCTAAAAGATAAAAGTGTACTCGATTTAGGTTGCGGTTTCGGTTGGCATTGTCGATATGCACGTCAGCAGCAAGCAGGATCTGTGACAGGTATAGATATATCCGAAAAAATGATTCAAAGAGCTTGTGAAAAGACAAATGATCCCTTAATTTCGTATATTAAAGCCCCAATTGAGGAAATCGACTTTTCAGACTCTCAATTTGACGTGGTAATTAGTTCGCTTACCTTTCACTATATTAAGTCGTTTAAGTCAATCTGCGGAAAAGTTTATGATTCTCTAAAGCCTGGGGGAAGCTTTGTTTTTTCCGTTGAACATCCCATTTTTACTACTCGAAAAGAACAAGATTGGTATTATGATGAACAAGGGAATCGCCTGCATTGGCCAGTTGATAACTATCAAAAGGAAGGCGTGCGAGAGGCATCATTCTTAAATGAAAATGTTACAAAGTACCATCGTACAGTTTCAACATATATAAATAATCTAATTGACACTGATTTTATGATAAAAGCAGTGAAGGAATCGTTTCCTTCTGATGAAATGTCAAAAAATGATCCTCAAATGGAGGATGAAAATCGGAGACCAATGTTTCTAATGATTTCAGCAAACAAAAAATGAACATCAAGCTGATAGGATTTTCTGCAACATCCTCAGATCATTCTTCCGTTATAGAGGCGCGCTAATTGAACAAATGCGTCCTTCTGTTGAGTTTTTTGCTGACTGTTGCAATGAATTTTGGTGGGTAACCACGTATGTAGCAAAAGGCCTGTGGCGAAGAGAAATTCTATATGCACACGAGCATTTGAACATTGTTAGGACGTCGTAGATTTATTAAACTAACGATCGTTAGCCGAATAACGTATTCATTTCTCGGGCCATATTCTTGAAGAAAAGCAGTAAAAATGAGGAGGCAATGATGAAATGAAAAATACTGTCATGAGTACTGAGAGGTTGACACTAAGAGAAATGAATAAGGATGATGTCGGAAATTTAATGAAAATATTCTCCGACCCAGTGGCGATGAAGTATTACCCATCGACAAAAGACAAAAGTCAGACTATGGAGTGGATAGAATGGACGTTAAATAATTATAACCAATACGGGGTCGGACTATGGATCGTTGAAGATAAGGTGACAGGAGATTTTCTTGGTCAATGTGGTATTGTCCCTCAAGAGGTTGATGGTGAAATAGAAATGGAAATTGGTTATCTGTTCGTGAGGAGTGCATGGGGAAACGGGTACGCTACCGAAGCTGCGTTAGCTTGTAAGAATTATGGATTTGAGCAAATGAAATTAAGAAAGATAATTTCTTTACCTGATGTAGACAACATTCCATCCACAAAAGTTGCTGAACGAATTGGTATGAATATTGAAAAGACCGTTCAAAAATGGGGTAAAGAGGTATATATTTATTCTGTTATTACATAATCACTTGCTTATTAATACCGGAAAACAGGCTACGTGATGTTAAGCAAACGAGGCGCTTATCTTGAACAATATGGCGTCCTTTAGAATCGGGCTGGATTGATGAGCAGTAGAATTGGGGGTAAAAAGTTTGTTTGAGCTTTTTTCGATACTGTTAATTCTAGTCGCAATTTTAATTATTTCAACTCCCGCTTATGCTCTAATAAGAATGTTTCAGAGTTTTTCGAAGGAGGTGCAGTCACAAGATGTTAAGGATGGTTCAGTCAAAGTTAAAGTAATAATGGATGTTTTCTTCTCCGTTGTTATTTACTGTTTTTTATTACTTGGCTTCTATCTAAATGGTGTTGCTGTAGACGCTGGCGGGACATTGCGTATTTATGAAGAAACTGGTGCCATGGCAAATGGCTATGCCTCTCTTGCCAATGAACATATTGTTTCAGTGATTGTCCTGTTAACATTGGGTTTGACTGGTTTTGGCGTCGCGTGCATTAAATATAAGCATCTTCCGCCGATGGTTTATGTGGCATGCAGTACCTTAATCATCTTGAATATCATATTTGCAGCTATCTATCTCACTCATACTGTCTCCGAGAACTATGGTGAAGGATTCTCGGTCACTCTTCTGCAAATAACCTTTCTATCATTATGTTTCTTATATATTGCAAGGCTGAGGGATTCCCTGAGTCATTTTCATGACAACATTCATGAAGAAGAAATTGTGTACAATAATAAATTCATGATATTTCTCTATAGGATCTCTAATAAGTATCAAAAGATGCCAAAATTGTGGTCTGTCATTTTGTTTCCGGTTCTGGTCATTATCCAACTGATTTTGGTCCTGTTTGGACAACGTCCGGATAGCTTTATCCGTGTGTTCCTTGAAACAAGCTCTTTTAATTATTCAAATATCCCTATGCCAGAACCAGAGACATTGGAGGATGACGGACATTATTTGTGTACGGTCTCTGCAAAAGGACATAAAAAATTGGTCAAACCAATTAGGGCAGGATCCAGGAGGGGATTAAGAATCACTGTGAATCGTCAGCTGATGGTTGCCAATGCATTTGAGAATATTTTTGAACAATACATGCCAAGCTTCCATAAAGTCATCCGCAACTTTTACGACAGGTTTGGCTATCCAATCAGCAGGCACATCAATTCAAAATGGACTGCAGACATCACTTATCTTTTAATGAAACCGTTAGAATGGTTGTTCCTCGTTGTGATATATACGGTGGACAAAAAGCCAGAAAATAGAATCCTTATGCAATATAGTGAATTAAGCAAGCGAAATACCTAAATGCGTATGACATGGTGACATTCAATTTTTTATTGTTTCAGATCGAGGCGCGATTGAGGAGGAATGTAGAGTGACATCTTGGACTGCTTGGCTAGTCGTAGTGCTTGCAGTGGCTGGGTTAGTTTATGCAATTTACAGTGTAACCACAAAGAAATCATTAGGTCTTTACATTTCTGCCGTAGTTCACATGATTTTAGGGGTTATAACGCTGCCATCAATTGGTTTAATCATATTAGGTTTAGCAATTCTCGAATTAATTGGGGGTATCATCCTGACTCTAAGCAGCAGCAGCGTTTTTCATAGGTGATGGATTGAAAAACTTTAAAAGTTCCAATGGCAATGATTTTAACTTTAAAGAAATGTTTAGCTAAACAGCACCTGAATTGATAAAAGAAGATCAGGTACACCATTACATCGATTTATCAAAGCAAGATGCAAGGTCTCTAATTCAAGAATACCCAGATATACCACATATAACCATAAATGGACAGGTATATTACCCGAGCGCAAAACTGCGTGAATGGATAAAAAATATAGGAGAGTAAACTCTTTTTGCTGTGCTAATTGAGTTCCATTAACGAGGCGCTTATGCGGAACAAGGATCAGCGTCGGGCCAGATTGTCGAGTAACTATTATCAAATAAAATGTACCTATACCAAATAAAAGGAGAAATCAAAGATGGATCAAAAATGGGATGAATCAGATACAGAATTGTTTCTCCGTTACGGACGGGTATTTATACCAGAACGTGATGAATTGGAAAAGGCTTTTATCGATCTTATTCCAGCAAATCATGATGAAGAATTAGTTGTTGTAGACATTGCCGCAGGTGGAGGCTGGCTAACCGAAACAATTGTAAGCACTTTTCCTAAAGCACATGTTATTGCTCTGGACGGATCTTCAGAAATGTTGGATTATACGAAAGATCAACTTAATCAATATGCAGACCGTTTAGAATTTCGCCATTTTGATCTTTTTGACGACTCATGGCTAAAAGGTTTACCGAATAATATAAGATGTTTTGTGAGTAGCCTTGCGATTCATCATCTTGATCTTAAACAAAAACAAGATCTATTTAAAAAGCTTTATTTAAATTTGCAAGAAAATGGAGCCCTCTTGATTGCGGACATTTTAAAACCGGTGAATGAAATAGGTAGGCGTAGCATGAGTCGTAGTTGGGATGAAGTTACGAAAAAACAATCTCTTGATCTAGAGGATAACCTTCAAGCCTACGAATATTTTCTCAACGCAGAATGGAATCTGTTTGAGCATCCGGATGATCCTGTCGACAAACCATCCACGCTGTTGGAACAATTAAACGCACTTGAGCAAGCGGGCTTTTCTGATGTAGATGCATGGTGGGTAAAAGCAGGTCATGCTCTTTTTGGGGGATATAAGTAGCAGCAGGTGTTCCATAAAAGAAGCGCTTTAATTGAATAAAAGCGCCCGTCACAATGGGTAGATTCTTGGTAGATTGCTCTTAATGACAGAGATGCTGAATCTACCACTATAACAACTCCAAATACTTCTCTAATGCACCTACTTCTAAAGATGCCACCATATCAATAAGCATCGTATAGTCATTGTTCACACCAGCATGGTCTAATGCCTCATAATATTTTTGCCGATCGTCCACTTGAATGATAACCGGGAGATATCCAGCTCTCATTAGCTCAAAATTCATCAACAAACGCCCCGTTCGTCCATTGCCATCCAAGAAAGGATGTATGTTTACGAACTTGCTATGAAGGATGGCTGCAATTTCAATGGAATGGCCCTTGTTGTTTTCTAAGGCAGAAGTATACCAACGCATCAGCTCCTCCAAATCATCGGCAATTTTAAGATGTGGAGTCACCGAGTGTGATGCCCCCGTAATGACTACGTCTTGACGACGATACGCTCCCGCCTGATCCGTATCGATCCCTTTTAAAATTAAGGAGTGGATATTACGAATGAGGCATTCTGTTAATGGTCGAGTGACAACACTTGTAATGTAACCCTTTGTCAAGACACGAAAAATGATTTTTTAAGATAAATCCTCCCCTCTGAAATGGATTGCATTTGAACTTCATATAGCTCTTACTACTTGCTTCTGATATTTGTGGATTCCTCCCAGTTTCACCACTCGGATCCGCCGCCATTGACAGCTGTTTGGGTTCGTGGTGTGCATGTGATGGCGACTGGGTGAAAAAAGCTCAAAGAGCCATCAGCCGCATGCGAAGTTTACCACGAACCCATCGCTTCAAACCCGATCCTGCGGCGGGGCCCCGACCCCATCCGCCGGATCACGGAAGCGAACACAGCTGTCAATGGTACCCTTCGGCGGCTCCCAGCAAGGCGAAAACGAGCGATTTGTAGCGTCTGTTCCTTTCGCTAGAGTGGGTGCCTTAACGACCACATTCGCCAAAATAAATGCGTGCCGGTTCATAGTCTTCTAAAGCTTGATGAGGCCTGTTCCAGTTGTAATGAGACATATAAAGCTTGGTCATTTGCTTCAATTCCGAGACCGTTTCCGGACACAGGAGATAGAGTCTTTCCCATTTGTAACTCCGGAAAAACCGCTCTGTTCGGGCATTGTCTGTCGCTCGTCCCCTCCCGTCCATGCTGATTTTCACGGTTTCATAGCTTTTGATAAAGTCGATGTAATCGTTAGATGTAAACTGGCTTCCCTGGTCACTGTTGATGATGTCAGGTTTACCATAAGCGTTGATCGCCTCCGCCACGGCGCGTATGATAAAATCGGTATGCATCGTGTTGCTCAAGGCCCAACCCACAACGAGCCGTGAGAACCAATCGATGATGGCCACTAGGTACATAAAGCCTGTAGGCGTGCCGCAATACGTGATGTCAATGCCCCAAACATGATTGGGGTGGGTGATGCTCACGCCCCGAAGCAAGTAAGGATAGGTTCGTGCTTGTAAATCCCGTTTGCTCAAGTTCGGCCCAGGGTAAAAGGCGACAATGCCCATCTCTTCCATGTATCGGCGTGTACGTTTGAATCCTACATCGCTGAAGCCACGTTTATGCAGTTCTCCACGAATGCGACGACAGCCGAATGCAGGCTCATCATAGTGGATTCGGTCGATGGTATTTTTAATGGCAATTTCCTTCTGATCAGGCTGCTTAACGATGATCGGATGATAAGCCGTCGACCTGGATAGATCCAAAAGTTGACACTGGCGCTTAACGGAGATCTCTTTACTGTCAAAATCGATTACTGCTTTTTTCTCCTCCAATCCGAGACCTGTTTCTGTTTTTTTTGGAGCCAGTTCATTTCTACCGTAAGCTGACCGATTTGATTAATGAGCTCCTCCTTCTCAGCTTCATGCTCCTGCTTTAACTTTTCGGTTTTGGCAGCCTTTTTATCAAACACGGATGGCATATTATCCAGGAATTCCGTCCGCCATCGACTGATCAACTGTTGACTCACCCCATATTTTTGGGATATCTCTTTGAGGGTGCTTTCCTCTCTCAAAACTTCCAAAACAATCTTGGCTTTTTCTTCTGGGCTGTATGTTTTTCTTTTCTTACTCATAGCTATAGTTTATCTTATTTTTTCTCATTTTGTGTCCAACACCCTGGTTACAGTATAACTTTCTACGTACTGAATCGCATCCCGATGGTTTATGACTTCCATATGCTCTCGAAGTGTCTTTCCGTTCCCAACGGTAATGCCATCTTCAAGAATCGCTTTTGTTTCATAAATCGTCAGTGTGTTTCCTTCAATGGCATTGCTGTGATAAGTGTTCCTGATGAAAAAGTCCTCTTTCAAGCGCCGAACGGTTACAGCATCAAGAGGTCGTTGACGATCTAATTGTTCCTTGAGTTCAGTAGCCTTCTTTATATTTTGCATTTTACTATCCTCCATATTTATTAACCGTATCTTTTTATACGATAAATCGTGTTTCTGGCTACGCTTGTTTTCCATGTATACCCATATTATCACTGTTGTTGAAATATTCCTATAGAAGTGTGTTCCTGAAAGGGAGTGCATTAGCGGCATAAAGGAAGACGTCTAAAATCGCATTTACATTAATCTCGTTATGCAAGACTGGGTCGCTTATTACTACAATCAGCTTGGGGGAAAATCATGATACAGTTCTCGGAATATCGTGATGCTCTTGCGAATTTTAACTTCATTGAAATATTTCTTGTTCCCTTGCTGGCTTATTGTGGCGATCTTTGCCTTCACGCTATTTGTGGGAACCATATCAGGGGAGATGATTTCACAGATCGTGTTAAGTTTTATGTTCCTTATTTTCCCATATGGTTTTTTATTCATGTTGGCTTTCTTTATGACCACCCACGGAGTACAAATTGGTGCGAGTGTTGAACCTGCGGTAAACGAAGGGATAATGAATTTGGCGATGAGTTTATTTTTCCCCTTCCACTTTCTTGAAACATGGATCTACTCTATATAAAAAAGGAAAGCGAACGCAACGGTGGGTTTCTTTTATTTCCATCCTTAAAACCGGTCTTTATGACCGGGATCGTCGGTTGCTTTGCCATGTTAGGTGGCATGCTTTTCAGCGTATTCGGAGATCCCGCGGGAGCAATCATTCCTTTTTATTGGCTGGGGGCTGTTGTTATTGGAGGATTAGCATTATTGATCACTATTGCACATGAATGTAACGATAAAAAATGATTAAGAAAAAGTCCCTGTATCACAGGATGGACACGGAGACTGAAAAATGTGGTAAACTGTTAAGCAATCGAGGCGCTTTGTGGAATAAAGATGCTTGTGATTATACCCTAGAGCAAGTGCCATTGCCGTACCTATGCTTATTCTTGCCTAATCGTTGTTCATGTAAAAAAGAACCGGACAAAAACGTTCCGATTCACTTCCAAAGGTAGTATGACTCTATTGTAAATGGGGGAGTTCACCACATTATACGGGATTATTTTACTGTTTGTGGAAAGTCACTGTACCACTACCATTTCTGGTAGTAGAAACAATGTCAATATAATATATTCCGGGCATCATATCAGAAAAGAAAGCACTGGAACCAGCGAAACTTTTATATGGGGTGCAATTTCCCGATTCAGAGTTACATAGACGGACATTAAGATCACTAGAAGGTAATAATGATGAAACACCAAGTCGCACATGAAACATATGAGAATTTGGTATAACGCCGTCCCATTCCCCATCACCTGTTGTGAATTGAAATTCACCATTAAAAGGTGGTTCAATTATATAATCTTCTGAACTGTATGCAGATGCTGTAGACGATAAACTAGTGAACACAAAAACAAATACAAAAGACATCATGAAAATAGTGAGAAATTTTTTTAACATTGTTTTCACCTCCTTAACACACATTCAATAGTATAATCAGAAAAAAAACAATAGGCAGAAAATCTAAATTAGATTGGGAAAGAATATTATTAAGCAAACGAAGCACGCTTGCGGAATAAGTATTGCGCTCATTATTGGCTTATCGGCACCATTATCTGGAATAAAGATAACGCCAAAGACAAGGCAAAAAAAGAAGCGGGTGTATATAATGAATCCTGGTATGGTGGCTGCATTACTTTTAATCTTTATAGGTGTTTGGGGTATGAATTCCAAAAAGAAAAAGTAAAAAAACGGGCGTTTTTTTGGGAAATAAAATTTTTAGGTCATTCCTGGAAAATGGAAGGTGTTTTGTATTTGAGAAATAACTATTGGTTTATTACTCTGGGTATTATTTGGACTGCGATTTTTGCTGGTATGAGTTTCTATTGGGCAATGGGCGGTATGCTTGGTGTTAGATCCTTAGGTGGAGCTATTTATGAGATGTCCCTAAATCCTGAACCATAGTTCGTTACTATGATATGGCTTACCGGCCTTATAAAATTGTTTGGCGTAGTATTATTGTTGATGCTTCTTGTTCAATGGAAAAAGCCTTTAATAACGAGGGTGCTTTATTACTTGACGAAATTTGCGGGAGTCTTTTTATTCTTGTACGGATTTCTTAATTTCATCACAATTGCATTAAGTGCCTTTACTATTTTAGATTTTGACTTAGATTCTTATGCAACATTTTGGAGGTTAGCTTTTTGGGAACCATTTTGGATGGCTGGTGGGATGTTTTACTTTTTTTCTATTAAAAGAGTTTGACACCTTTCTTCCATTATACCAGCTAATAGCTGAAAAAAATAAAGGGTGTAACAGAATAAGGCCGGATTATTATCCATCCTTTGAGGAGAAAGTTGCTTTTGTATGCTAAAATGATGATTATTAAATGGGGGAAGACTTAATGAAAACATTCATAAAAACAGCATCCACAATGTTTCTAAGTGTAGCATTATTAGCTGCTTGTGGAGATGATGAAGAAGAAACGACTGGTGATAGTACACTGGACACTGATGATGACGCAAGTGAAACTGAGGAAGTAGACGATACACTAGCGATGCATAAAATATGCTGAGAAATGTCAAGCGTCCTCCAATAAAATAACATATTATTCCATATATTCAGACGTATAGATAGGTTCATTTTTTGAAAAAAAAGCAAAGGGGTGGTGGCGGTCATCCACTATCCACATTGTCAGAAGATATTATAATTTCGAAAATTTATCCACAGTGGACATCTGCATACACAGCCGCAGCGCCTTCCAATCCCTCCTTCTCCACAAGCTCGGTGAACCGCCGGAATTCCCCTTCAGGGTCGGTTCGTTGCCGACCTTTGCTTGTTCGCGTAGGCTTACGATGCAGATGTTTCACCAGTTCTTTGAAGGGCTTAAAGCAGTCATCCCGCACACAGCGCAACAGATAAAACAGCGATTGTGTACAACCTGTCAGCACTTGAAGAAGCCGTAGCAGGCAATAAGTGATTAGCGCCATCCAAATTTGGTTATACACAGCATTGGGGCTCGTCCCGTAAAACGATTTGATTTGTAAGTGCTGCTTCGCCCATTTGAAAAAGAGTTCGATATGCCAGCGCTTGCGATAAAGCTCGCCTAAGTCCTCGGCCTTACCCTCTTCGTCGTTTGTGATGAGTTGAATGAGATTACCTTCACTATCATGCGTTTCAATCAAGCGAAGGGCATGTGTCATTTGCTTTTGACCACCGCCTAGCCGAATGCGGGCATGACGGGTAATGGGGCCGTCCGGATTCACCGGAAATTCTTCGATCACATCGAATACTGCATTGCTTTTGAGCCGCGTGATGAATCGAATGTTGGTCTCCGGTTCGCAATACCGGTCAAAGGCTTCATAATCGTTGTAGCCGCGATCGAACAAGTACAGAGCGCCTTCTTCCACAATCAGCTCATTCATTTCCGTACGATCGGCGTGAATAGCTGGTTTAAGAACAGCGTCCTCCGGTGCGGTTCCATCCGGCAGACAAGCCACGTTCATATGAATTTTCAGGCCGCCTTTCCCCTGTTTGGGACGATAGGTCGCCCATCGGCAGAGGGAAAGACAGAGCGGAATGATCGAAGCGTCCACAAGATAGATGGGACTCATCACCTGCAAGCGATGACGAGGATGGATTTCTCGCTTCATTTGGCTCACGACATCGGAAAATAAGGCCTGGCTAACATCAGCGCCTATGTCACTCAAACGGCGTGTAAGCTGTGAGCTGCTAATCGAAGAAAGATTTACGCTTTCTTGGAGTTCTTCGCTATTCTTGAGTGTCAACGCTAACTGCTTCGCGCTTGGAATCTGGTAGATCTGTGCATAAATCATCAGAGCAACCAATTTTTCATGGGTTAATTTCTTAACGTATCGGTCTATCCCAATAAAATCTTCTAAAACCTTTTTGATATTTAACGGATGTAATGCTTCCTTAAATGTGGTACTCGTGGTATCCTTGTCCATAGGAGCTCCTTATAGTGAGAGATTTGGACGTGGACCACCGTCCCTCTCATTATAAGGTTTTTTATTGATTTTTTGGACAGAAATTCCATAAATTTTATATCGAATTTCGGGGTTTTTTGCTTGACAAATAGTGTTTCAACTTAATGCATCACTAGTGTAGACGATACGAATGAAGAAGTTGATGCAACCGAAGAGGGAGACGACAGTGAAGATGAAAACCGAGCTTCAGACGATTTTCTCGATTCTAATAACAACCAGGAAGAAACAGATGAAAATAACGAAGAGTATTCTCAAATGACAGAAGATGAGGCAGAGGAGCATGTTATTGATTATATAAAAGAAAATGAGTCTGGAATAGCAGATTTTCTGGATGCGTACCAGTTTTCGGTGGAAGAAAATGATGATATATATCAAGTAAACATGTTTTCTGCTGAATCTGATGACGAAACAATAGGGTCTCCATTACTTTCAAGTTATGAAGTTGACCGAACAACAGGTGAAGTGGAAGCGGTTGAAAATCAAGCCAATGAAACAAAATCGCAACTTAGTGAAATTATTGATTTGAATCAAAAAGAACGACGCGCTCATCATGAAGAACTTGCGGTTAAGCCTGAAGAACTTTCAGACGAGGTGTACGTAGATCTTCTTTTATCAGGTATTCATGAAAACACGGAAGATTATAATGGACGTGTAAATCCTGGTGACACGGTAATGTTCGAATTTCCAGATGCAGAGAATAATACTGATCGCTCAACAGAGGAGGCGGAAGTTTCTGAAGATGGTTACTTTACCATTCATGTAGAGCCGTACGAATTTAAGGCAGGAGAAGATATACGTGTTTATATTACAAATGGATACTCACAGGAGCAAATTTTTGACTTACCTGTTCACGAAGCTGAAGAAGGCATGGAAGAAATCCGTGTGAAAGAATCGGATTCTTAACCGGCTTGTGAGATATTGTGATCGGACTTTATTTTAGGGTTTGCTGAAATGAAAAAATTCTTTCTGTTGCAAGGGGTTTCCCCTGATGTGTAGAAAGAGAAATGCAAGGAAAAATGGCCGCTCACGGCTAAACCTTTGCACCTTATGATCAACATGCGAGGGATGGCGCTGCAATGGCGAAGACTCCAGCGGAAAAACGGACGAGCCAAGACCCCGCAGCGCTGATCTTGCGCGAGGAGGCTTGGCCGTTCGTCCGCGGAAAGCGAAGCCATGGAAGCGACATCCCGCCCTTGCGATCAAGTTGTTCAGCAGCCTCTATTTTAAAGCTACAAGGGGCATGGGGAGCTTCGCCATTAGCAAAAACCCCGTGGATGGCCACGGGGCAAATGAAAGCTGGCCTTATTTTAGATTAGTTTTCGCCGATGCCGAGACGACGTTTTTAACATGATCAATCGCCGATGGGTCTTCAAGCCCGGTGACGTCGCCTTTGACATCACCATCCGTAACGATTTCTTTTAACAGCCGGCGCATTATTTTACTGCTGACAGTCTTCGGCATCGCGTCAATGAAAAAGATTATTTGCGGGCGGGCAAACTGACCGATGCCATCGACGATACTCTGATTTATTTTTTCTTCCCATTCATGATTAGACGTATAGCCCTCTGCCAGTTTGGCAAAAACGACCGGGACTTCCCCTTTGATATCATCCGCCTTGCCGATCACTGCAACTTCAGAGATGCCTTCGTTTGTGAGCACGGCACTCTCCATTTCCATGGTGCTCAGGCGATGACCGGAAACGTTAAATGCATCATCCGACCGTCCCACTACCCAGAAATAACCGTCTTCATCTTCTAAAGCATTGTCACTCGCATAATAGCAACCTTCCACCTGACTGAAATATTTTTGATAGTATCGATCGGGTTCTTTCCAAAGCGTACGGCACAGCATCGGGAACGATTGACGGATCACCAGGTTGCCTAAAGTGCCGGGAGGTACGGGGTTGCCGTCGTCATCGACGATCCCCACCTCAGCGCCTAAAAATTGAACACCGACGGATCCGGGTTTCATAGGCGTAAGCCAGGCCGCGCCTGCTAGAGGACATCCTGCGGTTTCCGTTTGCCCCCACGTATTGTTCACACATATTTTTCCTTCGCCAAGAACATCGTGTGTCCAATGCCAGGTTTGCTGATCAAACGGTTCGCCGACTAAGGAAACGACATCGAGACAAGAAAGATCATACGGTTCAAGCGCTTGTTCCCCGAGACTGCGAAGCATTCGCAATGCGGTAGGGGAGGTGAACAATTTGTTGACCCGATATTTATCAATCATTTGATAAATACGATCTGCATCCGGGTAATTGGGGGCGCCATCGTAAACCACCGTAGTAACTCCGTTTGCCAAAGAACCGGCCATGCCCCATATGTGCATCGTTAACCAGCCGACATCAGCGGTACACCAAAACACATCGTCCGGTTGGTGATCCATGTGATATTTTGCGTAGATATAATTTTGCACGACAAAAGCCATGCCGGAATGGACGACCCCTTTGGGTTTGCCCGTCGTCCCGCTTGTATAGAAGACAATGCCGGGCTCATTTGCCTCCACGGGCTCCGGGTCACAATGAATACTTGCTTTTTTTCGTTCTTGTTCCCATTGAAAATCCCTTCCTGCCTTCATCGCCGGTTCCGTTCCAAGACGATCAACCACGAGAACCGCCTCTGCCGTTGGGATGCCGTTAACCACTTGATCGACTTTTTCCTTCAACGGGATGACTTTTCCGCCTCGGAGACTGGCATCAGCCGTGACGATCACCTTGGGCTCAAAATTCAACAGGCGATCTTTTAAAGATTGTTCAGAAAAACCGGAAAAAATAGTACTGTAAACAGCCCCCAGGCGAAAACAAGCAAGGATGGCAATAAAAGATTCGGCGAGGTTGGGAAGATAAATCGCCACTGGGTCTCCCTTTTGTACGCCAAAAGACCGAAGGACATTGGCAAAGCGATTGACTTCAGCCAGCAGCATGTTATAAGTATAAAAACGCGACTCCCCGTCTTCCCCTTCCCATATGAGCGCCGTTTTATTGCCGATTCCGTTTTCGATATGCCGATCTAATAGGTTATAGCATGGGTTGCTGATGCCGCCTTTGAAAAATTCAAATTCGGGCAACGAACCGCTCCTCGTTTCTTCCCACGGCTCAAACCAATGTAATTCTTGCGCAACCTCCTCCCAAAAACGGACCGGATCCTCCTGGGACCTCTTTAATAAAGATTGAAAAGCTTCGCTGCTTCCCAAGGCTGTCGATTGCTCTTTTTTCGCATCAGGATAAACAAGTGCGCTTTTGTTGATTTCATTCTGAATACCTCCCGCTTCTGCAGCCACCGAATCTCCTCCTTTAAACTCATGTTCTGATAAATGCAAATGCTTTCAATTTTAAGATACAATTTATTGGTAATTCTGTCAAAGGGAGATAGGGAGGAGAACCATCGGGAAGCGATGAAGCTCGGATGGGATCGTTCATGAAGGAGCATGCCCGGTCGTACGAGGAATAGCACTGTTTTAGCGAATGCTTCAGGTTCGCTGTAAACGCCCCGCGGTAATTTTCACTTCTGCTCGCAGGTAACTAGTTTTTATGTCTGTTTTACGTTGATTGCTCATATGATGCGTTAAGGAGAGTGATAACGTGAATATTTCGGCTTTGCCGGTTGGGGTCGTGCCTTGGCACATCCGGGAACAGCTGGTGGATATGTATTATGCAGAAGTAGCCGGTTGGACGCATCCCCAGGCGGAGATTAATATGAATGGTGCCATCCGGCAACAACTCCAACACTTGCTTTATGAGCAGGGGTATGGAGATGGCGTGTCAGAGCTCACTGGTGGTTTTGATTTGAAAAACAATCAACAGCATGTATTAAGTCTGACTCACAGTGTATATTCGTTTGCGGGCGGCGCACACGGAATGACAGTCCAACGGGCATTGACATTTGACTCGAGGACAGGAAGGGCTTACACCTTCGAGGAGTTATTCGCACCGGGTGCCGATTTTATTCCGAGACTGAATGAAATGATTCAAGCTCAACTGGTGGAGCGAGGCTGGTTCGAGAATGTTCTTGGTCCGTATGAAGGAATCACAACAGATCAGCCGTTTTATGTGGCAGACAAAACGCTTGTGATTTATTTTGACTTATATGAGCTCATGCCCTATGTCTATGGCATTCCATATTTTCCGATCTCGATCTATTCGATTGTGGACTTAATCAATGAGGACGGTCCGCTAGGCTGGGTGCTGTGATTTGAGTATGGAAAGTGCCGGAGATGTCCCCTCAATACATGGGGACATCTTAACGACTTTCCCTATCCGTTGTTCCTGAAGGCTGTTCCTGTGTTTAATCCAAGAAAATCCGAACATGATGGGTCCATCTGTCCGCTCCGGAAATAGACTTCGCTTTCCGCGGGCGGCTGGTGAGCCTCCTCGTGCTGCCGTACTGCTGGGTCTCCCCGAAGGTAGTTCATAACGCTGACGCCGTGTTTTTTTATATGATAGACTGGGCCAGTGTATGAATATGACCTGGGGAGGCTATTAGTGATGAGTGAAAATATCTCTGCTGACGAATATAAAAGATTAAAAAATAGATTACTGATTCGTTATTTTGTTTCTTTACCGGTAACCGTGATCACCTCTCTTTATTTAGTCGGGTCCCTTATGGAAAGCGAATTCATGCCATTTGGCGAGCTCTTTGGTTTAATCGCTGCGGCTTATATTACAGTATCTCTCCTATGGATCTTTACGAACACAGAGAAGCGAATCGAGCGAGAAAAACAAGTCGAAACGAAAAAGAAGGAAAAAAGCAAAAAGCGCATCGCTACGGAGTACAGCATATTTATTTTATTATTTATCCTGCTTATTGCTTACGCTCTGTGAGATCGTCGCGCTTGTGCCGTTTTGGTTGATATAATCCCATTTTCGGCTGATATCCTTTTAAAAGGCGGGTGGGTTATTAAATAAAAATATTGCTACCAATAGGCTTAACGATGTGATGAATAGCCAAATTCCAATTAATAATATATTCACGGACTTCCCTGTCTTTCTTGCTTGCATCTCTTTCATATGGGAGATGCTTAAGCCTATAACCGGAATAAAGCTAACCACAAAGAAAAGGGAAAACAGGCCGATTAATGCGCTGTGCATAAGTTGTAAGATAGAGAAATCCAGAATGAGGTATACGCATAAAAGTCCTACCGAGGACAAAAGGAATAACGGGAAAACGTTATTTTGGCCTGTCATTTTGAACTCCCCCTTTTTATCTATAGGGATTGAGAAAGTTGTTAAGAAGTGTCGAAACAAAGATGCTGTCATATATAATAGTTCATGCTAGAACCTTCTGCCAATAGGTCATTCAGACCTTATTATTCTGCGAAGGAAGAAAATCTGATACATATATAGGTTTGAGGAAACAAATGGAAGGGTAACTTTTAATCAACGAACAAATCACCTATATTTTGCAGAAGGGTGTGAAAAAATGATGTTTTTTGCCAGAAGGTCTGTTGCA
Source organism: Salicibibacter halophilus (assembly GCF_006740705.1). GTDB lineage: Bacteria > Bacillota > Bacilli > Bacillales > Marinococcaceae > Salicibibacter > Salicibibacter halophilus. Next base: position 1,275,778 of record NZ_CP035485.1, on the reverse strand, counting down.
ATCGTGGGATCGATGATTCTAGTGATAAGTTTTTACAGCGTTTTTTCCATCTCTATGGCAAATGCTGAATCCGACCAACTAAAAGAAAACCATAGCGAGAGTGATACAATTGTCCCTGTCTATCGGGAAGAGCAGGATACGATTGACGAAGTAGAGTTGGAGGAATATGTTACTGGCGTTGTGGCCGCGGAGATGCCTGTCTTATTTGAAACGGAAGCGTTAAAAGCGCAATCTCTTATTGCGAGAACGTACATTATCCATCAATTGGAATCCGGCGATCATGAAGATGTGCCGGGAGGAGCAATAGTAACCGATACGACTGGGGATCAAGTCTATCAAAGCATTGAGGAATGGGAAGAAGAATGGGGAGAAGAAGCGGAAGAAAAATTGAATATAATTAGAAGCGCTGTAAAAGACACGGAAGGAAATATTATCTCCTATGAAGGAGCTCCAATTAATGCCACCTATTTTTCGACAAGCAATGGCTACACAGAAAATGCGGAAGACTATTGGGAACAAGAAGTGCCCTATCTGCAAAGCGTTGAAAGTCCCTGGGACGAAGGAGCCCCTCGTTACGAAAATACATCGAGCTATTCCGTAGAAGAAATAGAACAACAGTTGGACGTTACGATTCCCGAAGAAGGAGAACTAACAACCGATAAAGAAAGAACCGAAGGGGAACGAGTGGCAAGTGTTACGATCGGCGGAGCGTCGTTTCATGGCCGAGAAGTCCGCGAATCGCTAGGCCTTGATTCCAGTGATTTCGAATGGGAACAAGACGGTGATGAAATCATCATTCATACCAAAGGCTGGGGTCATGGTGTTGGCATGAGTCAATACGGAGCGAACGGCATGGCCCAAGAGGGGAACGACTACCGTGAAATTATCGACCATTATTATCAAGGGATAGACATCACTCCAATGGAAGAGCACGTAGAGTAAACTAGAAAACGCCGGTGGTATTTTGTTCTATCCCGTAAGCCCTCAGCATATAATAACTATTTACGAGGGGGATGTATTTGCGTCTGCTCACGAGTATTGGCTTGCTGATCGTTATTTTCCTTTTTGCGTTTTTTTACACGGATTTATTGAACTTCACGGGCATTGATCCTGAAATAGATTTTCGCATGTTGGAATATATGATGTTAGAATCTAGCTTATTCATTGTAGCCGGGGCGGTGCTGTCCTTGTTGTTTGTAGATTTAAGAAGGTTTCACCTCCGCGCGTTCTCAATGGTGGCTTGGATCGGTGCAGGGGTTTTATTAGTATGCTATTGGATGCCGTATCCCAACTTTCTCCCCGATGCCCGAATTTTTCATCCAGAAGCCCAGCCATTTTTGATGATTACGGTGGGGATGTTGATAATGGCAGGATTTTTTAAGAATCGAAAAGAATAAGAGCAAGAGGGCGCGATAGTGTAGGGCGCCCTCCCTTTGTGCAGAACTATCTTGTAACGGGGGAACACGTAATGAACGAAAATTACACAGTCATTCATGAGCCGCCGAATCCTATGGAATATAACAATTTGCGTTTGGAAGGGGGATCAGCGGAAAGTCTCAAGAAGCTGCAACCATTGGCCTGAAAAATTCATTGTTTGCGGTGTGTATCTACGATTCAAAAATATTGATCGGGATGGGCCGAGTCATCGGTGATGGCGGCGCTTTTTTTCAAATCGTGGATATCGTCGTAAAACCAAGCTACCAAGGCCAAGATTTGGCAAAGGTGATTATGAAAGATCTAATGGATTTTCTTGATAAAAACACCTATTCTGGTTCTTATGTAAGTTTGATCGCTGATGGGGGAGCGGACAAACTGTATGAACAATTTGGATTTAGCTATACGTATCCCCGATCACAGGGGATGTTTAAAAGGTATTAGGCCATATCACGAAAAGGGGGGACCGCAAGTGTGCCATCAAAAGAAGGCCCCCAGCCTTTCGTTCATAAACGAAGGAGCGATAAAGCCCTAACGCATGAAAGCGGAAGTCGTTAGGTCGCCAACAGTGAGCATCATGCTTTTTTTTCAACATATAAACAGTTATTATATCAACCAACTTATGACAAAGGAGAGAAAACCAATGCGTTCATTTCGAGTAGAGGCAAAAGGAAGCATTGACCATTTGAACATAGTGGAAGAGGAAAAACCCACTGTCCAGCGTGGGGAGGTTCTCGTAAAAGTGAAAGCATCTTCTTTAAACTATCGGGATCTTGCCATGATAAATAGTGAATACCCGGGAACGGTTCGAGACAATCTAATTCCCCTGTCCGACGGTGCAGGAGAGATCGTTGAAGTTGGGGAAGGCGTGCGGCGATTTCAAGTTGGGGATCGGGTAGCAGGGAACTTCACCCGTGAATGGTTTGGTTCGGAACGTCCAAGTTATATGGAGCCATACGGTTCCCACAGCGATGGGTGGCTAACGGAATATAAGGTGTTGAATCCTGAGCTCCTCGTGCACCTCCCTTCCCATCTTAGCTACGAAGAAGGAGCAACTCTTCCCTGTGCAGCGGTTACAGCCTGGACCGCGCTTCATGGGCCGAACCCTTTATCCGCAGGGGATACCGTGTTGACACTAGGAAGCGGCGGGGTATCTGTTTTTGCCATTCAACTCGCCAAATTGATGGGCATCAATGTTATTGCGACAACTTCCAGTGACCAAAAAGCTGAAAAGCTGAAAGAGCTGGGGGCGGACGAAGTCATTAACTATAAAACGACGCCGAATTGGGGAGAAGAAGCTAAAAAACATACGGGTGGAAAAGGTGTGCAGCGTGTCGTGGAAGTCGGCGGTCCGGCTACCATTCATCAATCCATCCAGGCTGTTTCCCGGGGAGCGGAAGTGGCACTGATCGGTGTGCTTACAAAAACAGGGGATAAAATCGACTACTATGATTTATTCGGAAAAGCCTCCACACGGCCGATAATGGTGGGCAGCCGTGATGCTTTTGAAGCGATGAACAAAGTGATGGAAGACAAGCAGCTCCAACCGGTGATCGATACTGTTTTCCCTTTTGAAGAAGCAAAAGAAGCCTATCATTATTTGGAAAGCCAACGTTTCTTTGGAAAAATTGTAATCAGCCACCACAACGATGCATAAAAATGGATGCTGTGAAGGGGCTGGGAGAAAAGTGTTTGATCCAATGAAAAATCCGAACATGAGGGGTCCATCTATCCAATCCGAATCCGGGAGGCTGGTGCGCCTCCTCGTGCTGGCGTCTACGTCTAATTCCTCCGCTAAGTTCGTGCAACGCATCATGCGAAAATACCAAGTGAACGTTGTGTGAAATTGTTAGGGATCGTGAGAATCTAACATGGCTGTATGTTATGGTACGTGTAGAAAGAACTACGTGGGGGGTAACGAATATTGCGGGAAAAGTTTTCCGGTATGAAATGGACAATGCTTGGCGGAGGTCTTCTCATTTTCCTTGCCGCTTGCGGAACAGAGGAAGATCAAGCAGAAGGGGATCCGGGCTCTACGGAAGCTATTGATGTACAAGTAACCATGCCTGAAGAAATGGACACTGGAGACCACACGTTAGAGACGCAAGTGACACAAGAAGATGAGGCAGTTTCCGATGCGGACGAAGTGATTTTTGAAGTATGGGAAGATGGGAACAAAGAAGACAGTGATATGATTGAAAAAGATACAGAAGATGATGGGCTTTACAGTGCCGACTATACCTTTGACGAGGATGGCATTTATCTTGTGCAACCCCATGTGACGGCCCGTGGCATGCATTCGATGCCTGTTCATCATATTGTTGTTGGTGACGTAGATCAAGAAGAAATCGACGCGTTTGATCAAGACGACATTGATCACGAGAGTGATTTCATGGACGACCATGACGACCACTAAAAAATTTGGGCGCTTCCTACGCCAAGGGACAGCGCTCATTTTTTAATTGCCACACGAACAGGAGGAAACAAATAGTGACACGCTTACAGGATAAAGTTGCGATCGTTACCGGTGCAGCCAGTGGCATTGGATTGGCCAATGCTAAGCTTTTTGCAGAAGAAGGAGCGAAGGTCGTTGCGACGGATGTGCAATCTTCTCTTTTAGAAGAGGAAGCAAAGAAGATTAATGAGCGGGAGGGAGCGGCCACTGCCCTTTCCTTAGACGTTACTTCCGAAGATCATTGGAAAGAAGTCGTTCAGAAAACGGTAGAAACTTATGGACAGATTGATGTGCTCGTGAACAATGCAGGCATTCATATCCCGGATAAAATATTAGAAGCGTCACTGGAAGATTGGCACAAAGTCATGAATGTGAATACGACCGGCATCTTTCTTGGTATGCGCGAAGTCATTCCTGAAATGCAAAAGGTTGGGAGAGGCTCCATCATTAACATCGCCTCGCTTGCTGCTTTAACAGCCACCGGAGCTGCAGGTGGAAACGGAACCGCTTATAGCGCATCCAAAGGAGCGGTACGTTCTTTAACGAAACATGTGGCAGCGCATTTTGCAGAAGAAAATATTCGTGCCAACTGCATCTTCCCCGGCCCGATCAAAACACCCATTATGGGCGATCGCCAGGCGACGATCGCTGAACGAAACCGGGACGTCGTTCCCCTTCCCCCGCATTACGGTGAAGCGAGTGATATTGCCTATGCCGCGCTCTATTATGCATCGGAAGAATCCAGATTTGTCACAGGAGATGAAACGGTTATCGACGGTGGATCGATTATTTAGTCCATGAACATTCCCTCAACATTCACATAGGCTAATTTTAAAATGATGAAGGGAATGAGCACTTTGTATTATATTCCGATCCCAACAATATACCCTTATGCTTATCGGGGGCATCCACCGATCCATCACCCGGCGGATTTTCCAAGACATGATTATGGCAAAAAGGATCAGCAAACAGATCATGGTTCAGAACCATTTGTCGTCAACATCGCAGAAGCGGCCAAACAAAATCAAACGTTTCGTACCGCTCTATGGACGGGAGATCATTTGCAAGTGACGTTGATGAGTATTGATGTGGGAGAAGACATCGGTTTAGAAGTGCACCATGACCATGACCAATTTTTACGGATTGAATCCGGTCAGGGTTTTGTGCAAATGGGGGATCATGAAGATCAATTGGATTTTGAAAGAAGCGTGTATCCGGGTTATAGCATTATGGTACCTGCCGGAAAATGGCACAACCTCACCAATATCGGGAATAGACCATTGAAACTTTACTCGATCTATGCGCCGCCCGAGCATCCATACGGCACCGTACATGAGACGAAAGAAATTGCAGAGGCCGAAGAGCATCATCATTACTAAGATTAGAGCGTCAAACCATGGGGCAGGTGTTGAGCCTGCCCTCTGATACTTATAATTATAAGATCATAACGATTGATGTTATGCTACGGGGAGAGCGTTTTGCGGAATTTTTTATGAGGTGATTTCTTATGGAACAATTAGATAATATTCTCTGCGAATCAGGGTTAACGTACCCCGGAAAGCCAGAAAACATCGCCTTAGGGTACGATGGCGAGGTTAACGTACCCCGAAACGCCAGAAAACATTGCCTTGGGGTACGATGGCGAGGTTAACGTACCCCGAAACGCTAGAAAACATTGCCTCGGGGTACGATTGCGAGGTTAACGTACCCCGAAACGCCAGAAAACATTGCCTTGGGGTACGATGGCGAGGTTAACGTACCCCGGAAAGCCAGAAAACATTGCCTTGGGGTACGATAGAAGGTTTACCGTACCCCGGAAAGCCAGAAAACATCGCCTTGGGGTACGATAGAAGGTTTAACGTACCCCGAAACGCTAGAAAACATTGCCTCGGGGTACGATGAAGAAGGGCTGTTCCGCTTCCCTTGCTTGGTTCGGCTTCCCGGCACAGCTTTGCTTGATTTTTATGCCGATGTCGGGCATACTTCGGCATCCGTGCAAGCCCTCGGCTCTCATTTTATGTGGATGATAGAACGGGTCTCCAACGTTCGCATCCATTCGATCACTTAGACGTTTTTTCAAAGTTCGCTATTAGGGAATTTCTGAAAACACGCTATTAGTGTCTACACTATTTGTTCCGCGCTTTTTGTTTCGACACGAGATGAAGTCTCTTTCCAACTCCATATGCCGAATAGACGCCAATAATCGCCATTATTGCCCAAATCCATGCATGAAGGCTAAATGAAGCGATTCCGCTGAAATAAGCACCGACGTTTGCGCCAAAGGATATAGTCGCGCCGTATCCCATAAGCAAACCTCCTGCCAGTGCCAGGAGTGCGAGGTGCACCGGTATTTTGGAAAATCGAATCATCCCTCCAAGTGTTAAGGTGAGAAACGTTCCAAGGATAACTCCGAAGTTGAGCACGCTTACTGAATCCGTTAAGGTCGGTTGTAACAACGCACCAAGCCGTTCTTCCGCTATCCAGTACTCCCATTGACTCACGTCGACGCCCATGTTCATTAATAGCTTTGATCCCCACAATGTAAAGGCAGCTGTCAGTTTCCAAGGTTCTTCTTGGAGTATAAAAGCCGCGGCGTTGAGCATGGCAAGTACAAGTGCCCCTACCCAAAGCGGCCAAGAGCCAAAAATGATTTTTTTCCACCCAACGGCAGAGGGCAGGGGAGGGAGTAAGGGCGGACGTTTTCGTTTTTTATACACATAAGAAACGGCAACAACTAGAACGAATATCGCGATCTGCATGCCCCAAGCGCCTAAATAACCAAAGCCGGTATCCGTAGCCAGAGAAATTTCAGGACCTGACGGGAGTGTTTTATTCCAGAAACCGAAATGATAAGCGCCAAGCACAGCTCCTGTCAGGAAACCAAGCAGTGTGCATAGCATGGCGGTACGTCCGCCTTTTGCTTGATACAAAGAGGCAGGCGCGAGTCCGCTTCCCATCTCCATCCCAAACCCGAACATAAAAGCTCCGATCACTAATCCGATGCTTACAGGCGAAAGGGCACCTTCAGGTGTATTTCCGAATGCGCCGATGTCAAACATCAAAATAGGGGCAAATAACGTAGCTGCAATTCCTAACATAAACATATGTGCACGCAGCATTTCCGTATTTCCGGTCTCTACAATTTGACGATAAACAGCGGCGAAACCAAAACGGGCATGAAATAATGTAAAACCGATGAAGATTCCTACCCAAAATACAAGCACGAATTCGAAACCGGAAGCTTGATAGGCGAAATAAGTGAAGAGGAGAATTGCAGCGGTTCCCAAAACGGTCAACATATTTTGAGGATTTCTAAGGGTTGGGATTGAGGTGGTCGAATCAGTTGAGCGATCGTTAGTTTTTGTCATGTAACCACCTTTATTCATTTTCGCGGGAACGTAAACGAATCAGACGATACGTATGGATGACAACCACTTTTGCAACGGCATAAGCAGGTACTGCCAAGAGTAAACCGAGAAAACCGGCTAAATTACTCGCGACGAGTAATACGAAGATTACCGTTAACGGGTGAAGGTTTAATTTCTGTCCCATAATCTGCGGCGAGAGAAATACACTTTCAAATTGTTGGATAATAACGACCGCGCCCACCACGAGTAACGCTGTAACCCATGAGTCAAATAAGGCCACAATCACCCCGGGAGCTGTTCCTATCCATGGGCCGATAAAGGGGATTAAATTCGTTACCATCGCGATTAACGCGAGAACGAGTGAATAATCCAATCCAATAATTAAATAAGCGATATAAACAAGGACACCGACACAGAAACTAACAATGATTTGTCCTTGTATAAACGAAGCAAGAGCCGAGTCCATATCGCCGAGGATTCGTCGCCCCTCATTCTCCTGCTTTTGAGGCAGCAGACGTAAAATTTGCTCGGGCGCTTTTTTGCCTTCTTTTAACATATAAAAAAGCACAAATGGAACGATGACGATTACAATAATCGCGCTCGTAAGCGTTCCGAGAAAACTGGCAATGTTATCCCCGATGTTCCCCAAAGAATCCGCTACATAACTCCCCGCTGTTTGAGCGATCTCTTCGATATCAGTGTCTTGGTCTTCCATGAAATTTTGCACGAGGTCACTTTGCATGATGGTGTTAAACCAGCCTTGAATTTCCTGAAAATATCGCGGGGCTTGTTCGATAAATTGGTTTAATTGATCCTGCAGGGTCGGAACCATTAGAAATGCGGCAAGCGTGAGCAAGCCAACAAAGGTTAAGTAAATCAGTAAAATGGCAACGTTTTTTGGCATCCAGCGCTGCAAAACGTGAACAACGGGCCGAAATAAATAAAACAATACCCCCGCAAGCGCAATGGGGGCAAATACCGTTTGAAGGAATATCGCGATCGGCTTAAAAACAAAGTCAACGAGTGTCCCCAGATAAATGATGAGTAGGAGCAGCGCGATCGCGTACCCATACCTGAAGTATTTTCCTTGAGGCATTTTTGCCCCACCTTTCTCACGGTGAATTGAAAGCTACTTGGGCTCGCTTTCCCAATTATTTCACATCGGTGCGATCCTTCCGTTCTTGATAGTCTCGATCGCGATTTTGCATCGTTTCCTCTTGAGCCTCCGTATAGGAGCGCTGGTTATCATCGGAAGTTTCCGGTTGGGTGTGATCGTCTCGTTCCTGTTGGTCGCGTTCCATATTCTCCATCGTTTCTTTTTGCGCTTGTGTGCTTGCTTCTTCACTGGAATGTGTCTGAGATCCGTCGTTGGAAACATGCTGCATAGGCCCGCTTTCCGTATCCGCATCCAGCTTACTGAAATCGGAGCTTTCTCCGTGCCAAAATAAATCAAACAGGGCTCGGCCGTTCGTGGGTTGGCCGTCGGGAAGATAGACGGGCACAGTTTCGAACAGCACATAGAAAAACAAGTAAAACAGGAAGATATCCCAAAACGTATTAGCCGGCAGGACGCCCTGTCCAATCAGCATGTTTACAACCATGGCAATAACGATCATGCTAAGGATCGGCGCTGCATAGATTAACGCGTGCCAAAATTTGCTATCAGGCCGAAGTTCCTCATAGTCCATCCAGCTGTACATGAAAAAATATCGCCGAACTTCTATCGTACGCGTTTGAAATAGCACTGGTCCGCAACCGATCGTGAGCTTTTTTTCTGTCGCACCTAACAAGGTCGTCACGAAATAATAACCACTCTCTCTAATGAACATAACAATGGGCAAAATGAGCATGGCGGACATTAGCAATCGTGGCACATCATCGAAGCCAAACATATCCTTTCCTCCTTTCTTTATATTTCATTTATGTTGTGTCAAAATGCCAAAAATCATTGTAAGTAACGTAGATTATTATTGTCAATGAAGGTTCCATAAATGTAATCTAACTGTAAAATGATTGGTCATTAGACTGTTACCAAAATTTACAGCTCAATAGCTGATCGGACATCTTTCAGAAGAGCGTCCATGAGGCTTTGCATCCTCATGGACGTTGCAGAAGTTAGTCCTCGTTCTTTTTGGCTTCTCCCGTGGCATCCTGTGCTTTCCCTTTAACCTTATCTTTTTTTCCTTCTGCTTGTTTGCCTTTATCATCGGTCGCTTTTCCGAATTTGTCTTTGACTTCGCCTTTGGCTTTATTCATGGCGGATTTCATTTTGTCGCTCTTATGGTCACTCATTAGGAGACTCCTTTCAGGTGATGATATTATCCAGAATCTGTATGATTCTTGCCTTCCTTTTTCCCGTTGTGATTCTCTTTAAACCTTCGTATTAATGTCTTTTTTCGTATAGCTGAGGCAACAACGTGTCCACTATTCATAAAAATCAAACTGTGTGTTTTGTGTCCTGCGGTCCCATCGACGAGCCTATTTTCATCCTGTTCCTTTCGCATAATCCGACGAACGGACTCTTTCGTTGCTTCCTCAATGGCCAAAACACGATGAGCGATTACAATGTTCCCATGTCCAATTTTTAACGTTGTCATCTTTCAGCCTTTCTTGGTTCCATGGGAACATCGAGTGAGATTAAGGCTTGGTAGAGATCGGGGAAACATCGATAAGTGTCGATGGGGATCACGTTATCGCGGTTATTTTTTACGGTGTCAGGATGGAGACCACTGGCGATCACGTCCACCCCGATGTACTCCAAGCCGAGGATCATTTTGGAAAGCTCATCGAAATTTATGGTTCGGATGCTGGATAATTCAATTACGAGGTGAGCATAGGCCTCCTCGTAGCTTTGTTTCAAAACGTCCTGGATGACCGCTTCGTTTATATCCACTAGGAGCGGAAGAAGTCCGATATTTTCCGTAACTTTCAGGATGGGAACCGATCGGTGATTCGTTAGTCTTCGCGAGTTCACGTTGCTTCCCCCTTGTAGGTGTTGATCGGTACGCTTAAACTTCATATTCTGTAAATCACCCCTTTATCAGTGGTTGCGCGGGTTATAGCTGAAGGGACGGCGAAACGATCAATAGGACCCTTCGTATAAATATTTGACCGCCCCACTGATTCAATAAGATTGTTTCATAATTCTTAGGTTATAGATTCTATTCCCTTCACGAAAGATTGTCAAACAGAAAATATATGGTTGAATTCAAGGGATTTACACGTGTACATGGTAGGTCATAGACCTATTGCATCTTAGACGATTATTCGTTATGATGGGGGTATAAAATATCATTTGAATTGTATCATATAGAGGTGATTTCGCTTGGTTAAGCTGGCTTATACACGTGTCGTATCGGAGCAGCAAAATGCACGCGATCAGGTGCAGCAAATGGAAGCGATGCAGATCGACGATTTTTACCATGAACAAGCCTCGGGGGTGAGTCAATCCTATCCTGAACGGAAGCAGTTATTAGAAAATATAAAAGCTGGCGATGAGATCCATGTCACAGAATTACCCAAACTCATACAAAGCATTGAAGACTTACTTGATATGATTCTTCACCTTCGAGAGAAAGACGCTTTGTTATACTCATTGGCAGAATCGTGGATGGATTTCTCCGATCAAAATCCGTACAACGACTATTTTCTAAGCATTGTTGAGGGGCTTCAACAATTGTCCGCCGATATTCGCAAGATGCGCCGACAAGAAGGAGTAGAAGCCGCTAAAGATGAAGGCAAATATAAGGGGCGGAAAAAAACGTATGATACCGAGCATCCCGGCATGAATCATGCGATTGAGCTTTACCGAGAAGGGCGTCACACCGTGAAAAAAATTTGTGAAATCACCCAAATTTCCCGAGCTTCTTTGTATCGGGAGTTGAAACGAAGAGCTGAAAGCTGACGATACTATCGTGAAGCATGGAAAAAAACGAAAATAACAAGGGGAAGTGCTTTATCATCAAGCATGGGCTTATGCGAAGGATAATGATGCTACCTTGCATATCGCGACGGTTTTGGATGCAAAGGGCTCCACTGGGAGCGCTTTGCCACTTAACCAACGAGATGGATCGTATGAAAATTATAAAAAATGTACGTGCTGTTGGTAGTTCCCATTGAAGAACTTGCGATACAATGCTGAATCCTGTAAGACTGTTACCATTCGACTATTTGAAAGATCATTCATTCAATGTGGAAGGTGAATAACCATGAAAAATGCCCTTCTGGTTTACAATGGACAAGCAGGAGAATCCAATGAGGATAGTCACTGTGATGAAATTCAATCCATCCTTAAAGCACATGGTTTCTCCGTTAGGTTTGCACCAACAAAAGGGGAAGGAGATGCGGAAACGATTTGTAAAGTGCATGGTCCATCTTATGCATTTATTTTTATTTTTGGCGGGGACGGAACCGTCAATGAATGCATCAATGGCCTCGCACAGTTGTCTGTTCCTCCAACGATTGGCATCCTGCCGGGAGGAACGGCAAATGATTTCGCAAGGACTTTAAATATTCCATTCGATATCGCAGATGCGACTCATGCTTTGCTTAGTGGCAAAGCGATTAATATAGACGTACCTAAAGCTAATAATCGCTATTTTATCAATTTTTTTGCAGTCGGATTAATCGCGGATACTTCCGATAATATCAATGAACAATTGAAGGAGCGTTTAGGAAAGCTTAGTTATTTTTTAAGCGCAGTAAAAACGACCCTGAAGCCCCGATACTACGACTACAAATTGATGCATCAGGATACAGTTATTAAAGAAGGGGAAGCTGTACTCATTCTCGTTGCCAATGGCGACCATATCGGCTCTGTCAGCTTACCTCAAAGACACACCTTGAGCGACGGCAATTTGGAAATCTACATTGTAAAAGAGGCAGGTTTACCCCTATTGGAGGCGTGGTTTAAGGCAGGAAAAATCGACTGGAATGAGTCTGAAGAAAACAGCAACCTCAGTCACTACCAATTATCGGAACTTCACCTGGAAACGACCCCGGAAGCCAGTATTGATACTGATGGAGAAGACGCTGGTACAACGCCTGTTCATATAACTGTAGATACGGCTTTGACGTTTCTCGTTCCGAACACGGATGTTTTTTAACCCCATTGTTTTTATTGCCGCTTAATCCCCCTTGTTGTGCAAGCTAGCTAACATTAGTATACTAGTAGACACGAATAATAGATCTGCGGTATATTGTATAAAATTTTACATATAAAATATGTAGGTTTACGGAGGGGGATGCAAATGCCCACACTTGTGGAATCATTGCAGGAAACGTTGAGCATGTCACAAGTAACGACGAACATAACAGTGCGTGAATTACATAGCAAAGACGAATCCTACCACGCACCGGTAACGCCTGAAGTCGTCGTTTACCCTTACAACGCACAGGACGTCAGTGAAATAAAGCAAATCGCGAAGCAGTTTAGTAGGCCTGTTTATCCATTTGGGCTTGGGTCCAGTCTTGAAGGTCTTGTAATCCCAACGGAGGATGGGATTTCCATCGATTTTTCTGAAATGAATCGCATTATTGAAGTGAAAGAGCAAGATTTGCTTGTTAAAGTTCAACCTGGCGTCACGCGCACCCAGTTAAACAAAGAACTCAAAAAATACGGACTCTTCTTTTCCGTTGACCCTGGTGCTGATGCGACGATTGGCGGTATGGCCGCTACGAATGCAAGCGGTACAAGTTCCGTGCGTTACGGCATTATGCGCGATCAAGTCCGCGATATTGAAGTCGTACTCGCAGACGGCTCCATCATTCATACAGGCAATCTCGCTGCCAAGTCTTCTTCCGGCTATAATCTAAACGGGTTATTCATTGGTTCGGAAGGGACGCTTGGCAGCTTCACAGAGATCACCTTGGAAGTGCACGGGATTCCTGAGCATATCGTCGCCGGACGTGCTGTGTTTCCTACCATTGACAATGCCGTTGAAGCCGCCGTATCCACCCTGCACGCCGGTGTGCCGATCGCCCGCTGCGAGCTCGTTGATGAGCCATCAGTGAAAAAGACAAATGAATTTAGCGATACGGATTATCCAGTTCAACCTACGCTGTTTTTAGAATTTCACGGCAATGAAGCCGGCCTTAATCAAGATCTTGCATTTATGAAAGAGATTGTGAAGGAACAAGGGTGCGAAGAAATCGAATTCGAACAAGATAATGCAGCTAGAAACAAGTTGTGGGAAGCCCGTCACAACTTAGCCTACGCTTACATTCACGGTGCACCCGGGAAGAAAATGATGACCACAGATGTTTGTGTTCCCATTTCCGAATTGGCCGGAGCAATCAGGCATGCGCGTAAAGTCGTTGATGACTCCATGTTTGAGGGCGGCATCGCCGGTCACGTCGGTGATGGTAACTATCACATCATTCTTATGTTTGACCGCAATAGCGAAGAGGAGATTCAGGCTGCTGCAAAACTAAACGAAGAGGTCGTCAAATACGCGCTCTCTGTCGGCGGTACATGCACCGGCGAACATGGTGTTGGCCTTGGCAAGCAAAAATATCAAGCAGAAGAACACGGGGAATCGCTTTTTGTCATGAAAAAAATCAAAGAAGCGTTTGATCCGGAGAATAGATTAAACCCGTTTAAGCTCGTGCAGTTCAAGGAGTAAATGGACCATGAAGGTTTTAGCATCGATCAGTACATTCGCGGGAAAGTATTTTGCTTTTTTGGTCATTGCCGCTGCAATTCTGGCTTTTTTGGTTCCAGAACCATTTATTCCAATTAACGATTATGTGCCTTTTTTACTCGGGATCGTTATGCTGGGGATGGGGATGACGCTTAAACCTGTTGATTTTAAGCTTATCGCCAAACATCCGCTGCCGGTTATCCTCGGGCTAATCTTTCAATATACAATCATGCCGCTCACAGCGCTTTTGATCGCTTATCTATTAAATCTTCCGCCTGAGCTTGCAGCAGGTCTCGTTTTGCTCGGGTCTGTCCCTGGCGGGACGGCCTCCAATGTCATGGTCTATCTCGCGAAAGGAGATTTACCATTATCGATTACGATGACGTCCATGTCAACACTCGTGGCACCAATCACAACACCGGCTATTCTTTATGCGCTAGCTGGCCATTGGATGCCGGTGAACTTTTGGGAAATGTTTACGATGATCGTTCAAGTCATCATCGTACCTGTCACATTAGGCCTTATTTTGCGACGCTTTTTGCCCGTCTTTGTCGATAAGACAGTTACGGTCATGCCGCTCGTATCGGTTCTAGCTATTCTGACTATTATTATGGGTGCTGTCGGAGCAAATGCAGAAAGCCTAGCGACAGCGGGTCTTATCTCTTTTGTAGCCGTCATGCTTCATAACGCTGCAGGGCTCACATCCGGTTATGCTGCCGCAAAAGTATCCAGGCTTACTCTAAGCCAGCGAAGAGCCGTATCCATTGAGATTGGAATGCAAAATACCGGTCTCGGTGTGACGCTCGCGACTGCCCATTTAACGCCGCTTGCTGCCATTCCTAGTGTGATCGGAACTGCTTGGCACAACATTACAGGACCAATCATGGCAACCTATTGGTCAAAGTGGCCGCTGAACGATGACCATACTGAACGAAAGGATACGAAAAACCTTTAACATGCGCGGGTTGACAGGCTTGATAGTGTGCACAGATAAAAGCGAGACCCTTTTAAGCTTTTTGGCTTTGGGGGTCTTTTTTTACGGTTCAGTGATGATAAAAGGAAACAATTCCCAGTATAGAAGACTCAAAATCTCATCTCACGTTCATTACAAAAAGATTACATTTTCCGCTGTCTTTCTATAAAAAAATCACATGTTTACACGCGTTTGGTAGTGATTTCCGTTTTTTTATTAAATATTTCCCGGCCCCAGGAAAAAAAGGCTGATATTACACATTGACAACAAAACCATTAAAGTTATTGAAAGCTGAAACTACTGTCACTATAATTCGAACATGGATTAAGTAATTACTAAGGAGGTGTACATTTACTTCATCACGTACCTTTAAACCTAAACAGCTGGCACCGAGTGTGCAGATACGTAGATGAGTGAATGGATCTTTATGAAAAAATATATCGTAAGCGTAGTAGCAGCGGCAGGTTTGATTGCAGCGCCGAACGCGGCAGATGCTGCATTCGATTCCTATCAAATGACTAGTGGCGAGGTAAGCGATGATGTTAACGAACTGCAGGTGACACTAAAGGAACTAGGTTATTTTAGTGGTTCAACAGGGCACACCTTTGGGCCAAGAACATTAAGTGCAGTTCAAGACTTTCAACAGGATAACGGGATTTCTTCTCCGGCCGGCAATTTCTATGGTGTAGCAGGTCCTGCGACGCAAGACGCAATTAATTCTATTTCCGGCGAATCTACCGGAAGTACCGGTGAAAGCAACGAAACCACGGATGAAGGAACCGCAGAAGAAACAGGAACCGAAGAGAACACAGGAACTGAAGAGAGCACGGGATCTGAAGGCTCTACCGATGCAGAAGGCGAAACCTTTACAATGGAAGCAACAGCATACACTGCAAATTGCGATGGTTGCAGTGGTGTAACAGCTACAGGGATCGATCTTAACAATGATCGTGACGCAAACGTTGTAGCGGTTGACCCAAGTGTCATCGATCTCGGCTCTACTGTTCATGTTGAAGGATACGGCGAAGCAGTAGCCGGAGATGTCGGCGGAGACATCAACGGAGAAAGAATTGATCTTCATAAGCCAACAGCAGGAGAAGCTGAGAGCTTTGGACGCCAAGACGTTGAAGTGACGGTTCTAGATTAATAACGCAATCACCCCTTGCTAATCGTTAGCGAGGGGTATGTTTTGTTTATAAGACCTATTAAGGTAACATTTCTTTAATCCTATCGCGATTAATGATACGCTTACTATTGATTGGAGAGCGTATAGATGAAAAATATAAAGATCGTTACAGACTCCACGACAGATTTATCCAAGGATGTGTTAGATGCACATTCCATTCATGTCGTGCCATTATCCATACACATAGACGGCAAGGAATTTGTTGACCAAGTCGATATTTCACCTGAGGCATTTATTACGGAGATGGCTCGAGCAAAAGATCTCCCGAAAACATCTCAGCCGGCAATAGGGGAATTGGTTACAAAATATGAAGAGTTAGGGAAAGATGGCGGCCACATTTTGTCGATCCACCTCGCTTCCGGTTTGAGCGGCACTTATGAAACAGCTCGAATGGCAGCAGAAGAGGCGAAGGCAGAGGTGACCGTGGTCGACTCCGAGTACATCTCGTCAGCATTGGGCTTCCAAGTTGAAGAAGCAGCAAAAATGGCCGCGGAAGGGAAGTCAGTGGAGGACATATTGGATCGTTTAAAGACGATCAAGCAAAATTCACGCTTATACGTCGTTGTCGAGACACTTGAAAACCTTGTGAAAGGCGGAAGGATCGGCAAAGGAAAAGCTTTTTTGGGATCCCTTCTTAACATAAAGCCAATAGCGGCATTAGAGGAAGGCGTATATACGCCAGTCGCCAAAGTCCGAACACAATCACAAATGATCCAGACACTCATGAAATATTTTAAAAAAGATTCAGAGGATCGACAAATTAAAGGCATCAGCATCTCTCACGCCAATGCGTCCGAGCTTGCCAACAAGCTAAAAGACGCGATCGCAACAGAAAACCGATTCAAGGACATCATGATCCAAACAACCACTCCCATCATCAGCACCCATACCGGGGAAGGCGCCATCGGATTTTCGTATTATACCGATTCACTTTAAAAAGTAAAAAAGCCGCTGGTGTAACCATATCACCGGTCCAACAGAATTTGTACAGAGCAGTTTCATTCGGGCGAACGGATGCGCTCACGAAAAGTGATGCCGTAAGCGCTAATTGCGATGTCTCAAAACCCTTGCGGCGCAAAGGATGAGAGCAAATCATAAAAATTCCAACATAGCGGCGTTCAACAGTATCATTCACGAAACATTGAGTCCAAAGGATAAAAGCTCTCCGTTTTGGGGACTCTTTGTGTTACGCGTGAACCATCTGAGTCCTCAGTAATGTGTTTAGCGGACTCTGGAGATTGGGCGTGAACCATCTGAGTCCTCAGGAATGTGTTTAGCGGACTCTGGGCGCTGCACGTGAACCATCCGAGTCCTCAGGAACGTGTTTAGCGGACTCTGGAGATTGGGCGTGAACCATCTGAGTCCTCAGGAACGTGTTTAGCGGACTCTGGAGATTGTACGTGAACCATCCGAGTCCTCAGGAACGTGTTTAGCGGACTCTGGAGATTGTACGTGAACCATCCGAGTCCTCAGGAACGTGTTTAGCGGACTCTGGAGATTGTACGTGAACCATCCGAGTCCTCAGGAACGTGTTTAGCGGACTCTGGAGACTGCACGTGAACCATCTGAGTCCTCAGGAATGTGTTTAGCGGACTCTGGGCGCTGCACGTGAACCATCCGAGTCCTCAGGAACGTGTTTAGCGGACTCTGGAGATTGGGCGTGAACCATCTGAGTCCCCAAGATCGGTTGTAGCGGACTCATAGCATTGCTCAGTAGCCAAATGAGTCCTCAAGATTAGGGTTTGCGAACGCATTTGGGCTAGCGCCAAATGAGTCTGCAAATGCAACAAAACACGGTATGTTCATCTTTCCATGGGGTGTGTCGTAACGCCTCATGGTAGTTTTGGGGCATAAAAACGAATGGTCTACGAATGGACGCGATGTTGCTGACAAACAAAAAATAGCCCCTCATGAGTTTTGGTGGACATGAGAGGGGCTAACCCTAACATTCTAGCCAAATGCCCAAGCAGGGATTTAGCTTACCGTCTAGTTTTTTACACTAGGCGGTATTTTCATTTTATACCTTAATTTAGGTGCTGCTGAATAGATAAAAATTCCCTTATTAACAAGGATTTTCGCTATTTTTGTCGAAGTAAAGTGCAAAGGAAAGTCTACAAAGAGACGAAAAAACCTTGCACCTGGAGGACGAAATCATGTATCACCATTCGGAACATCAAATGCTTTTACCCGATGACTTTTTTCTACCATTCGGTGGCCGATTGAACCCGGATAACCGTTGGGTCGTGCTGGCAAGCTTGATCCCGTGGTGGAAAGTAGAAGAAGCGTATAAGGAAACCCTCAAGGACCTGACACAAGGGAATCAAGCGTATTCGGTCCGAATGGCTCTGGGTGCCCTGATTATCAAAGAGAAACTAGGCACGAGTGACCGTGAAACCGTCGAACAGATGACCGAGAATCCGTACCTGCAATACTTCCTTGGCCTGCCTGAATTCACTGAAACAGCGCCTTTCGATGCTTCGACCATGACGCACTTTCGTAAACGTATATCCCGTGAGATGATCGATCAAGTCAATGCGTGGATCGTGGAAGACCAACAATCTCAAAAAGATAGTGGCGATGGCGATGACGATGATGATCATCGCGGAACGTCTTCATCTTCAGCGCCCGCTGAAGAAAAAAAGAAGGAGACAGACGCCGCGGAGACACATCAAGGAAAGCTCTTGATCGATGCCACGTGTGCACCTGCAGCTATCACCTACCCAACGGACTTGAAACTTTTGAATGAAGCCCGTGAAAAGCTGGAAACGATGATTGACGTGTTGCACGAACCATTCCGTGGAAGCCGGAAGAAACCTCGAACTTACCGGAACCAAGCTCGAAAGTCTTACCTGTCCATTGCCAAACAGAAAAGCCCGAAACGCAAGAAGGTACGGAAAGCGATTCGAAAGCAGCTAGGCTATGTGGAGCGAGATCTCAACCATCTGGAGAAACTGTCTCTTCAATCCGGACTCGACCGACTCAGCCGTAAACAGTACGGTGAACTCTTTGTCATCCAAGAATTGTATCGCCAACAAAGGCAGATGTATGATTCAAAGACCCACCGCATTGAGGATCGGATCGTTAGCATTCACCAACCTCATGTTCGGCCGATTGTTCGTGGAAAGGCCCATACGAACGTGGAGTTTGGCGCCAAGTTGTCCATGAGCCTGGTAGACGGATGGGCGTTTCTCGACAACTTGCAGTGGGATGCGTATCACGAAGCCGCTGATCTTCCTGGCGCCGTGGAAGCCTATGCGCAGCGCGCTGGCGTTTATCCCGAAGCTGTTTTGGCGGATAAGATTTATCTCACACGCGAGAACCGAAAGTACTGCAAGGAACGCGGGATTCGCCTAACGGGTCCCAAGCTGGGCCGTCCTCCCAAACAAGAATCCAAAGAACAAAAGCAGATCGAGAAGCAGGATGCCGCAGAACGAAATGCCATCGAAGGGAAATTCGGTGAAGGAAAGCGCACCTATGGCCTTGGTCTTATTCGAGCATGCCTTCGAAATACCAGTGAAACAGTGATTTCCCTCCAAGTGCTCGTCATGAATCTCTCGAAAGCCCTTCGGGAGCATTCTTTTTTTAGTTTTTTCATGTATTTGGTTCAGGACGTTCGATGTTCAGAAGGCTCCCCCAAGGTTGCGTGAATGAACGGTAGGTCATTCAGCAACCCCTAATTTATCATAACCATATTCAATGGTTACCGTACGTTTCTAAAGGAATGTGAACATCTCGGAAATGCGGAATGTCGTTTGCTGGTTTCTGAACGCTCTATGGTAAGGGGATTGCCCCTCAAGTTTGTCCTGCTCGGGGCGTCACTTTTAACAGACGTATGTCGAAATCGGTTCGTACCCCGAACACATCTTTAGAAAAGACGACAACAGTGTAGATGAGAAGCCCGCATCCGATTTTGGAACGGATTATTCATCCCCTTCATCTCTTTTGTCCCCATGTTTATACGGAAAATACGTTCCCGGATGGTGCTTAGATGGATGCGGATGCTTATGGTCAGGCTTTTCCATTGTATTGTGCAACTTTGGATGGGCCGATTTTAAATGTGGTTCTTTTCCGTAGCTGACGGGGCGATCATAATACTGAAATTCTCCTTTGGAATCAGGGGCCGGTCCACTAGTCCAAGGTCCTTTTGTGCTTTCTTCCCCTTCAGAGAAATTGTAAAAATCGTATGCGACTTCGTTGAATTGTTTCTCTCTTGGAAAAGTGGTTGGAACAACAATATCTCCTTCTCTATTTTCCAGATCGTGAATGGCTTCGCGCCAAATGTTTTGATGAGCCGTTTCCCGAGCGATAAAAAAAGAAAGCAAATCTTTCACCCCACGGTCATCCGTCATGTTGTATAGACGGACCACTTGCAGTCTCCCTTGGGATTCAAGGTTGAAATTGGCTCTGAAATCGGCTAACAAATTCCCGCTCGAAATGATATAGTCTGATGTCCAGGCGTTTCCTTCCGCATCGACAGCCATAGCACCTGCCCCTGCAACGATGTAATTCAATGGGTTCTCTCCATCAATCACTGCTGCAAGCGCGGGATCGCTTTTGTACGCTTTTTCCTGTTCCTCAGTCGGAGATTCATTAAGCAACCTTGCAATCATCGTAGCAGCCATTTCGATGTGGCCAATCTCCTCGGTCGCTATGTCCAAGATAAGATCCCGAAACTTCGCATCCGCTCTCGTGTTAAACCCTTGCATCAGATACTGCATCGTGGTCGTAATCTCCCCAAACTGCCCGCCTAAAATCTCCTGCAGCCGTTTCGCATACGCCGGATCAGGCCTTTCCGGTTTCGAAGGATATTGCAATTCCTTAAAATGATAAAACATTACGGACCTCCTTTATTTTCCATATATAAAGATATTTTTCATACAGGCTAACTATTACTTATTTATTTTTAACAGAAAGTGCGCCCCCAACCCCTCAGCATCAATCCGCACCCAATGGATTGATGCTTTCCCAACTATTTCCGACCTGGAATAGCAACCTCTCTGTTAGATGATCCCCCATGAACTGCATGCCCGCCGGAAGCATTTCCGATGACAATCCAATTGGCACGGACAGTGATGGCAATCCCGTAAGGTTAGCGGGCGCGGTAAACGGCATGCAACGTTCGATGATATCCAAGTTTTGTTCGATCCATGCGGTCTGGAACGCTGGAGCCGTGATCGGGACCGTCGGTGCTGCCACGATGTCAACATCTTCAAAGGTCTTTTTAAACGCCGTCACTAAACGTCGACGAGCTTGTTGCGATCTTACATAATGATTCGTATTCGTTGCTAACCCGGATGTGAAAAAAATACGGACATCGTCGTTAAAAACTTCGGGATTCGTTTTCAGTTTCTCATAAAAGGTGTTGCCGGCTTCGCCTGTAACGGTTTGATAAGCGGCATAGGAAGACAGTTCCAATTCGGGTATGTCCATGTCAATTATTTTTGCCCCCATATTCTCCATTTGCTCAAGCGCGTTTTTAAATAAAAATTCAATATCGGAATCCAGCCCTTTTAAAAAGTATCCCGGAACAGCGATTTTAATCCCTTCGATGCCTTTCGTTAAGCTATCGCTGTAATTCGGAATTGGGGCATGGATGTTCGCAGGATCACGCGGGTCAGGACCGGCCATGTGTTGAAGCATCAAGGCGAGATCGGGGACGGAACGTGCCATCGGTCCGATATGGTCCATAGAAGGCGCAAGAGGAACAACGCCGTGGGAGCTCACCAATCCGTATGTTGGCTTTAACCCGTATATCCCCGCCATGGCTGCGGGTTCCCGTATGGATCCGAACGTGTCTGTCCCTGTTGCAAGCGTTGCTAATCCTGCGGATATAGCGGCCGAACTCCCGCCGCTTGAACCTCCGGGGGTGTGGTTGAGATCCCAGGGATTGCGGGCATTTCCATAAAATTGATTCGTATTTGTTAAGCCCCCTCCAAATTCATGCATGTTTAATTTCCCGATCATAATGCAACCGGCGGCTAAAAGCTTATCCACCGATGTTGCGTTTTCATGAGGCAAAAAATCATGTAATAATTTTGACCCTGCCGTCGTCGGAATTCCCTTTGTGTACATGTTGTCCTTGATCCCGATGGGAATGCCGTGCAAAGGACCCCGGTACAGGCCTTGCATCATTTGTTTTTCCGCATGTTTGGCTTGTTCACGTGCCACTTCGGGAAGCAATGTAATATACGCATTGATCGAGGGATTCTCTTTTTCCACTTGTTTCATGATTGCTTCGGTTAGTTCCACCGGCGACAATTGCTTATCCTTGATGAAGGGAGCAAGTTCGCTCGCAGTCTTCGTATGTAATTCAGTCAAAAAAAACCACCTCCGCGCTGATAGGGTATATTAATAGCTTATGAAAAGCGAAGGTTGTCAAATGCATAGAAACACAATGTATGAATGATATAAAATGAAATTAGCACTTGAACATCAGTAGCGGGATCATTCACGCACCCCCTCTGATGGAATTTTCTCTTTACTAAAAACAGAATTGCGATACCAAAATAAGCAAAACACGCTGATCAGCAACGCATCGACAATATCGCCGCCGTAGTACATCAAAATTGCCCCTTTTCTTGCATCGGCAGCTGCCACGCCCGAAAGTGATTCTGCATAAATGAGCTTTGCCAGCACAGCATGTACAGTAAATCCAAACACCATAACCATCGCTCGCAGCTGGAAACTGGACCGATGGGGGACGGGGTCTATATAGAGCATTGCTGAAGTGAACACAAAACCTGCTACGAATACATGGATATGGATCAATATACTGAGAGGCGTCGACATATGCATCCATTCAAAAAGGCTTGTTCGATACAAAATCCAAAGCCCTCCGAAATTCACAATAGCAGCAACGACTGGGTGGGTGAGAAACTGTACTGGACGCAATTTGAAAAATTTTGTTGCAATGCGGGCCAATGTTACAGGTAAAAAGCGAAGAAGCAAGGTCACTGGCGCAGCCAATACGAAGAGTAATGGAGCCAACATACCAAGCAGCAAATGTACAACCATATGCATGGTAAAATCGGAATGTCCATGCATTTGGAGTGTAAATGCTAAAAACATTGAAACGACACCAAGCGCCCAACATCCATATCGATTATAAGGCCATTTGCGCAGACGCTTTTTTTGACTCGTTCGAATTCCGATCCAAGTGTAAACGATGACCGCTGAAACAGCTGAAAATATAACCATCCTATAAGGATCCTTTCAGACCGGACTGTTTTGTGCGTTTAATAAGAAAAGCACCTCCAACAATCATAAGAACAGCAGCTAAAATCCAAACCAAATCGTACACAATAAGATTATCCACATAACGTACCTGGTGAATCCTCATCAACTTGTGCTGCACGATGCCATCATAAAATTGAAATATACCGGCGCCGAGCAGCACGCCTCCTCCCCATCTTTTCAGCCAGAAGCCGTTTCTTTTTTTGATACCGGCAAGCATAAATAAGGAAGCGATTGTCGCAAACCAGCTGAATGCATGCAACAGCCCTTCTGACATTAACCCTATTTCAGTCGTAGATCGATCATAAAAATGATGCCATTGAAGAAGGAGATGAAATAAGGCTTCATCGATAAACGCCATCATGCCAATCCCAAATAAAATTCCTGACCATAGATTATAGTTGGGATATGTTCTGTGAGTCACGACAATCAATCCTTCCTTCAGGATTAGATGTTATATTCTCACGGAAAAAGGATCTTTATTCCTCTTGTTCACCCATGAATAAATCATCAAAAATAAGTCAAATTAAAGAGGCGAGCGATTAGATGGGAGGTGAATAAATGAACCATGTCGTCGCGTTGATTATTAAGTTTGTTATGATCACAGCTGTATTGTGGCTAATTTTAGGCGGGTTTTTCAACGTTGGATTTGGGAATATTTTCTTGATAAGTATTATAATGACTGGCGTAGCATACCTCATTGGCGACTTGTGGATCTTGCCGCAATTCGGAAATGTGGTAGCGACAATAGCAGACTTTGGCCTCGTATTCGCAGGGGTCTGGGCGCTTGCCGCTATATTCGAACCGACAGCAAATTTCGGGTCGGCTGCGTTTTTTTCAGCTGTTATTATTGCCATCGGAGAAATTTTCTTCCATATGTATGTCCGAAACACAGTCCTGAACAACCCGGAAACAACTGCCGATAATAACAGACAGAACACATCGGATAGGAACCTGCAAACCGAGTTTGGAACAGAAACGGATGCTGCGAGAAGAGGTAAGAAGAATAAAGATTAGGTTTTGTAGCACCCTAATGATCGTAAAAAACATGTTTTTTGGAGGTTTTATAAAGATGGGTATGTTTAGCGGCAACCAAA